>DASQPD010000015.1:0-4549 GCA_035644135.1 Pyrinomonadaceae bacterium
GCCGGTGCGTAGACAGGTTGACCAGACTCTACGTGCCTCTTCGTGGTCGTCAGGATGTAACAGAGAGATATGGGAATCCCACTCTGCGCCAGTATCGATGCCGTGCCGGAGAGGATGGTCTTTCGGGAGACCAAGGTAATCCGAACCTCGTTCATTCAGGAAGGTGAGCCCACCGGATGCATTACAGTACCAGGCGAACGCAGGAATCAGATTAAGAGCGGTTTGTAATTCTGCTCGAAGCGGTGGACGTCTCTGAGTGCTATCGACGAAGTCACCCATGATTCACTGCCTTATATCAAAACAAGATTATGGCTCACCTTGCGAAATGTCGATGCAGGTCAACATGCCTGGCATTGTACAACTCCATTTTGAGTGGTCAAAAACATCAGAGCCGTGCAAAGGCAGGTTAAGTTGACTATTCTTTTACGATGGATTGGAAGCCTTGAAACGATTCTTGTCGGTCTTCAGCGTTCTGATTTTCAACTCCAAACTAGACCGTGCAAAGCCCATCTTGGCAGCTGCGCCTGTCGGGCCAAAGACTCGCCCGCGGGATTCGGTTAGCCAACTCTCGTCGACCGAGAAATTCTCAGTGTCGCAAAGAATAATCGAGCGCTCGATTACGTTGCGCAATTCGCGGATGTTACCGGGCCAGGGGTACGACTGGAACAAGTCCAACGTGTCTTTACTTACACTCTTAATCCTCTTGTTTGCTTCCCTGGCGTAGCGATCGATAAAGTACGGCACCAGCATCGGAATGTCTTCTCTTCGTTCCCGCAACGGAGGAATCTCAAGCGGAAATACATTTAGGCGGTAGAAAAGATCCTCGCGGAACGTTCCGGCGGCTATGGCAGCCTCCAAGTCACGGTTAGTCGCAACTATAACTCGCACGTTTGCTCTTATGGATCTGTTTCCGCCGACGCGCTCAAATTCGTGCTCCTGAAGCACACGCAGAAGAGCGACCTGAGTCTCCTTAGGAAGCTCACCAATCTCGTCAAGAAATATCGTGCCCCCTTCAGCCAATTCAAAACGGCCGAGCCGGCGCCCAGTCGCGCCTGTGAATGCGCCCTTCTCATGACCGAATAACTCCGAAGCAATCAGTGCTTGCGGAATGGCGGCGCAATTAACGCTCACGAATGCGCGACCAGAGCGCTTCGAGGTCTTGTGAATAGCGCGGGCGATCAACTCCTTACCCGTACCTGTTTCGCCGGTGATTAGTACCGTTGAGTTTGTTGGCGCCACCTTTGCTACTCGATTAAGTACTTGCTGCAGCGCAGGCGAGTTACCAACGATCTCTTCAAACACCGAGGTCTTGATTATTTCTTCACGGAAGTAATCGATGTAGCCGTCAGGCCTGGCGGCGAGAATCAGCGCGGGGATCGAATCGACGTCAAAACTGGTCTCGCTGCGGATTTCGCCTTTCAAATTTGGATTTTGGGCCGATATTTCTGCTGTCGTCATAAGTCCTCCTTCTGACGGCACCCTCTCGTTTCCCCGGCCGTCAGGGGTAGCAGTTTCACGATTCTCCTTCGGTAAGAATCGAGTGGAATACTGCCACCGGGTGCAACAGCCGTCTTGAACAAACTTGGTGTGTTTGGAATGTTTCCGATGAATGTGAGGTCTGGATCACAATTGAATCGCGATCTGGATCACAATTTGGGCTGCGTCTCAAGTGCGCCGGAGTTGTAGCCCGCAATAGGTCAAGCAACGATCCACGAAAAAGAACACGAAGCCAAGCGACACGAAAAGAACACGAAACCCTAATGGGAAAGTATTTCGTGCTATTTCGTGTCGCTTGGTTTCGTGTTCTTTTTCGTGGATAGGTCTTTTTGGTCTTCGGCTATCGTCGACACCAGCGACCTTACGTCGCTAAGTGACTTTTTCGCATAGTGTTAACCTGTGTGGACGGAGTTCCCTCCCCAGCGGACCTGACGCGGGGACATTCCAGCCCACCGCCGGAAGTGCCGCGCGAGATGGCTTTGGTCAGAAAAACCAGTCGCCAGCGCTATTTCTGACAACGGAGCATGTGTCTCCCGCAGCATGTGTTCCACATGTTCCAAGCGGCGCGCCAACAGATACTTGTGCGGCGGCACCCCCACTGACTGGTGGAATGCCCGAGCAAAATGGTCGGTGGAAAGCCCCGCCAGAGCGGCCATTCCATCGAGGCGGATCTTTTCATCGAGATGCCCTTCAATATAGTCGCACACGCGGCGTGTCACGGCTGGCGACAACCCGCCATGGCTGGGTTCCGGCGCCGTAGCCATCAGCAAATCCCCTAAAGTACTAATTCTTGCCCGGGAGTGAACCACTGCTTCCGCCCAGCTGCGCGCGACCTGAGACCTGCTCAGAGGCGGAGTAAGCAATGCCGTCCACCAGCGTCCGTCGCCACAGGCACTCATCAGGCGCACCGGAATGTCCCGGTCGGCCGTGCGGCGGAAGAGTGAATGGTCAAACGCGAAGGCGCCAGACAAGGGGATTCCGTCCGCAAGGCTTTTGTTGCCCAGAGCTAACAACTTCCGAGCGGCTTGGTCGCCGCCAATAATAGATTCATGGTCGTCGATCGCAAGGAGCAGGGATGATCCAAAATCGTCTGAAGGGGCAGCCGCCAAGATCCAGCAATACTGAAAGTGCTCACGAAAGATGCGTTCATCAATGGCTCGCGCGGAGACGATCACCATCTGGAGCAGCAGGGGAAATCGCTGATCGTCGCATTGCTGGTGCACTTTGGAAACGTCTAGCACCCCCAGCAAACCTCCCTGAGGATCGAAGATCGGCGCGCCCGCGCAACTCAACCGGGCGTGACGGCTGCGAAAATGCTCCCCACAATGCACGAGAACCGGCCGTCGATCCGTGATGCAGGTGCCGATACCGTTGGTGCCTTCGACCCGCTCCGACCAGACGCCTCCCAGCCATATACCCCAGCGCTTGAACTCCTGGTCCTTGCTATCGTCGCCACGATGGTGGATGGCGACTCCATCGCTGTTGCACAAGAGAACTACGTAAGACTGAGGGCGAACAATGGCATAGAGGCGGTCTATCTCTTCCTGGGCTATGTGTAGAAAGCTATGCAGGGGTTCGCGAGAGATCCTGAGCTCACGCTCTGTGAGCAAATGGGGTACGCAGCTGCTCCGTGGGTCAACATGAAAGTCGAGCAGACACCTTCGCCAGGAATCGTCTATCGCTTCGGGTTGGAAGCTTTCGCTCGCGCCGTCAGCCACCAACTCAATGCGCTCCTCGTGTGACAGATCCACGATGGAAGGGTCGGCACGCAGCTGAGCGCCTGTCTTCATTTACCTCTCAACTCTCCATGCCTGCCAAAATTGCCGCCAAGACGCTTGAGCGCTGGCCTGAGCCCTGCTCAAATCGCGCGAGACCAGATAAGGTACTTCAGCCTGGGATGATTCCTTAACTTCATCGTACAACTTCGCGTTTGAAGGAGCAACAAACAAGAGTCGCTGACGAACTCTTACTCTCTGTTTGCGAAGGTCCGCAAGAACGTACTGGTTCAGTTTACGTCCTACCTCTCATTCTCACCGTGGCTTCAGCCCGGTGACTTGAAGCAGGGAAAAAATCCCTGAACCGTTTTAACGGTTTTCATTTCTACAGAGGGTTCGAAAACCGTTGAAACGGTTCAGCAAAACATTCACTGCGCACACTCACCGGGCTAAAGCCACGGTGAGAATGAGAGAGAGCCAGGGCGTGACCAGGGTCTTCCTTCTCTCGAAGCACTTCTAGCCGCGCCATCGCTCTTTCGACGGCAGTCACCGCTTGAAGAACGTGCATTTTAAGAAAATTGACCAAGCGTCCTACTTCTGTTGGCGTCAGCTCCTCGGGCCTCATTCCAGGAATGCCCAGCGGAATAAGGTACTCGGTTATGCTGATTACAGAAGTTTCGCGCTGGATTGTGAAAGATTTGAAACCTACCGATTGACTAAAAACTCGAATTGATTCGGCACCAGCATCATCGAGCGCCGAGTTGAAATGAGGGAGGAATCAAATGGCCAGCAAGCGTGAAGAGAGGTGCGCCATCATGGAGGAGCTTATGGCGTTGAATCAATCCGCCCGCCACCGTCCGTGCAGATGGGATGCTCGGAAGATAGCGCTATGCGTCGCGCTGACGGGGATGATCGCTGCCGCTACTCCGTCGCAAGCGCAGACGCCACCGGATCAGGCACCTGCCACGTCCGAGACACCGACTCCAGCTCCAAGTCCGACGCCGGAGAATGCTGATGTGCATGCCGCAGGGAACACAATTGCCAGCGGCGATAAGCCTGTGGCTGCCGGGCAGGCTAAAGCCGATCCCTGGGGGCCAGCGCCAACGAAAGATGTTTCTTTAGCTAATTCGTTGCCTTCCTTTCTGCCGTACTTTAACAACGGACCGGTATTCGGACTGCCAGGAACTGTCGTCGGGGACTTCACGGATCGCACTCAGTTGACTGGAGATTGGGGCGGCGTTCGAACAAAGCTTGCCCGTCGTGGATACTTCTTCGATCTCTACTCCACTAGCGCTTATCAGGACGTGGCGTCGGGTGGGCTCAAAACCGGCAGCGCC
>DASQPD010000016.1:0-26391 GCA_035644135.1 Pyrinomonadaceae bacterium
GACTAACGCGGAGGTTCAGTCCAACTTGCCCGTAGACTGTCAGCCTGTCACGAGAGTAAACAGTTGACTTATGCTTTGAGTTTGTCGTAAAAGGCGAGTCACCCCATAGCCATTTTCGTCGAGCATCAATACCCTGTCACAGCTAAAGGAGATCCTTCATGAGACCCTTCAGATTGATTACTATAAACCTCGGATTGCTCGCTCTGGCTCTGGCTCATCCCGTTTCAGCTCAGGATGGCCCGCCGAAAGCTGCCGTGCACGAGGTTACCGACACCTACTTCGGAACGAAGATTGTCGATCCTTATCGCTGGATGGAAGACGCGAAGAGTCCTGAGACCGCGGCGTGGATGAAAGCTCAGGCCGACTATACCAGAGCTTACCTCGACCGTTTGCCGATACGCGCGCTATTGCTGAAACGCTTCGAGGATTTGAGTGAAACGGGCGTGCGCGTGTCGGGAGTTCAGCGCGCCGGCAACTTCTATTTTTATTATCGATTAGCGCCCGGCGAAAACGATCGCCGTCTTTATGTGCGCGAAGGTTTCACAGGCGCAGAGCGCCTGCTGGTTGATCCCGACAAACTTTCTTCTCCCGGCAAGCGTTACTCGATCGACTCATATAATCCTTCGTTTGATGGAAAGTACGTAAGCTACACTGTCTCGGTGGGCGGTTCCGAAATGGGCGAGATGCGCGTCGTCGAGACCGGTACGGGTCGGGATATGGGCGAGCGCATTGATCGAGCACGGTTCGGCGCGGGCGCTTGGCTGCCTGACAATCACTCGTTTCTTTACAACCGTCTGCAGAGACTAGCGGAAGGCGCACCACCGACTGACCTCTATCAAAAGAGCCGTGTCTACCTGCACGTGCTGGGAAAGAATCCGGACGACGACAAAGTGATTTTCGGTTACGAAGTAAATGCGAATATCAAGATGGAGCCGACGCCGCTGCCATTTGCCTATGTCCCCATCGGATCAAAATACGTTTTCGCGGTTGTCAATTCGGGTGTCTCGCCTAACTCCGAATACTATGTGACGACTGTCGATAAGATCAGTCAAACGCCAATCCCCTGGCGCAAGATTGCTTCGCTTGACGACGACATTGCCGGGATCGATATCCATGGCGACGATTTGTACCTTACCACTTATAGAAACACGCCGCGCTTTAAAGTAATTCACATCAATCTGGCTGAGCCTGATTTAGCAAAAGCAGAAACGGTCTTTCCTGCCGGCGAAGCTGTAGTGACAAATATTGGAACAGCAAAGGACGCCGTTTACGTGCAAACGCTCGACGGCGGAGTCGGGAAACTTTGGCGGGTAGATTACAAAGGCGGTGCGCCGCAACGGATCAAATTGCCATACGATGGCACAGCTTTTGTCGGCTGGACCGATCAGGGAACGGATGGTCTGCTATTCGGCCTTACATCATGGACCAAGTCGACGGCTTACTTTGCATTCGATCCAAAAACTCAAGCCGCGACGAATATAGGGCTCGGGCCGCCAATTCCAATTGACATGTCCAACATTGAATCCGCTTCAGTCAAAGCAAAGAGTTACGACGGCACGATGGTGCCTTTGGTCATTCTGTATAAGCGAGGTTTGAAGCGCGACGGCACTAATCCGACTTTGCTGAATGGTTATGGAGCTTATGGCATAAACAACACTGAGCCCTTTTTCGCATCGAATTTCCTGCCCTGGCTTGAGCGCGGTGGTGTGATAGCGCTGGCGGGTGTGCGCGGCGGCGGCGAATACGGCGAAGAGTGGCATCTGGCCGGCAAAGAAAAAACCAAACCCAATACCTGGAAAGATTTTATTGCCTGCGCTGAGTATCTCATCAGAGAGAAATACACGAGTTCAGAGCATCTTGCCGGACAAGGTGGAAGCGCCGGAGGCATTTTGATCGGGAACTCAATCGTCGAGCGACCGGAGTTGTTTGGCGCCGCGATAGACCAGGTCGGTGATAACAACGCGTTGCGATTTGAGGTTACGTCCAATGGCATTCCGAATATTCCGGAATTCGGTTCCGTCAAGACTGAAGAGGGATTCAAGGCTCTTTTGGAAATGGATGCTTACCAGAAAGTCAAAGATGGCGTGAAATACCCGGCCGTCTTACTGACGACCGGGATTAACGATCCACGCGTCGAGCCGTGGATGTCTGCAAAAATGGCTGCGCGCCTTCAGGTAGCGACGACCAGCAGCAAGCCTGTGCTGCTGCGTATTGACTACGACGCCGGACACGGCTTCGGATCGACCAAGCGCCAACGGAACGAACAGAACGCAGATATTTATGCTTTCCTGTTTCAGCAACTCGGATCAAAATGATCTATGGGATAATTGGTGGAGCCGAGGGGGGATCGAACCCCTGACCTCATGACTGCCAGTTCTTACGAAGTGATTTCTTCAAAACAGGATAACTAAAAGGGTTGCAGGCAGCAGGGGCTTTCAAGGGTTTCCCGTTTTCTTACAGCGGTAACGCTCTCGTATCGGTCGTTTGTTGACGCATCCGGCCACAATTTGGCTACAAACCCACCTGTCCATCTGTTACCACCTATTCAGACCCGCCTGTTTATAAGAGAAAAAACTTGTTTAAGTAGAGCTCTAGCTGTTATAAGAGAGCAATAAGTAGGTTCCCCGACCGGATCTGGGCGCTTCGATCTGCTCCCAGGCTGCCCAAGCCATGTGGCAAAGGCTCCCGACCACCCCTCCTTTACCAAAAACAGCTCTATTGAATGGGAAGATTAAGTAAGAGCAGAAATGGCGAAAGAGTCATTTCGAAAGGGCTTTGACCAGTGGCTCTCAAAAATCTCGCGTTCGATTCATCAGCGTTACCGAAGGAGCAGTCGTCTGCGAATGTCATTGTCGAGATGCCTGGAAATATTGACGAGGCCCCCTCTCGAACCTGTCGCGACGACTCACTAGGGATTAAGACACTCGACGAAGCCACTCAGATGGTCAGAGATCTCCTTGCGGGACGCTCCCAGGAAATCGAAATCGTTTCCTCGACAGATAAGAGCATTCGAAAAGCCATAGCCGGGGAATTGCTGGCGTCCCTTTCTCGCCCCAACATTGAGGAAAGGGAGCACGCTCGCCAACTTTTTATGGACCACGGTTATCTTGACGACGCAGTGCAGGAACTCGGTAGCTCAGGGCTGCCTAACGAAAGAGCAATGGCCGCGCACGCGCTTGGTCTAATAGCTAGCCCACGCGGGATTATGTGTCTCGTAGAGGCGCTTTTGGATGATGACGCGGAGGTTCGTCACGCAGCGGAGCAAGCACTCGCGCAGATCAGTGGTCCGGTAGTAGCTGATTTAGGCGCCCTTCTGGAAGAAGAGTTAAATTTCGAGGCTGCCGAAGTGGTTGAATCATCCCCTACGATCGTAGCCTTCCAGGAAACCCCATTTCAGAACCTCACAACTGAAGAACGGATGGTGGAAAAACCTATGAGTGAAGCAACCGAAGTAAGAGCCTCAACTATCCGTCTCGAAGAGGAGGCGGTCCAAAAGGCAATGCGGGAGCTGAAGCACCGGCTGTTCGACGCTGAAGACTTGACGCGGAAGAGAAACGAGTTGGTGCAAAAGGCAATGCGGGAGTTGGAGCAACGGCAGCTCGAGGCTGAAGACCTGACCTGGCAGACAATCGAGTTAGAAGCCGCACAGCGAGCAGAAGTGCACGCGGCGCGATGCGCTGAAACTCAACAGGCTCTCCGTGAATTAGAAGAACAACATGAAAAGGAATTGGCCCTCTTGCGCAAGGAGGTGGACGAGTTTCAGCAAACCCTGGAAGTTGTCACCCAACAACGAGCTGGAGTTGAGGAAGTGCGTCTCGAGACTGAGGCCCAGATACGGCGGCTTGACGAAGAGAAAGCAGAACTAAGGGCAGCGGTAGAAGCTTGTAAGGCGGATGCGGAGCGCCAATTCAGCGAAGCAGAAAACAGAAGCCTCGCAGAAGTTGAGGAGGCGCGTCTCAATACTGAGGCCCAGATACGACGGTTTGACGAAGAAAAAGCAGAACTAGAGGTGGCCGTAGAGGCTCGTAGGGCGGAAGTCGAGCGTCTCCGCATCGAAGCGCAGCGCCAACTCAGCGAAGCAGAAAATAGAAGCCGCGCAGAGGTTGAGCAAGTGCGGCTCGAGACTGAGGCCCAGATCCGACGCATTGATGAAGAGAAAGCAGAACTAGAGACAGCGTTAGAGGCTCGTAGGGTGGAAGCGGAGCGCCAATTCAGCGAAGCAGAAAACAGAAGCCGCGCAGAAGTTGAGCAAGTGCGGCTCAAGACTGAGGTCCAGATACGGCGCTTTGACAAAGAGAAAGCAGAACTAGAGGCAACCGTCGAGGCGCGTAGGGCGGAAGTCGAGCGCCTCCGCATCGAAGCGGAGCGTCAACTCAGCGAAGCAGAAAACAGAAGCCGCGCAGAAGTTGAGCAGGTGCGTCTCAATACTGCGGCCCAGATACGACGGTTTGGCGAAGAGAAAGCAGAACTAGAGGCAACCGTCGAGGCGCGTATGGCGGAAGCCGAGCATCTCCGCATCGGAGCGGAGCGTCAACTCAGCGAAGCAGAAAACAGAAGCCGCGCAGAAGTTGAGCAAGTGCGTCTCAATACTGCGGCCCAGATACGACGCTTTGACGAAGAGAGAGCAGAACTAGAGGCGGCCGTAGAGGCTCGTAAGGCGGAAGTCGAGCGTCTCCGCATCGAAGCGGAGCGTCAACTCAGCGAAGCAGAAAACAGAAGCCGCACAGAAGTTGAGCAAGTGCGTATCGAAACTGAGGCCCAGATACGACGGTTTGACGAAGAAAAAGCAGAACTAGAGCCAGCGCTAGAGGCTCGTAGGGCGGAAGCCGAGCGCTTCCGCATCGAAGCGGAGCGCCAACTCAGCGAAGCAGAAAGCAGAAGCCGTGCAGAACAGGAGCAGCTTTTCCTGCAGACGGCCGACCTCGAACGCGTAACTGAAGAGGTCGCTCATCGCCGCGCTGAGGTGGAAGCCTCTCTTCACAAAGCCAATGAAGAAGATGGGCGGCTTCTGGAAATGCAACAAGCAACGCAGCAGATGCGTCTCGAGGCTGAGGCCCAGATGCGACGGTTTGGCGAAGAGAAAGCAGAACTAGCGGCAGCGGTAAAGGCTCGTCAGGCGGAAGGCGAGCGCCTCCGCATCGAATGGGAGCGCCAACTCGGCGAAGCAGAAAACAGAACCCGTGCAGAACAGGAGCAGCTTCTCCTGCAGACGGCCGACCTCGAACGCGTAACTGAAGAGGTCGCTCATCGCCGTGCTGAGGTAGAAGCCTCACTTCACCAAGCCAATGAAGAAGATCAGCGGCTTCTGGAAATGCACCAAGCAACGCAGCAGATGCGTCTCGAGACTGCGGCCCTAATGCGACAGTTTGACGAAGAGAAAGCAGAACTAGAGGCAGCGGTAGAGGCTCGTCAAGCGGAAGCTGAGCGCCTCCGCATCGAAGCCAAGCGCCAACTCGGCGAAGCAGAAAACAGAAGCCGGGCAGAACAGGAGCAGTTTCTCCTGGAGAGGGCCGACCTCGAACGCCTGACTGAAGAGGTCGCTCATCGCCGAGCTGAGGTAGAAGCCTCACTTCATAAAGTTCTTGAAGAAGATCTGCGGCTTCTGGAAATACAACGAGCAACGGACCAGATTCGCCGGCCAGCCTCAGCGGAGATCTTGTGGCTGGAACCGGAAATTTGCCAGCGAACGGACATTGATCAATCTTTGCTGGAAGAAACTCGTCTGCGAGCCGAAAGAGAGCGACAATTGATCAACGAGGTGCACAATTTGCAGTTTGGCGAGGTCGAAGTGCGCAAGCAAAGTGAGCAAGCCGAATATCTCAGCGATGAAGCTCAAGCGCATAATCGTTATGCCGTCGAAGAACTCGAAAGAATCAGTTTTGGGGTTCAGGGACAAGCGATACAAGAAGAGCAAATGCGAAGCAAAGTTGAAGATATTCCTCGTCAACTTGTCGTCGCAACGCAGGCAACCGCACAGTTGGCAGATCTCGCTGAGGAAGAGGTCGAAAACCTGCGAAGTTTGAAGTCTGAACAGGAAGAACTTGTCGAGGAAAGAAAATCCGCGGCGGTTTCGAGAGTTGGTTGAGGGCTATTTTCCAGCCTGATCCGAAGGCAGAACGTGAGCGTAAGTATCTAGGGATGAAACTACTCACTCTTCAAACTCTGGCACACTATAGGCACACATTACTGAGAAGGGCCACTCTAAAGGGTGGCCCTAAACCGTTGATCTTATTGGTGGAGCCGAGGGGGATCGAACCCCTGACCTCATGACTGCCAGTTCTAGCGAGGCGATTTTCTTAAACCAAAACAATTAAACAGGTTGCAGCCAGCACGAAGTTAAACGGGTTTCCCGTTTCGTCACATTGCATTCCTGGACCATGTAGGTAGTTTGTTGTCGCATCCGGCCACAATTTTGCCCCCAACATTCTACGACGGATTCCTCCAGATTTGGCGGACCTGCTTCATCGCCTGGCGACGATTAATGGTCGGTCTTCTGATTCGCGCCGGTAAAAGGCACGTGGCGTTTGGGTAACCCGCCGTTCAGCGGAGGGAGCGGCTGAAATCGGTTTGGCGTCGGGTTCGACGAAGGAAAGACCCATACCTAGATCACGCGCGGCCTTCAACTTCTCAAGCTGCATGTTGGGTACGCGCGTCGTTGCATAGTCGAACCATTCTCGCACTACGATTTGTCCATCTTTGGGATCGCTATCTGCTGCGCCCTGCTTCAGCCCTTCTTCGACAAGGGCGTAAGTCAACAGGCCATGTCCAAGTTGCGAGACCTCCTGAGCGGCCTGATAACTCTGCGCTGCGGTGAGAATATACATCCCCTTCTCGTAGGCCAGTTGGGCCAAACCTTTCGAGTTCATCGGACCGCGCCGCCGTTCTTCAGCTTCGAGTGCCTGCCCGGAATTGCACGCATCAATGACCATCAATAATTTATCCGCATCGATGCCTTCAACTGCCCGCAATAGTTCCTGATCCGAGATGCTGTGTTCAAGAATGGTTCGCAAGCCCGCGGCATCGAGTTCAGTACGCTCTCCGGTATAACCAAGGTCGTGCGGAATCAGATAAAAGCGTTGGCCCTGAGCGGTTCCATGTCCTGCGAAGTAAATGAAAACTGCATCCTCAGGTTCGGTGGCCTTCATGTTCCGGAGTGCAGGCTCATCGGCGACCGCTCCTTCTTCCACTCCTGCGAGACGTCGCAGGGCCGACAAAATAGTTGTTTTCTTGGCCCGATCATCCATCAGCGACACAACTTCAATATGCGAATAGTTTGCAATCTGCTGCTGTTGGCGTTGCACCTCTTCGCCAAATGCTTCGGCGTCTGCAACGCCGTACTTGAGGTTGTATTCATCATTTGAATAAACGTTAATGCCTATTGTGAGTACGTAAGCAATACCCTTTCGTGTCAGACTACTCGCGCCGCTGAGATTCAGCGTAGCGTCCATGCTTTTGATGTTATCGCGATTGAATGCGTAAGCTGACAGACGGTTCTCGCCGGCAACTATGCTCAGGTTCGCTTCCAGTGTTGTCGAAGGTTGGCCTCTCAGCACATCGCCGCGCCAAACTTTTACCAATGCACCATTACGGAATAGACGTACGTCGCGTGCTCCGCTCCCTGCATTATGATCTTTGTCAGCTTGTTTCTCAGCTACTTCGATCTTCACCATCAAGTGGCGTTCTGAAATACTTTCCCGTCCGGTCTGCGCGTCTTTAGTCATCAATTTCAGTTCGGGTTGTCGTCGATCGAGCTGCGAAATATTTTTCGGCGCATGAGGTTTCTTCCCGGCCATAACCTCTGCAAGCAGTCCGGGATAATAGAATTCGTTGAAGAAGGTTTCGGCGGGCGTTACGTCAAACGTATTGCCTCCAAACTGCCAAAGAATCTGTCGAAATGCATTGGGCGAACCATCAAATAGCCCATCGGGGGTAACAACTAACCAATCTTTGGCGCCTTTGTTGATCGCGCCGCCGAGATTTACAAGCGTCGCAAGCTTTTCTCCCGTCGAAGTCTCCCAGAGCTCCTTATCGTTGTTTCCACCCAGGGCCACAAGAAACCGACCATCAGGACTAAAGCTGAGTGAGACTACGCGGCCCGCATGTGGCAACGTACGAATAGTCTTACCGGAGGCTACTTCAAATATGTCGATCTTCGTCGCGTATCCCGCAGCGAGAAAGCGCGCGTCGCCGCTGATGCAAAGGGTTGTTACGGGTCCGCTGTTTTCGTCGTCATTGATCGGAAAGGTGTTGACTTTGCGTCCCTTCTCCGTCTCATAGATGAGTACTGAGCGCTCCTCCTTTTCGAAGCCAGTGATCGCAATGAGTTTGCTGTCGAAACTGAAACCAGCCGCTGGCACGATACCCATGTCCGGGGCCTTGCCTCCATCAAACTCGTAAAGAGTTTTGTCTGATTGTCCATCGTGCAAATCTACTCTTTGCTTATATGCGTCTTTGAACGCGTTGGCGACAGGAACAAAAATCGATGCTGGTGAGAAGTCGTTGAGGTGTTGATTCGCAAAATAAGGCGCGACTCTGTATCGTCCGTCCGGGCTATAGAAGGGCTTGGCCCGATCTCGCATGGCGACGTCATCGGAGACAGGCACGAGCCCGCCAGTCTGAGAATCCCAAACCTCTGTTAGCAGATTCTTTAAGACCATTTGGCGGGAGATAAGGAAGCGACCGTCGGGACTAAAGCTTACTGCGCGGCCCGCCTGAAACTTGTCACTGGACAGAGTAGCCATCGCTTCGACGGCTTCAATCATTTGTTCTGGACTAGTGATATCCCGCTTCTGGAGAATGGACATCGTCTTGGAATCGATAGACTTGATGAAAGCCGCTTGCCTGGAGGACGAATCCGGATCTATTCCGCGGGTTTTCAAAGTGAGGATCTCGCTCCCTGTGGTGGTCGCAAATATTCGGATCGCTTTAGATCCCGGTGCGACGGCAGCGATGTGGTTGCCATCGCGACTAAAGCTAATAACGCGAAAATTCGTTGCCGGTTCACCAGGAGTATTTAGCTCGCGTATTAATTGACCAGTCGTGGCGTCCCACAACTTTAAAGTCGTACTGTTAGCCGTCGCCGTTACGAGCCATCGTCCGTCGCTGCTAAATTGAACTCGCTGCGGCGTTTTGCTGAACCCTGCGTTGACGCAATATCGCTCGCGTCCGGTGACAGCCTCCTGGACGCAAACTGATTCACTCGTTTTGGCGAAAGCAACAAGATTTGCATCCGCGCTAAAGGCAAGACTTGAGTTTTCCGTTTGCGGGTTCGCCTTGAAGGACAATTCACGCAGTTCGCGTCCGCTTTGCGCGTCATAAATCTTGATCGCTTTATCTGGTTGTCCGATAGCTGCAGCTCGCCCGTTTGCACTAACAGCGATTTTGGATGCTGATTGTCTAAAATTCTTGAATCGTTGCTGCTGCTGCTTCTCCTGCTTGCTTGAGCCGAAAATTGACAATGAACCCAGCTTTTCTCCACCGCTCTTCTCATACTTTGTTTTCTGTGAGCCCAACTCTGTGCCCGCTGCGACGTCCCACATTTTGACTGAATCGCCGCTTACGCTGGTTAGAAAGCGGCCGTCGTTACTGAAAGCGACGGCACCAACAGGCAGTTCATGACCGCGTAGAACGTGCAACTCTCGTCCCGTCTGAACGTTCCAAATCCTAACTGTATTGTCTTCTCCACCCACCACGCCGCCCTTAATGAAGAGCCCAAAATCCCGGTCATCTTTAATATTCCCACTCCCTGATGCTAACAATTGTCCATCTTCACTCACGGCGAGGGCATTAATGTTGCTCGAATGACCATACAAGGTTCGTAAGACGTTACCGGTGGTGAGGTCCCAAACTTTGATGACGTTGTCTTTACCGCCTGAGGCCAGCCAGCGATCGTCAGGACTGAAGGCCACTGCATTAACAGATTGTGTGTGTCCCGTTTGGAGAATCAACTCTGGTCTGTCGCTCAGGATGGGGCGTGTATTTGCAGAGGTTTGCACTGGCCCGGAAGGCACGCCAACACCGCGCTTGTCCGGTTCTTTCGTTTGCGCGAAACCGTGGATGAGTGCGCAGGTTACCGACAGCAAAACTATTACAGCGGATATTTGTCGCCGCAGTGAACGTGATAAGAACGAGATGTGTGGGACTTTAGATTTACTACGGCAACTATTGGTTTTGAACCGACTGTAAGGACCCATGAGAGGTCTCCTAAAGTTAGTTTGTGTCCGTGAATGATCTGACAACCCAAAGTCAAGAGACTGATGCTGAGAACAACGAGTCTATCGAGCACCGAGGATTGGAAACAGCTGTGCGCAGTCGTGCTGGTTTCGTCCGGGACCCGTGTCAATCAAATCGCGCCAAAATCCGCCAAGTGGAAAATGGGAAGATGGAGCTTGATACCGTGAACAGCGGGTAAGTTGTTGAATGAAGCAATGGCGGAGGGGAAAGGACTCGAACCTGCATAACCTTTCGGTCGGCGGTTTTCAAGACCGCAGAAGGGCCTCGGACCTGATTCCACCTCCATGGATTTACCAATATAAACCAGTGTGAGCAGCCGTCAAAGTGATCCGGCTAAGGGTTGAGTAATTTCCATCAGCGCGCCATCTAAGCGCCAACTTTTGAATTCACTGGACAACGGGACTTTTTTGAAGAATGGCTGTGCTGTAAATGCTGTAAATGCCTGATAGGATTGGTGGAGCCGAGGGGGATCGAACCCCTGACCTCATGACTGCCAGTCATGCGCTCTCCCAGCTGAGCTACGGCCCCTTGTTGGGTTCCAAAGCCTAGCCGACGTCTGGAAACCCGTCAAGTTGGGGTCATTTAGGATGGTGTCCTAATTTGAAAATCTCTGCGCGCTTGCTCTGTGAGCTCTGTGCCTCTGTGGTGACTGTTTGCGGACTAAATTCACCACTGAGACACAGAGGACACAGAGGTTGCGCATAGGAATACTCTTCAGTTTTGGTTCGTGTGATTTCGTGGATCGTTCGTTCAGCCACCAGCAAATGTAACCACGAAATCACACGAAATCAGTTCGCATTTACCATTCCTTACCGTCCCTTGAATTCAGGTTTGCGCTTCTCCAGGAAGGCTTTGACTCCCTCGTCTTTGTCTTCAGTAGCAAAGCACAAAGCAAACAGATCCACTTCACGCCTCAATCCCTCGTCAAGATTCGAACGCGATGCCAGCTTCACCGCTTCCTTTGCCAGGCGCAGGGCAATCGGCCCCTTGTCCGCTATTCGATTCGCGATCTCCATGGTCTTGGTCTCAAGCTGATCAGGCGGAACAACGTGATTCACCAAACCGATTGCGAAGGCAGTCTGGGCGTCGATGATTTCACCCGTAAGTATCAACTCCATCGCCTTTCCTTCGCCAACCAGCCGTGTCAAGCGCTGCGTACCACCGCCGCCGGGAATAATCCCCAGGTTGATCTCGGGTTGGCCAAACGAAGCTCTCTCGCTTGCAATGCGGATATCGCAAGCCAGGGCAAGTTCGCAGCCCCCACCCAGACAGTACCCGTTGATCATCGCAATGATTGGTTTCGGAAACGTATCGATGGCCGTGAACAGCGAACGCCCCAGCATCACTTCGCGCTGCATGCTTGCCGTGCGGCCCGCGAATTCCGCAATGTCGGCCCCGGCAATGAAGGCTTTGTCGCCGGCGCCAGTGAAGACGACGACACCCACCGACTCATCAGCGCGCAGATCATCGAGCAGCTCAGCTCCTTCTTCGCGCGTCTTGATGTTCAGCGCATTACGTTTATCCGGTCGATTGATGGTGATGATAGCGACGCGCCCGCGCTGTTCAAGCAGAAGTGTCTCGTAGGATGACGACATTAAACTCGCTCCGATTCATGGTGGTTTTAAGAAGGCAGAATCGTAAAGGCTGGTTCAAGAATCGTCAAATGAACACGGCAAGAATCAGCCACAGATGAACTCAGATAAACGCGGATCTGAGCAAACAATAAACGGGGGGATGCAACTCGTGGTCTGCGGGAAAAACTACGGTCAGGTCAGAAAGATACCTCAATACCAAGGATTTCTGATCCGCGTTTATCCGCGTTCATCTGTGGCTGGATTTATTCGTCCGTAGCAGAGGAATCCGCGTCAACTTGGGACGGCTGCTCGTCCGCGACCCACGAGACGAAGAGTCGCAGCCAGTTTTCGGTGGGTTCGGTAATTTGCACGCCAACTCGCGCAGTCCCGTAGATGGCGGGCGCGGTCCTAATCACCATGGCCGTTACCTCCATAGGAGCGCCGTCGGGACGATGAGCGCGGAGATACAAGCGCTCGCCACGGTTTACTTTCTGATTGAGGTGAAAAAGCGCGCCCGACGTCGAGATATCGTCGGTTTCAGTAGGCTCGCTCCAGGCCGACCCATCTTCCGCGCGACCCGAAACCACGAGGGGCAGGCGCAAGGCCATTCGCAGGGCAAAGCGTTTCTCTTCAAAGTTTGACGGGGTGCTCATAGTATGCAACACAGGGGCATCACACTCTCAAGAAGTATGCGCGCGACGCAAGTCCTCTTTATCGTTGTGCCAACTATAAAAGCCTTCGCCACTCTTTTTCCCCAGTTTCCCTTCGCTTACCAGGCGACGCAAGACCTCAGGCGGACGAAACGTTTCTGAGCCTAACTCGCGATGCAGGTACTCGGCAATATGCAAACGCACATCCAGGCCAACCAGGTCGGTCAATCTCAAGGGACCCATCGGGTGGTTGTAGCCCAACTCCATGGCGGTGTCGATGTCCCTGGCACTGGCCACGCCCTGTTCGAGCATGCGCATCGCCTCGAGTCCCAAAGCCACTCCCAAACGGCTCGAAGCAAACCCGGGAACATCCTTAACAATGATCGGCTCCTTGCGCAGCCTGCGGCCTACCTCACTTACCGCCGCTACCGTTTCCTCGCTCGTTCGTTTTGCAACCACAATCTCGAGCAGGCGCATGATGTGGACGGGATTGAAGAAGTGCATGCCCACAACATTTTCCGGGCGCGCAGCGGACTCGGCAATCGCCGTAATGGACAGTGAAGAGGTATTGCTCGCAAAAATGAAAGCCTCATCCGAATACGATTCGAGCTGCTCGAGTATTTGACGTTTCAACTCGAGCTTTTCAGGCGCTGCTTCAATAATCAGGTCGGCAGCAGAGACATCTTCCAGGCGCGTCGTCCCGCGAATATGTTGGAGCGTTAGATCGCGTTCGGCCTCCGTGAGCTTTGCCAATTGTATGCCTTTGGCGAGGTTGCGTTCGATGTTTTGAATGCCGCGAGCAAGAGCCTCTCGATCAAGGTCCCGAAGAATCACCGGATAGCCGGAGGCGGCGGCCACCTGGGCAATGCCGTGTCCCATCGTGCCTGCGCCGATGACGGCCACCGTCTCAATCCTTTTCGGACCGGTGCCTGCTTTCAACGATATGAGAACTCTCCTGTGCCGAGCCTTTGGTGTCTATCAGCCAGTAAGCCCTTGTTCGACTAACTCAAGTATCAGTAGTTATACTATACGGTAAGCTGAAAGGCCATACTCTCGTGCGTTTAGTTGGAGTTTTCGGCCCGAATTATCCAAACTGGCGGAGGAAAAGAGACTCAAAGGAAATGGCCACGCAAACCCTCAAGAGAGATGTCGTCATCCTCGGTTCGGGCCCGGCGGGACTAACCGCAGCCATTTACACCGCGCGGGCGAATCTGAAACCGCTGCTGATCGATGCCCCCGCCGACGCGGAGAAACAAACAACCCCCGGGGGCCAATTGATGATCACCACCGACGTGGAAAACTACCCAGGATTTGCGGAAGGCATTCAGGGACCGGAGCTGATGATCGAATTTCGCAACCAGGCGGAAAGATTCGGCACTGAGTTTCTGGAAACATGGATCCGCGAGGTGGATCTTTCAGAGCGGCCCTTTAAGCTCTATGGCGACGACCTGGTAGTCATTGCCGAGACTTTGATTATTGCCTCAGGAGCCTCGGCGCAGTGGCTCGGAATTCCCGGAGAAGCAAAGGTGCCTGATGGATTTGGCGGCCATGGCGTCTCGGCTTGTGCCACCTGTGATGGTCCATTACCCGCCTTCCGCAACAAAACGCTGATTGTTGTAGGCGGCGGCGATACAGCGATGGAGGAAGCCACATTTCTCACGAGGTATGCGGCTAAAGTTTATGTGGTTCACCGGCGTGATAAATTGCGGGCTTCGAAGATCATGCAGGATAAGGCTTTTCGCAACGAGAAGATCGAGTTTATCTGGAACACTGCGGTAATGGAGATCCTTGGCAACCAGGAGCACGGAGTTAACGGCGCAAGATTGCGCAATCTGAAAACCGGCATTGAGGAAATCTTTCCCTGTGCCGGGGTGTTCGTGGCAATCGGTCATAAACCAAATACCGCACTATTCAGAGATCAACTGGACATGGATGAAAGGGGCTATCTAATGACCAGCGGCAAGTCAACAGCCACAAACATTCCCGGAGCGTTTGCCTGTGGTGACGTGCAGGATTCCATTTACCGCCAGGCGGTGACGGCCGCTGGAACCGGTTGCATGGCGGCGATCGACGCGGAGCGATTCCTCGATCACCTGCCTGTGAGAATGCCAACCGGCGAGGAAATAACTATTGAAGGCGAACACATCACCCCGGATCACGAGGCCATCATCACAGCGGACGGCCACATGATTCCGAACGATCCTCACGTCGTTGTGCAGGAAGAGTAGGAAAATTAACTACAAGAGCACAATTGAATCGTCGCGTTCGCGGCGTCTCACAGGCAGGCGATCCTCAGTCACTTCTTCGACGGAGGTTTTTTCATTTAAGGGACAGGGCTCGCAATAAAACCCGAGCCGATTTCTGCGGTCCTCACATTCATTACATCCGAGTACTTTTCCTAACTGCCTTAACGAATCCAGAAATGGCAACAGCAAACGTCCCCGTTCGGTAAGGGCATACTCGACGTGCGGAGGATTGCCGCCGAAATCCCTGCGTTCGACAAGCCGGTCGTTTTCCATGTCGCGCAAGCGGCCGACGAGCGTGCGGCTGCTAATCGGAAACAACCCTGAAAGCAGCTCCAGAGTGCGCTTGGGGCCATTGGCAAGATCGCGCACCACAAGCATCGTCCACTTGTCGCCGATCATCTGCAAGGCTCCCGCCACGGGACAACCATCGAGGTCACGTCTTCGCACGAAAATGAATCTACCAATCTTCTCCGAGTTTCGCGCGTAAGCTTAGCTGTTCGCAAATCGAGATTCAATAACTTCGTGTCTGAAGACGATCCACGAAATTACACGAAATGAATTTCGCCAGCCGGTAAGGTCCACAAAAATCGCATGAATGTCTACTTGCCAGATTGCGGCCGCAACTCTTAGACTCTGCGGAATGCAAGTCGATCCCCTCACATCGCTACGTAAACATTTTGGCTTTACTGACTTCCGGGACGGCCAGCGTGAAGTAATCAGCGCGGTTTTGGCAGGCAAAGATGCGGTGGTCGTAATGCCAACCGGCAGCGGCAAATCGGTGTGCTATCAGCTGCCGGCAATGATGCTGGACGGCGCCACACTTGTTGTTTCGCCGTTAATTGCGCTAATGAAGGATCAGGTGGATGCGCTCAGAGAGCGCGGGCTGCCGGCGACTTTCATTAACAGCTCGATCAACCCAGCCGAACAGCGTGACCGCATCAGCGCCCTGCGCCAGGGTCAGTTCAAACTGATCTATGTAGCGCCGGAACGTTTCCGCAGCAGCACCTTCGTGGCGGCGTTGAAATCTGTACGCATAACTCTGTTTGCGGTAGATGAAGCGCACTGCATTTCCACCTGGGGACATGACTTTCGCCCCGACTACCTGCGCCTCAAAGGCGCCATCGAATCGCTCGGTGGCCCACAAACGCTGGCCCTGACGGCGACCGCAACTCCTCATGTTCGTGCCGACATCATTCAACAGCTTGGGCTCGCGCAACCGGAGACCTTCGTTAGCGGTTTCGACCGGCCGAATCTCAAGCTGGAAATCATGCACACCAGCAACGAGCGCCAGAAGATCTCCCGCATCACCAGTCTGGCCCGAGCGCACGAGGGCTCAGGCATCATCTATGCGAGTACTCGCAAAGCGGTGGAACAGGTCGCCGAAGAGTTGAAGTGGCAGGGCCTTGGTGTGGCTGCTTATCACGCGGGCATGAAAGACTCAGTTCGCATTCAGGCCCAGGAAGATTTCATGACCGGCCGCACGCAAATGATCGTGGCGACAAATGCTTTTGGCATGGGAATAGACAAACCTGACATTAGATTTGTGGTCCACTATCAGATGCCCGGTTCGATTGAAGCTTATTATCAGGAGATCGGGCGTGCCGGCCGCGACGGCCTGGCCTCGTTGTGCGTTCTACTTTTCAATTATGCCGATAAGAACACCCATGAATTTTTCATAGAGGGATCCTATCCCAGTCCGCAAATTATTCAACAGGTGTACCAGGCGCTCGTCTCGACCGGTCAAAGGGTGATCGAACTCTCAACACCGGAGCTTGCCAAACGCGCTGACGAGAAGAACGAGATGGCTGTACAGGCAGCGCTTTACCTGCTCGAACGTGCGGGGCACATAGGGCGAAGCGGCGCCTACGAATCTCGGGGATCAACAACGCGTCGCCCCCGCACTATCGTAATACTTGATGCCACACCCCCTCGCACGTTGCGCGTGAACTTCAGCGACGTTGCTCGCCGTGCCGCCTTTGAGCGAAGCAAGCTGCGCGAGATGATCGAGTTTTGCTATTCAGAGTACTGTTATCGCGCTCACATTTTGGATTATTTCGGCGATCGCCATCACGCTCGACTGTGCGGCATGTGCGGAAACTGCGCACCGGAAACATTAGCTCGAACGTTTGCGGCGGTTGAGCCAACAACCTACCGGGAACGTTCGGGCCGCGCCCGCAACAAGAGTGCGTTAAAAGCACCGCCGGTTGCGCGTAAGATTTCCGCGGACGAAGCATTACGCGTGCGAAAAATTCTGGCCTGCGCCGCGCGCATGAAAGGACGATTCGGAAGGAACCTGCTGGCCTCGACACTGCGGGGTTCGGCGGCCAAAAACGTGATGCAGTTTCACCTCAATAGCCTCTCTACATATGGTCTGCTACGCGACATGCGCCAGGAGGACATTCTGTTGTATGTGGAAGCTTTGATTGCCGCGCGCTGTTTGCAAGTCAGCGGGACCGAGTACCCGACAGTATCAATCACAGAATTAGGTGAAAAAGTGATGCGCGAGCAGCAGCAAGTGGAGCTCATGCTTCCTCTATAACATGATTCGTTTCGTACTCGCTGACATACCCTAACGCGGAATCAGCCACAGATTAACGCGGATGAAACTGATCAAAAGTGAAAATAAGTGAAGTTAAGGAGTTAAATAAGCTGGTTCTAATCTGATCCGTATAACCTGCGCAACAACGTGACAATTTCTTGTTTTCTTGAGCAGGTTTTTTTGCGAGTAAACAAATTGATCCACGAAATCACACGAACCAAAAAACAAAATCACACGAATCGTTCCTCTATTTATTTCGTGTAATTTCGTGGATCATATCTTAAGTTTTTGGTTGCCGCTCTGCTGCGATGGGTAATCTGTGGCTAACCTTCCTTTTTTCAGATTAGTCAAGCGTCATGGACGTAGATTGATGTTGTAGGTTTTGATCTTTGAATTCAGCGTCGTGGCATTCATCCCCAGCAGCCGGGCTGCGCGCGACTGGTGTCCACCGGTTTGCTCCAGCGCGCGACGAATCAAATCTATCTCAAATCGTCTAACTTCGTCGTAGAAATTAACTCCGCGCCCGATGTCCTGGACGGCGGCAACGCTTGAACCTTCCTGGGATGAAGCAATCACCGCTTGCGGGTCGGCAATCTCGGGTCGCAGACACTCGCGGGAAATCTCATCACCTGGCGCGATTACAACCGCCCGTTCAATCGCGTTTTCAAGTTCACGCACATTCCCGGGCCAGGAATACGCCTCGAGCAGCGCCAATACCTCAGGAGCGATTTGTTCCGAGACGTGCCGGGCGTTCTCCTCGTTGTATTTGACAATGAAGTGCTGTGCTAAAGGCAGAATATCTTCGCGACGGTCCCGCAGGGGTGGTAATTCTATCGGCACCACCGCCAGCCGATAGTAAAGATCCTCACGAAATGATCCCTGTCTGACCGCCTCCCG
Organism: Pyrinomonadaceae bacterium; assembly: GCA_035644135.1. Classification (GTDB taxonomy): domain Bacteria; phylum Acidobacteriota; class Blastocatellia; order Pyrinomonadales; family Pyrinomonadaceae; genus PSRF01. Next base: position 18,140 of record DASQPD010000016.1, read on the forward strand.
CAAATCGATGTTGGTAGCGGCAACTATGCGCACGTCGACACGCCGAGGCGTGGTATCTCCCAGCGGCGTAAACTCCCGCTCCTGGATTACCCTGAGCAAACGAACTTGAGTTTCAGGCGGGATGTCCCCAATCTCATCAAGAAAGATCGACCCGCCGTCAGCAACTTCAAACAGACCCTTCTTGGCCGCAACCGCGCCCGTGAAAGCTCCACGCGTATGGCCGAATAACTCCGATTCGAGCAACTCTGAGGGAATATTCGAGCTGTTTACGGTAACGAAAGGTTTACCTGCGCGGGGACTCGCCTCGTGGATTGCTTTGGCAATCAGTTCTTTGCCTGTGCCACTCTCGCCGGTGATCAAAACCGTGGACCGCGCCTGGCCGACCTGTTCGACCAGGCGAAACACTTCCTGCATCACGTCCGAGCGTCCAACGATTTCGCCGCGATCGACCGCCTTGCTCATCGCCCGCCGCAGCGTGCGCCTCTCCTCCTCTTTGCGGCGTCGCTTGATACCCGAGGCCACCGTGGCAGTGATCTGCTCGTTTTGAAAAGGTTTGCGAATACAGCCGAAGGCGCCACGCTCCCAGGCGGCGATGGCCGTATCAAACGTCGCATAGGCGGTGATCATCACAATCGCCGCCTCCGAATCCATCTTCAGGAACTCTTCCAGCGCCCGCAGGCCACCGATCCCCGGCATCGAGACGTCGAGGAGGACTACGTCATAGGCGCGCCGCCCGTATGCCTCGAGACCTTCTTCGCCAGTTTTGGCAAGGTCCACTCGATAGCCGTCCGCGGACAGAAGGGTCTCAAGCACTTCGCGCATGATCTCTTCGTCGTCGACGACCAGTACTGAACCCTTCTTTGCCATCCGTCTTTCTGCCTTCATTGTCCGGCTGTCAGCAAGGAAAATCCTTTGAGTGAAAACGACCTGTTAGTTCAACGACTTCATCGTACAAGACAAAGCAGCTGAAACGAAATCAGCCACAGATTAACGCGGATACCGGCGGATCAGAAAAGGAAGCAGGCATGCAATCAGGCCCGGAACGAGATGCAATCAAGACTAGCCGCAGATTAACGCTGATGACGCGGATCAAAACAGAGCGGCAGCTATGAAGGCTAGGCACCAAACCAGCGTTCTTCTTACTCTGATCCGTGTTATCTGCGTTAATCTGTGGCTGATTGTTTTAGTCGCCTACGGCTTGCAATCTGGCACGGGAGTGCGCGGCCGGCATGGTGATGCGGAAGGTTGTACCACGACCCGGTGTGCTCTCAACACCGATATGACCTGAGTGTTCCTGAACAATGCCATAAGAGACAGCCAGGCCGAGGCCTGTGCCACGACCGACACCTTTGGTGGTGTAGAACGGATCGTAGATTTTGGCGACATTTTCAGAGGCAATGCCGATTCCGGTATCGGATATTTCAACCACCACCGAATCACGGTCAGCCGCCGTTGAGATCGTGATGCGACCTCCCCCAGGGATCGCATCGCGAGCATTGAGGACGAGATTGGTGAAAACCTGCTGCAATTTTCCGCTATTGCCAAAAACGCGCGGCGAGTCGGAGTCATAAACCCGAGCGATCTCGATTTGATTGCGTCTAAGCTGCGGTTCCAGTAACTGCAACGTGTCATCGAGCACTTCGTTGAGGTCGACTTCCGAAAACTCCGTTGCCCCGCCGGTGCGAGAGAAGTTGAGAAGGTTATTTACGATGTTTGTCGCTCGCTCGGCCTGATTCCGAATCTTTTGCAGCAAAGCATGCTTGGGATCCGTTTCCGACAGCATGCCAAGGAGCAGCTGAGTATAGGAAGAGACGCCGGTCAGGGGTGTGTTGACTTCGTGGGCCACTCCCGCGGCAAGCAAGCCGATTGAAGACAGCTTCTCTCGCTGCTGCAACTGCTCTTCCAGCCTGATACGGGAAGTAACATCTTCCAAGACCACCAGCACGCCGGTTTGCGCCTGAGCATCCTGGAGCGGCGCCAGCGCGATATTGAGCACCAGGGAGCGCCCTGCTCGAGTTGCAGTATGGAGCTTGTAGATGTTTCTTATCTCCTGCAACCGCCAGCCATCATCACCGAGCACCTGCCAAAGCGTTTCCGGGAAGTCCTCCGCGAAGAGATCTTCGACTCGCCGGCCCAGCGCGGCATCCCGCCGCAAATCCAAAATATGTTCGAGTGCCGAATTGAGGTGCGTTACTTTTCCCTCGAGGTCGACAGCCAGCAATCCGACGTTGATTGATTCGACGATCGATTCGTTAAACTCCTTGAGGAGTTTCAATTCCGCTGCGCGCGTTTGTTGCTCCTGATAGAGCAGGCTGTTCTCGATCGCCACCGCCACATAGCCGGAAACCGTTCGCAGTATTTCGACGTCTTCCGAGGAAAGGAGTGCCCCATCGGCGGAGCGTCCGAGGCCAATAACCGCAACCATTCGCCCACGTACAACACAGGGAACGTAGTAATGAAGCGTGCGGCGCACGAAATTAGTCGACTCGGCCGTTAGATCCAGATCGTCTGCGCGCACAACCCCCATTTCAGCAGAGCGAATGCGAATCATTTCGCGGAAATCAGGCGGCACAATAATCTGTTCAGAAAGTCCCGCAGCGCGCGCCGCCCTGTAACCGGAGGCGGTTTTTCCGTCTTCTATGAAGATGGCGATGCGCTCGACATTCATCACCTGCTGCAACCTGCTGACAAGCGAGTCCAGCAAGGGATCGAGCGCGGTGGTGGCGGATAGCGTCCGGCCAAAGTCGAGCAGACTATGTCGCAAATCGTAACGCTCGCCGTAGAACAGGCGATCCACGCGTTCCTGAAGGAAGGTCTTGACGGGTCCCGCCACCATGACGATCGCGGCCATGGCCACTATAGCGACAACGACGCGGAGCGTAATCTCACCGGAAGTGAATCCTTCGTCACTACCCAGGGCGTAAAGGCCAGCCAGGTAAACCACCGAACCAATCATCAAGGCAATTGCCAGGGTGGTCAGCGCATAAACAAACACCCGGCGAACAACGAGCTCGACATCCATCAACCGGTAGCGCACAACCGAGTAGCCGAATGCCAGCGGGATCAAGATGAGCGGCAACACGGCGGCATCGATCAACCAGGGATCGCTTTGTGCCCCCAGCAGGTATCCGACGCCATACAACAAAGTGAAAGGCGCGATCGCCAGCAGCGAACCCCACACGACCCATTTCATCTGCTGCCGAACGACGGTGCTCCTGGCCCTGACAAGCGTACGCACGAGGAGGAAGGCACTGGCAATGAGCCCAACCAGAAAATGGCCAAAGCTCAGCTTGTAGAAAAAGCCGACGAAAGATTCAGATAGGGGTGCAACCGTGTGAAGCCCCGGAATGAGTGGAGTAATGACGTTGCGCAGGAAGACGACTGCCGCCATGCCGAGCAAGAGGATTGCCGGAACATAGAGCAACACACCCAGCCACCGTCGTTCGTTGAACAGCTGCTGTCGAGATGGATATCTCGCGCAGAAATGGACGAAGAGCGGCACAAACATTATGAATGCCGCGTTGCGCAGGAACGCCACTGCGAGGTCGAGGTCGCGATAGCTACCTACCGGAGTGTAGAAGTGCAGAACAAATGCGGTCAGGCACCAGGTGGCGAAATGTAAAACAAAGGGCGCACGTCCACCTTGGCGAAACAGAACAAAGAAACCGACAATCAGATAAACGATCCCGATGAGGTTGATGTAGAGATCTCTTGGTGTCCAACTGGGAATGGCATCCAGATTATCGAGATCCGCCGTGTAGTAGCGGCTTTCCGGCGGATATGAGGGTCGCTCAATTGAGTAGTGAATTTGGCCGCCAACACGAGCTTCGTCGAGATATATCTGCACGTCTCGCGCATGCACAATCTCTTCGGCCTTGGCGCCATCAACGCTAATGCCCACCAGGTGATCGCCCGGCAGCAGCCAGGCGCGCGCGCCGGAGGTGTTTCGGGCAACGACCTCGGCAATTACTCCCTGCTTCGTGTCAACCCAGGTTACGCCGTCCCATGGCGGAGTTTCGCGCCGCGCACGCTGGGTGAAGTTAAGCACTCCCGCCGCAACCAGCAAGGCCGCGCCGATTAATAAGATCCAGGTCTGAGTTGTAAGTACCGACCTCTTCACAAGTTCTAAACCCAAAAGACGTTAAAGGAACCCAAATCAGTTCTGAACAAGCAAGGTATGTTCCAACTTGGACTTGCGTACCCAGGGTCTGGACCAGTTAAGTAAATCAAACGCAGGCAAGTTCATTCACCACCGTGATCTGGCCGTTCCTAGCTACTCGGCTGGGGTTGAGGCCTTAGCGCCCGCATCGCAACAATCCATCTTTTCGGAATTTTCCGAGATTTTGGACAACGACTGTCGGGCTGGAAAGAAAAGGGGGCGATTCCAGGAAGGAGCGGTTCCCTTCTTTCCTTCGTTCTCACCTCCCCTAGAACCTTACCAGGATGCCGCCCCGGACTGAGCGGCGGCCAGTGCCAACTTGCGTGAGTACCTCTCCGTTTTCCGTGCTGGCCTGCGCGTCCAACAGGTTTCGTGCGTCGATAACTGCCTCGGCCCGAACAGGAAGACCGAAGCTTGGTAGCTCCTGCGTCACCTGAATACTCAGTGAAGGATCATAAACGCCTAATCGCCCGGCGAATGGATCGATAGCAAAAACAGTCGCGTCCGGAGAAAAGCGCAAAACGGTGCGGACCTGAGTGCCAGTGTGAAATCCGGCTGCCAGTTGCAGGGCGCCGGTTTGGAAGAATCCGTTATTGAAAATCTCAGCAGGATTCGAAAAACCCTCCGCGGACAAACGTTGGCCACGGCCGAAGGAATAGCCCGCGGATGCCGTCCACACCCGGCTCAGCCGCCTGGTGTAAACGAGCCGCATTCCTCTGGCAGCCCCCTCCTGATTTGCCACATTACCCAAGTGCTCACCCGCTGGTCCGGAGAAAGCCGATAGAGGGGTACTGAGCAAGCCTACTCCGCGTCCAGTGGTCGTATCGTAAAATGCCGTGGCCTCAAGGGTCGATCTCTCATCGAGAACTCTTTCAACTCCAAATTCCAACCGATGGCTGCGTTCCATGACGGCGCGGCCGTCGACAAACGCAGTCGGCCGGCTGGAAGGCTGACTGAAAACTACATCGCCGTCTTCGAAGGAAGCGACACTCTGCACTGAGTCTTCGTCTCCACCCGGAGCGTAGGCAGCTCGCAAGCGGGTGCGTGCATTAGCGTCAAATTGAACTCCGATGCGAGGAGAGATCGCATGAGCGCCTCCCGCGCCGATAAAGCGCGAATAATCAACGCCCAGCAGGATCACTATTCCATCACGCACGATCCATTCATCGATAGCGCGTAACGAGACCTGGCCAAAAGTCGGTGACTCAGTAGCGGCTCCGGTGATCCATAGCGGCTGACCGTAACGAGCAGCGGCAGCGGTAACGCCAAGGCGGTGACGGCCATTTGGTCTGAAACGTCCCGTCGCTTCGAAACGTTCCGGTGCATTTGGACCAATGCCTGTTTGCCCGGCAAAGATCAATTCCACATGTTCGGACGCAGGTGTAGCGATAGCGAAGTTGAGCCCCGCGAAAGGCGGCGCGAAAGAGTTGCTCGCAACGTAGCTCTCCAGCACTCCCTGGACCCGTTTGCCGGCGTTGCTTGATTCCGTTTCCTCTGCAGGTGTTGTTTCGGTTCCTTCCTCGCCATCCAATACAGCCTGGACCGTTTCGTTGTTGCCCTCCTGCGCCTGGAAGATGGAACGGCGCGTTTGTGCTGAACGCAGCGTCCACTTCACATCGTCGCGATCTTTGCGACGCTCAGGCAACGTTCTGCCCGAACCAACCGGTTCCAAATTGAAGCGATAGATCAATTCCTGCGACGCCCGCACCTCGACCGATGAGAACACGACTTCACTGAACCCGGCAGCGATGGCCTTGATTCCATACCGGCCAGGGGAGATAGTTGCAGTGAAACTGCCATCGGCGGCCGTTTTCGTTTCGCGAATGACCTTCCGCGCTCCTTCTCGTATAAATGAAATCAGCGCTCCACTAACCGGATTGCCTTTGTTGTCTCGTACTGAGCCTGTGACCGTGGCGAATGTCGCTTTACCGGGCGGCGGCGAAGCCATTACCGCCACCGAGGAAAACACGATCAGGGACAAGAGAAAACCTGCTGCTCTTTTCATTGCGGAGGACCTCCAAGCGCGAACTTCCCAAGGCACAAGCGTTCACCAGACGAACACGTCTGCGTTGCCGACAAGCGCATCTGTTTTGGTCGGTTCAATCTGGAAAGAAGTCTCAATTGGTTCATTCCTTTTCTCCGCCAGCGAATCACTGCTGGTTGAAAAGGGCGAACTGGTTCAGGCTAGGAGACTTACCGGAACCTTAAGTACTGGCCATTCTCAGCTATGCCGAGAAGAACTGTCAAGCAAATCACCCGTGAAAATAAGCCTCCCGGCAGTGCCTGTAGGGGTTTCGGACCTGTTTTTTCGCTGGCACGTCCGGGTGTTTGCTCCGTCTGAGAAAGCGTAACCCCGGCGGCGTGATTCAGACCGGGGCTCGGTCAGGCGGCGATTCGACCGAAAACTGCTGCAATTTCGGCCCTTTCCGGGTTGGTGTCAAGTTTTCGGTTCTCGCTCCCATCTCTGTGTCCTCCGTGTCTCCGTGGTGAGCGGTTTCCTCGTCATATTCCACCACGAAGACACGGAGGACACGGAGTACCGGCAAAAAACCCAAAACATGACCCTACCCCTTTTCCGGGCCGGCTTTGCCGCCTGTTTTCCCGCGTGTTAGGATGCGAATTCACCGGCTTATTTGTGTAGTTATTGTTCCCGAGATTAAATGATAGACGAAGTCAGATTCACCAGATTTCCCAACGGTATCGCGGTTCTTACGGAACACATGCCCGGATTGCGGTCGGTAACTGCCGGCATCTGGGTCCGGCGCGGATCGCGCCACGAATCACCTGAACTGAACGGAATCTGCCACTTTATCGAGCATGCCGTCTTCAAGGGCACGACACGCCGCACTGCCCATGACATTGCCATTGAATCAGATCGGTTGGGGGGACATCTCGACGCCTACACCACCCATGAGATGACCGGGTTCGCTATAAAGGTTGCGGATACCGGACTCACTCAGGCCGTCGATTTGTTGACGGACATCATTTCCCATCCACGTTTTGCGCAGGAAGACCTCGAGCGCGAACGAATGGTAATCCTTGAAGAAATGAAGATGGTCGAGGACACGCCCGATGAATTGCTCGGGGAAGTCTTTAACGCGGCCTACTTTCCGGATCATCCGTTGGGTCGGCCAATTGAAGGAACCAAAGAGACGGTTGGGACATTTGATCACCAGACAATTTTCACCTTCCACTCGCGTGAGTTTTCCTATGGCAATCTGGTGATCGCAGCCGCCGGCAATATAGACCACGACCGGCTGGTGGAACTGGTGGGACGCGCGTTTGACGGGTGCGGCGCAAGAAATGGAACGGGTACGGGTGAAGACTCACCATCGGCCGCTGCTCCGATTCTGATCGAACAAAAAACCGAACTCGAACAGGCGCATCTGATTATCGCGGCGCCGTGGCCTTCAGCCCGTGCTGAAAATCGCTATGCAGCCAGCCTCCTGGCATCAGTCATTGGAGGTGGTACTTCCAGCCGCTTGTGGCAAAGAATTCGAGAAGAACGGGGTCTCGCCTATTCAGTGGGCGCCGGCGGCAGCACCTTCTCCGACGTCGGCGTCTTTACGATCTATGCCGGAACGTCGCCGCAGCACATGGATGAAGTGCTTGATCTCTCAATTAACGAACTGCGCCGCGTGGTTGCAGAGAGTGTTACCCCTGAGGAATTAAGAATTGCGCAAGATCAGGCAATCTCATCGATCTTGCTGAGTCTCGAGTCATCCAGTGCGCGAGCCAGCGCCCTGGCACGTCAGGAGATCATCCACGGACGCCGAATCACCCCCGATGAAATTATCAAACGGATCCAGTCTGTCACACCGGAAGACACCCAGGAAGTTGCGCGTACCTTCTTCACTACGGAATCGCTGGCACTTGGAGCGCTGGGAAATCTCAACGGGTTTAAAGTCGATCGCTCGCGCTTGGAGATCCCGTAGGAATTTAGAATTTATAGAATTTAGAATTTAGGGAGCCTCTTGCAAAACTCCATGGGTGGTCAGGTTTTTTGGAAAAGAAAAGACATGGCGATGAACCTGACTGTTAGAATGACGTTGCGACACGATCATAAACAGACAGAGGAGCATCACCATGTCCT
>DASQPD010000017.1:0-3901 GCA_035644135.1 Pyrinomonadaceae bacterium
GCCTGATCGACACATACGTGTTTCTGACGGGCGATATCCAGAACAGCCCGTTCCGCACTAACGCCAATCAGGCCTCCGCAGAACGCACAATAGCATTCAATCAAGACGGGTGTGGCTTCGTCGCGAATGCCAGGAAAATGGGTCGCGGGCAAGACAAGAGAAAGCATCAAGCTTTGTTTGAACATCGGGGGAAATGTTCCTTCCGGAAGAAATCGTAGGCGAACAAAGACTTTAGCGGGAACCCAGTTGGACGCTTATTGGAAATGAATTAAAAATGCTAATTTTCGCTGGGTGCTACGGCGGGCTACTACCACGCGTCCAGCTCAAAGCGGGACTGAATAATAACGTGAGTCTGCGCAAAGTATTCAATGGAGGCGGCGCAGAACTGGCATGACATCTCCCAAGAGGTCATCCGGGACAGGAGGAGATTCGTGGAAGAAAGCGGGCGGCATGAATTCGGGCCCGCCTTCCTTCTGCAGGGCCACAACCGGGATCTGACACTGCTCCCGGACTTCTGCCCAGACCCGGCGCTTGTCGGCGGGCAAGACTGAATGTCCAATCACTACCAAACGCGGATTATGCTCCGCACAAGTCTTTCCCGCAGCCTGTGAATCGTTCGCAGCGATAACCTCAAATCCTGCCTTTTCCAGTACTCTTCTGCGGACATCCGCCAAACGAGGGTTGTGGGATACCACCAAAATTTTTTCTCTTTGCGGCATCGATATTTAGATGCCATGAACCGTGAAGGCGATGTTCGCCCTAGCTTTGCGTGAGTCTGGGGCATCAGACACATATTGCAATTTTGACTTTCGTCATCGTTAATATGTGTCGCACCTACGGCAATATGTGTCGCACCTACGGCGCTCCATTTCTTGTTTGACCCTTATTCTTGTTTGACCCTTACCCCGCCCTACCGGCGGGCTACCATTGTTCCGCGCCCGTGGGCGCTGGGTTTCCGGTTAAGGCTCGGTCAGGATGGCAAATTGCCAGAATTGCCATGATTGCCATGATTGCCAAAATCGCCGGAAAAGAAAATCAAAACCTTTCGCCGCAGATTTACGCGGATGATCGCAGATGAAAGAGTGAAATTTTCTCTGGGCAGGCAGGACAAAGACCAGGAAATTATGATCGGCAAGACCGCGAATCATAATCTGGCAAGACCAGCCGTGATGATCATCGGGCAAGACTGAATCGTGATTCAGGTACTTAGCTGGATTGAGGGTCGGCTTACTAAAGTTCCAAAACGGAACGAGGGTGGCGGACTGGGACACTGTACTAAAAATTTTCCGGCAGAGTCACTGCTGGTCTTGTACTATTTACGACATTCGATAAAGGGGACCGTATAGGGTCCCTTGAAGACGAACGGTCAAAGCACGCGTTTTCAGAAACCGCTTTTCAGCATGCACATTTTCAACCACGTTGTTCAGATCAATCAGAAATACCAACCCGGATTCAGGAGATCAAGAATGTTCAGGACGACGTCACTCCGCGTGGATGTTTCTTTTGTGAACAGAGCGATTGCAGTTTAGTAAATCTCATTCCGCTATTTTTTGGCTTCAACTATCTCTAAATCGCAAAAGTAAAAGAACGTTGATTTGAATGAACGTTTATCAGACTGAACAAGGAGCAAAGAATGTCCCGATTGTCTCGCGGTCCAGCGTTGTTGATGTTTCTTATTTTGATTTTCCTAACCCTGCCCACAATGGCGCAGGTTTTACAGCCCAATAGCCCAGGCCAGGATGCCGGGAATTCGCCTCAGGTCCAGCCTGTTGTGACTCTCCAGCCTTTGCGTCATGGTGTTCCGTGGCGCGACCCCAACACGACCGGAGGAATCATAGGTTTCGCGGCCCCTGCAGGCGCGCACCTTACTTACTTTGGTGGGCCAATCATTTCCAACGTCCAGGTGATTCAGGTACTGTACGGAAGCGGTTCCTACAACGCACAAGTTGCTGGATCTTCCTCGCCGACCATGGGCAATTTTTTTGCTGACATCACCAGCACCGGACTCATTAGTCTGCTGCAGCAGTACAACACGCCTGTTTCAGGCGGCACAGGTCAAACCTTCGGGAACGGCACGTTCGCCGGACTGTTTCAGATTGTTCCGGCAGCGGGCAACAACGGGTCCACCATCACGGACACGCAGATCCAGTCAGAACTTCTGGCCCAGATCAATGCGGGACATCTGCCCGCACCTGTTCTGGATTCCCTAGGTAACCCGAACACCCTTTATATGATCTATTTCCCACCGGGAAAGACGATCTCACAAGGCGGCAGCAATAGCTGCCAGGCCGGCGGATTCTGCGCGTATCACGGCACCACTTCGAGCACGCTTAACTCGAAGCATGTTCTTTACGGCGTATTGCCGGACATGCAGGCGGGCAGCGGTTGCTCGACCGGTTGCGGTACATCGACAGTGTTCGGCAACTATACGTCGGTTACCAGCCACGAGTTAGTGGAAGCCATGACAGATGCGGATGTGGGCATCGCGACGACCTTCGCCGCGCCGCTGGCGTGGTATGACATGACCAATGGCGAAATTGGCGATATCTGCAACGGCCAGCAAGGTTCGTATACCGCCAACGGCACCACTTATACAATCCAGTTGGAATTCTCCAACTCCGCGAATAATTGCGTCAATTTCCCGGTTGTGTCCGGTCCAAACTTCTCATTGTCCGCTTCACCCAGCAGCTTGACCGTAACGCAGGGAAGCAGCGGCAGCTCTACGATCACCGTTACTCCGTCTGGCGGATTTACCGGAAGCGTGTCGCTTTCGACATCGGCTTTGCCTTCAGGCGTTACCGCCAGCTTTGGCACGAATCCGACAACCGGAACCAGCGTTGTGACTTTCACTGCAAGCTCAACCGCAACCACCGGAACGTCATCTGTAACGATCACCGGCACGTCAGGAACGTTGAGCCATACAACGTCAATTTCATTGACGGTGAATGCCACAGCGACGCCAAACTTCTCACTCTCGGCTTCGCCCAGCAGCTTGAGCGTGACGCAGGGAAGCAGCGGCAACTCCACGATTACGGTTACGCCGTCTGGCGGCTTTACGGGTAGCGTGACGCTCTCGAACTCGGCTCTGCCGTCCGGCGTTACAGCCGCCTTCGGCACCAACCCGACGACCTCAACCAGCGTTTTAACTTTCACGGCAAGTTCTACCGCGACCACCGGGACATCCACAATTACTATCACCGGCGTTTCCGGAACTCTGTCTCACACCACCACCATCAGTCTGACAATCAACCCCTCTGGCGGCGGCACAACGAACCTCATCGTCAACGGCGGCTTTGAAACCGGCGCGGCCTCACCCTGGACGCTCACGGCCGGCGTGCTCAATAACTCCGCTTCAGAACCTGCACATACCGGAAGCTGGGACGCTTGGCTTGATGGCTACGGCACCAGCCACACCGACTCCGCCACTCAAACCGTGACTATTCCTTCCACGGCGATCACCGCGAACCTGGTTTTCTGGTTGCATATTGACACTGCGGAAACCACCACGAACACCGCGTTTGATGTGTTGACAGTCCAGGTCCTCAACAGTGCCAACACCGTAATTGGCACGTTGGGCTCTTTCTCCAACCTGAACAAAGCTGCCGGATATCAGCAGCACACGTTCAGCGTCCTCAGCTTCAAGGGTCAGACCGTTAAGATCCGTTTCATTGGAACTGAAGACACGAGCCTGCAAACCTCATTCGTTCTTGACGACATAGCGTTGAACGTTCAGTAAACGACCGTCCAATAACGTTTTGAGCATCGCTGGAAAACTTTCCGGGGCCGTCATGGCCCCGGATTTTTCGAACCTTCCGCGCTCCCTATTTTCGTGCATTAGAATTGCTCGGGCGAGATTTGCGTGCGTCATCAAAAATTTCCTACGTCGTTCCCGCTCCTGTGC
>DASQPD010000018.1:0-81731 GCA_035644135.1 Pyrinomonadaceae bacterium
CGCTACCAGGAGAGCCACGGCGAAACGCAGCGCATTTCTCTTGAGCACGTTTCTATTCCTAACAACAAGCCTGTTCTTCATAAGACATCCTTCTCGATCCTTAACGTCATTTTCGTTTTGTCCTGGGTTCCAAACTTGAGCAGGTGCATGCTGAGTGCCATTTGCGATTTCCTTAAATCACGGGCCTTCGTGCTTGAACTCGAGGCCGCTTTTTCGGCGTTTGCTGAAACTTCGGCTTGCAATCGACCGTAGCCGGCCGCGTTTATTTGGAGCAATGGTGTGTGGCCGACGAGGTGCGAGAGTCAAAGCGACAAGCTTTGAGTGGACGGTGAGATAACTTGATAGAACTAAGGAGAGAGATTTATATGGTCTTAAAACGGTGTCGGTTAATACCAAGTTTCCTGATCTTTGATTCGAGGGTCTGCCTGGGAATGCCCAGCTTGGTGGCGGCGCCAGTCGGACCGGAGATGAGCCCCTCCGCCTCCTGCAGCGCGCTCTCGATCATTTCTCTTTCATGGTCTACAAGGTTCGCGACCAGTGGAACACTCGTCGCGGCCGCCTTGGGAGTAACTGGCGTTAGCCAGGTTTCATCTACACGAAAGGTTTCCCCATCGCTCAGAATCACGGCGCGTTCGATTACATTTTGTAACTCGCGAACGTTGCCGGGCCAGTCATAAGTCTGGAACAGGTCCAGGGTTCCCTTATCTATGGTTCGAATCTTTTTGCCGGCTGCTTGGGCGTAACGATCGATCAGGTATTCGACCAACAACGAAATGTCGTCAACGCGCTCACGCAGTGCCGGTATTCGAATCGGGAAAACATTGAGGCGGTAGAACAAATCCTGTCGGAAGGTGCCTTCAGCCACGGCTGCACTCAAGTAGGTATTTGTAGCCGCGAGTACTCGTACATCCACCGAAACTGTTTGACTTCCACCGACTCGTTCGAATTCCCGCTCCTGCAGAACTCGTAACAACGCAACCTGTGTCTCCGGTGGGAGTTCGCCAACTTCATCGAGGAAAACCGTTCCTCCGTCAGCCGATTCAAAGCGTCCCAGACGCCGCTGAAATGCTCCTGTGAAGGAGCCCTTCTCGTGGCCGAAAAGTTCGGAGGCAACCAGCGCAGGCTGAATAGCCGCGCAGTTTACTCGAATGAAGGCGCGGGTCGAGCGCTTGGACAGATTGTGAATCGCGCGAGCAATCAATTCTTTTCCGGTCCCGGTCTCACCTAATATCAGGACTGTAGAATCAGTGGGAGCTACTTTTGACACTTGCGCCAGCACTTGACGCAGTCCTGCGGAAGAGCCAACGATTTCTTCGAACATCGAAGAGCGTTCGATTTCTTCCCGTAACGCGACGTTTTCGTTTCGCGTCCTGTCTTCGGCCCTCTTTCGATCATCGATATCGGTTCCCGTCGCGTACCAGCGTATGAGGCGTCCTTGTTCATCCCGGAACGGGTTGTAACGGATCAAAAACCAACGATACTGACCATCCTTCCTCAGGGCTCGTTGTTCGATTTCAAAAGGGAGACCGCGTGAAAGGGCCGCCTGGCGTTCCTCCCGCAGCCTCGCGAGGTCTTCCGGATGAAAGATTTTTTTGCGAAAGTCTGATGCGATCACGTCTTCCATCGTGAGGCCGGTATAGTCGAGCACTGCCTGGTTCGCGTAGATTGGAGTGCCGGCCGGATCCTGTATGACAATGGTCTGTGGTATGGCATCGGTAATCCGGCGAAGTTCCCGTTCGTCTTGCCGCAACTTCTCTTCCGTCTGCTTGAGGTCGTCAATGTCGGTATTGGTTCCATACCATCGGGCAATCTCGCCGGACTCGTCTTGCAAGGGTTCTACTCGGATGAGGAACCAGCGGTAGGCTCCATCGTGACGGCGGAGGCGCGCTTCGATTTCGCCTCCTTCCCCAGAAGCTACTAGCGTCCGCCACTCGTCCAGCCACTTCGGCAGGTCTTCGGGATGAATTGCGACTTTACACCCCACGCGCTTTACTTCTTCGGAAGAGAGACCCGTGTAGTTGCACCATCGCTGGTTAACAAACTCGTTGGAGCCATCCGACAAATTGCACCACGCCAGCGTTGGAATCGTATCGAGGATCTTTCGCAGCCGCGCCTCCGATTTTTTCGCCTCGCTGTACGCCTTCTCTAAATCCTCTCGGTTTTGGTACTGCTTGGACACATCGCCGTTTTGTTTCTCTCCAGGCGTGACTACGAGCATTTCAGACTCATTTACCCTTTCCGCAGGGGCGGTCGAGGCTGTTTCGTGATGAGACTCCGGAGCGTTCATGACTTTCCTATCCTGTCCTCTTGCTGCATAGATTCTCTCAAGTGCATGCTCGTTTCAAGATGGTCCCCACATAGGAGGAGAAAGGCGGACGTGGTTTCCAGCTGCGTTACTGCTAAAGAAACGCGGAGACGATTTGTTCGGCGTCGCGTTAAGCCACGAGTGTTGTCCCTGATCGCCTACCGCGACGGCCGGAAGCTACACGCGAGAATCGAAAACACGTAAGACAATACGGACCCTCGCCATGCCTTCGGCGAAAGATACCAATGACGTGATAGTAAGCGCACGCTGCACAAAGTGGCAAAACGCAAGATTTACACGCGAAACGCGAGGGCTGGTCCGCGTGCTTTGCACACGTCCCGGACGTAGCGAGTTTTTCTAAGAATCGTTCCTCTGTTGCGCCCGCGGTACGAACACAGGTGAAGCACCATGGAATAGGGGAGGGCGAAGAAAGTGGCTTTGTGCGTCGTTCTCGACATTGGCTACACACTGGTTCTGCGCAAAGGCCACAAAACTCACGAGTCCGAACCGTCGGGTGATTCACGCAATAGTAAGTATGGTCGAAGTCCCAATAATGTGAGGCCAGCCCGATTTTGCCACAATTCTCACAGTAGTTGACCCGGTCACCATGGGGAACCCAGCAGCGGAGACATCTATCCGTTGGGCCAACTTTGTCTGGATCGTAAACTCGAGGCTGCCTAGAGGTCATATTTAAGACGCCGAACGGTTGAGTTCAGGCGGTGCGGGAGGTGGCACGCAACATGCACCGGGCGAAGCTAGTTGAGAAAAGCGCGATCCCGCGCTCACCTCCAACGAATTATGTGGCGGCTAGTGTCATTAGCTCATGTACCCATGGTATTGCCTCGGGATATTCATCTGCGTCAAGAACGAATTCTTGACCACGATCAACACTGTCTAGAATTGTATAATTGTCTTCCAGGTTACCTAGAAAACCAAGGCGTTACTGTCGGCGATCTGTTTTTATTTTTTGGCTGGTTTCGACAAGCAGAGATTGTTAACGAGAGATATCGCTTTGTTAGGAAGGCGCCGGATCTGCATGTAATCTATGGTTGGTTGCCAAATCGGAAGGATACTTCGCGTGCCAACTGTGCATGTGCCGCGATGGGCTGAGTATCATCATCACTTCCACCCCCCTTCCAAGGTTAATGCCCATCTCGCTTGTTTAAAGAACCCTCCATATTCTGCTATTCTCCCATAAGCATGTCAGGCCGCAAAGAAGCACAAGAAGCGCAAGCAATTTATAGAAACTTTTGTGCCTCTTTGTGGCTTTTGAGGCAAAGCCCCTCCTTCGTAATGATCAATGATCGGTTTGGCTCCTCCAAGGCGGTTTCTCCGGAGCTTCCTCCACTTGATATGTATTGCGCGTTGATCCTTCTAGCAGCGTGATCGCTGATCCGCTATTCCTAATCCTGCTCACCAAGCGTTTGGACGTACGTTTGGCCGTACGGATAGAAGAGTTCTTTGCGGCCTTGCTGCCACGCCGTTCTAAGTTCGGGTTCAGAGGTCAATCAAGTTCGCGGAGGGTTCAACCCGCAATCAAGCGAAAGGAGGATTCCGTGTAGACGCCTGGCGTGCGAATATAGCCCTTTCGCTACTTGAACGAATAGGACAGATGGGACTCGAACCCACGACCTCTGCGTTGCGAAAGAAGAGCTTTCAAAAGAAAGGCGGGCCCGTTTTGCGGGCCCGCCCTTGTTGTTGCTGCCAATAAACTTCGCTACCAGGCTTTAGACCTTGAACCCCCCTTAGAACGAGTAACGGAGTTGGATTCTTCCCGAGCGGTAGCTGCGCAGTGTGGTGTTTGGACCACCATTCAGTTCCGGCTGGTTGAAGAAGGTATTGAAAACATCGCCATCGCTGTTTCCACCAACGCTTGCAGCGTCCCAGGTAAAGATCGGGTGATTCAGGACGTTAAAGAAATCAACCCGTATCTCGAACTTGTCGCTTTCCCACGGCGTGAAGGGAACCTTGATGGCCTTGGTCAAGCTGAGATCGAGTCGATTCAGGAATGGCGCCCGCAGCGTATTGCGGCCAACCAGTCCCGTGCGGATTGCGGGATCAACAACGAAACGGGCATCGCTCAACGCGATCGGCGTCACGAAGTCGTTCGTGCAGTATCCGGTTGGCGAGGGAACATCACAAAGGTCATTGAAGATGGCCACTGAATTGCGCGGCGCATTGAGATTGTTCAGCGCCGGCCGATCGTTAGTTGCCACTCCATCACCGTTGATGTCAAAGCCACTCAAATAAGCAGTCTCGACCGCTCCAGACTGAACTCTGTAAATGCCGGAGAACGTGAAGCCGCTCGTAAGCCCTTTCACAAAACGATTTTCCGATAGCGAAGGAATATCGTAGAGGAAAGTTAAGGACGCAGCGTGTGGCACATCGTAGCTGGCGACGCTACGATCTGCGCGGCGCCCGCCGAACAGGTTCAATAGATCCGAGGTTCGACTGCTGCCACCAGACGTGACAAACACTTCGCTGTTGACGTCATCGATCGCCTTGGACCAGGTGTAGGCAAAGCGGAAAAGCAGGTTGTTCCGGAATCCCCGCTCAACGCGCGTCTGCAGGGAGTGGTAAACCGAGTCGCCTGCGTTTGTACGCGGCTGAATGGGACCACGCTCCGGGTGAATGCGAAGGCCAGTAGCCGGATTGAGGGGATTTAATTCCTCGTTCAGGAATAGATGGATTCCCCGCGAGCCGACGTAAGCTACGTCAAAAAGCACTCCCCACGGAAGTTGTCGCTGTATTCCGATGTTCCATACAAACGTTTTCGGGTTATGGAGGTTTTGTGTGACGGTCGACACCGTCGCTAGCGGATTCGGATCGGGCGCGATATTCGGCAGCGTGCTGGTGGCATTTGCGAAACCACGGCCTCCGACGGTAGCGCCACGAGTAGTGATCCCAATCGCGTTAGGTGAAGAGGCGACCGTGTTACTCAGGATGTTATTGAAGTAGATGTCATAGTTCACGGCAAATCCGCCGCGGATCACCGTTTGATCTTCCCCAAACAAGCGCCTGCCAAACTTCGGTGTGTAGGCAAAGCTCACGCGGGGAGCAAAGTTATTCTTGTCGCGCTTAACTTCGCAGCGAGTAGTCAACGGCACACCAAATCCACAGAATGCCGGGAAGCGGGCGGCGTTTTGAGCCACCCCGTAAAGCTCGTAGCGCAATCCGAGATTCAGTGTCAGATTCGAACGGGCTCGCCAGTTGTCGTTGATGAAGTAGGCCTGGTTGACCACATTTGGATGGTCGACGTTGTCGCCGAAAACTTTGGACGCAAACGTGCCAGACGTGCCTGAGAAGTTGTCAACGAAGTTGCCGAATGCCGGAAAGGCTGGTGTCTCACCGGAGGCCGCGCTGTTAGTAAACGTGAAACTTCCTCGCGTATTGATCGGGATGAACTGTTTGGCTCGTTGCGTCATTACATCAAATCCCGCGCGGAAGGTGTGGTTGCCGACGGTGTGAGATATGGTGTCCTGAAACTGCCAGTTGTTGAAAATCCGGCCCTGTGGAAATGTTGCATCAGGACCGATGCCGGTTACGCGCGATGCGCTACCGCCGAAAAGGACTTGGGGCGGCGCGCTCAGCAGCTCTTCATTGCGATAGTTGAAGAGCACGTTGAAGCGCCCGTAGCCGAAACGAAATTCGTTTGTTGTGCTTGCCGAGATGTTACGCGTGTAGCTGATGAAGGCATTCTGAATCAGGCTGGGCACGTCCACTTCAGTTCCGGGAAACTGAAGTGTAGAAAACTGCGGCACCTGGTTTGCGAACAGCTGCTTATCGGCCAGGTAACGAACTCCAATGCTGTCCTTTGAGTTTGGCGTCCAGTCGACGCGAAACAGGTACTGTGTATCGTCGACAGGTTGCGAACTTGTTCTCGTTGCCGTTCCAAATGGAATGCTTGGGCGGGCACCTCCTAACGGCACGTTGAAGACTCGAGTTGTGCCGCGTAGATCTCCTACTGTTGCAAGATAGCGGTCCAGGTTCGCGCTCGCGCCAGCCGGGAACAGGCTGCGCAGCGTAGCAAAGCCTTCTGCTGTCGGCACTGCGGGTGACGAGGTCACGCCGCCCGCACGGAATGGCGACCACTGAATTGTGCTGAAGAAGAAGAGTTTGTTTTTCTTGATTGGTCCGCCAAACGAAAAGCCATAGTCATTTTCGATCGTCACCGGTTTTTTTGTTAACCCCAGGCCTGCTTTCTCGAAGGGAGAGAGGGCTGCCAATTTGCTGGGAATAATGACGTCATACACAGAGCCGTGGAATTCGTTCGTCCCACTCCGTGTGATGACGTTCACCACCGCGCCTCCGGCCCGTCCATATTCCGCTGAGTAGTCGCTGTTGAGCACAGTGACTTCGCTGTAACCGTCGCGCAATACAGGTTGATAAAACTGACCCGTGATTGAGTTGTCGTTGTTATCCAGACTATCGATCAATTGATTGTTAGCGCGTGCGCGAAGCCCATTTACAGAAAACTCCGTTCCCTGCACAAAGCCCCCCGCGAGGGGACCAGGATCGACTACGCCGGGAAGAGTGAATACGAGGTTGACGGGATTGAGGCCCTGAACGGGAAGCTCAGTGATCTGCCGCGTCTCGAGCGTGCTGATCCGAGCGCCATCCTGAGTCTGCAATTCGATAACACCACCCGAGGTTACCGTGACCACCTCATTGGGGTTGCCAACTTCGAGCTGGAATGAAGCTTCACTGGTTTGTGTGGCTGCGATCACAACGTCGCGGGTCGCAGACTTAAAACCGGCGGAGCTTACTTCAACCTTGTAAGGTCCGGGATCGACTGCATCGAACCGGTAGCTGCCGTCGGACTGCGAAGTCGTTTCGCGCGAAACGCCCGTCGCTGTGTTCGTAGCCTTCACCGTCGCGCTTGCAACGGCGGCGCCGTTAGGATCAGCAATGTTGCCTGCAAGAAAACCCTTGCTCGTTTGGCCCAGAGCTGCCGTCACTAGTGCGAGCAACAATACAACTGTGCTCGCAAATGCATACTTCGTTTTTGCCATATCTTAACTCCTCCGAAATCTCGGAAATGTCTGTTCGGTTTTATTAGCGACTCACAAAACTCGCTACCGGAGATAGGCAACGGGCAAACGCTGCGCCACGTGTCGAGCAGGACCAATCGCGTGACAAGACGGAAGTCAATCTCGAAGTTTTGAAAACTTCTGATCCAAATCTGTAAAGATATCCATGAACGGGGAAAGTGTGAGGCGGTTCAGGTCTATCCGGAATTTTGGAAGAGACGAAAAGATGTATCCACTAAATCACACGAAAACAAATTGAGCCAACACGATGCTATTGGCGTTTCTTCGTGTGATTTCGTGGATCGTAATTGGCGTGCCGGAAAGCGAGTCCTTTACAAGTACCTTTCCTCGAGCACATTTCGGTGGTGGGTCACATGGCCCGCAATAATGTGGGCAAGGGCATTAACCGTGAAGGGGTTACCGTCTGCGATGCCGGTGCGAGGCCAGTGCTCCCGCGGAAGATTGCGAAAGAACGAAACTGTTGCGAGCCGGACGGTGCGGAACTCGTCAACGTGGCTTGACCAGGCAAAGTCATCAGCTTTCGCAGACGATACTTCCTGATCGAAACCGGGCAGTGGTGCAGTGAAACCGCGGGCGAACCAAAGTGCCCGGAAAAGAAATACTCGCTCAACATCGTTCACGTGGTTCATCACCTGTCGCATGGACCATTTGTCAGGTGCGTAGCGATGCAGGGATGTTTCCTCAGAGATCCCGCTCAGGAATGAAAGCGTTTCATCCAATTGGCTTTCTAGCGCAGTGAGGATGTTCTCTTCCGCAACGAGATTGATATAGCGAAAGTAATAAGGGGCAGCTTCAGTTTGTTGCACCATGGGATTGTTCGATTGCGAAACTTCGGCTTCGATTGTCAGAGCTTGAGAACGTAATAATACAGCCGGCCTCCAACCCGTCAAAGTCCCAGGCGATTAAGGGTCTTAGAGTTGAAATGGTTTTTTGAGGAGCCGGCCGGTCTTTTTTAGGAAGGACGTAACTCTGGAGTCTTTTGAATCTTTTTTCCTCGGTGAGATCTGTGATCGCGGCCCCATTAATGGACGTCTCGGAGTTGGCGAAGCGGAAGCGGACTTAATTGGCCGCTTGCCCTCGCGGTTATCGGTTGGAAGGAAACTCTCGTTCTGGTTTGAGACTGATCGGCCGGGTGCTTTCGGACCTTCCCCATCGTCGGCGGGGGAGCTTTGCGTGGTTGGCACATCAGAGACTGCCGTATCAGGATTGCTTGAGGCTTTCTTTTCCGAGGACGAAGGACCGTCCGGTGCCGAGCCCGATCCGTTGACTATCCTGGCCGATGGCGGATTGCCATTCTGTGAGCCAGTCTGAATTCCGAATACATAAAAGGCCACGACGCTCAGAATCACCAGGGGGATTCCGAGTTGGCCAAAGAGTTTCAATCCAGGTCTTGGTGCTGGCTTGACCGGACGAACGGTCTTGTCGACTAACGCTCGTGGGTCATGAATAAGCGCCGCGCCATCCATGTCACAGAGGCGCTGGTCTTCCTCATAGATGAATTCACATTTGGGGCACCGTTTCATCGGGAAAACTCTTTCGAAATTATCTCAGCCCTTTTGTTTGAGCGCAGACAGAGAAAAAATTACGCTGCCCTCGTATAAGGAATTCACACCTGAACGGCCACAGCTTAGAGGACGCCGGACTACCTGGACGCGAAGTCATTGGTTTTTCAGAGTGTTTTCACCGTTTCCGCCCAGGCCCAAACAATAACGGCGGTCCGAAGGAGTTTACGGCAAAGGACAGGCCACACCCCGCGTTCCGGAGATCGAAATGCAGATTGGCAAAGACCTCCCAGCGCCTCATCCTGAGGCTTCATGGAGTCGAGATCCGTGGTTTCAGCAAGCCGCAAGCCGTAATCCGTAATCGCGGTTTCCCCGTCAAGAAGGCCGATTTCCTTAATGTTTAAGGCCTTTGTTGGGCAAACAAAGGAGGTAGAAAAGCATCCAAAGGCCGGACAAAAACCAGGTCGAAAATCGAGGCATTACGATCTGGAAACGAAAGGGAAAAGAAGAAAAGAATGAAAACGATGAAGCGAACCCTGGCTGCTTTGTTTGCAGCCCTGGTGCTAATGGCGCCGCTGGCAGTCTATGGGGAGACACCATTACCCGCGGCTGGAACCACCCAGTTAGCTAAGAAAGTACGGCATCAATTGAGAATGCTCCCCTACTACGGGGTCTTCGACAATTTGGCCTATAGCATTGATGGTGGGACAGTCACTTTGTACGGGCAGGTTGTCCGGCCGTCGACACGGTCGGATGCGGCGCGTAGCGTAGCGAAAATTGAAGGCGTGACGAGAGTAGTCAATAAGATTGAGGTGTTGCCGCTCTCATCCTTCGACGATCGCGTGCGCGCGCAGACTTACCGCTCGATCGCGAACACCGCTGGATTGCACCGTTATCTAATGGGACCCAATCCATCCATTCACATCGTGGTGAATCGCGGGCACGTTACCCTCGCGGGCGTTGTCAGTAACAAGGCGGACAGTCAGCTCGCGTACATGGCTGCGAGCCGCGTGTTCGGTTCGTTCTCAGTTAAGAACGACCTACAAATCGAGGGACAAAACCAGGCCCGATAAGGTCCTTGCCTGGACCTCAACTCAAGGGCCGGATTGGAAGTATCCAGTCCGGCCCTTTGTCGTTGCGTCCTACTCACTGCTCGCTGTGGATTGTTATATACTGGCCGCTCATGAA
Organism: Pyrinomonadaceae bacterium; assembly: GCA_035644135.1. Classification (GTDB taxonomy): domain Bacteria; phylum Acidobacteriota; class Blastocatellia; order Pyrinomonadales; family Pyrinomonadaceae; genus PSRF01. Next base: position 10,047 of record DASQPD010000018.1, read on the forward strand.
AAAGTCTGACTCGCTGACAGCAACCACAGACCGAATTCAAGCCTCTCCAGAATCGCCTACACGTCTTGGTGAACTTGTTGAAGACCTTCGTCGCCTTGAGGACAAACTTCGTCAGGGGGGCGGCACTGAGAAGATTGCACGTCAGCACAAGCAGGGCAAACTCACCGCGCGCGAACGAATAGATCTCCTTCTCGACAGAGACTCCTATTCTCAGGAGATCGGCTTATTGGTCGCTTACGATCAGTATGACGGAGAGGCGCCCGGCGCAGGTGTTGTTACAACCGTTGGTCGAGTGGCAGAGCGTGAGGTAGTGGTCGTTGCCAACGATGCAACCGTTAAAGCCGGTTCGTGGTGGCCGGAAACAATCAAGAAGATTCTGCGGGCCCAGGAGATTGCCATGCGCTCGCGAGTTCCAATCATCTATCTGGTCGACTCGGCCGGGGTGAACCTTCCCTATCAGGGTGGCGTTTTCCCGGGACAGTACGGCGCTTCCCGGATCTTCTTTTACAACTCGATCATGCGTCGTTATCTGAAGGTGCCTCAGATTTCGGCCGTGATGGGACCTTGTATCGCAGGCGGGGCCTATTTGCCGGCGTTGTCCGACACGATCGTCATGGTTGAAGGCACATCGTTTATGGGCTTGGGTGGAGCGAATCTAGTCAAAGGGGCGACGGGACAGACGATCGATAATGAAGCGCTGGGTGGTGCTCGCGCACATAACGAAATTTCCGGCGTTGCCCACTACCGCGTCGCAAATGACCAGGAATGCATTGCGAAAATCAGAGAGTTTGTCTCTGAGTTGCCGTCAAAGTCGCAGTGCGCGGTATCGATCACAGCCGCTGAATACGCAGCGCGGCCGGCGGAAGACTTGTATCGCATTCTTCCTCAGGACCACCGGCAGCCATACAACGTGCGTGAGCTGCTCGGGTGCGTTCTTGACGGTGGGCATCTCGACGAATTCCAGGCAGATTATGCCAAGGAGATGATCACCGGGCATGCGCGAATCCGTGGCATCCAGATCGGATTGATTGTGAACAATCGTGGCATGACGCGCGTTCCCGGAGGCAAGGCTCCACGTTTTGGCGGCATTATTTATACAGAATCGGCGGAGAAGGTGGCTTACTTCATTGAGACCTGCAACCGGCACGAAACACCTTTATTGTTCATTCAAGATGTTTCCGGTTTCATGGTCGGACCCGAGGCAGAGCATTCGGGGATCATTCGAGCCGGCGCCCGGTTTGTCGAAGCGATGGCAACTGCTGGAGTGCCTAAGATTGTGCTGACTGTGAACCATGCTTCCGGCGCAGGCTACTACGCAATGGCCGGTCAGGGTTTTGATCCGGACTTTATTTTTAGTTGGCCTACCGGTCGAATGGGAGTTATGGAAGGTGACTCGGCCGTGCAAGCTGTTTTTGGCAGTGAGTTGGACAAGCTGAAACGAAATGGACAGGCACCGGATGAAGAGCTCGAAGCTGAAATGGACAAAGTCCGGGATACGTATGAGATGGAACTCGATGCCAAATACGCCGCCGCGCGCGGCTTTGTCGATGCGGTCATCGCCCCTGAAGACACGCGTGATGCGTTGGAGCTCGCGTTGCGCACAAGTCTGAATTACAGCGGTCCGCATTTGGGACCTTTTGTGTTGTCCTCAAATGTATAACTTTCCTCGCCACAGGAGCTGCTCCGCCAAATGACACGAAATTGTTTCGTTTCATTTATGGGTTCTAGTTTTCCCGAGTCATCACTTTGCGTTTGGCGCAGGTTGGTGGCAAACTGAAGACAATCCTCCTCGTCAGACCCGGTTCCCTTCAACAATTTCTATCTCGTGCGGGCGGTTTGCTTTGCCTGCGCTTCAAAAGGGGAAACCGTTATGAACAAAACCATCAGTCGTGTGTTTACTTCTCTTATGGTTCTGGCTGTTACTGCCTCGCTAGCGTGGGTGGCGTTGGCGCAAGACCCGCCTGGCAAACAGCCTCAGTCTGCAAACGCGAACAAGCAGGAAAAGAGCAGCGCGCCTCAATTACCGGCGCCAACCAAGAGCACTCCGAAGCAAGAGTCCAAGTCAGTTGAAGTAACGCCCGAGAGCCCAAACGCCTCAGGCGTGAGCGCCGATGCGGCGACTGCGCCGCAGACAGAGAGCAGTACGTCGACGCCCGGGGCGTCCTCGGCAAGTCGAAGGAAAGGAAAAAAGGGTCGCCGAACGGCAGCTTCTGAAGCAATTCCGACCGCGACAATGACTCAGGCAGAACAAACCGATTTGTCGGGCACGTATTCCGGGGTCATGAATTGCGCCGACGCGGGAGTGACCGGAGATACTACACTTACAATCACTGGAAATCAGTTTAGTCTTGCGAATGGCGCCTCAGGTCGAATAATAGCAACTACGACCCATGGCTATACTGCGGTAGTAATGCAATTCGGCGAGGCAACGCCTGCCACTCCTGGAATGGCCCAAGCCGCTGCTACAACGCCGAAGATCATCTCATTGAGAGGGCGCAAGAATGGAGACCGCCTTACCTTAAGTCCAATTTCGGGCGGGCCGCAGTGCTCATTCATGCCATCAGCTGCCGTCGCACGTTCTCGGCGCAATCGTGGCGCCCGACGATTGGCTGCGCCGGCTGCGGCTGCTGAGAGCACCAGCAATCCGGCGTCGGCGCCCACTGTTGTTGAGCCGTCAGCAGGCCCAATGCCGGAGCCAAACATGCCGCGCAAAGCACGAACCGGGCGGAAGAACGCCAACGCTAACGCCAATACCAACAGGAGCATGAATACCAACGAGAACACGGGAACGGGCAATGCAAATGCAAATTCGAATGCTAACGCTGCCCCTTCACCATCACCAACACCCCCGAAGTAAGCAAAGACCGACGAAGTGGCGGGGGTTGACTTGCGAAGGGATTTCATTGAATGGCTTTGCAGTCAACCCCAACCTTTTTGAGATTATTATTCCCGCATATTCGTATTTGCATCCTCGCCGTAAAACCACTAGAGTCGCGATTTCCACCCGTCGCGAAGAACCACAAAGCTTAACGCGACCGGCAGGAATAAATTGAAAATCTCGGTAGAATCTGATTACGCTACCTTTCTTGACTGATTGATGAAACAGCGAATTCGAATTGCAGCTGGCCAGGGATTTTGGGGAGATCTCCTCGAGGCTCCTGTGCGCCAGGTGGAGGAAGGACCGATCGACTACCTCATGCTCGACTATCTCGCAGAGGTGACGATGTCGATAATGCAAAAGCAGCGTTCGCGCGATCCTTCAGCGGGATATGCAAAGGACTTTATTCCCTTGATGAAGCGCATTCTGCCTGCTTGTGCGGAACGTGATATTCGAGTAACCGCAAATGCCGGCGGCGTGAACGTTCCAGGCTGTGCCGAGGCTGTCCGCAATGTTGCGGCCGAGCTCGGCTTAGCGGGAAAAATCCGTATTGGCCTCGTGACAGGCGACGATATCATGGACCGGCTCGATGAGTTCCTTGATCGCGGGATCGAATTAAGGAACATGGACAACGGCGAACAACTGACAACCATTCGTGATCGCATCCAAAGCGCCAATGTCTATCTTGGAGCATGGCCAATGGCACAGGCGTTGGACCAGGGGGCACGAGTGGTCATTACTGGAAGAGCAACCGATACTGGCTTAACCCTCGCACCGATGATCCACGAGTTTCATTGGAAGCAAGATGACTGGGATCTTTTGTCTGCCGGTACGATTGCGGGACATATCATTGAATGTGGGGCCCAGGCTTCCGGTGGCAACTGTCAGTTTGAGTGGCGCAGCATCCCCGATCTGGCAAATGTAGGTTTCCCCATTGCGGAAGCCTCAGCGGATGGAACCTTTGTGATCACAAAGCATGAAGGCACCGGCGGGCGGATCAACATACCGGCGATCAAGGAACAGTTGGTGTATGAGATGGGTGATCCGCGCGAATACATCACCCCCGATTGTGTCGCAGACTTTACGACCATACGGCTCGAGGGCGCCGGTGATAATCGAGTGCGCGTTTTTGGCATCAAGGGACGTCCGGCAACTGAATTCCTGAAGGTATCCATCAGTTATTCAGCGGGCTACAAGGCAGTCGGCACGCTGGTTTACTCGTGGCCCGATGCATATGAAAAGGCGCAGGCCGCGGACAGGATTCTGCGCGATCGTCTCAACGGATTAGGATTGCGATTTGATCAGGTGTTAACTGAGTTTGTAGGCGCGAACGCCACACATGGTCCGCTCGCCGGAGATCCTCCGAGGGACATCGCGGAGGTGCAGTTACGCGTTGGTGTGCGCGGGAGCGACCGGATCGCAGTCGAGCGTTTCACAAAAGAGATCGCGCCGTTGATTCTGACTGGACCGCCGGCGGTCACCGGTTTCGCCGGGGGCAGGCCAAAAGTCGAGGAGATCGTAGCGTATTGGCCGGCGTTAATTCCCCGGAACGAAATTACTCCTGTGGTCCAGGTAATCGAAGCATAGTCTCGAATCCTACCGTTGATGTGCAAACCTGATATCCCTGTGTGGAACAGATTGGATTCGCAGCTAATTGCGGATTGCCAGGTTTTTCGGGTAAGGCGCGACATTTCCGTTGATCCCCGAAATGATGTCGGACACGATTTCTACGTCATTGAGGCGCCTGATTGGATCAACGTAATTCCCATTACTCGAGATGGTCACGTCGTCTTGATCGAGCAATACCGGCACGGTACAAATGAAGTAACTTTAGAGATTCCCGGAGGCATGGTCGACGCGGGAGAGTCCCCGGTCAACGCAGCCGGTAGAGAGTTGCTCGAGGAAACTGGATTCAGCTCGCGCCAAATTGAATTGTTGGGGCGCACTCGACCCAATCCGGCGATTCAGAACAACTGGCTTCATAGTTTTGTCGCCTGGAACTGCGAATTCTCTCAAGAACCGGAGCTGGACGGGTCTGAGCATATCGCAGTAAGGCTCGTTCCTTTGGCAGACATATCTCAGTTGTTTGCGACTGGAGCTATTGACCACGCGTTAGTGGTGGCGGAATTCTACCTGTTTGATAAGGTCAGATCATGAAGATTCAACTAACAAAGCTGGCCCACGGGCGGTCGGGCGATAAAGGCGACACTGCGAATGTCGGGCTGATTGCCTTGCAAGAGCGATTCTACCCAATCCTTGTCCGTGAGGTGACAGCAGCGCGAGTGAAACAACACTTCGCGGGCATCTGTAAAGGCGATGTAGAACGCTTCGAGTTGCCGAATCTCGGGGCACTGAATTTCTTGCTGCATCAGAGCCTGGGTGGGGGCGGCACTATCTCGTTGATGACTGACGCACAGGGCAAGACTTTTTCCACTGCCTTGTTGCGGATGGAGATCGAAATCCCTGACAGCGAAGCGCGCTCATTGGATCTTGGCTGATTGATCCCCAAAGCCACGCGAAGGTACTTTCTTCACGTGATTTCGGGATCGGCTTTTACCTTGACGTGATGACGGATAACAAAACAGTTCTCTATTCAGTCGAGGGCGGGATTACTCGCATCATTCTGAATCGGCCCGAAAAGAAGAATGCCTTAGATGATGACATCATCGCAGAGCTCAAAAGCTGTCTGCGACAGGCCAATGCGGATGACACTATTCGGGCAATTATCATTACGGGAGCCGGGAGCGATTTCTGTTCCGGCGCTGATTTGTCGGCATTGAAAAAGATCTCAGAGGCTTCGGTTTCTGAAAACACCTCGGATGCTCGCTCGCTAATGGAGTTGTTCATCCTGCTCCGGGAGATACAAGTTCCCGTCATTGCTGCTGTCAGAGGGCGAGCGCTCGCGGGTGGCTGTGGCTTGGCCACCGCGTGTGATCTTGTGCTGGCGGCAGCATCCGCCCGTTTCGGCTATCCGGAGGTGAAGATTGGTTTTGTACCCGCGATGGTCATGGCAATTCTGCGCCGCAACATCTCGGAGAAGCGCGCTTTTGAGTTGCTTACCCGTGGCGCGGAAATCGCCGCTGAAGAAGCAAGAGCCTTGGGTTTGGTCAATCAGGTTTTTGCCGAGGACAAGTTTGACGACGAGGTCGTCGCCTACGCGAGAGTCTTTGAGAAGTTGAGCAAGTCCGCCGTGGCACTGACCAAGAGTTTGCTTTATCAAACAGATGGAATGACCTTTCGCGATGCCCTGGAAACCGGCGTCGATGTAAACGTTATCGCCCGCATGACTGAAGACTGCCAAAAAGGCATCGCCCGTTTCCTCAGTAAACATTAAGGCGATGTACCCCTTTTCGTAATTCGATCCAAAATGTTGTTGACGTTGACCCAATCGCAGCATTAATCTGCGCACATTCACGGGGGTCGGTTATTTCCGCGAATAACCCGCTCCATTCACTCCTTCATTCAGCTCATAGGGTTCTGTTAGAAGTGTCAGTCTAGTTTGATTGATCGAGTTTGCTTTGTTTTCAAACGCAGGAAACGGAGGCTTCCATGACAACCGACCGGCAAAGATTTTGTTTCTGACCCATCACAGTATTCAGCAGTAGCGGCAAAAACGTTAAACTAGAGGCCGGCACTCAAACCTTACTCCGCATGGTGACACCACAAATTAGTCGTTGAGGAAGTGAAATGATTTCGTGTGATTTCGTGGATTAGTTTGTTCTGCGAGACGACCATGATCCACTAACCAATCGAACAAAAACAAAATTCTCAGAAGGAATCATCCTTCAGGTCACTGCACGCCTGGCAACTTCAAGGGCACAAGCGAGAACCGGATCGCAGACCTCAGTTACCAATCCAATGTCGAGGGCCTCCTCGCTTTCAATGCGCCTGGCGGTGCAAAAAAGTTCCAGGGCCCGGGCGCGCCCAACCACCCGCGGCAGTCTCTGAGTCCCACCCCAACCGGTAATGATTCCGAGCTTTGCTCCCGGATGTGCGAAAACGGCTTTTGCTGAGGCGATGCGAAGATCACAGGCGAGGACCAGATCCAGCGCTCCACCCATGCAGTAGCCGTTAATCGCTGCAATCGTTACTTGCCTTGCATCGGCAATTCTTTTGAAGATGGCCTGTCCGCGTTTCGCAAAACTAAGCGCAGTTTCGGTAGTAAGTTGAGCCAGTTCGACTATATCCGCGCCGGAAGCGAAGACATCTCCAGTGCCGGTGAAAACGAGCGCCTTGATATCATCGCGGAGGCAAAGTTCGGCCAGCGTTTGCTCCAGCTGATCAAGCACATCCTTTGAAAGAGAGTTGCGTTTGGCGAGACGAGGAAAACGTATTACCGCGGTTGTTTTGATAATCTCGGTGACAAGTCCGCCTGGCTGGTCGGAGTCGCTCATTCGCGAGGCTTCACGTTCTGGCGAAGAAACTTGACGATCTCTTCGGTAGAGGTGCCTGGTAGAAAAACTTCCGCGACGCCATCCTGTTTGAGTTTGGGAATATCTTCCTGAGGAACAATGCCGCCCACAAGAACCAGACAGTCGTTCAGTCCTTCATTACGCAACAGCTGAATGATTCGTGGGCAAAGCGTGTTGTGAGCGCCGCTCAGAATTGAGACTCCCACCGCGTCGACGTCCTCCTGCAAGGCTGCTGCCGCGATCATTTCCGGCGTTTGTCTGAGGCCGGTATAGATGACTTCCATTCCCGCATCACGCAATGCGCGCGCGATGACCTTTGCGCCGCGGTCGTGACCATCGAGACCAGGCTTGGCTACAAGGACGCGAATTTTTCGTTCCGGCATGTTGTGTATTCTACCTTCAGCGAACAAATTGCCACAGCAATCCCTCGCTCCTGAGATACGGCTTGAGGTCGGAATAGGCAAAGAGATAGCGACCCTCGGGCGCAAACGCTTCTATCGCATGCGGGAAACCGGCGTCATAAAGAAAGGTGACCCCTTTTTCACTGACGGAAAAATCATCGAGGTTATTGACTTCAAAAGTCATATCATTTAGCGCTTCCGCGATGCTCTCTCCTTCACCGGCAGCCAGATTCGGAGAAGTTTTTGCCAGTTCTATTAACTCGCGAAGTTCAGCACGCATTTTAAGGTTCACCAGGGTAGCCAGGGCTTTTAGCTCAGAGCTTCGAAAGACATCTGAGGCTTTAATAATAGCTCCCGTTCTTAAATCAATCGCAAAGTGCCTGCTTTGTGAGTCAGGATATGCGGCCACTCCGTTCTGAGTGAACGTAATATCGAAGATGTTATTTGCGTTATAGCTTACATCGTAAGTGAACTCATCCAGCCACTGGTCCTGCCGGTAATCCCGGAGCGAATAGTCAAAAATATTCTTGACCCGCAAGATTGAGCGAATTTTATGCAGGACTGTCGGATCACCCAGGCCACTGACAACCGGATATTCAACCACGGCTCTTTTCCTGCCGGGAAATCGCTTTACCAGTTCCGGGCTGCGAATAATGACGACTCTTCGCCGGACAACGATCAATCGCGAGTTGCGCTCTTGAGCTGGAGCCGAACCGGCGCCAATGAAGACGAGAAAGATGAAAACCGCAAGACGCCCTGGTTTGGTGTGACGGATGAAGTGTCCGCAGAAAGTCATTGAGTCAGAAGGCTGGTTCTTCGTAAACTCCGTAGACATCGCGCAGCGCCGAACAAATCTCCCCGAGCGTGGCATAGGCGCTCACAGCTTCGATTGTTGCCGGCATCGTGTTCTCGTTATTCTCGGCAGCGGTCTTTAACCTGTCGAGCGCTTTTGCGACTGCTCCCGCATCACGGCCGTGGCGGGTCTTTTCCAGACGCTCCACCTGGTGCTCTCTTACCGACTCGTCGATCACCAGAATTGGCACCTCGGCGGGCTCGTCTGTCATGACATACTTGTTCACGCCAACAATCACCTGATCACCACGTTCCACAGCTTTCTGGTATTGGTAAGCGGAATCTTGAATCTCTCTTTGCGGAAAACCTTTCTCGATGGCGGCAACCATTCCCCCCATCCCATCGATCTTGGCAAAGTAGTCGAACGCCTGGCATTCCATCTTTTCCGTTAATGCCTCCACGAAGTAAGAACCCCCCAGAGGATCTACAGTGTTGGCGACCCCAGTCTCTTCGGCAATGATTTGCTGGGTGCGAAGCGCAATCAGGGCGGCCCGATCGGTCGGCAGCGCCAGTGCCTCGTCATAGGCGTCAGTATGCAGGCTCTGCGTGCCACCCAGAACTCCCGCGAGAGCCTGAATTGCAACCCGCACAATATTATTGAGAGGCTGTTGGACCGTCAGCGACACGCCCGCAGTCTGTGTGTGGAATCGCATTTGGAGTGTTCGTGCACTCTTTGAGCCAAAGCGCTCTTGCATCTCCCTGGCCCAGATCCGGCGTGCTGCCCGGTATTTCGCGACCTCTTCAAAAAAGTCGTTGTGCGCGTTGAAGAAGAACGAGATCCTGGGAACGAACTGATCGACGTCGAGACCGGCGTGCGCACCCCACTCGACATACTCAATTCCGTCTCGTAACGTGAACGCGAGTTCCTGGATGGCTGTGGCTCCGGCTTCGCGTATGTGGTACCCGCTTACCGAGACCGGGTTATAGCGAGGTACGTGCAGAGTGCAGAACTCAAAGGTGTCGGTAACTAACTTCATCGCCGGACGGATGGGGTAGATCCATTCCTTCTGGGCAATGTACTCCTTGAGAATGTCGTTTTGGAGCGTGCCGGAAATTTTCTTCCAGTCGGCACCCTGTTTTTGGGCGACGACCAGGTACATCGCCAACAGCACCGGGGCCGGAGCATTGATTGTTTGCGAAACGGTGACCTGCTCGAGTGGGATCTGGTCGAACAGTACCTCCATGTCCGCCAGTGATGAAACGGCCACACCGCACTTTCCCACTTCGCCTTCGGACAAGGGCGAATCGGCGTCATATCCCATTAACGTCGGCAGATCGTAAGCGACAGAGAGGCCGGTTTGACCCTGGGCCAACAAATATTTGAAGCGCGCGTTTGTATCTTCAGGTGTGCTGAATCCGGCAAACTGGCGCATCGTCCAGAGCTTGCCGCGATAGCCGGTAGGGTGTATTCCACGAGTGTAAGGAAACTCGCCAGGAAAAGAGATGTCGTTCTCGAAGTCGATGTCGTTAATGTCGCTGGGCGTGTAAAGACGGTTCACTTCCTCGAGCGAAACGCTTTCAAATCGCTTTTTTGATTCGGGATGCTTTTTGAGAACCGGTGCGAGGGTCTCGCGTTCCCAGCGTTCAACCTCCGCCTCCAAAGGGGAAGTAGATTCTTTCGTATCCGACATAAACCTCTCTGTTTTCGAAAGTTTACAAGAATCGAATCTTAGTTAATGGGTATTGGAGTGTCAACCGAGATGCTGGATGTAACGCAAGCTGTTAGCTTGCGTGCCGATGAACCCACGCAAGCTAACAGCTTGCGTTACGTACGGGGCCTTCACTATAGATTACAGGGTATCGCAGGAGAAGGGGAACTCTCTTCAGGGCCGCGCATCAGGAGGTGTGTTGAAATCGTTTATTGGACTCTCGCATTTCGTGAGGCCTAAGAATCTTATCGAAAAGAGGGGAGCGCGGCTGTGATGGCAGTCACAGCCGCGCGACTCGGCAGGAACCCAGGACGCGTGGTTTCAAGCAGGAGAACTGGCGGCAACGACGGGCAGGTAAAGAATTCGTAGCGCGTCCCAAAGGGAAATGAGCTTCTCCAAGGTTACTCATTCGATGGGCACAACAATCTCATTGCTTCGGACCATGTTAAGCCGGCTCCGAGCCGCCGCTTCGATGGCCAGCGGATCGTTCTTGAGCTGATTCACTTCCTGTTGCAGGGTCCGATTTGTATTGCGAAGCGTATCAACGTCCGTTTGAATGATGGCGTATTGCTCTGTGGCGGTCAGCATCTTTGCTCGCGTCCGCATGTTTACCGTGATGCAAACCGCCAGCGTGGCAAGCAGAACCATGCCGAATACCACCCATGAAGGAATGAGGCCGCCGCGCCGGCGAATATCAGCCCGACTTCCCACAAGGTCAAGAGAGACATCACGAAAGGAGGCAAAAGAAGCTGCTCTGCGAGCGACCCTTTGCGCTCTCATCCTTTCATCAACCCAATAAGTATTTGAGACCCTAAGCAAGCGGCACCTCCATGTTCTTTTGTTGATCTTGATTTAAGTAAAAGGGGCTGATTCGTGCACGTTGGCTCTCTTTCCTTCGAGAAAACCGATCCGCAGCCCTGTTCAAGGGTGCGTTAGTCGCTGTCGTCGTCTTCGCTGCGAACACACCCGCAGGGAAGCCAGCTTTCTGCGGATCATCACTTTTGAAGGAGGATCCGGCCGATTCCTTACCGCTAAGCATATTCTTGTCTTCATTTATCAATCCTCCGGGAGGATGAGACGCTGCTTGTAGTGCCTTGAGCGAAGTTCGAAAGTGCTCATCGATGTAAAGTCTGGTAAGAAGCTCAGGGTTTGCCTCTGTCCCGATACCTGAACCAAGGTTTGGTAACCGAATCTTCATCGCTCGTTCTTAAGAGTCTGCTTAACTGATTTGGTGGCTTTGGCCACAAGATAGCGGGTATTTCGACGGAGCCGACCGCAACACAGTGTGCTTTGCTTGCTGTCAATCCATTGCGCATCAACAACTTAGCTGCAAATCGGCCGGAATGTAGCATCGGCGCTTAAGGGTGTAAAGACATTTCTTTGCAATGCTTTAACAAGCTAACCTCAACATTTACTTGAGCTAAGCGCGCTTAATGGACCAAAATGGCGAACGGCAGGCGAACGAAAATGAAACCACCCCAGGCAGTCGGTTTGGCATTGTTGAATATTGTTGACAGTTATGTGCAGTGACGTTTAGACTCAAAATCGCGTGGGGTTTGGGCTCTTACACGGGCGAGCTATACAGCATTCAAGCCGGAGCCGATGGCCCTTTGCCCCGACCTCAATAGTAGATTCCTTCCTCGCACGCTGGGAGCACCAATTGTCACATTCAAACCTGTCGTGAAGGGCACAGATGGTTAATTTGTCGGGAGGAGATCCGAACCTGTCATCGCCGATACAGGATCCGAAAGGTCTGCCTATCAACTCAATTGTGCGCGCAGTTTGCGAGGCCGCAAATGCGGGCCCGGATCTGCTTTACGAAGTCATGATCAAATTGAGCTTGATGGTGGAGGCCATGGCTCCCACTTACGGACTTTCGATTTGGACTGGCTCTAGCACTCAGAAGCCTCGCTTGGAATGGGCTGAGGGGCTTGCCGAAGAAGAGATTGCGGACGCTGAATCTGTTGTCGGCAGGGCGTTGACGCCCCACGCTCAGCCGACGGAAATCAATGAGGGCGACTCGTCGCTTTGTCTGGTTCTGGCCTTGCCCAGAGCAGAGCGACCGGGCGCAGTGATTTATGGGCGCTGTGTGCGACCGCTTAACCGGGCGCAGGCGGGCGACTTGAAAACGATCGTGGACGTTGTCTACCTCGCACATTCAAGCGCCGTTGCCAAGAACTGGACCGTTCTTAACGAGTCTCGCAAGGAGGGAGCGGCGATCATCAGCTCAACCTTGCCAGGAATGGTATTCAGCAGCCGGGCTATGGCTGAAGTTGCCAGGGCCGTAGAAAAAATCAAGGACTCCGATTCGACTGTGTTGGTCAACGGGGAATCGGGGACCGGAAAAGAGTTAATTGCGCGCGCAATTCACCGCCTCAGCAGAAGAGCCGAGCGAGAATTTGTTCCCTTCAATTGCTCTGCAGTACCGGCGGAACTGATTGAGAGCATGTTATTCGGCCATCGGCGCGGCACTTTTACCGGGGCTCTCAATGACAATTCCGGGCTGATTCGCGCTGCTGAAAACGGTACATTGTTTTTGGATGAAGTAGGAGATCTCCCGCTTGCTCTACAACCAAAACTATTGCGCTTTCTCCAGGAGGGAGAAGTGCATACGCTGGGAGAACACGCTCCGCGTAAAGTCAGCGTCAGGGTTATTGCCGCCACTCACAAGGACCTTGAACAACTAGTTCGGGAAAAGCTCTTTCGAGAGGATCTCTACTACCGGATAGCCACTCTTACGGTTAAGGTACCGCCACTCCGCGAGCGTCCTGAGGACATCTCGACGCTGATCTCATATTTCATTTCGCACTATGCTCGAAAAAATGATCGGGGAGTGGCGGGCATTACCTGGGAAGCGATCCGGATGCTTGAAGAGTATTCATGGCCCGGCAACATCAGAGAATTGGCTGCCGAAATTGAACGGCTGGTGCTCTACGCCGATGAAAACGGATACATCCTGCCTGAACACATAAGCGAACGAATCCGTCCCAACGGTACTGACAACCGTACCGGGGAAGGTCTCGACGAACTACTCGAGAATTACGAGCGGCGTGTGATTACCGAAACGCTCAAGCGCCACGATTGCAACGTGGCACGCACCAGCGAGGCTCTCGGGCTTGGTTCGAGACAGACCCTCTACAAGAAGCTAAAGCGCCTGGCGATTGATATTGGAGATTTTCTACAGGAAGACACAGAGCCAGGACTACAGTTACGTCCCCCTTCCAATCACATGACCAGGTAAAATTCAGCCCAGGTTTCCTGGTCGGCTTCAGACCGCGCTCTATCTAACTCTCCGGCAGCATCAAACAAATGTTTGTTTCCTACGCTATCTGCTTTCTAGTGGCCTTAGTGTTACATGAAATGGGCCACTTTGTTGCTGCTCGCGCTTGCCGTGTGAGCATCACCGAATTTGGTGTCGGCTGGGGAAAACGTTTTGCCGGGATTCAGTTGGGCGGCATCGACTACGTACTGCGAGTATGGCCAATGGGGGCTTATGTGCGCCTTGATCTGAACGAATTGCAACGCCGGCCTTTGGGCCAGCAGGTGCTGGTCTTATTAGCTGGAATCATCGTCAACCTCGTCGCAGCCAGCGCCACCAGCGGAACTCGTTTCAGTGCAATGAACTATTTGCTTGCGGCAACCAACATTCTGCCGCTGTACCAGCAGGACGGCTGGAAGTGTGGCATGGTCATGCTGCGCGGAATGATGAGACGAAAGAGTTTGCTGGTGGAATGGACCTTTACGATTGCTGGTAGCAGCTTGAGCCTCTTTCTCTTCGCTGCGTTCATGGCCCGTTGTTTGAAAGCAATTTGAGCCCCTATGGAACAGAAGGTGGAGGCTACGAGCATTCAGTGGCGCTGGGGACTCATTGCGGCGCTTTCAATGATGCTTCTGTCGTTTTATCCGCAACTTCATTTCTGGGCCGTACGAGGCAGTCAGTGGAACGGATCGTATGCGGCGGTCGAAGGGGTCGGCGATGAGATCGCCTACTCTGCGTATGTCAACGCGCTCATCAACGGCAGGCCACGCCGCAACGATCCATATACAGGTCGCGATCTCGCATACAACACTCAAAACAGCGATTCACTCTTCTCAATCCAGTTTGTTCCCGCTTATCTAATCGCCCTTCCTGCCAGAGCCCTCGATATCTCGGCTGCTACCGCCTTCATAGCACTTAGCCCGTTCGCTGCCGGCGCCGCGGCCCTGGCCCTATTTTGGTTATTGCTGATCGCTACCGGCGACGATCGAGTCTCGGCCGCAGGGGTAATTGCCGTCCTCTGTTTGGGAACACTGGTTGGAGGTCATGGCCACTTCAGTAGCTTCTTCGGACAGCAGCCTCTCTATAACTACCTGATGTTCTTACGCCGGTACCAGCCGGCCGCTACCTTTCCTCTTTTCATCATCTTCTGTGCGAGCTTTCTATCGGCGATAACTGCGAAGAGTAGAAAGAAGGTTCTGGGCCTGGCAGTGATGTCGGCCGTTGTTTTCTCATTGCTGGTTTTTTCGTACGTCTATCTTTGGACAGCTGCTGCCGCCTGGATGGCGTGCATTTTGGGGCTTTGGTTGCTTGCGAAACCAGCCAGGTGGCGTAACAGCCGGCCGCTATTTGCGATTGTTGGATTGGGTGGCTTGGGCGCGCTCGCCGGATTCTGGTTCGCCTTTTCAAATCGGGCCACATCCATGGATTCAGTCCAGGCTCTCGAGCTTTCTCGTGCGCCAGACCTGGTGCGCGTCCCTTCACTGGTGGGGATTGTGGTTCTGGTTACACTGGCGGGACTTGCCTGGCGGGGCACTATTAGTTTGCGCGATCACGCGGTGTTGGTTGCGGCTTCGTTTGCGCTATTGCCGCTGGTGGTTTTTAACCAACAGGTTATCACCGGACATTCACTTCAGCCGCTGCATTATGAGATGTTCGTCGCAAACTACTCGGTGCTTATAGCCGTAGTTGTTGCCGCCACAGTTGTCATGAGGACTAAGCGGAGCTTTCGGGTGCGAAAGCCGCGACGAGCTCTGCTGTGGGTTGCTTTGATCGCCTTTGAGTGGGGCGCGTACGAAACTCTGGTAGCGACCCAAGGCAGCATGTCCTTCGATAACAAACTCGATGATGCTCGCGCAGTGGCAATGTACCTGGCGAAGCTCGACGCGGGCAACGGGCAAAACGAGAGCCATACGACGTTGCTTTCGACAGATCTATTGGTGGCGGACAGTCTCCCATCGAGCGCTCCGCAATCAATCCTTTGGGCCCCGCACATGCTTGTGTTTTCCGGCGCTTCGAACTCGGAGAGCAAGGAGAGGTTCTATCAATACCTGTACTACACGGGAGTTACGCCTGAGAAACTCAGAGACATTCTGCGTTACGAAAGAAGGTACGGCTTTGCAGTTGGACTTTTCGGTTTCGAACGAACAATTCGTGGATTGAGTCACAATCCCAAGCCAATCACTCAGGACGACCTTGAAGCAGAGATTAAGCACTACTCGGATTACGCTTCCTCCTTTAGTTTCGAACAGGCCGGCAAAGTCAGGATTTCGTACCTCGTCGCGCCAGTCGAAGAAACGCCGGATTTTTCGCGGCTGGATCGTTGGTACAAGCGGGATGGCGGTGAGCGCGTCGGGAACTTCATGCTCTATCGCATGCAACTTCGCAGTGAGTTAACGGAATCTGGCGAGACTCGTCTTGTTTATCCCCCAGGATGACAAGGCGAAGACGGCCTTCGAGAAAAGCACAGTGAGTACTCGAATTAACTACAGCAGTTCAGCAGTCGGGTCACCGGTTAGACACGCTGGCGATGCCGCCCCGGTATCTTTTGCAGAGGTCTATTTTTCGACCCGCCAACTGCTGGTTGTTGTGTTCTTTCTACTTATTTTCACTGTCGCGGCCCGGCCGATCACGGACCCGGACTTCTGGTGGCATCTGAAAACTGGCCAGTATCTGGTTGAAGTGAGAACAATCCCACATACCGATCTTTTTTCCAGTTTTCACTTTGGCAGAGAATGGGTGACTCACGAGTGGCTCTCAGAAGCTTTCATGTATTCGGTTTACCACCATCTCGGCTATAGCGGATTGATTTCGATTTTTGCGTTGCTGATCATGGCTGCGTTCTTTATTAATTATTACAGCTTTCGAGAACGCGCGGGACATCCCTTTACCCTTGGGTTTGCTTTACTCGTCGGGGCATTTGCTACTCTGCCGACCTGGGGAGTACGCCCGCAAATGTTCTCCCTGCTGTTTGCGAGCATCTTCCTGGCATTGCTTGACAAGTTCGTGCACAACGGCGAGAGCAAAAAGCTTTGGTGGCTTGTTCCGTTAACAATCTGTTGGGTGAACCTTCATGCGGGATTTGCCCTTGGTCTCGGTCTGATACTCCTGACAATCATCGGACTAGCGTTGGACACTGCGCTCACGCCGGAAGAATGCGTTGCATCTGCGTGGCGGCGCATCCGCCTTCTATCTGTTGTATGGCTTGTTTGCCTGGCTGCGGTAGTCGTAAATCCTAATGGAATACGAATCTATTCCTACCCGGTCGAGACACTGAAGTCACACGCGATGATGAAGTATATAAGTGAATGGTGGTCGCCCGATTTTCACGAGCCTATGTTTCACCCGCTGGCGGTCTTAATCCTAAGCACCTTTGCCGTGCTAGCGCTGTCGCCCAAGCGTGTGAGCCTCAGGCAGCTGCTGCTGTTGGCCGCGACATGCCTTGCCACTCTAAGATCCGCGCGAAACGTACCATTCTTTGCGCTGGTGGCGCTTCCGTTGCTTGCCGAGCACTCCTGGGAGTGGATCAAGTGCCAGGACTGGGCGCAGTTCCTAACCAAACCGGAAAAACGAGAAAGCGGTCGCAGCGCAATTCTAAAGATGGCGCTCAACCTCGTCCTACTCATACTTGTACCCCTGGGGCTCGCGTTTAGTCGGGTCGCACACTCCGCGACCGGCCAACCAGGTGTCAACGAGCAGCAGTTTCCCGCGGCGGCGGTTGACTTTCTCGCGACCCGTCAGCTCCCGCAACCCATCTATAACGAGTATGGCTGGGGTGGCTATATCATCTGGCGGCTTTATCCCCACTATCATGTGTATATCGATGGACGCGCGGACGTTTATGGTGATGGATTTCTGGAAGAATTCCTGATGGTCCATGACGGCGAGCCTAATTGGCGCGCGCCATTGGAGCGATACGGAATTCGCACGGTGGTGATCAAGCCCCAGGCTGCACTTGCGAGCCTCTTACGAGAAGATTCCGGCTGGGTAAAAGTATTCGAAGATTCGCAGGCTATTATTTTTACGAAGCAATAAAGATCGCTCCCCTCAATTAAGACCAGTCGATCCACGAAACAACACAAACAAAACCACGGAGAGACTTTTGTTTCTTTGTAGATTTGTGGATCTTAATTCCTGCAAATTCAGGAAATCCTTTTCGGCGATTCCAGCTTTTTCCCGGTGCCTGCCAGTTGAATTGGTTCCGCTTGCTTGTCAACCACGGGCGACAATTGATAAAGGCAGGAAAAGTCGCGCGCTTGTCGGTCGTCTCCAACTCCTACTCACAGCCGCCGCAGAACCTCTGTCAACCGCAGGCTACAAACTTACCATCTCACCGCCGCGGAACTCATTGAAATACAGGACAATCACGCACTAATCATCGCGGCACACCCCTTGTATTGAGGACCCACGTCCTCGAGGCCATGGAGTCGATAGCGACTCAATTACCAAGAGGGTTGGACAAGCTCATGAAAAGTGTAAACCGCAAAGTTCTTATGACCCTGATTGGCGTTGCGATAGCAACACCCTTCCTAGTAGTAGCGTCGCTTGTCGGAGTCCACGTTGCCGCGCTTGCCGATAATGTGAGGATCGACATGTTCTTTGTCGGCCTGGCATTGGCTAGCGTCGCAGTGAGAATTCTCGACGGGCATTTCGCTGCCACAGGTAGGACCGAGCAAGCGGAACGCGGTTATGTCAAGACTAATGACCACACTGATCTTCGACGAGTGTCCACCATTAGTCCTGGTTACTAATTCTCGCAGTTGGTCCTACCGCCCGGCTCTGAGAGAGGCGAGGTAGGTAAGGGCGCAAAGCTTAACTCTAAACCCAAACTAAGGAGCAAAAACATGATTAAGAATTTCCTTCGCGATGAGACAGGTCTTGAACTTTCAGAGTATGCCGTAGCAGCGGCTTTGATCGCGCTGGCAGTGGTCGGTGTTTTCACCACCCTGGGCGGCAACATCAAGACAGTCATCAGCAACCTCGCAACGAACATCAAGTAGTCACTGTAAATAGCGATAACGGGGCGCGCGCTATACCGAACCAGTCGCGCGCGCCTCATTTTTCCCTAGAAGGAGAATCGAGTGTTCATAGATTTTCTCAGAGATGAAACAGGTCTTGAACTTTCAGAGTACGCCGTAGCGGCGGCTTTGATCGCGCTGGCAGTGGTCGGTGTTTTCACCACCCTGGGCGGCAACATCAAGACGGTCATTAGCAACCTCGCAGACAACATCAAGTAATCATTAGGCGCGATAACGGTGCGCGTGCTATCCCGAACAAGGCGCGCATCCTTTTCGAAAAAGGAGGATCCAGTGTTTAAGAAATTTCTCAAAGATGAAACCGGTCTTGAGCTTTCGGAATATGCGGTTGCAGCTGCCCTGGTAACCCTCGCAGTAATTGGTGCGTTCACGTCACTGGGCAGCAACATCAAGACGGTCATCAGCAACCTCGCGACGAATATCAAGTAGCCCCATATCGGTTTAGAAAGTTGGCGAGGTTGAGAGCGACCTCAGCCCAGAGCAGAAAACGAATGTCAGGCCCTCTCAGCATTATCGCAGCAGCATTTCTCGTCGTGCTGGCGTTCATCATTTCCTATTACGACGTTTGTTATCGGCGAATTCCGAATCCGTTTGTCCTGGCCACACTGATGGTCGGGATTTTTTTGAACTCTATCAACGGTGGTGTTAGTGGAGCATTTTCGAGCCTCGGTGGATGTCTAATCGGCTTTTTTATCATGTTTGCTTTGCATCTCTTCGGCGCCATGGGCGCGGGTGATGTGAAGTTATTTGCAGCCATCGGTTCGATTACGGGTGCTCATCTGGTCCTGCCGACCTTTGTCGTGGTGGCCGTGATCGGAGGCATCCTCGGCGTGTTCTCGATGATACGTGCCGGTCAACTGAAACTTACCATGATGCGGGTATTTCAAATCCTTATCGGTCTTTTGCCAGGATATAGCGTGCCGCGCTTTCCTGTGCCCGCGGATCGCCGTCTCACCATTCCTTACGGCGTCGCAATCACTTTCGGCAGCGTTATTTCACTGGTTGTCTTTCGCGCTTAACTGGCAGCGCCTTATCACGGGTGGCAAAGATGCTGACCCTCAAACGGAGAATTCACAATGCGCAACAAACGCTTTTTTGTCGTACTAGCCGGCGCCCTGCTATTCGGACTGCTGGCGGCAGTTACTGTCAGCCGTTACCTATCGAGTGCCCAGGCATATTCGAAGGATCTTCGTCGGGTAGCTGTTGCCAAGGTCGCGATTCCGATCGGCACCAAGATCATTGCCGAGCAGGTCACGGTGGTTCCATTTCCTAAGGAATCAACTCCTGACGGTTCTTTCGAAACTGCAGAGAAACTTGCCGGCCGGGTCGCGGTAACTAACATCGCCGCCCGCGAACCGATCACCGAAGCGCGACTCGCCCCGGAAGGCACTGCCGGTGGACTGTCGGCAGTAATTCCCGAGGGTTATCGAGCTATGACTGTGAAAGTCGACGACGTGGTTGGCATTTCTGGTTTCATCATGCCCGGCACGCTGGTTGACGTCGTGGTTGTGATCGATCCCGGTGACCGCGGTACGCAGGACCCCATTTCAAAGATCGTTCTGCAGAACATCAAGGTCCTGGCCAATGGCCAGAACATTGACAAGCCAGAGAGTGCGCGCGAGGCGAATAGCGTCAAGGCTGTAACGCTTCAGGTTACGCCGGAGCAGGCAGAAAAACTGGCGCTTGCTTCTTCCGAAGGCAAACTGCAACTCGTAATGCGCAACTCGATCGATCAAGGAGACGAGCAAACAAAGGGCATAAATAAGCGTGGTTTGCTCGATGGTGACCGTGCTACGCCTGCACCGGAACCCGGCTCTCTAAAAAGTGAACAGCCAAAGCCTGGCCCCAGACCGGTGCGCCGCGTCAGGGCCCAGGCAGAAAGCAAACCAACCTCCGCAGCGCCGGCAACCCCGGCGCCGCGCGCGTCAGTAGAGATGATCGAAGGCGCAAAGAAACGCAGTGTCGACTTTCCATAATGTTGTGACGAGGTCCGGCGACAGGCCGCTAAATCGTCGAAAAGACCACTAATCAGTTTTGGCAGCAAAGGAGCTAAAGATCATGCATAGCCGTTCCCCGATCACACGCCGAGTAAACCTGCTTCTGGCGTCCCTGATACTCGTTCTCGCTCAATCCGTAATGTACTCCCAGGAAACTTCCTACAAGGCTTCGTTCAAACAGAACGCGGAGCCGGTGGCGGTAAACGTTCTCGTAGGCCAGTCTCGGGTGATTAATTTTGACCGGCCGGTGGGCCGCTTCTCGGTTTCAAATCCCGAGATCGCGGAAGCCGTCCTTGTTACTCCAGACCAGGTGCTCGTCAATGGAAAAGCGTTTGGGCAAGTCAACTTCATCGCCTGGGAACAGGCGGGAGGTCAGTATCTGGTGTTCGACGTTTACGTGCGAGCAAACCTTTCCTTGATTGATTCCCAAATTCGCGCTCTGTTTCCGAAAGACGACATCCGGCTGAGCCAGGCTAATGGTTCGGTAGTGTTGTCAGGCAGTGCGTCGAGTCCTGCGACCGCCGCCCAGGCTCAGAGCGTCGTTGAAGCTGCTGGTTTCAAGACAGTCAACATGCTGGCGTCTCCTGTAAAGAACACTGCGCAGGTGCAACTCCAGGTTCGCGTTGCCGAGGTGAGTAGAAACCGGATGAAGGATTTCGGCACGTCATACGCCTACCAGGGTGGAAGCTCAGGTGTCTATGCCAATTCCGGCGGTGGTCCAAGCTCTTTGAGCAACGTCACGAATGGCATATTGAGCGGAACCTTTTCCAGCGCCCTTAACCTGTTTGTCATGGGCGGCAATACCTTGAGCATGATTAGAGCACTGCAACAGCAAGGCGCTCTGAGAGAACTGGCTGAGCCGAATCTGATAGCCATGGATGGACAGCAGGCGAGTTTCCTGGCCGGCGGCGAGTTCCCAGTACCAGTAGTTCAGGGCGGCGGTGACCGCAGTTCAGTGTCGATCATCTTCAAGGAATACGGCGTACGCCTTAATTTCAAACCGACGATCATCGATGAGGATCATATTCGGTTGGAGTTAGAGCCCGAAGTTTCCACCATCGACTTTGCTAATGGTGTGAAATTCGATGGCTTCCTGATTCCAGGGTTGCGCACTCGCCGGGCCAAGACCGGCGTTGAGTTGAGAGATGGTCAATCCTTCGCGCTGGCGGGTTTGCTGGACAACAACGAATCGCGAACCCTTTCAAAAGTTCCGGTGCTTGGTGACATCCCGATACTGGGCTCGCTCTTCAAATCAAAGAATTTCCAGAAGAATGAAACGGAACTGATGTTCATCGTCACTGCGCAGATGGTCAAACCGGTAAATCGCGATGACCTGCCGCAGATGCGTGGCATTGATGGTCTGAAAAACGGATCACCACTTGGACTCGAGCCGAAGGGCGAGGGGATCCAGGGAAGAACTGGTTTTTCAGTATCAGGCCAGAACACCGAGGCTGCCCCGGCGCAAACCCCTGCCGAACAGCCGAAGACTTCGGAACCAAAACCGAAAACCTCAACTGAGGGTGGAACAGACACCAAAACAATTCCTTCAGTTGAGACTTCCCGCAATATAAACAAGCCTTTACCTGTGGCGAGAACCATGCACGCGGATTTCACCGCCGAATGGGTCAAGCCCTAGCAATAAATGAAAAGAAACTGAAGAAGGAGGCTTTATGAATCTACAAGGATCACAAAGGCGCGACAATAAGAGCGAACGGGGTTCGATCATGTTTATGTCCGCCGTGGGTATGCTTTCACTTCTTCTTGCCGTCGGGCTGGGTGTTGATATCAGCCACCTCTACCTCGCAAAAAATGAATTGCAGAATGCTGCTGATGCCTCTGCTTTGGCGGGTGCCTCCGGATTAAACTTTACGGGCGGAGGCATTCACAAGGCTACGGATCGCGCAGTGACGGAGATGAACAATTACGAATTCAACAAGACGGGTGTGGTGTTCGCGCGCACCGATGTTCGCTTTGCCAGAAATCTTACTGACTTTGACCGTGCGACAGACATGAGTGAAGCCGCTGCATCGTCGGCCGCGGTAGCTCCCGAGATTCGTTTTGTGAAGGTCAAGACACCGGTATCTCCCGTGCGAATATCCTTCGTAGGATTTGTTTTGGGCAGCACGCGGAATTTAACGGCGGATGCTGTAGCCGGAGTATCCGCCCCACTCAACGTTTTCACGGGTTATCTACCATTGTTTTTAATTGACGACAATGACCTTTCAACGCTCGTTCCCGGAAATCTCTACACGGTTCGAGGTGCGCCGCAAAATTCGATCTCGCCAGGGAATTACCAGATCTTAGCCATCGATGGTTCGGGCGGCAGTGACGACCGAATCGATCTGGCGAGCGCCGTGCAAAATCCCGTAGGTCCCGGTGGATACGTCGAGACCAAGCCAGGCGTGACTTCGGGCGCTATCAGGCAAGGCATTAATACGCGTTTCGATGACTATGCGTCCGGAATGGATCCGGCTGCTTTCCCTCCGGACACCAACGTTAAGGAAGGCATCACGTATCAAGAGTACCTAAGTGGTTCTCCGACCCAGGCGCCGTCTCATGAAGGTGTGGACGGACGCCGAGTGGTGATATTGCCCATTATGAAGATAAGCGAAGTTGGGAACGGCCGGACCGATGTGCAGATCGACCATTTCGGCGCGTTTTTCCTGCGAACTAAGGTGAGCGGCGGAAATGGCGGCGACATCCAGGCTGAGTACATCGGCATCAGCGTCAATGTCGGTAATGGGTATTACGATCCGAGTGGAACTGACAATCCGGGTCCGTCAATCGTGAAACCTGTTCTCTACCGATAAGGACAAACCATGCATAAAAGACTCATCCGAAGAATATTTAACCTTAAGAGAGATGAGCGCGGCGTGCAGCTCGTCGAGCTGGCGATCATTTTGCCAGTCGTTGTCGTGCTGTTCGCCGCAACTGCTGAGTTTGGCCGATATTTCTATGAATACACAACGCTCGCAAAAGCTTCACGCGTAGCAGTTCGGTATTTGGTGACGGCAAGGACGAATGGTGATGATGATGATGGCGCAAAAAACCTGGTTATCTACGGAAACTTTGCCGGCACAGGCAGTAAGGTAGTTTACGGTTTGGACACGGCTAACGTTGTCATTACTCGTAGGAATGCTGCCGGGGTCGTTGTTACCGGTGGTGTCCCGTATACGGTAACCGTCGAGATCGTTAATTTCAAACATTCGTCTCTTTTCAATCTGGCTGGACTGACGAATTCTTCAGCAACCCTAAACATCGATATTAAGCCCAGTGTCACAATGCATTATCTGCTGACGCAGCCATCGATCTAGGAGGTGAGGGAGTGCTTCGAATAGCAAATGCAAAGTCGAATCAACGTGGGGCTACGCTTGTTGAATTCTCAATTGGCGCCACTGTCTTTCTGACTGCGATGTTTGCCGTAATCGAGTTCGGCCGCGCGTTGTGGACACACAACGCGCTTGCCGATGCCGCCCGACGAGCGGCGCGCTATGCAATAAATCAGCCTGCAAGTACTCCTCCCGGCGTTAAAACTACGGGCACAAACGTAGGTCCCAGCATTACTGCGATCACAAACGTCGCTATCTATGGCGATCCCGCAGGGGGTACAAAACCGCTTGTCAACAATCTGACATCCGCCAACCTGGATGTCGAATATCAGCAATTCGGTCTTGGCGAGGGAACCGTCGCAATCATAGTCAAGGACTATCAGTTTCAGTTTGTCGTCCCGATTGTGGGAACTACCATCACCATGCCGGCATATCGAACAACGCTGACAGCTGAAAGTGCTGGAGTGATGCCCTGAGAATTCGGCAAAGTTGGTTTAAACAATCGCATGACCTCAACTTCTGAAAAACGTCTAAACGAAGCAATGACACAACCACTTACATTCGTTGTCTTGAGCACTGGGCTCGATAACTTCAAGGAGATTCGCGGTGCCCTGGTCGCGGATAGCCGTGTTCAACTGCTGGCTGGCGGAAATGATGCCGAGCAGCTCTTCGAGGAAATAGTCCGTCTGAAGCCTTCTGTCGCCTTAATGTCGTTGGGCGCGAACTCTGATCAGGCAATCAAACTGATCCAGAAGCTTACTCGTGAATGTCCGAACACCGCGATTATCTCGTCCGCTTACCAGGCGTCGGGAGAAACGATTCTACAGAGTCTGCGCGCGGGGGCTCGCGAGTTTTTGAATTTGCCTATCAGGACGGAAGAATTAAAGACCGTCCTCGATCGCATTTCTGACTATTCGGCGGCGGCGGTCGAAGCGCCAAAGAAAAAGGGTCGGATGGTCGCGGTTTTCTCCAGCAAAGGCGGCTGTGGCACCTCGTTTATTGCGACCAACCTCGCAGCGTCAACTGGCGTACGCACCGTTTTGGTTGACCTTAACTTGCAAGCCGGTGACCTCCCGCTCTTCCTGGGCGTAGATCCGAAGTATTCCATCGCCGACATGTCGGAAAACCGTTCGCGCCTTGATGACGCCTTGATTACGAGCTTCGTTACCCCCCATTCATCAAAACTTTCGTTGCTGGCGGCGCCCAAAGAAGCCGACTCCGCGGATGAGATCGAACCTGAACACATCTTCGAGGTGCTTCAGCGTTTGCGCGAATCCTATGAATACATAGTGTTGGATCCGCAGCATACGTTTGATGCGATTACGCTGGCCGCTCTCGATCAATCTGATGAGATTGTGCTCGTCTTGACGCTCGATATCCCCGCGATCCGCAGCACGCAACGAGCGCTCGAGATCTTCGATCGGCTCGGCTATCCGCGAAAGAAGGTTCGCATTGTGGTCAACCGCTGGAGCAAGCAGATTGATCTCGATCTGCGGCAGGTAGAAAAGTTCCTGGGTGAGCCGGTGATTGCCTTCATTCCCAGTGACTACCAAACGGCGGTAACGTCGATAAATCTCGGTTCGCCACTCGTCCAGTCTGATTCTGATTCCAAAATCTCGCAGGAGATCAGACGCGTTGCGCAAATCATTGGCGGCACAATGCCGATGGAAGTACCTAAGACCCGGCGCCCTTCGTGGAGCTCGTTTTTCAAACGCCAACCGGAGTCAGGCCAGTTGGATTATCAACCAACGATGGGAAAGCTCGTCTAAAACGAGCGAGCCCCTAAACGCTTAAACAAAACACCATGGCACTTCGAGAACGTCTAATCAAAGAAACTGGAACGCTCGGCCTCCCGAACGTCAACAATTCCGAGAGCAACGGCCAGCATAGTTTTCAAGAGATAAAATCCCGGCTTCATCGCACCCTGATAAACCGGATGGACCTGACGAAGCTTTCGGCGCTTACGCCGGAGCAGGTTCATGCGGAAGTCTCGCGACTCGCCGAAAGTGTGCTGGCCCAGGAAGCAATGCCGCTTTCGTCCGCTGAACGAGAGCGACTGGTGAATGATGTCCAGCATGAGCTCTTCGGCCTCGGACCGCTCGAGCCTTTGCTGGCTGATCCGACGATTTCCGACATTTTGGTCAACGCCTATGGAAGGATCTTCATCGAGAGACACGGCAAGCTCGTGCTTACAGACGTCGCCTTCAAAGACGATGAACATCTGATGCGTGTCATCGAGAGGATTGTTTCGACGGTGGGGCGTCGCATTGACGAGTCGTCGCCGATGGTTGACGCACGTCTGCGCGACGGATCACGCGTCAACGCAATCATACCGCCACTATCGATCGACGGTCCGGTGCTTTCAATTCGCCGGTTTGGAGCGGAACCGCTGCGCATGAGCTCGTTGATTGAGAACAAGGCGTTGACGAAAGATATCGCCGACATGCTCGAGATGTGTGTGACGGCTCGCTTGAACGTAGTGATTTCGGGCGGAACCGGAGCGGGCAAAACCACGCTTCTAAATGCACTCTCAGCTTATATTTCTGAAGACCAACGGATAGTGACGATCGAAGATTCCGCGGAATTACAGCTGCAACAACCCCACGTTGTTCGTCTCGAAACGCGTCCACCAAACATCGAAGGCAAAGGGGAAGTTACCCAAAGAGACCTGGTCAAGAATGCTCTGCGTATGCGGCCCGACCGGATCGTGATCGGTGAAGTCCGCGGTGGCGAAGCAATCGATATGTTGCAGGCGATGAACACTGGCCATGATGGAAGTTTGACTACGATTCACGCGAATACACCGCGGGACGCTCTAGCTCGACTCGAGACAATGATCCAGATGACTGGAATGCGACTTTCAGAACGAGCAATGCGTCAACAGATTGCTTCGGCCATCGATCTTGTGTTGCAAGTGGCCAGGCTTTCTGATGGCTCGCGACGCGTTACTTCCATTTCCGAATTAACCGGGATGGAAGGCGATACGATTACTATGCAGGAAATATTCCATTACGAGCGTACTGGAATGGGCCCACAGGGACAGGTTATCGGTCGCTTTCGCCCGACCGGCATTCGGCCGCGCTTCGCGGAAAGACTCAAAGCGTGTGGTCTTCAGTTACCACGCGTGTTCTTCGAGGAAATGTAAGGATCATGCTGATCTCTTTTATTGTATTTGTCTTCGCGCTTTTCCTGGTTCTCGGTGCGTACCTCGCCGCGACTCACAGTACCGACGCCAAGCGCACACGGCTGAGACAAAGGCTTAACGATGCCCTCCTTCATTCCGCGCATACTCAGGATGTTGAGGTAATACTCGCGCGCAATGAATTGATGAGCGAGATACCGTGGGTTAACCGTTCGCTGCTGCGTCTTCAGACGGCTTTGCAGTTAAAGCGAATGTTAGACCAGGCGGATCTTCACATCACGCCTTCACGTCTATTGATGTTTTCGGTGATGGCCGGAATTCTTGGGGCCCTGGCCGTGGCGGTTATCAGTGAATCAATAATTATTGTGATTTTCATCGGCCTTTTAGCAGCGGCCGTGCCTTTCATCCACGTCTGGTGGAAGCGCAAGCAACGATTTGACGATTTTCTTGAGCACCTGCCCGACGCGCTTGAGTTGATGAGTCGCGGCTTGTCGGCGGGACACGCATTTCCCGAGGCTCTGCATATGGTGTCCACGGAAATGCCTGAACCGATCGCCGGGGAATTCAGGAAGACGTATGAAGAACAGAACCTCGGCCTTTCATTGAAGCTGGCGATGGAGAACTTGACCCAACGAATGCCGCTGCTCGACCTGCGGATGTGTGTAACAGCAGTGCTCATTCAGCGTGAGACCGGCGGTAATCTAGCGGAGATTTTAGAGAAAGTTGCCTACACCATACGCGAGCGCTTCCGGATTATGGGCGACCTGAAAACTTTGACGACAAGCTCGCGAATCTCAGCCTGGCTGCTTTGCGGATTGCCCATTTTTGTCGCGGTGGCCGTGACAATAATGAATCCGGATTACATGAGTATTCTCTGGAAGGACCCTCGCGGACACTACCTGATCGCCACGGCGGTGTTCATGCAGATCGTGGGTATGCTCATCGTCCGAAAGATACTGGACATCAAGATTTGAGGCGTAGTCAGTGGTCCGGGGTCAGTTGTCCGCAGTAATAGACGCTGCCACCACTAACCACTGACCACTGACATTCGACAACTGACAAGTGCCTGAACAACTACCATGCTTCTTCTAATCGGCATCTCCACTTTTGTTTGCATCAGCTTAGCGATGATGGGCGCGTATTGGCTCTTGAATCGTCCCCAAAGTGCAGCCACGGAACGTCTGAAAAGGTTAGGACAGAGCCATAGCAGCACTGCAACTGCTCCCATCTCAATTGTCGAAGAGCATTCCAGCGGCGATAAGATTGCAGAGCGACTGGCAACTCCGCTGAACCGCCTGCTTCCACCCTCGGCCGCCGAAGCGCGAAAGTTGCAGAAGCAGCTAATGCATGCCGGCTTTCGCTCACAGAACGCCCCCATAATTTACCGGGCTATTCAACTTGGCGTACTGGGTGGCTTACCGGCCGCAGTGGCGTTTACTTGCGCATTGTTCGCCAAGCCCATCAACAGCGCGGTTCTGGGGATTCTGTTTGCATTCGTCGTCGGGTTCTTCCTGCCCCGTTACATTCTGGGAAGGATGATCAAGGCCCGCCAACTGCGCGTGCGCTGGGGTCTTGCTGATGCCCTGGATCTGATGGTCATCTCGATCGAGGCCGGCCTTGGCTTGAACGCGGCCATGTTGAAGGTCAGTAGCGAACTCAAGGAAGTGCATCCCGACATTTGTGACGAATTTGAATTGGCAAACCTTGAAATTCGCGTGGGTCGCGAACGCGACGAGGCTCTGCGAAATCTTGCTGAGCGGACGGGCGTTGACGACCTCAAGAGTTTAGTTGCCATGCTGATCCAGACTGACAAGTTCGGAACTTCAATCGCGCGGGCCATCCGCGTGTTCTCAGACTCGTTGCGGACTAAACGGCGGCAACGCGCTGAGCAGGCTGCGCAAAAAGCGGCGGTCAAACTCTTGTTTCCGCTTGCCTGTTTTCTGTTCCCGACGTTGTTTATTGCAATTCTTGGCCCTGCGGTCCTCCAACTAATGGATACACTTGGACAAATGTAAGGGAGGAATCATGCGTAAAACGAGACTGATAGCCATTCTTATCGCAATCGCCATAACGTTTGGCGTCACTGCCGTTTGGAGTGCCTCGACAATTGAGCGCGAAGGCGATCCGGACGTAAATGCCATTGAAGACTCGGGCTCTTCCGCCGGCACAGCACGCCAGGGGAAAGGTGGGAACAAGGTGGTCCGCATCCTGGCAGCCCCCTTCAAAGCCTTTGGCAGACTGTTCGGGCACAAGGACAGCAATAAGCTACAGCGCATGACCGAGAAGGATGCCGAGAACTTTGAAAGCGTCGGCGTTGCGCGCGTTGATGACAGCCGTTATCCGAACGTGAAAAGCGTCTCAAGCTCAGCCTCGGCGAAAGAACATCTGGAGGAAGGCCGCTCGTTATTGTTGAGTGGACGCATCAACCAGGCCATCACCGAACTGTCGACAGCGGCATCGCTCGACCCAACGCTTGTCGAAGCGCACAACCTGCTCGGTGTGGCGTTCGATCAGAAGGGCATGTCCGATCGGGCAAGGCAATCGTACGAGCGCGCTGTAAAGGCCGAACCTGAAGATGCACAGACTCTCAACAACCTGGGGTTTTCGCTTTATCAGAACGGTAACTATCGGGCCGCTATCGACAAACTTAAAAGAGCAGCAAGGCTTGCGCCCACCGACGACCGCATTCTGAACAATTTGGGCCTGGCACTGTGCCGCATTGGTAAATTTGAAGAGGCGTACAAGAGCTTTGCTCGCGCCGCGGGGCCGCTAACCGGGAACCTAAACACCGCCAAGATGCTCGAGCGGTTTGGCCGCGATGAAGATGCGATCAAATACTACGAGGGTGCGCGCCGGGTGGATCCAAATTGTACGTTTGCTTTGCGACGCCTTGCCGACCTCTATGAACGAATCGGAAAAACCAGCGAGGCCCAGGGAGCGCGCGATGCGTTTGCCGTGGCGTCCGCACAAACGACTGCCGCAATTGCGGGAAGATAATCTCGCAAGGAAAGAGAAGACAGGGAATGTCGCAGACCACGATCCTAAATCGAGTTGAAATCGAGAGCATGGGTCCGCCAAGCCCCGAAGAGTTGGCGGACACCGGTGTAGCCGCGGGATTTCTGTGCGATCTGGCACTGAAGCATGTCGCGATGTTGCCAGAGCCGACAACGGCTGCTGTCGCCGATGGACTGCGCCTGCCGAAGACGCTTACCGAAGATATCCTGCAAAAGTTGCAACGAGAAAAGCTTATCGAGGTGCGCTTGCAGACAACCATCGGCGCCACCCGCTATGCAATGTTGGATCACGGTTGGGATCGTCTTACTCGTCTATTGTCTGTGTGCGGTTATACAGGGCCTGCGCCGGTCTCTTTAAATGACTACGCGCACATGATGAGGTTGCAATCGATCCCTGCGGATCCGGCCTCGATGGATTCGGTGCGCGCCGCTTTTCATGATCTGATCCTGCCGGAAACATTGCTCCAGACACTCGGCTGTGTGATTAACTCGAGAAGGTCGCTCTTCCTGACAGGCTTGCCGGGAACGGGTAAGACGGCCGTGGCTGAGCGTATCAACGGGGCGCTGGCCGGTGCTATCTGGATACCCTACGCCGTAGAGATTGACGGACAAATCATTCGCACCTTCGATTCCCACTGTCATCGCGTAGCGCCTGAAGACATCACTCCGGCTGAATACGACCATCGCTGGGTCTTCATCGAGCGACCGCTGGTCGTGGTCGGTGGTGAGTTGACACTGGAAAATGCCGACCTTACCTGGAGCGAGTCGGCAAAGTTCTATGAAGCGCCATTCCAGATGAAGTCCAACGGCGGAACGCTGGTGATTGACGACTTCGGAAGACAGCGGGTAGCGCCACAGGACCTGCTGAATCGCTGGATTGTTCCACTGGAACGACGCGTTGACTATCTGGCCCTGCACACCGGCAAGAAAATTGAGGTGCCCTTCGAACAACTCGTCGTTTTTTCAACGAATCTTGATGAGAAGGATCTAGCGGACCAGGCTTTCCTGAGACGCATGGGTTACCGGGCCCGCGTCGAGCCTCCCACCCCGAGTGCGTTCGCCGAAATATTCAAGCGAGTCGCTTACACGCGCGGGATTGCTTGCGATGACACAATCATCAGGCACGTTCTGAACAAGTATCGAATCGAACATAAGATGATGAAGGGCTGCGAGCCGCGAGATATCCTCGATCGCGTCACGGATATCTGCCTGTTTGAAGGTCAAAAGCTTGTACTGACCCCGGAAGTCATCGACGTAGCCTGGCGCAACTATTTTGGCACCTCTCATACCTTCGCGCCCGTCCCGACTCAGGAGACTATGATTGAAAGGACACTCGCGGACCCGCTTGAGCTTTAGTCTGGAAGGGTGCTTCGGCGAAGGCGAACGGAATGTCGGAAAAGTCAGCAATCCTGCGAGTTGTCTTAATCTGCGCTGCACTACTAGTGGGTGGTGACCTGGCATCTGCGAATGCGCAGAGACGCGGCAGACACAAACATAAAAAGCCTGTCGCCTCGGACATCGAACCCGACTCCGATGAGCAGTCCGAAGCAACTGGTCCAACACAAGTTCGTTTGAAGCTCGCGGATGGAACCCGGATCACTGTCGACGAAGCATGGGAAAGCGAACAAGGCTTCTGGTATCGGCAGGGCGGATTAACGCATCTGGTTACCCGGGACCGTGTAACTGGAATCGAGCGAACTACTGCAGCGGCGCCAAAAACAGAATCACAGAATGCCAAAGTTACGCAGGTGAACGCAGCCCCAGCCTCCGCCGAAGATGGCCCAGCATGGATTTATCTGGTTGGCGGCGCGCGAGTAGAGGCAGACACTGCGGCCGAATCCGCCAGCGGGGTCTGGTACCGGCGCGGAACGCTTTCCATCTTCATTGAGCGCAGCCGAGTTGATCATATCGAGCGAGAAGCGGAAAAGGTTGCTGATTCTTCCGCACGGAAGGACCGCGGCTGGAGCACGGGAAGTCCTAAACTTGACAGCCTGATTAAACAGAGTGGTGCGCGACACGGCGTGGATCCGTATCTTGTGTTTCTGGTGATGGAACAGGAATCGCACTTCAATCCGCGCGTGGTTTCACCCAAGGGCGCACGAGGCTTGATGCAGTTGATGCCTGGCACTGGGGCGCGCTTTGGCGTCAGGCGGCCGTTCGATCCGGCGCAAAATATCTCCGGCGGCACGCGGTATCTGCGACAGCTCCTTGATCGTTTCAATGGAAGGGTAGATCTGGTGCTGGCTAGTTATAATGCCGGTGAAGGCGCCGTCATCAAGTTTGGCCACCGCGTGCCTCCCTATCGCGAAACGCGGAACTACGTAAAGAAAATCAGTTACCGCTATAAGCGCAACAAGTCCACAGTTAGGGCGCCTGGCGGCGCATCATCTGCAACCCCAGGCGGCAACTAGATTCCGTACCGGAGAGCTCCAAAGACAATGAAACTTATTTACCACGCAATTCTGTTGCTGGCGCTTTGCTGTCTCACCAGTTCTGCGGGCCAGGCTCAGCAGGGGACTGAGGCGCCGTTAACAAATGCGTCGGTGATCAAACTGATTCGGGCGGGGTTCAAAGAGAAGACAGTAGTGGCAATCATTCACAGCCGGCCAAATCGGTTCAATCTCGATCCGGATCATCTGATCGAGCTCAAGCGTAGTGGCGTCACCGAAAATGTGATTCTCGCAATGTTGTCGCAGGATCAACCCTTTTCGAGCACCGACGACTGGAGTGACGACTCGTTCTTCAGAGGCAGCGGAAGGTCCGGAGCAAACGGCCAGGCTGATTCGCAGAATGGTAATAGCACGGATATCTTCGGCTCGAGCGGTGGCTCAAAGAATCAGAGCAGCGGCCGCGGTATGAAAGGTTCAAACACGGGCGAAACTATAACCACAGGCAGCGCTACGGTCAGGATCCTTAGACCGCCCGTCGAGGCGGGTGGTGGCAGTACAACCAAGCTTGAACGAACGCCGACGCTCGACAATGAAGCAATAGTTCGGCTGGTTGAAGCCGGCTTTTCGGAGGGGACGATTATAAAGCGGATAGAGGAGTCGCCGGCAGAGTTTGATCTGTCACCTCCCAAACTCGAGGAATTGCGGAAACGACGCGTCAGCGACGCAATCATCCTGGCTATGACCGCTGCCATGACCGATGACTCACCTGCGAAGCCAGTCTCGCCGGACAGAAACTAAGGAGAACTAGAATCGATGGCGCCGGCTCGGACTCAACGACGGCTCTCGTTGCCGGACACATTTAGGTTCTGTCTTCACGCCTTTCTACTGCTGCTCTGTTTTCTCCCCGCGCGAGCGCTCAAAGCGCAGAATCCAAAGCCGTCACCCACTCCCGAGATTAAGCAGGAAGAAGAGATCGATCCGGAAGACGTTATCTCGGTTAGCACGACCGAGGTGCTGTTGCCAGTGACCGTTCGCGATGAGCGTGGGCAATTAGTAACGAACCTGCTGCGCAAAGACTTCCGTGTTTTTGAAGATGGTCAGGAACAGACTCTTAGTGATCTAAGCCTGCGGCAAGTTCCTGTCGATGTAGTATTGATGGTGGATGCTTCGTCGTCTGTTGCCGATAATCTCGATGACTTTCGTCGCGCTGCGGAAGGCTTTGCGGCGCATCTGGCGGCGGACGATCGAATCAGTCTGATTCAGTTTGACGATCGAGTTCTGTTACTCCAGGACTGGACCAAAAGTGTGGCCCAGCTTAGGCGGGCCCTGCATAGAATTGCCCCCGGAATGTTTACGCGTTTTCATGATGCGATGTTGCTTGCCTCGCGAGACCAGGCTCCTCGCAGCAGCGCGCGGCATGCCATTATTGTCCTGACCGATGGTATAGACAGCGGCAGAGGAGCGACTTTTGAGGCGGCTCTTCGTGCAGCATTGCAGTCGCAAACGACGATCTATGTGATCAGCAACACAGAGATCGAAAGAGCAAAGAAGCAGCATGAATTAACTTCATTTCTTTCTGGTAACAGCGCCTCAATCAAGTTTAATGAACTGCACATACAAGATCTGCGAATGGGGCTGGAGGCGCTTGCGGCAAGCGAGCGAAACCTCGAACAATTTACCGGAGTCACAGGCGGGCGGCTCTACATGCCGGGCGCATTCTCCGACCTTGAATCCGTGTATACCGAGGTGGCCAACGAACTGCGACATCAGTACGCCCTCTATTACTCGCCGACGAACAAGAACCGTGATGGCAAGTTTCGCCGTGTGAATGTCGAGACCACCGACACCACGTTAAAAGTCTCTGCTCGAATAGGTTACTATCCGCCTAAGAAGTAGCCACCTCCTCGGTACTTACCCACCGCGTCCAAAATGCTACACATCCGGCTCCGTCAACCCCTGTGTAGCATGACGACACGCATTAGACCAGTCGAAACTCGCGCTTTTCGCCGAGTTCAAGTAGTCTAAACCTCGTAAATGTAACAGTTAGACGAGTCTGCCTTCGGACGGCACGCTCATTGCCGAGCAATGCAAATCAAGGTGCGGCTTTGATCTGTCTTTTGGTCGCGGTTGGCACTAAATACATACGATTTAATTAAGGGAAACAGCGGAGGATCAATGCGACCGATCAAGCACGCCGAGAAGAGTTTGACGCTGATGGCAAGGGGGGCATTCAGCGCCATCCAGTCAGTCAATAAGTACAAACCGAACCCCTCGTTTACACCGAAGTGGTCCGACAAACCGCTTTTGAAATCCTGGCAGAAAAGTAAGCCGACGCTGGGTTGGCCACGAACCACCGACTCGCTCTGTCCAAACTGCGTCATCGAAGCTCGGGAAGCGATTATCAGTGGCAAGAAGGATGTGAGCGTCCTTCTTAATGAGAAGGTAGGAGAGATCAAAGCCCAAATCGTCGAGCGCGACGGCGAAATCTGGATGATTAAGGACTGCCCAACTCACGGCCATTTTGAAGATATGATGGCTATCGATTCAACTTTTCTAAAACACATTGAAGCGATGTTTCCTGGTCGCGATATCGATGCCCATAGTGACGAAAAGCTGCACAATCATGGTTCAAGCACGATCAAGTATGGACGCGGCGCCGTTCTTACAGTCGACCTGACCAACCGCTGCAACATGATGTGTGATCCTTGTTTCATGGATGCGAATCAGGTCGGGTTTGTCCATGAGTTGAGCATGGAAGAGATTCAGGAGATTCTTGACAACGCAATCTCGATCAAGCCGCGTCGCCAGATGTCGGTTCAATTTTCCGGAGGCGAGCCGACGATTTCCCCGCACTTTCTCGAAGCAGTCCGCTATTCCCGCAAGGTTGGTTACAACAGCGTGCAGGCTGCAACCAACGGAATCGAGTTTGCAAAGTCGAAAGAGTTCTGTCACCAGGCGGCCGAGGCCGGTTTGCGCTACGTCTATCTGCAATTCGACGGCATCGGCAACGATGCCAACAGCCATCGGCAGGTTGGAAATCTATTTGATGTGAAGATGCGTGCGATCAACAATCTGCATGAAGCAGGAGTTGAGATTGTACTCGTCACCACACTCGTGAATGGCATCAACAACGATCAGGTGGGATCGATCATTCGTTTCGCCCTGGACAACCCGAAGAAGATCGCTTTCCTTTCGTTTCAGCCCGTTTCGTTCACCGGTCGTGATGAAGAGATCACAGAGCAGCGTCGCCTTCAACAACGGTACACGCTTTCGCATCTTGCTCATGATGTTAAGAATCAGGTTGGCATTACTGAACCAACGCGTGACTGGTTTCCGCTGTCGTTGATGGGAGCATTCGCGGATTTTGCCGACCTGGTCCATGGTCCCCAGGCGGAATGGGGTCAGGTATCGTGTGGCTGCCACCCCAATTGTGGCGTGGGAACCGCCGTGATGGTTGATAAAGAGACTAAGGAAATGCGGCCGGTGCCGGAGTTCCTCAACATTCCCGGGCTCGTCAAGGACATGCGGAAGATTACGGACGCGGCGCGCGGTAAGTGGATGTCCAACATCATGATGGGGTTGGCGCTTTTAAAGCATTACAATCCTTACAAATCGCCCTCCCAGTTCACGCTTTACGAGCTCTTTAAGAAGTTTGACAAATCGTTTGGCTTGACCGGTAAGGATTACGGAAAAGTCAGCGGTGATCGCACGGTGACCGATATTGAAAAGCGCCGCGCCGATCGCTGGAACTTTCTGTTCATCGCGGGAATGTGGTTCCAGGATCTTTTCAACTATGACTTCCGTCGCACCGAGATGTGCATCATTCCCTACGGCACACAGGAAGGCGAGATTTCTTTCTGTGCTTATAACACCGGCATCGGCTGGCGGAACATCATCGAAAACATGCACCAGAATGCGACCGTGGCAAAGTGGTATCAGGAGCACGGACGACACGAGATATTTGCTGGTGGCAAAGCTGTCGAGCTCGATGATCCGACCCACAATCTTGTGTTGAATACAGTTGACTTGGCCCGCCCGCATAAACCGCAAATGGAAGGGCCGAAGACTGCGCACGAGGAAGCCGTGATGATGCGCAAGCTTTATCAGGAGATGGTCCTCAAAAAGCAGCTGGACACCAAAGAATCTGACAAGCCGGTAAAGATTCAGGGATTGGGTCGCAAGAAGGAGGAACCGGCCGAGGCGGTTCTGGTTTGAGAAGTAAAAGCCTCGGGTTATAGCCGCAGAACCCCGCAAAACAACGTTGCAGTTGCTTTGCGGGGTTCAATTGCGTAATGGTTAGAGGGATGAAATGGCAGCGATTGCCGCTCCCTGGTCACTTGACCGAAACGATTTCCAGCGTGTTAAATAGACAACTGTGTTAACGATTTAAACGAAAGAAGACGGAGATTGAATGGCAATAGTAACGGTTAATCAAGGTGAATCGATTGAGAGTGCATTGCGGCGTTTCAAGCGCAAGGTGATGACCGAAGAGATTATTAAAGACGCCAAGAAACACGCGTTCTTTATCCCACCGGGCCAGAAGGCGAAACTAAAATCGGCTTTAGCGCGCAAACGGAACAAGAAGAAAGGCCGCATGCGTACCCCCCGCGATTAGACTCCCTCTGGCAGGCCTGCCCACGGCCCGTGCTCTTGTCTCACCAGTCGTCTACAACTAGCACCCCGGAGAAGTGGACGCTCCTGAGAGCGAGCCACTGGCAACCGAAGTGTGTAGCAGGAATTATCCAGGCGCGACGCTGAGAAGAATATGACGCGTATTTTAGTAACGAACGATGATGGTATCCATTCAGCGGGCTTGATAAAGCTCGAGGAAGCGCTTAGGGATTTGGGCGATGTCTACGTGGTGGCGCCGGCATCAGAAATGAGCGGCGCGTCCCACAGTCTTACGCTTGCCCGTCCGCTTCGTATTAGACAAGTCGATTCAAGACATTGGACTGTAGATGGCACCCCCACCGACTGTGTGACTTTGGCTCTGAACAAGATTCTCTCGGAGCAGGAACTTCCGGATATCTGTGTTTCCGGGATAAACCACGGCGGCAATCTCGGAGATGATGCCACTTATTCAGGCACAGTCGCCGGAGCGCTCGAAGCCACCATTCTCGGTGTGCCGGGTCTGGCCCTTAGTCTTGTTGCCCGAGAGCAGTTCGACTTTACTGAAGCTGCGCAGTTTGCAGTTGCCGCCGCCCGCAAGGTCCTGACAGAAGGATTGCCTGAAGGAACTCTATTGAACATCAATATTCCTCCCGGAGAGATAAAAGGTGTGCGCGTAACCAGGCAGGGTATAAAGAATGCGCGGCCGGTGATCACAGAGCATATTGACCCCAGGGGTAAGGCGTACTTCTGGATCGGCGAAGAGTACTTCCGCACTAATTCGGCTGAAGGTACGGATTACCAGGCAATTGAGTCAGGTTACATTTCCGTAACGCCGTTAAAGAGCGACATGACGGATCATCGCGCGTTAACTGCTATTGAATCCTGGAACTTTGTCAATGCCTCGGAAGTGTTGCAACGAGGTTAAGCATTGCCAGATCTAAATCGGAGGGAACTCACAACGCGACAGGACTCAACTCTCTGTCACGTCCGTTAGTAAGGAACAGTTGCAGTCAACTCAACGCCACCTCGACCCAAACCAGAGTTATTCGATCCCGCGCGAGCGGATGGTATCCCGCCTGCGAGAACACTACGGGATCACAGACGAGCGCGTGCTCGCCGCCTTAAAATCCGTACCGCGACACCTGTTTGTCCCGGAGGCGCTGCAAAGCAGAGCTTATGGCGACCATGCGCTGCCCATCAGTGGCAACCAAACGATCTCACAACCATTTATCGTAGCTCGGATGACTGAGTTGCTAAAGATTGACTCCACCAGTCGAGTGCTGGAAATCGGAGCCGGGTCAGGGTATCAGACGGCTGTGTTGGCGAAGATTGCGGGCCAGGTTTATTCCATTGAGAGAATTGGCGACCTTGCTCGTGAGGCTCAGGCACGGATCCGCCGGCTGGATATCTACAATGCTACCGTGAAATGTTTTGACGGCACTCTTGGTTGGGCAGCCCACGCGCCGTACGACGCAATCCTGGTGGCGGCCGGCAGTCCGATCATTCCTTCTCCGCTCGTTGCGCAGCTGAAAGTTGGTGGCCGTTTGGTGCTGCCTGTGGGTGAGTCACGCGAGTCGCAGCGCTTAATCAGGGTTATCAAAACTGAAACCGGTTCCACCGAGGAGGATCACGGTGGCTGCTCCTTTGTGCCGCTGATTGGGCGACACGGCTGGTCAACATAATTGCCGATTGTCGAATGCCGATTGCCGATTGCCAGGCAGTTCTGGACCAATCCCATCGGTGCATGACATTGGGTTCCGAGATGCTGGGATCTTGAACATCGAAACTAAAACCGGACCAAAACCTCGAACCTGAAACACGTTTTATTATGGTCGCTAAAATAATCGGAATACTCTCTGCCTTTATCGTAGCGACGATCTCGGCGATGGGTTATGGAGGCGTTGTGTTGCTGATGGCTATTGAATCAGCGTGCGTACCTCTGCCGTCCGAGATCATCATGCCGTTTTCAGGCTATCTCGTTTCGAGAGGAGAAATGAATCTCTGGTTGGTTGCTGTCGCAGGCGCGGTCGGTTGCGTCCTCGGTTCACTGGTCGCTTATTGGGCCGGCATGTACGGAGGTCGTCCGTTCATCGAGAAATACGGTCGCTACGTCTTGTTGTCGCGGCATGATTTGAACATAGCTGATCGCTGGTTTGAGCGACACGGCGAAATCATTGTTTTCGTCAGCCGTCTCTTACCGGCCATCCGCACCTTCATCGCGTTTCCAGCAGGCGTCGCGCGGATGAACCTGACGCGCTTTGTGATTTATACCTTTGCCGGCTCGTTGCCCTGGTGCCTTGGTCTCGCCTACGTCGGTCAAAAGCTCGGTGAGCAGTGGGACAAAGACGACACTTTAAAAACCTGGTTTCATCGCTTTGATTTTGTGATCGGAATCGTGGTGTTGTTGGCGGTGATCTGGTGGGTTTGGCGCCACATTCGACATCTTCGCGAGGAAGACTCCCAGGCAAAACTGCCCGGACAAGAGGCCTAGAGTGGTTCGACCCGGGACTGCTACGCTTGGATCGACATAGTTGGCCTTGAGATAAACTAGGCCTCATTACCAGCGGCCTTCGATTCGGTAAGAGACTCGATCAGCGATTTCTCTTTTTCGATCAAGGTCCGCAGCGATTCTCTAAAGATCCTCTCTGAGAGAAAGACGTCGCGAAGCATCAGACTGCGAAAAGCCGAGGCCTCCCACTGCAGGATGGTTGAATCTTCAAGCACACGCACAGATGCCGATCGCGGGATGCCGCACAAGACGGCCAGCTCGCCGAGAACGCTGCTCGGGCCCTCGTCGTTGAGAATGAGTTCGCGCCCGTGCCGTTCCACAAAGACCTGAAGCTTGCCGGTGAGCACAAGAAGAACAACCGTGGGTTCGTCTCCTTCTTTGAATAGCACCTCTCCAGCTGCACACTGCTTAATCTCACCACTGTCAATCAATCTCTGCGCACCATCCAGAGTGTATCCCTGGAAGAGAGGAAGGTCAGTGATCATCGCTGCATATCGATCGCGCATCTTAAGCCTTTCTTTACCCGGCAAGGGTGAAGTACTGGAGACTCAGTTCCTTTCGTCTGCTAGAAACAAAACGCAGCCTTTAGTGCCGAAGTTTCGTCAAACTTGCAGGTTGGGTCACTATTCACATCGGCGGCATAGCGCCACCACCGGGCATGCCACCCGGCATGCCGCCGCCGGGCATTCCCATGCCCTCAATTGGACCACCAGGCAAAGGCGGTTGTTTGGGAGTCCCACCATCTCGCGTGCGGAGCAAAGCCGGATCGACATTTTTCAACTGGTAGAGCGTCTGATAAAGCCCTTCGCGTTTTAAGAGTTCATCGTGTGTGCCTTGATCTACAATCCGGCCTTTATCAAGCACCAGGATGCGATCTGCGACTGCCGCGACGAAATTCAGGTCGTGGCTAATCACCAGGCAGGTGCGCTCCTTGGCATATTCGCGAATTACCCTTATCAGGCGGTTTCGCTGATCTGCGTCCAGGTTTTCTGTGGGCTCGTCAAGTAATAGTACTTCCGGCTTCCGCAATAGACAGCGGGCCAGGGCAATCAAACGTTTCTGCCCACCGGATGGCACCTGCACATCCACGACTGTGTCATAACCCCTTGGCATTCGCTGAGGGTCGACGATCACGTCGTGTATATGAGCCAGTTCGCAAGCGTCTTCGATCTCACCGTCGGTCGCACCCGCCCTTCCCAAACGGACATTTTCTCGAATCGTATCTTTCAGGAAGAACGGAAACTGCGAAAGCTTAGAGACCTGTTCCCGTAAGGAAGTCAGTGTCGCATAAGAGATGTCTTTGCCTTCCAGAAGAATTCTTCCTTGCTGGGGGTCCAAAAACCGCAGAATCAAATTCATGACCGTCGATTTACCACAGCCGATGGGTCCAACGAATGCTATGGTCTCGCCCTCTTTAATTTCAAACGATAGATCATTGAGGACTTTTTGAGCCGGTGAGTAACCAAAGCCGACATTTTCGAAGGTAATGTCCCCATGCACCTCGGGCAATGCAATTGCACCAGGGCGTTCAACCACGGTTGGTTTGGTATCGAGAAGTTCATACGTCGAAACGATTCCCGGCACCAGTGATTGGTACATCGTGTATGAACTAATTAGTTGCTGAATGGGCGTGAACAAGTTTGGCGCCATCTGCATGAAGACGATAGCTGTGGCAAACGTTAGCCCCCACTTTGCACCGAGCAGAATTGCTGACAACAGTATCAGCGCTGTTGTCAGGGAAATGAAGATCTGCGCTCCACTGTTGCTAAGACTCATCCAGGCAGTTGTGCTCGCAGTAGCTTTAGCTGCCTGCTGAGAAGCTTTACGGAAGCGCTCATTCCGTTTTGGCTGGGCGTTGAAAACCTGTATATCCGAAATGCCGTTGATGGTCTCCTCCAGTTCAGAACCCAGCTCGCGCGAACTCATGTTGATTCCCATTGCACCCGCCTGAAGTCTGCTACTTGTAAAACGAAACATCAGCAGCGTCAGGGGAGCGAGGACGAAAATCACTAAAGT
This sequence comes from Pyrinomonadaceae bacterium, assembly GCA_035644135.1. Lineage (GTDB taxonomy): Bacteria > Acidobacteriota > Blastocatellia > Pyrinomonadales > Pyrinomonadaceae > PSRF01. The sequence continues at coordinate 51,539 of DASQPD010000018.1, forward strand.
CATTTGCCAACTCAGCGCCAGCAGATACGCGATGACCACCACGAGAACGATTACATCAATCAAGGGTGTTAGCAGCACCTGTGTAATCAGTCGTTGAACGGCTGTCGTTTCAGACAGCACTCTTTGCATCAGAGCACCGGTTTGCCCGCCCAGGAAAAAGTCCAATGACAATGATTGAATGTGTCCATAAATACTCTGCCGTAAACTGATTAGCAGTCGCTGCTCGAGATTCGCATCGACCCAGGCGCGCAGTATATCGATTACATTTCGAAGTACGATTGCACATGTCCAGATTATGAAAATAGTGGTGAAGGTAAGCGGGGTCCCGAGCCAATCTCGAATGAATGCGGGCGGGAACCAGCTCGTGTCTGCTGCCGCAGTGGACCTTTCGAAAAACGATCCGGTCATGGTCCACACCTTACTCCAGTCACCCCCGGCCGCAGCTTCACCAAACAATTTTAGTAATGGACCAAATGCCGCTGCAGCGACAAACGGGAGCAGGAAAATTATCAGCGAAAGCGATAACGACACGGCCACCAAAAGCTTGTGCCCGCCGAGAAGTTTTATAGCGCGCGGCAGGTAAGGCCTCGCACTCATCTTCGGCATGGTCTTGAATTTGATCTTGCCGCCGCTGGACGGTTGAGCCGGACCCGCTGGCAACTCAGGCCCCGCTCCCGGTGGCAAACTTCCCGGAGGTCCAGGCAAAGGGCCAGCGTCAGGCAAGGGTGGCAAATCGGAGGGCAAATCACCCACTATAGGTTGGCCGGAACGTTTCTTATCAGAACTCATATCTGCCATCGACTTCCTCGCTTACAGTGGAAAGTGGTGTCGGAAAACTACGAAAAGTAGCTGAATCAGTAAAGCAAAAACCGGCCTGCGGGCATAAGTGAAACTGCCCGCCGCCGAATTCGAAACACACAACTTAGTGGAGCGCGACGACGATTTGTCAGGTCGTTAACAATCTGTTTTGTCACCCAGCGGGATTAGCAGTAGCAATAGTAGTAATGCCACCAGCAACGCCAGGCATTGCACCAAAGGGTGCGGCAGATACAGATATGGCTGTACGCCTGCACTTCCACTTCGCCGAGACTCTCCGCATTTTCCAGTTTGCTGGGGTTCATATCGGGAGTGCTTTTCGGAATCCCGCTTGACGACTTACTGCCTTCGGGAAACATCTTGCTGGCGTTTTCACCCGAGACTGCATACTGCGCGAGCACATTGTCGGGTACATCATAGACACTCACGTCATCGCCCTTTCCGGGCATAGAAGTCAGAATCGCCATAATCAGCCTCCTAACATTTTCGCGTCGCACCAGGAGTTCGCGGTGAGAACCATACGTAGCGGTCGAAATCGCGTCCGGAGTTCTGCGCCTACGCCTTTTCGATTGTGGTGGCTCTCCTGGCAGCGGCGAGAAGCTCGAGATCTGGTGAAAAGGTGATCCCTAGTGCTAGCGGTAGCGGGCAAGTTTCCTTCTTACCCGCTACCGGAATGCAAGTTACTTCCTCGGTCGGGTAGCAAGCCGAATACGTAGATCGCTGGGCAAGGGCTTGAACCTCAACCAGAACGGTCTTAGCAGTAGCAATAGTAGTAATGCCACCAGCACCCGTACGCGTTGCAATAAAGTGTGCGACAAACGCAGATATCGCTGTAGGCCTGCACTTCACCAAGGCTTTCAGCATTATCCACTCGGGTGGCACTCATTGCTCCCGCACTCTTGGGGATTTGATCTCCCGTCGGCTTATTGCTTTCGGGAAACATTTGCGAGGCCTTCTCCCCCGTCACGGCATACTGTTGGAGCACATTCTCAGGAATGTCGTAGATGTTCACCTTGTTACCTTCACCGGGAGTGGAAGTCACAATCGCCATGGCTAATTCTCCTTTTTGATTTTAAAGTTGTCAGAAATCTGGAGGAATATCGATTCCTCCGGTTATCGAGCTTCAGGGCAACAGAGTCCCTGATGACTCATCAGTCCGGTTTTTTCGGCGTTCCTCTAAAGGCAAACGCAGAAAACGCTAAGCCAGAAGGAGGATATGCTCGACTCAGATGTTCAATCCCTAGCAGTAGCTCGCTCCAGGTTGAGCGGGGGAAAGATGAAAACGCACCAGAGTGCTTTACTATCCCCTGGGTCGATTCAGAGGCGGCTTTCGCAAGATCAAGGTATTGAAGCGAGCGCATCCTAACAGCGAAGACGTGGTCAGGCAAGCTTTTTTGCGGCAGCGCTTGCGGTTTCTATGATTCGTTCAGGCAATTCTGCAGCGTTTCGTTGAAGCCTCGCTCCTCGCCACCGGGACCCGCGTAGCGTACTAATCCTTTGCGATCAATCAAAAAGACGGTGGGTAGTCCGTTCGCCCCATAAATTGCCTGCAATTTCTCGTCTTCAACCACACCGACGGGAAAATTCACGCCGTGATCTTCGATCATCCGGCGTATAAGTTGCAGCTCGTCATCCATCGCCTCGGACGTCCCTCGGTAAGCCATGTAATGCCGGGTCAGCGCAATAATCTCTAAACCGTTTGCAGCCTGTTGGTCATAAAGCTTTACCAGTTTGGGAAATATCTCCTGGCAAGGCTTACACCAGGTAGCCCAAAACTCTAGCAACACGACCCGGCCCTGCAAACTTCGTAGACTCAGGGGGCCGCCTTTGATCCAATCTTTGACGGTAATTTCAGGCGCTTCTGAGCCCAACAAAAGCATCTGAGCTGCACGGTCGCGCACCTGCAAGTAACCGCCAGTGGCCGCACGTTTCTGTGACGGCGTTCCACTAATCTGCATTATTTGAGAGATCTTCTCGGCAAAAGCCGATTCTTCAGTGAGCATCTCGCGCGCTTTGGGAATCTCGTCGAGCGAGGAATAAAGATCGGCGAGCGTCATCGCCAGTTGAATGCGCGACTGGAATTCGATTTCATACGGCACCTGTCTGGCCTCTGCCAGAGCGGATTCCAATTCAACCGCTGCTTCAGCTTTGTCGCCCTTCTCACTCAATGCGGACGCGGATTCGAGGCGTTGCCAAAGGCGGCCTTGAGGATTGGTTCTTGATTCAGAACTGGTTGATTCGACGCTCATAGTTTAACCGTTGCGCTCCGGATGGGTTTTGGATAATCGTTAAGTTAGTCAGGCAATATAGCGAGCGATCTTACGTCAGGCAAGTAGGCCGACAAATGGTTTGTCGGAATCTCCGTGATCTCCGTATCTCCGTGGTGAAGTTGTTGGGAAAAACATACACTACGGAGACACGGAGAGCACTGAGAAGCTTTTTCCCATTACAGCCCTCGCATCTTTTGGGCGTTGCGCGAAAGACTCGCATCTGTATAATGCGTCCGCATTGGAGCTTCAAACGCTCTGTTACTTGATCCGAGCACGTTTCCAAAAATCTGTTTTGTATCGCTAGTGCGATCCAAACTTTTTGCTCAGAGACACACATGAGAGAAGACTCGTTTGACGAGGAACCGCCACTGGAAAACGGGGACACTGGTGATCGCGCTTTTGTCAGCCAATTGCGGAAGGCGGTGGGCGCCATCGATGTTTCTAACTCACTCACAGCGCCATTAAAGCAAGCTATTGAGACTCTCCTTAAGCTGGCAGCCGACTCGGTCGGTTCGAGAGAGGCGTCTGTCCTGGTGCGAGATGGCCCTGAAGGGGGGCTGAAGTTCCTGACCGCCATCAGTGACGTGAAGGAGGAACTGCTCAAGATCCGGATTCCGCCCGGAAAGGGGATTGCAGGCCTTGTGTTCGCGACCGCCCAGCCAATGGCTGTAGCAGATGTTTCCAGCGAGGGCTCTTTCTGGTCTGAGGCCGATGCGAAAACCGGGTTCAAAACGATTACGGTTTTGGCCACCCCCCTGCGGACCGGAGCCGAGATGGTCGGCGTGCTGGAGTTTGTTAATCGACCGGGTGCCCCACCGTATCCGCCTTTCACGCCGGAAGAGATGGATCGTGCGGCGGAGTTTGCCGACGCGATAGCCAGAATCGTCGACGCGTTCGAACTGGCGGAGTTGGTGGAAATGCTTTTCGACCGCACTATCAAGAGTTCTCTCACAGCCGAAAAAGTCGGAGGAGATTTTGACAGCGATCTTAGTGAATGGGTGAAGAATACTACTGCCGCTCCGGAACACCGCGACCTGATGATTCTGTGGGTCTCGTTACGCGCAATCGCCGGCCGCGGCGACGCCGAACGTGAGCTGTGTCGCAATCTGTTGGAATCTCTAGCGCGCTACACTGAAAAGCATTCAGCCACCAGCGTCAGCTACTCTGGTTACTAACCTAACGATCGAGATTGTAAATGGAGGAGAGTCGCCGATGCCGCAGTCTGATGCTGCCGCTCCAATAAGGAACTCGAATGACCTGTGGGCTGCGATTCGACCAGACACCACCTGGAAGGGCTGTACCGGACGCGGAGTCCGGGTGGCCATTGTGGACAGTGGCGTTGACACTGAACACCCGGATCTCAAGGGCAAAATCAGGGGGTCGGTCGAAGCGGTCGCCGAAGACGGTAAAATCGACTTTCACCCTTCTACTTCGGGTGATCAGGCGGGCCACGGCACAGCTTGCGCCGGAATCATTACGAAACTTGCGCCGGACGTTGAGCTTTACAGTGTCAAAGTGCTCGGACCGAACGCCTCGGGATCCGGCGATATGTTTTTGGTTGGCCTTGACTATGCCATTAAACAGAAGTTTCAAGTAATCAACTTATCGCTCGGTACGACGAAACGAGAATACTTTGGACCTTTGCACGATCTTCTGGATCGCGCATACCACGCCGGTTGCATCGTTGTAGCCGCAGCTAACAACCTACCCTACCCGAGTTATCCTTCGATTTTTTCCTCTTCGCTGGTTTCCGTCGTTAAACGAACCGGAGGCGATCCCTTCAATTTTGGCTATCGCTATGGTCAAGTCATTGAGTTGGTGGCCCCCGGTGTTCAGGTCGAAACAACCTGGCCGGGCGGAGGGTATCGACAATTGACCGGCAATAGCTTTGCTTGCCCTTACATTGTGGGAATCATTGCGCTGATCATGGAAGCTTATCCAAATCTGACACCTTTTCAGGTTAAGACCATCCTCTACACACTCGCTCGGCGAAACCATGAGAGAGCGCAGGCAGTGGCAAAGGGAGATAATCAGTGATTGCCGATCCAAATTGATGTCGGCGGCTTCCTTCGGCAAAACCCTTCTAATTTCCACGTCCCTCGATCGGCGATCGCATCGAGCAATCTTGATGTGGGCTCGTCTGGTGCCTGAACCGAGCATTTTCAGATCATTGGCCGGCGACAGGTCTTTGTGGTTTTCGTTCGAGGTTGGCAGTGAAAGGTGAACCGGCTTTTTGTTGCTCCAGAAAGCGCTTTACCAATATAATTCGCTAACTTTGATCGATAATCGCCCTGGTTCCGCAGCCATCTCGTCCGAAGCGGAGTATCACCAAAATCTGACCGCTTGCGCAGCTGATTTCGACGCCTTGTATGCTCGTTGCGCGCAAGCCTGGCCGAACTTTGTTGTTCCAAGAGACGAGTTTACCGGGGCAGTCGTCCGCGCGATTGAAAAATATCTGATCGCGATTGCCAAGTCGCGGGGAACACCGTCAATAAGTGAGATACGAGTTTTCATTGGCGAGCTGCAAGGTCCCGATATCTATCTCAGCTTAGGCTGCGCGCTTGGCGACGAAAATGCCTGGTGGCAGTTTGATCGGCAACATCGAGCATTTATTGAGGCTCTCGCCAATCAAGTAGTTAGTAGCGGAATTGATGCTAACCAGGTTATCGAGTCTGTATACGGCGACTTGCTCGGCGCCAAAACTGAAAGCAGCGTTCGTCAATCGAAGTTCAGAACCTACATGGGCAGGGGAACGCTGCGGGGCTGGCTGCGAACGATCATCTGGCATACGAGCGTAGACTTGCATCGCTCAAGACAGCCTGAAGTACAATTGGAAGACTGGTCGGGAACAGGCGATGATGCGCTCGAGAGGAAAGACTACGCCGCAGCCGCTGACGGATGTGAGGATCTGATGTTATCGAAGGTAATGCGCGAGCGGTATAGATCAGCGACCGTTGAGGCGCTGGATCGTTCGTTGGCGGCCCTCGACGATCATGAAACGCTCTTGCTGCTTTATTACCACGTGGAAGGACTTAAACTGCGCCAGATAGCCCGCATCGTCGAACAACCGCGATCAGCCATTCGACGTTGGTTTCAGCGCAAGTCGAGACGGCAAACCGACTCCGGCAAAAGCCGGGTTCATGAATCAACGGTGATGCGGTGGCTGGACAAGGTTTATCGAAAAATCTCCGACGCTTTTCAAAGCGAGTTGGCAAACAAACACGGATTGAGCCCAGCGGAGATCGAGATCTGTCTGGATCTCGCAACCGAAGACCTGGCACAGAATATCAAGCTTAATCGGGTGCCCGGTACAGATGAAATCATCAAGAGAGGTGAAGCCGGATAGAATCGAGATGCGGTTGACCGTTTGGAGTTTTAGCGGTTGATCGACACGCGTAGATGGGACATAGAACAAAAAAGCAGCAGGAAGCCATTCGTTTCATGGTGCACGAACGTCTAACAGCTCGGACGCTGGTACCGGACGAGGTCTCGTCCGATACTCATCTTGACGATGATATCCTGTCGGCGTTTTTTGAAGCACGGCTGGGGGATGAAGAATCGGCTCCCGTAATCGCGCACCTCGTGGCTTGTGCTGTATGTCGAGGAGTCACCGCCCAGTTGGTGCGCTTTGAGTCCGAACTTAGCGATGCTGCTGTGCCAGTGACCGCGGAGGAGAGCCCGGGCTCGTTGCGACAGTGGTTTGAGGATTTCAGGGCTGGTCTTGGTAGTTCAGGTGAAGAAGTCTTCGCGTACCAGAATCCCCCGGAAGATTCGGAACCACCAGCTGATAGTGACGAAGAAGACAAGTCTAGTTAGGCATTCAAGATAGACACCTGCAGACATTTTCCATTTTCCATTTTTCATTTTTCATTTGTGGTCGAGGAGTCTCCTTTAGACGCTCCTGAGACCAATGATGAAGAACAAAGAGACAGGACTGGCCCGATGAGCAGTTTTCACGCGTGCTCCTAATCACGACTGCTCCTAAAGGTTGTCAAAAGGTAACGACACATAGGCCAATGAAAATGGAAAACGGAAAATGGAAAATGGAAAATGGAAAATGTCTTCGGCTTTCTATCTCGAATGCCACCCAAGAGTGTCTCTTAACTTTCTTCAAGCTAGATATTTGCAGACATTTTCCATTTTCCATTTCCCATTTTTCATTTGTGGTCGAGGAGTCTCCTTTAGACGCTCCTGAGATCAATGATGAAGAACAAAGAGACAGGACTGGCCCGATGAGCAGTTTTCACGCGTGCTCCTAATCACGACTGCTCCTAAAGGTTGTCAAAAGGTAACGACTCATAGGCCAATGAAAATGGAAAACGGAAAATGGAAAATGGAAAATGTCTTCGTCTTCAACTGTCTATTTTGAATGCCACCCGATTGTCTCTTAACTTTCTTCCCTAGTAGGTCGAACGTGATACGTTGGAAAGGTCCCGTAACCTTTCGCCAGAGGCGTTTGACCGACGTAATCGCAAGTAAACTCGGTCACATGTTGAGCCGCCGCAAGAGCAGCAAAAGCCTGGCTCGCGTAAACCTGACCAGGTGGTGTGATGGGTTCCATCCGCGCGGCGCGACTTACATGAGTACCTGTATAAGTTGGTTGTCCGATAATCGGATCGATGCACGAATAGACCGGTCCGGCGTGAAGCGCGATCCGTAAGTTGAGTTCTTTCGGCAAACCTTTAGCCGCCCAATCAGTTTTTCTCATCAGGTCGCACAACTCGAGTGAGAACTGTCCGGCATCGCGTACTGTGGAAAAGACGAAATAAAGACCGTCACCCCAGGTGTTCTTGGTCACTGGGGGGTATTTTGACTTTGTTATCAGTTTTCCTATTGTGCCAAGAAAGTGTTCGAGGAACCGAGGAATCTGCTGCTCGGCCAGCTTGCTAAAGTTTACGGCGTCGGCAAACAGCATCGCCATCATGCGGGTTGAGAGCTGGTCGTCAGTCACGCGTTTTGTCACAACATCGGCCGGGGCAGCTAATTGCGGACTTTGCTGTCGCAGCATTCTTCCGAGGTCGATGATTTCGACTTCGAGGCCCACCTTGCGCCAATCCTCAATTGCATTTGCAGTGCCTCCTGGTCCATCGCCTCCTTGTCCATCCCACACGGCGAGCGGCACCATCTCGGTCTCGAGTTGCTGAGCTTTGATACGCGCCAGACCATGCAGCAACACGTTCGCGTACTCGTAGGACGTGCTGCCCTCTTCCAGCTTTTGGTCCGAAGCCGTAATCACTTCCGTTGCCTTGATCAGCAAGCGCTGAAAACGTTCGGCCCAGTCGCCCCAGGGGACGATAGCGACGCTGTCTCTGATGAACTGCTCCTGGTTGTATGGCAAAACTATGTGCAACTCGCCGCCGATCTCGGAAAGCTTTTCCAGGAAAAGAATATCCGCTCCGCATGCCGCCGAAGCGTAACCCAATCCAACACCCAATTTCGTAAGTCGCACCCGAATCGCCTCGCGCACAGCCGGTTCAAGCTCGTGAGGAAAACGTGGTTGCGCCCGGTCGCGGCCATCTATCATGTGACCTGAAAAGACGGCAACTTTGGGAATTCTGAAGCACTCCTCGATTCGTTTTCGATCGCGCCCCAGATGATCCAGGATCAGCCGCGCGTTGCGGCGAGTAGAACTCAATTCGGCAAACTGTCCATGGCCAAGTTCGGCGGCTTGTCCGTATCGATCTTCGGCTTCGGACCAATTTCCCAGAATGAGGGCCGCCTCACCCAGGGTCGCGAGGGGCCAGTAGCAGCGACCATCCGTCTTAGGTAAACCCGCCAATTCCTGCAGGCATGCTTGTCTGACTTCTCGCGCCAGCGTGCGAGCTTCGGTGTCCTTTCCCAGAAGCAATCCCAGCGTAGCCGCATTGATTCCAGCATAGTAACCATGGTTTAGCTTGTAGGCCTCGGTGTAAAACTTGTGAGCCAGGCTCAACTGCTGTTTCCGCTCACCCAAGTCCGTAGCCTGGGCCCATAAGTCTTTATGCGTTCGGGCAAGAATTCCCAAAGTTTCTTCGTCCTGATGACCTTCCTTGCGAAGTTGCGTCAGCAGGGCATTCGCTCTTGAAGGCGCGCCGCTCCGTGCGAGCGCCAGTGCCAACAACTGCCTCAAGCGGACGTCAAACGGAGAACTTTTCAATCCCTCCGTCAGCATGTCGTACGCCAGCAGCGGCTCGCCTAACTTCAGAACTCGTTGACCAATGTTTCGATAGATCTCCGGGGCATTGCTCCATTCGTCGGGACTGTGTCCATGCCATAGCGCAATCAATGCAGACAGATTTAGCTTTCCAATTTCATCCACAAGGCGCGTTCGAGAAGTTGTGTCAGCGTTACTCGCCACCGCCGCCATATCAGGAAAGGCCAGGTCGTAACCAAGCTTTAGAATAACCTTAAGCGTCTCGACAGCCGTGTTCCGATCGTATTGCTTTTCATTCTCCGGAAGCTGCTCATAGGCAACCAGACCGGGATGGTTCTTCAGCGCATCGTCTCGTTTTTTTCCGTAGCGCCATCCATCCGACAGTCGCTGACGAGCCCAAACGTTATGAGTGTTTTCGGCGAGCATTTCGACCAACTCGCTCAGCTCACGCGGCAGCTTGACGTTGGTAGTGTCGATCGGTGATGGCTTAAAGCTCGCTGCACGTTTCATGTTTTTGAACGTCTTTAGCTTGGCTCGGGAATGTTTGAGAGGCCGTACAGAAGTTCGGCCACGATAAAAGTCCAATCGGTCCGGTATTTGTTGGCAGCTTCCGGACCGAGATCCACTAGCAGGTGGCCGAGACTTCTTCGAACCCTAACCCGCTCTTCTTTGGGACCGCCGCGTTTCTCAGCTCGTTCAAGCCACCGCTCACTGGCATCAATCGCCCAAGGGTACCAAAGAAATCCAATCGATTCTTTGCCGATAGTTTCGCGGCCAATATGACCTTTCATCGGCGCCGAAAACTCGCCGCTGCCCACCGGGAAGCTGAGATCACGTTCGACACATCTGATCAGATGAAGTGGGATCTGTTCCACGATTTCCGGCGGCAGCTCTATCCCCGCCTCCGCTTCGGCCCGCAGCAACTCAGCGTATATTTGCAAGGTCAGGCCATCGAAAAGCTGGTTTGCGCTTTCGGCGACGCCGTGCCAGCCGGGAGGCTGTCCATCCTTATCAAATTCACGGATGAGCCACCCTGCCGTTGACTGCAAAAGTTGGTCGCGCCGCTCGATGCTGCCCTCCCACGGTAAACCCGCTTTGCGCGTTTCCAACAGTGCAAGCAATGCCAGCGCAGTCGTGTAGGGATTGTGCATCTGCGGCTCTTTCTGGTTTGGAAACATATTCCAGCCGCCACTATCCAGGGGCCGATAGAGCTTTAAGACTTGCTGCGTGTAAATCAGATCGCTCTCAAACCGCCGACGCTCTTCATCGGTAAGCAAGCCGGGTCGCGCAAGGGCCGCTGCCAGTGCCCCCGCTGTCCACAGCGCGGGCTCTGCTATGGTTTCTTCCTCTTCACCCTTGTGCGATTGCCAGCCATATTTGATCCCTTCTCTCTCGATTGTCAGTCCGGCAGTGAAGGGCAAATCCAGGCCGATCAAAAAAGACCTCAATTCCTCTTTGTTAACTTCGGGCGTCTTGAAAATTGCACATAATGATTGGGAATGAGACCACACCTCAACCGAGCGTTCCTGCTTCGGGTTGAGATTGGTTCTGATCCAACCATCGGAATCGCGTCCCTGCGCCAGAGCATCGACGAGGATGCGCCGCATGGGAACGGCCGCCGCTCGAATCTCCTTAATACTATGGGCGTGACGGAATACCGAGATGGCATTGCGGTCAACGAGGGTTTGGATTCGGTCGCGACCGGGCACCCTGAGTCCGGCATCCCCCAGCGCCAGATAAGTAATAATTGAAAACAAGATCAACCCGGCAGCCAGACTAACAAGTCTGACTCGTCGCTGAAACGTTCTTCGCTTTTCGCGTTGTCTTAACTCGTCATAACCGACGTCCAAAACGCCGGACAGAAGCTTAATCTTGCCATTCGTCCGGCCATCTTTTCCTTCTCGAACGTCTGCGGCAATAGGTTCAGTTCTTTCAGCCGATATCTCCCCGCCCGCGGTCACCTGAAAGCGCACCGCTTCAGGGAAGCATTCCTGCAACCCACTATCCGCCTTATCGGTTGCATTTGGTTCACCGTCAACAATCAGACAAAGAACACGATCGTCTCGGCCCATTGCCTTGTAAGTCTTGATTTCTTCGTTGACCCATTTGGACACTGCGGCTCGTGGTGAACAGATCACGATGAGGTTCCGCGATTGGCGCAGGGCGGTCTTAATCTTGCCACCCAGATCCGCCGCCCCAGGGAGTTCATCGCGGTCGCGGAATACGGGAAAGACGCGCCGCGGCAGTTCGCCGTGTTTGCTTGTTTTGCGCCCGGCAAGATTGCGAGGAACTGAGTAAGTTTCGAGCGATTTGTGTAACCATTTAGCCCAGGCCTCGTCATGATGGCTGTAGCTGATAAATGCCCAGTATTTATATTCTTCGTCTTGATTCAACCGCTGGTCAGTCTCGTTCATTTGATAGGTTGTTCCGAAGCCATAAGAACTGTAATGCAGTTACAAGGAGCTTAGTATAGGACATTCCCAGCTTTTAAGGAGGCGCAACTTCCTGGGAGTTGAACTTCGCCGCAGGACTGAATGCACTCGATAGTGAGCGCGACAGCACGCAAAAAGATGTGGTATAAGGCATCATAAAGGCAGAGCCCAGATGCTTCTTCCGCTCCTGGAGGCCGCATGAGTTTTCTCACAGATTACGAAGACGACATATTCATCAGCTACGCGCATAACGACAACCAGGCTGTGCTCGAAGGACAGCGTGGCTGGATCGACAATTTCCACCAGGCATTGGAAAAAAGGCTCCAGGTGTACCTCGGGGCTAAGCCGAAAATCTGGCGCGACCCTCGTTTGCAAGGCAACGATTACTTTGCGGATGCCCTGGTCGATCAGATTCCCAAGGTAGCTATCCTGGTTTCGGTGCTTTCGCCGAGCTACATCAAGTCAGACTGGTGCCGTAAGGAGATGCAGCTGTTTTGCCGCATCGCCGGCCTGACGGGCGGTGTTCGACTGGGGAACAAAGCGCGGATTTTTAAAGTTGAGAAGATTAACGTACCGCTCGACAAGCATCCCAGTGAACTGCAGTTAATGACGGGCTATCAGTTCTTCTATATTGACGAGCAAGCCCAACGCGCCCGTGAGTTGTCTCCGGAAAGCGGCCCTCACGCGATTGAATACTGGCAACGCATTGACGATGTAGCGCAGGACATAACCAGTCTGCTGGAAGCAATGAGAACGCGCGGCGGTCCCGGTGACAAAGCCGTTGATGCTGCATTGACACCAATAGAGGAGTTTTCTGGTTCGGTCGTATACCTTGCTGAAACCTCGTTCGATCTTGCACCCCAGCGGGATCGCATCAAAAGAGAGTTGCAGGAGCGTGGGCATCGAGTGTTGCCGGATCGTCCTTTGCCGCTGCACGGTCCGGAGCTGCAAGAGGCCGTGCAGGAATATCTGAAGGCCTGCAAGCTGTCAATCCATCTCATTGGGGCGAACTACGGCGTGATCCCGGAAGCGTCTGATCGCTCCGTGGTGTGTCTGCAAAACGATCTCGCGGCGGAACGCAGCATGGGCAATTCATTTGCGCGCTTGATTTGGATGCCCGAGGGATTACAGGCACGAGAAGAACGGCAGCAGGAATTCATCCGCTACCTAAAATACGATCAGACTGCTCAAAAGGGAGCGGATTTGCTCGAGACATCCATTGAAGAGTTCAAGACTTACATTCAGGACAAACTCAGGCCGGCAGCAAAACCCCAGCCCGCAAAGATGAATCGCACCGAAGGCCCGATGCGCATTTATCTCATCTGCGACAAACAGGACTTTGACCTTATCAGACCGCTGGAAGACTACTTTTACGGGCAGGGTTTCGAAGTCACCTTACCTCTGATGGACGGCGACGAAGCCGAGGTCAGGGAGGATCACAAGGAGAGCCTTTTGATCTGTGACGCGGCGATAATCTTTTGCGGCAATGCGAGCGAGGGCTGGCTAAGAACAAAGCTGCGCGACCTGCAGAAGATTGCCGGTTATGGACGCACCACGCCGATGCTTGCCAAGGGCATCCTCATGAGCGGGCCCGAGACCAGCGTCAAGGCGCGTTACCGGACCCACGAAGCGCTGGTGATGCGCAACTTCGGAACGTTTTCCCCAGATACCCTCCAACCATTCCTGGCTGAAATCAGCAGTGCGAAAAAAGGGCACTAGCAATGGAACAACACGGCACCCCCAATAATCCGTTTCCCGGGTTACGCCCCTTTGAGTCCAATGAAGAGCATTTGTTTTTCGGTCGCGACGGCCAGAGTGATGAACTGCTGAGACGTCTACGGCGAAATCGCTTTCTGGCTGTCCTGGGAACCTCGGGCAGCGGCAAGTCTTCGCTGGTGCGCGCGGGCCTGCTGCCTTCGCTTTATGGTGGAATGATGACCCAGGCCGGCTCCGGATGGCGCGTAGCACTATTTCGCCCGGGCCATGATCCAATCGGCAATCTGGCTCGCGCGCTTAGCAGCCGAAGCGTATTTGGCGCCAGCGAAGAGGACCGGGAAGTCCAGCGGACGATTACTGAAGCTACCCTGCGGCGGAGCGCCCTGGGTTTGGTCGAGACCACCCGCCAGGCGCGAATGCCCGCCCATGAGAATCTGCTTGTGGTAGTTGATCAGTTTGAAGAAATCTTTCGCTTTCGGCGCACCACCCGAAAAGACAGCTCGGAGGATGAAGCAGCGGCTTTTATCAAGCTCCTAATAGAGGCCAAACACCAAACCGAGATTCCCATTTACATCGTCATTACCATGCGTTCCGATTTTCTCGGAGACTGCTCGCAGTTCCGCGATCTTCCGGAAGCAATAAACGACGGCCAGTATCTAATCCCGCGGATGACACGCGACGAGCGCCGGGAAGCAATCGCCGGCCCAGTCGCAGTTGGCGGAGGAGAGATTTCCCCACGGTTGGTCAATCGGCTTCTAAACGACGTTGGTGATAACCCGGATCAGCTTCCCATCCTCCAGCATGCCTTGATGCGAACGTGGGATTTCTGGATCCACCGCAGGCGGGATGGCGAACCGATAGACCTCGACGACTACGAGGCGGTGGGCACAATGGCTGATGCGCTGTCGCGTCACGCCGATGAAGCTTATAACGAGCTCGCGGATGAAAGAAGCCGCGAGATCGCCGAGAAGTTGTTCAAAAGCTTGACGGAAAAGGGCCCCGATAATCGCGAGATAAGACGTCCCACCAGGATCAAGGAGATCTGTGCTATTGCCGACGCTTCAGTGGCTGAGGTCATTGCTGTCATCGAACGGTTCCGTTTGCCAGGCAGATCGTTCTTGATGCCGCCCACTACTGTGGAGCTCAACGAAGGGTCGCTGATCGATATTTCTCATGAGAGTTTGATTCGCGGCTGGGAGCGTCTGCGCAAGTGGGTCAATGCCGAGGCGCGCTCTGCGCAGATTTACCGGCGGCTGGCTGAGACTGCAACTCTGCACAAAGAGGGCCTGGCCGGACTCTGGCACGATCCGGACCTCGCAGTAGCGTTGAAATGGAAGGAAGAGAACAGACCCAATTCTGTCTGGGCACAACACTTCCACCCTGATTTTGAAACCGCCATGTCGTTCCTCACCGCAAGCAAGGAAGGGCGTGAAGCTGAGATCGCCGCCAGGGAACAACAACGCCGGCGGGAGATTAGACGCACCCGCTTGTTCAGCATGGTTCTGGGTATTGCCTTCTTGATCTCTCTGGGCTTCGGCACCTTCGCGTACGACGCCCGTAACAAAGCATACATCTCGCGCAATGATGCCCTCGAACAACGGAACCGCGCCGAGGTAGCTCGCAACGAAGCTGTGGCCGCAGGGCGCGCGGCCGAGATGGAGAAACAGCGCGCGCAAAAAAGCGAAGAGCGCGCACTGCAAAGCGAAAAGGACGCACAGCGAGAGAAACAAAACGCCGAACAGGCTGCAAAGATAGCCGAGCAGAGACGCATTGAGGCACAGGCTGCCAGCGAAGCGGCTCGGCGGGCCAAGGAGATAGCTGAGCAAAGGCGAACCGAAGCGGAGAGGGCAGCAATTGAGTCGGCGCGGGCAGCGATGCGCGTGCGCAAGCAGGTCCTGGATGACATGTCCAGCATTAACCTGCTGGCTGACCGTCTGATAGCTCTCTCATCCCCGCAAGAAGCTGCGTATTGGCGCACTTATAAAGCGACTGCCTTGACTGAGCTGGGCCGGCATGATGAATCAAAGAATGAGTCTGCGGTGGTCCTTGAGATCTTTGGCGACAATCTGCAGGCCCTCACGAACCGCGGCTACATGAACCTAATCGCGATGCGACCCGAAGATGCGCTCAAGGATTTCCAACGAGCGCGAGATCTCGATCCAAACTACGCCTTGAGTTATCTGAACATGACCGTGGCCCAGGCGAACTTGAAGGATTATGAAGGCGCGCGAGCCTCGGCTCAGAAGGCGGTGGAATGGTACCGGCCTTTCTACTTCGATGGCGTCTTCGAGAGCGAGGTTTCGGACGATATCAAACGAGCAACTCACCGGACGGTGATCTTCGATGATGGCCCAGCGTTCAATGTTGCACTTCATTATGAAGTTGCCAACCTTGAAGCGTTTCGGGGAGGGAACCAGTTTGAGTCAAGACTAAACGCGGCCGATCAGTTGGCTGAAAAGAGTGGCTCACCGGTTGAAGGCTATCTAACAGGTCTCAACTGGGCCTGGCTGCAACTAAGAAAAGAGCCTGGAGAGTATGGAGCGTGGGCGGCTCAAGGACACCTTTGGCGAAAAGCGGGTTACGCGGATTGGGCCAGGTACTCGTTTTTGAAGTTCCAGTGCGAGCATGCCAAGGCGAAGGACGCTCGCTACGATAATCTTGCCAGGTGGGTGAGCAAGCAGTTAAACGCAATACCCAGGAGTTCAGCGGTAGTGGACTGTTCCACTCCACCTAATAGTGAGCCTGAGGGTCGAAGTCGATCATTTGAGGCCCAGGAACTGGCATCCATCGGCAAGTATGACGAAGCGATTCAATTGTTGGATCGAGGCCTACAAACCGATCCGAACAATGTAGAGCTGTTGATCTCAAGAGCGAAGTATCTCAAATGGCGTGGTGACTGGGAGTCCGCTGACTCGGAAGCAAGGAAGCAGTACTGGAGCGGATCGCAGAGAGATTTTCGCGCCGCCCTGAAACTTGCTGAGGCGACCGAGTCCTATAAGCCTTATGTCTATCTTATGTGGGCCTACTTTGGGAATAGCATGGGCTTGCTGAATGAAGAACAAAGGATAGACCTCTTCCGGCAATCCCTCGCACTGGGCCCTGCATCGTCTGACGCACTCGCAGAACTAAGCGGGCTGGTTGCGAAGACGAATCCCAACGAAGCCATAACTCTCCTGGAGCGCAGCCTCAAACTCGACCAATCCGCCGATCGCTACTATCAACTTGCGAAACTGCTGAATGACAACGGCCGATATAAAAATGCGTTGGCGGCAATAAAACTGGCGATCTCACTCGTGGACAAGAATTCGAACTACGAAGAACGGGAGCGAGTTTACAGGGAACAGGAACGGGCCGAGGAGGGACTGTTTGTTAATGAGATCGAAAGAAAACGGCATCTCGCCGCCGGTTATGTTGAGATCGGAGATTCAATGTGGAAACAGCTTCGCAGCGCCGAGGCTTACCGGGCTTACAAGCAGAGCCGGGAGATACTTTCTGATCTTTCCAAGAAAGAGAGAAACGAGGCTGTCTCGGCAGACTTAGTGGTTGTCAATTCCAAAATTGCGCATCTTGTGGAGCGGTCCCGCAGCAGTATGGTCCCTGAACCGGCGAGCTCTCGCATACTCAGCATAGATCGAGGAGAGGCTGCTTCACGTGAAGTGACGATCGACCGGGGTAGCGAAGACGGAGTGCTTGCGGGGATGGAGGGTTCAGTCTGGTCTACATATAACAAAGCGGGCGATAGCGAGCGCAAGGTAGATCGAATCGGCAAAGCTCTTGTGATTAAGACGGCGCCGAGATCCGCAACCGTAGAACTCACCATGACCAATCCCAAGGGTAACGGGATGGTGATTTTGGGAGACATGGTGGAATTCAAGGCGAAGGTTCCGGCGCTGCCGGAGAGATCGGTTCTTTGGAGTCTGGCGAAATATCATATCGATTTTTATGGCGAGGACGGGAGGCAGATTCTGGTCGACTATCGCTCGCTTTATGGCGATGAAAATGGGCAACTGGTGGAGCAGGTGTTCGACACAATGCTGAGCGAGATCCGCAAATCATCGAAAGCCCTGGCTACTCGCGATTTCATGAATGAGAAACTGACCACCGGTCGTTTCAAAGATAAGACGCTACGAGAGGTAATGGACAATCCGACTCGTTCCGATCTGCTGGACTTCCTGAACTATGTAAACAGATATCCGGCAACTTACTATGGCAAGGATCAAAACATCGGCAGGGTCTGGGGAATCTGGGCGGCCCTCGGTGCACCCTCACAATGATCTCGGAGGGATCACCTGGGATCGCGGGCGTCTCGCCCGCTCGCTGGCGAACACACGCATCCCCCGCAATTCTGAAAGAGATGCGTCGGTGTTTGTCGCAAGCATGTCCTGGCCACAAGATGCTGATTCAGTTTGAAAATACCACCAACCCCTGCTGCGCTGTGTCTCAGTGGTGAACTTACTCCCCAAACACTCACCACAGAGGCACAGAGATCACAAGAGGACGCACAGAGATTTCAGATCTAGCCCGCTGCCAATGAGATCGCCTGTTTGACAGTACTCTGGGCGTCCCATAGAATCCCTAACCTGTCGGGGCGTGGCTCAGCCTGGTAGAGCGCACGGTTCGGGACCGTGAGGTCGGAGGTTCGAATCCTCTCGCCCCGACCAATTTTGCTTAGGAATATTGAAGAAAGGCTGCTCGCTGTGAGTAGTCTTTTCTATTTTGTGACGTGGATTGTGACGTAACCCTGCGTTTTCCTTGGAGTAGACCATGAGCCAAGTGTTTGTTTCGTACTCACACAAACAAGCGAAATTTGCTGACATTCTGAAGAAACAAATCATAAAAGCTGGCTTTACTGTCTGGATGGATGAGGATCTGCGTGCTGGCACTGAATGGCGGGAAGAAATTGACGAGCAAATCAGAGCATCCATTGCGGTGGTCGTGGTGATGACCTCCGATGGTAAAGCCTCCGAGTATGTGACCTATGAGTGGGCTTTCGCCTACGGGGCCGGCGTGAGAGTTATTCCGTTAACCTTTATTGAGCCATCCGAAATGCACGAGCGATTGCAAACGCTGCAATACCGCGATTTTCGAAACAGGAAAAGGCCTTGGAAAAAGCTGGCTAGTGATCTTATTGCAGCTGAATCGCGACAGCTCAAGATTCATCTAGCGGTTTGGGGTCCTAAGTCCAAGATGCGCGACAGCACGCGAGCAGTGCGAAGGGCTATCGCAGGTGGCAGCGTAACCCTGCCAGTTAATAGGGACACCTTTGGTGAGCCGATGCAGGGAGAGTTGAAAGAATTGTTCGTAGTCTACTCAGTAGGTGGCACAGTCCAGTCTATGAGAGTCGACGAACACGAAACCTTAGAACTTTGAGTCGATCAGAAAAACAAGAGGCGGCAAGCCCGAAAGCCTACCGCCTTTTTCGTTTTCGAGTACCTCCTCAGTTGACCAGTTCTGCGGTCGTTTGTTGCGCGAAGTTTGGTTGTAGCGGTCAAAACCCTTAACGAAGACGCACGTATAAAAGGCCGTGGTATTGTGACGCTGTTTGTGACATAACCCTGCTCAACGCGCATAGAATGATATAGGTCGAGATACCTTGATACGGTTTACTGGTACATGAGTGAAGTTGTTGAACTTGGAATCAGTTAGGTATCAAGCGGTAGCACGTCGTAGCGGCGTAGGGTTACTATTCGGGACCGTGAGGTCGGAGGTTCGAATCCTCTCGCCCCGACCAAATAACTTAAAACTTAGCAACAACTTACGGCTGCCAGCGTTGGCAGCCTTGATTTTTGCTCGTGTCCAATTTGTGGCCAGAGAATTCGATTCTCAAGATTCAAGAGACGTTCGTGGTTAGGAAAACATGCAAGAAACGGCCGGAATTTGAAGAGTCTGCAAAACCCAGAGTCACGAACGCTAAAATTTTGACGGGCGCGAACCGTGTGGTCGACCGTGATTCGTACCTTGTTGACTCCGGCGCAGGTTCCAACTGCGAACACCGACCTTCCTGGTCGTTTATTGGATGGACGTATTGTAAGGTCGTTGTTTCAGACATATCTTTCCGCGCGTAGGTTATCGGTCGTCCTGGGACAACAATGACCACGACTGCAGCGGAGTTGGTGCACACTGATTGACAGGCGGTGCTAAACTGCCTCATCGCCGAGGCAGATACTTTTTACGGTGACCAGATCGATCACATCATCAGCTTAAAGCATGGCGGTTCTTCGGAGACAGACAATCTCGCCTACGCTTGTTCTCTTTGCAACCGCGCCAAGGGAAGCGATGTTGGATCAGTGCACGGGCGGTGAGTTCACACGTTTCTTCAATCCGCGCACCGACCGCTGGGCCGAGCACTTTCGTTTGGAGCAGGCTGCGATTCGTCCGTTGACCACTGTCGGGGAAGCCACCGCCCGGATTCTCGGGTTCAATGACAGCGCGCGGCTACACGAACGAGAAGAGATGATCCGATTTGGCAAATATCCAAGCGAAGTAGCATCCGCAATCATGGCTGTACGTTCGACGTGACGATCTTTCAAACTCGCAGTAATTGAAACAACTCGCCGTGGGATGCGATGCTGACGAGCGCCAGGAAGGTTACTCAGCGCAACGTTGAGTGAGACTCCGTCACCTCTATATAATGCCGTTTCTTTCGTAGCAGATCGGACAGGATTAGCCTAATCCGAACGCTAAGTATGTAAGCGCGCTTAGCGGCGAGCAGATTTTTCGCTCATGAAAAAAGCTCCCAAACAGGCCAGGAAATCCTTGCGGACTTCACAAACAAGTTCCCGCAAGAAAAATTCCAAAAATGAGAAAGTTTCCGGTATGGGTCTAATGCCAGCTGACGACATCGGCGAACGTCGATCGGCAAAATCTGACGATGATGTGTTTCCGATTGTTGGAGTTGGAGCGTCCGCCGGCGGATTAGAGGCTTTCACCCGGCTGGTAGAACAACTGCCGCCCGACACCGGGATGGCGTTTGTGCTAGTGCAGCACCTTGACCCTGAACATGAAAGCAAACTTCCTCAATTGCTTGGACGAGCAACAAATCTGCCGGTCCTTGAAGTTGTTAATAACACCCGTGTCAAACCGAACCACATCTATGTCATTCCGCCAAACAGAACGATGACAGTCGAACGGCGGACACTAAAGCTGCTGCCACGCCAGAAAACAGATAAACAGTACCGCTCGATTGATCGATTCCTCGAATCGCTCGCGGCGGATCAGGGACATCAATCCATTGGAGTGATTCTGTCCGGGACGGCCACCGACGGAACGCTCGGCTTGCAAGCCATCAAGGGGGAAGGTGGGATCACTTTTGCTCAGGATGAATCGGCGAAGTACGACAGCATGCCACGCAGCGCAGTAGCGGCAGGCGATGTTGACTTTGTGCTGGCGCCGGAGAAAATCGCGAAAGAACTTGCGCGCATAGCCGAACATCCGTACGTCGCCGGACCAGATGTTCCAATCGAGAATTTACCGGAAGCTGAATCCGACGGGGAGCACAACGCATTCAAGAAAATAATGCTGCTGCTTCGCAATCACCGCGGAGCAGACTTCATTCTTTATCGGCCAAATACCATTCGCAGAAGAATCATGCGGCGGATGGTGCTCGCGAAGATTAAGTCTTTAGGCGCATATGCCAACCATCTGCGGAATAAACCCGAGGAGTTGGAAGCCCTCTATCAGGATTTGCTCATCGCCGTTACCAGCTTTTTTCGTAACCCTGACGCGTTTGATCTACTTAAGCGGAAAGTATTTCCCTCTCTGTTGAAGGATCGTTCTCCCGACGATGTGGTGCGCGTTTGGACTGTAGGCTGTTCAACCGGGCAAGAGGCGTATTCGATAGCGATGGCCTTTCTCGAATACCTGAGCCAGATTTCCCGGAATGTAAGCTTGCAAATCTTCGCAACCGACCTTAACGATGAATTACTCGAAAAGGCCCGCGCCGGTTTCTATTCGAAGAGCCTCGTGCAAGACATCTCGCCAGAACGACTCCGGCGTTTCTTTGTCGAAGAAGATGGCGGCTACCGCATTAGCAAGACGATTCGCGAAATGTGCGTTTTCGCCCGCCAGAACGTAATTACCGATCCGCCGTTCTCTCGCACGGACTTGATCAGTTGCCGCAATCTGTTGATCTATCTGGATCAGGAGGTGCAAAAGCGGCTTCTCAACACGTTTCATTACGCACTCAAGTCAGAAGGATTTTTGTTTCTGGGCGCGTCGGAGTCAGTCGGCACGCTTCGATCCTTGTTTGCTCCGGTCGACAAGAAGCTCAAGATCTTTGCCAAGAAACGAGGCCGGCCCCATGAGATGCCGCGCATTTCTCTGACTGACAGCCATGCAGCGCCGTTGAAACTCGTTCACGAGAAAGCCAGACAGTGGGAGGCTCGCGGTTTAGGCGCCGAACTTAATGCGCAGCAAGAGGCTGACCGCATAGCTCTCTCGCGGTACAGTCCGCCGGCGGTGATCATTAATGATGCTTTGGAGATTCTTCATTTTCGCGGCAATACCGAGCCTTACCTTTCTCCGGCAAGCGGACGAGCGAGCTTTAACATCCTCAAGATGGCCCGCGAAGGTTTGATGATCTCGCTGCGCCAAGCCATCAACCAGGCAAAGAGAGAGAATCGAGCCGTGCGCAAAGACGACCTGCGCGTGAATCAAAACGGCGTGGCTGGCGCTTTCAACCTCGAAGTGATTCCGTTAAGGAATATCAAAGAACCATGTCTGCTGGTTCTATTTGAGCCAATAGGATCGCCCCCTAAAGATTCCACGGCGGCCCGAAAGGGAACACGTGCCGGGAAGAGTAACCGGAAAAATGAATCGCGTGAGATTGCACGTCTCGAAAAGGAACTGGCCGATACGCGCGACTACCTACAGGCAGTCCAGGAACAATACGATGCCACGACTGAGGAGTTGCAGGCGTCAGCCGAAGAAACCCAGTCGGCAAATGAAGAGCTACAGAGCATTAACGAAGAGTTAGAGACTTCTAAGGAAGAACTTGAATCGACCAACGAAGAGCTAACAACCGTCAATGAAGAGATGGTGAATCGAAATGCGGAGTTGATTCGGCTGAACAGCGATATCGTTAACCTTCAAGACAGTATTAATACACCCGTTGTGCTGTTAGGTCGCGGTCTTTCAGTTCGCCGATTTACTCAACCAGCGGAAACACTCTTCAATCTCTTAGGTACCGACATAGGCAGACCTCTCGCCGTCGTCAGGCACAATGTGGATTTACCGGATTTGGAAAAGCTTGCTGACGAAGTGATGACTAACGGCGCTGCGCAGGAACGCGAGGTACAGGACAACGACGGGCGATGGTTTCTCTTGCGCATTACGCCTTATATGACGCGAGAAAAACAGATTGAGGGCGCGGTCCTGCTGTTCATCGATATCACCGACCTCAAGCGCGCTGAGGAAGCTAAGGCGCAACTGGCGGCGATCGTTGAATCATCTGAGGACGCAATCATCGGGAAAGCACTTGACGGCACCATTACAGCTTGGAATCGCGGCGCGGAGAAGCTTTTCGGTTACACGGCGCGCGAAGCAATTGGCAAGCCTATCAATATAATCGTGCCTTCTGAGGATCAAGATGAAGAGACTCGCCTCATGGAGAAGATTCGCCGCGGAGAGAGTGTTGCTTACTATGAAACTATTGGTCGCCGCAAGGACGGCTCATCGTTTGATATTTGGCTGACTGTTTCTCCTGTCTTTGACGATCAGGGCGCTATCGTTGGCGCGTCGAGAATTGCTCGAGATATCACTGCGCGCAAACGTGCCGAAGCAGAGCTGGCCGCGCTGCTGGTTAGTGAGCAGCATGCGCGCGCGGACGCCGAGGCGGCCAACCGGCTCAAAGATGAATTCCTGGCCATTGTTTCCCATGAAGTGCGCACTCCCTTGAATGCGATTGTTGGCTGGATACAAATGCTGCGATCGGGAAAGCTCGATCAGGAGCAGGTTGCCAAGGCCCTGGAAACCATTGATCGCAACGCCGCCTCACAAGCGGAGATCATCTCCGAACTATTGGACACCTCCAGGATTGTCAGTGGAAATCTAAGGCTGGATACTAAACCAATCACCATACCGCCCCTGATAGAGGCGGCTGTTGAGATTCTTCGCCCGGCCGCGGAAGCCAAGTCAATTACGATTGACACGAAGCTTGATCCTGTTGAGGAACCCATTTGGGGCGATTCGGCGCGCTTACAACAAGTACTTTGGAATATCCTGTCGAACGCCATTAAGTTCACTCCAAAAGAAGGTCGCATCAGAGTCAGATGTGAACGCGCGGATTCAAATGTCATGATTGTTGTAGAGGATAGCGGGGTTGGCATCGAACCTGAGTTCCTGCCGTTTGTATTTGAGCGCTTTCGCCAGGCCGATGCAACCTCGGCGCGTTCTTACGGCGGTCTGGGACTAGGTTTATCCATCGTGCGCAACATAGTCGAGTTGCATGGTGGCAGTGTTAGCGCCGAGAGTGAAGGAAAAGACCACGGTGCTACTTTCACGGTAACTCTTCCAATTAGACAGGCAGCGCAGGTCGCCAGGGAAGCTAAGTCCGCCCAACGTATCAGTGAAACGCCTTCAAGATCTGCTGCGTCGGAAGGCCCCAGGCTTGATGGAGTACGCGTGATAGTCGTTGATGACGATGTGGATACACGCGATTTGCTCAAAGTCGCGTTGGGTAATTCGGGAGCTGAGGTAAAGACTTGCACCTCGTCCGCCGAGGCTTTGAGCATTTTGAAGACTTGGAAGGCCGATTGTCTTGTTTCAGATATTGGCATGCCTGGTGAAGACGGCTACGACTTGATGAAGAAGGTAAGAGCGCTCAAAGAGTCAGAGGGCGGGAGAATCCCGGCAATCGCGCTTACGGGGTTTGCCGCTGTCGGCGACAAGACCCGTTCCAACGCCGCAGGCTATCAAGTGCACCTCTCAAAACCAGTTATACTGACTAAGCTTACCTCAGAGATCTCGCGCCTGATTGCACGAAAGAATAATGCTCAGGACTGACCTACCTCAAGATTGGTGAGGCAATCGAAACGAAGAGATGTGGCGGACGCTGTAATCAAGCACCACTTCTACGATAGTCCAATTGCGATCGCTTGTTTCTTAATAGTTATTTTCTTGCCCGATCGACCACTCTTCAAAGTTCCTTTTTTTCCGTTCATGCATCGCCTTCTCAACTTTTTCAGCCCTCTTTTCGTACTTCACCATTGCTGATATTCTGCTCAAGGTGGAGAATGCGGGACTGATCATCTGCTGCGCAACACTCATTCACGCTTTGACTCACCGGCAGCGTCGTACCGTTATTGGTTGCCACTCACCGGGGAGAGCATCGAGAGAGCGCGATATTGGCGCCGAGAGATCAACTCTTCCTTCTTCGACCAATTGCATGATCGCCACGCCGGTAAAAGCTTTCGTGCAGGAGTTAATTGCGAAGATGCCTTGACTAAATAGGAACTCCTCGCCACTGTGACTAGGCTCATTGCCGGACAAGGAAAAACCAAGCCTAAGTGACACGATCGAAGTTTTTTTCGTCGATTTTATGACCCGACTTAACCTGCAGTAGAACTTATGGAGGTAGTAATGACCAAAACCGCACAGTCAAAAGAAAAATCGATGCGAGCTGTCGCACTTGATCGCTTTGGAGGTCCTGAGACACTAAAGATACAAACCGTGACGTTACCCGAAACAGGTCCAGACGAGATCTTGATTCGCGTCGAAGCGGCAGGAGTCGGAGCCTGGGATCCCTTCGAGCGCGAGGGCGGATTCGTTGAGGTGTTGAACCGCGAACCGAAGTTTCCTTACGTGCTGGGGACCGACGGAGCAGGCACGGTCGCAAAAGTCGGCGAAAACATCGATCGGTTCAAGGAAGGTGATCGTGTATATGCCTTAGAGTTGGCAAATCCGAAAGGCGGTTTCTACGCGGAGTACGCAGCTGTCAACGGTAATAACGTGTCACTCATTCCCGGCGATTTGACAATGGAGCAGGCTGCTGCGATGCCGAGTGACGCGTTGACCGCATTAAGAGGGTTAGACGATGTATTGCGATTACAACCGGACGAATCGGTGATGATCTTCGGCGCGAGCGGCGGAATCGGACACCTTGCCGTTCAGCTGGCAAAACGATTGGGTGTATGCGTGTTTGCAGTAGCTTCGGGCCAAGACGGGGTGACGTTTGTCAAGCGTCTCGGTGCAGACGCTGTGGCGGATGGTCGCGGCGACGACGTCTTGAAACTGGCTCGCGAGTTTGCACCAAATGGCATCGATGCCGCCCTGGTTACCGCGGGCGGTGAGGATACTGATCGATCTCTGTCGGCGATCCGGGCCGACGGCCGTATCGCTCATCCAAACGGAGTGATGCCGGTACCTACTGCACCCACAAAGGTGCGAATCGATGCATACGACGGCGAGGCCGGCCGCGAAGTGATCGACAAATTGAATCGCCTCATTGAGACTGGCCCTTTCGAAGTGCATGTTGACCGCACGTTTTCTCTTGAGGAGGTTGCGGCCGCACACGCGGCGCTCAACAAGCACCATTTGGGAAAGATTGTTCTGAAAGTCGCTTGATTATTCGTCGTCGCTTTGAACGTTTCAAGCAATGGACGGGTCGCGCCAAGCGCTGCACAATCGAAGCAACGCGACAGACCACGGGCGGCGGTAGGCGAGATGTCGCACAACGACTGGGCCTAACCAGAGACAGTTTGTGGGGCGATCTTCGTCGAGCGAAGGAAGCGAAGAATGGTTCTCTCTTTGATTCGTCCAATCGTCGAAGGGACTTGTCCAAAGCCTCAGCTGGTGCCGTCGTTTGCAGTTGGTCATCGGTATGTCGCTCATCGAGCGAAGCCGAATCGTAGGGGACAAAGTCCCTGTGACGGCCTCGTCTTCGTCGACTTCTTCAAATCCAGCTAGCGACACCTTTTCGGCGCTTGAGTTCTCTGGTACCAAGGCTTGCTAAGTTCCTTTGAGACTGCGACTTGTTTCCAAGCGCAACTTTCACGCTCGCTCTAGGTGTGTTGGCACAGCCAGCCAGTTATAACATGCGTTATAATGAGTAGAGCGTCTGTTATTGGAGTGAGAGGAGCATTGAATGAGCGTTCTAAAAGTAACCACTGTCGGCAACTCCGTTGGGGTTATTCTACCGAAGGAGATCTTGGAGCGCCTTCGAGTCAAGAGAGGGGATAGCCTCTATGCAATCGAAACGAAGAACGGCATTGAGCTAACAGCCTACAATCCCGAGTTCGCCAGGCAAGTTGAGACTGCCGAACGCGTGATGCGCGAAGATCGAGATGCCTTGCGGAAGCTAGCCAAATAGTCGTCATGACCGAGATTGTCTGGCTTCTCGAGGAAACGATCATAGCCACTAGCGACACTAGTGTTAGCAAATCTCGCTTACGCTGAAAGGATCCACCATTCTAGGTGACGCTTGGACTGGGATCGTTGTGTTAGAAGTTAGGCATCTGTTGAGTGATTTAGGAACCGTATGAAGCGAATCATGTACATCGAGCAAAAGGATCAGGATGGCTTAGATGGCCCTGGCAGAATCGGCTGGGTTGAGCTGTCTCGTTCGCGCCGGGCTTACTACTATCTACGAGAACATCCAGGATTATGAACGTGAATCTCGCACTACGATGCTGGAAATAATGAAGAACAAATTGGTTCGTGGGTAGCTGGTATCTCGCCGTTGACTGTCACGTATGGGCTGGCAGTTTCTACTGGCACCTATTGAAGAACTGTTTACGACTCTTACCGAGTGCGTTGCGACTTGTCCATTATCGCTAACGGGAGTAATTTCTGATCGTTTATTCTGCTGACGAAGGAGTTGGCACTATGCGTACCACGTTCTTCATTGCTATTGTGATCCTCAATATGTTCATTGCTGGTTTCGTCAATGCACAAACTGTAAAGCAAGTTGCACCAATACCCGGAGATGCCCTCGAATTGGCATCCGGGGCGTCCGGGCCAGCAACGATTGCTGACACTCCAGAGAAGCGTAGTGCGATTCTGAATCTGCTTGAGCGCGCACGCCAAAACAACAATCTGCACATCAACGGAATGAACCCTTTTGATCTCAAGGCTTCGTTTACCTCTGGTGGGCCTACTGGAAATTCGGACCCAGGCGATTTGGAGGAGAGCTGGCTTTCGGGCGCGGCATGGAGATGGAGTGAGCATCTTGGCACTTATTCACAGGTCCGTATTTTTCATAATGGGATTGCCTATGATTCGCATCCCGCAAGTTATCAGCCGCTCCGTTTGCAGATGATTCGCCAAGCAATCTTTTGGCCTGTTTCCGGAAATTTTACGAACGATGTGATTCGGGTCGCCGAGTCGAGCTGGAACGGAAAGCCCGTTACCTGCGCGCTGATTGCGGGAGCGCGCGCAAGTGTTAGTCAGGCACCGGGTCGACAGTGGAATGAGGAAGAGTTCTGTGTCGATCCCTCAACAGGTTTCTTACAAACTTATTCGATTGCTCCTGGCATATACGACGTCTATGACTATTCGAATGCTTTGCAGTTTCACGGTCACTCGATTGCGCGCCGGATCACGATTGTGGAAAACTCTGTTGCCGTAGCGACAATCGAGCTCGTGATAAAGGATCTGAAAACAACGGATGCGAGTTACTTTACACCCAGTGCGGACATGAAGGGCCCGGGAATCATGATTGGACCACCGATGCGCTTTCCGCAAATTGCTAAGAATAATTTGGCCGCAACTTCAACCGGTGTAGTGCAGCCAATAATCATTCATGCGGCGTTGGATGTCAGCGGTAAGGTGCTGGAAGCTGAAGCCTCGCAGTCATCTGACTCAGCATTGAGCGAAGCGGCGTTGCAGCTCGTGAAGAACACGAATTATGGTCCTGCGCGTAGGCGCGAACTCGTGCAACGCGATGTTTTCATTAACGTGCAGTTTGTGCCTGCACAGTAACGCAGTCCTTACCGTTCTGGACACCCACTCTTATTCAAATTCTTTTTGGTTAATCTGCGTCATGCGCGTTTATCTGCGGCTAAATGTTCTCTTTTTGTGCAAGCTGTCACACGACGATGATGTTCTTTCTGTCGTCTGATGTATCGCTTGACTCACTTGCTCGGATTGAACGCCAACCTTATCTCGCCCTTTCAGGGCTACGAAACAAAGGCTGACATTCTCCAGGGGCGGCGCTCCTCCGTCGCTTGCCCCTGGCTATCATATTTCGCGCCATTGGCGCTGCGAGCATATTGCGCAGACGTCGTGTCATGTGGTCAGGCCATCTCGCACGCCCTCAGGACTGCGTTGTTTGCCGACCCTCTAACGCGCACAAAGCTGATCCCACTACAACGAACAGGATTCCCACCATGCTTGCCGCGTTGAGTTCTTCACTTGGGACAAGCTCCGCAACGAATCGCTTTGCCACAAACATACTTGCCAACGTAAATAGCGGCGCGGTCGCTATCACTGCGCCCACTCGGGACACCTTCCAATGCTTTAACGCTTCAGCGAACGAACCATAAGCGATAAGCGAGTTTGCGCAACAAAACAGCAATGCTCCGAATTGCAGCGAATTCATTTTCGGAATAGTGCCTGGCGATGCAAATGGTAACAGCAAGATGCTGGAGCCGAAAAATAGCAGCAGCAATATCTGTTGTGAACCGAGCTCCTGGAGTAATCGCTTTTGGGCCAAGCCATAAGCACTCCAAACAATTGCCGAGAACAAAGCCAAAGCAATACCCCATGCCAAACGTGCTGAAAGGCTGAATTCAAGAAACCGCTTGTTAAATAACAAGCCGAGCCCAATCAACAGAATTACCAATCCTATCCGCTGCAGCGGTGAAAGCTCTTCTCCGAACACCACAACTCCGCCTAAGAGGAGGAATATTGAAGAGAGCTGCGCGAGCGTTTGCGCTACCGTCGGACTGGTAAGGGACAATGCAAGCAGAAACAAGACATAGTTTCCGGCGAGCCCTAAGACAGCAATAACAAGCAGCATCCACGAGAAGCGAGTCATTGAGCGAAGGGAAGGGAGGTGACGTGTGACACTCATCACCGCCCCGAGCACAACGGTCGCTACTGTGAACCGGAACCACGTCACCGTGTAAGGATCAGCACCGGTAAGAGCGATACTGAGGGCCAACGGCAGCACACCCCAGAACACAACTGCTACAAGCGAAAGAGCTAATCCAAGTTTCCAATTAGTCGCCACGTGATTTTAAGCTAATGTGCTGTCTCTGAAGTTCGTTGAAGAATCTAATGGGCTTCACCCCGTTCGGGGTGACATGTTTATAGTAAGGTGCAGTCCCTAATAGCTCTTCACCCCGTAGGGGTGAGATGTTCATAGACCACATGCGCATTAGGAACTCCGCCGCTGGTCCGTGCACTGGTTTAAACATGTCACCCCTAACGGGGTGAAGCCCATTAGATTCTTCAACGAACTTCAGAGTCAGGACACTAGCGCATTAGCCAATAAAACAACAAGCCGCGATTTAGGTCTTTAGGTATTACAAATCGAATGCGATTGGTCGGCGGTGATCCAAGTTGGCGTGTTACAGATTGATAGCCACCTTGTAGCGAGCGAGAAGTAACGTTGAGCCATCCGGTATAGAGGGTCCTACGGAGTTTTTGAAGTGTCCAAATTTTAGGCGCGCGTCACTAGAAGGCGACGTGCCTTAAGTGGCAAATCGAGGTAGTGATGCACTTTCAAGCCCTTAACTGAACAGGGAAGGTGGCGGAGGCGGGGCTATTGGTTGGTCTAAGCCTCTGACCACTAGACCGCCTAAACGGCTACTGAGAGCAATAAGAACGACTCCTAGTATGAGGTATGTCGAAGCCCAGACGGCCGTGACAATAAACCTACTTGGAGT
>DASQPD010000019.1:0-153602 GCA_035644135.1 Pyrinomonadaceae bacterium
TCATCACCTTGGCGCGTGGGAATGGGCAAGGGAAAATTACCTGAACGCGGCCCTTTTCTTCTTGATAGATAGCACACTTTGCAATAACCGAGAGTCGGCTCGATGTTTGAATCAGCTTCTCAGTGAGAACGATCTTACAATGGTGAGAGAACTCAAACTGATCATTAGCCGCATACTTGAAGAACAAAAGAGTGCTAATAAGTCTCCGCTCCCAACGCCTTGAGCCCCGATACTTCCATTTCACTAAGCCTGCTCGAGTTGCATGAATTGTTGCCAAGCATGGCAGAGTCTTTACATGAGCAGTCTCAAGGGAATCCTTTCTGGGCTAAACACGTATCGTCCACCGGATCTCGAACCGGGAAATGGAAGCAGGACCTCATCACAACTTATTAACATCACCACGATGATCGACGACGCAGGCACGGACAACTACTAGCGATCGTGATCAAAAGGAGACTTCGCTGTGTACTTTGAAGGACGAGAATTAAGCACGTCTGCCGAGCCGGTTTCGTCAACTGAGCTGCAACCGGGAGAAATCTATTTCGCGGTCAACTTTGTAGACCATGAAATGCTTATCCCAATTGTCGAGACACTTGTATATATCGGCAGGAACCTGGAACCTGGTGATATTGGTAAGGTGTATTTCCAAGACATCGAATCGCATCGGGAAGGAGTCGGCTACCTGAGCAGTTCGAAAGATAACCTAGCACGGTTCTTAGGCGGTTCACAGAATGAGTTAGGACACATCTTTACATTCGAAAAAGCGCTGGATGTGCTGTTAGGGTGTTCGCTCCGGCGCAGGAATGTGAAGGTTTAGTGCCGTCTTTAGAGAGAGACCGATGGGTCGGAAAGCGGAACTTATATCGTGCTGTTTAGTGTGATTTCGTGGATCGTTCTTGTGGTCCGGGAAAAGCGATCCACGAAGTCACACGAAACGATGAGGCGATCAACCAGCGTTACGAATTTGTTTATCACCCAGAGTCAGAACCCCAATCGTACTCGGTGGGATTTCTTAAGTGACCGTTGCCTTGTCCTTCGCCTGCCGCAGCTGCTGTTTTCTCTTGTACATTAACTTGTCGGCCCGCTCGATTGCCTGGGCCAGTACACTTAGCGACTCGAAGCCTGCCACCCCGTGAGAGACGGTTACCTTCATCGGTATTGAGGTCCATTGGTTCTTGTTCTGCGCAAGCCTCTCATTCACCAGTTGCATCCGCCTGCTTGCGTCCGTTACTCGCAGCTTGAACATCAACACCAGAAATTCGTCCCCGCCCCAGCGAAACAACATGTCGTCGGCGCGGATTAGCGAACGGATGGCCGTGGCAACTGCCCTGATCGCTTTGTCACCGGACGGATGGCCGAGTGTGTCGTTAATTGGTTTCAGGTTGTCGATGTCTATCACTGCCACGCTGCCTGAGGTGTCAGCCTCGGCGCCACTCTCATTGCGACTGAGCAGCGAATGAAAAGCGTGACGGTTTAAAGCTTCCGTGAGTGGATCCATCTGCGCCAGTAGTTCCAACCGGTCGCGCACCTTCACGAGCTGCCCATTCACAACTTCCACCTCACGCCGCACGCCTTCCATCAGCACCATCGTCGTGCCAAAGCCAAGCAGGATCTCCAGAATCAGATCAAAGATCGACGTGTACTGCAAATATGCCGAAGGCACGGTCATACCCCAAAGACCCTTGCGAGCGGCGAACATCGGCAGATAATGAAGAAAATCTATCGAAAGAAGTAACAGGGCAAAGGACATGACTTGCACGCCCGGACTTCTGTTCTTCCGCAACGGCCCGGCGCGCAAAGCAAAATAGGCGGTGGCAAATAGTCCTGCCATGATAGTCGCCTGCACCATAAAAAGATCGTTGAAGTCCGCCGATGCATAAGGCAAGACGATGGCGATGGCCACCAGCAGGAGCAGCAGATAGAGGACCTGCCTGCCGATGCGTGCACCGCTGGCATGGTTGCGACAGCCTGCCACAAACATTACGCCGAAGATGTATTCCCCAAAGAAATAGAGTGAGAAGAAAAGTTTCTGATCTTCGACGGTACGAAAGCCAATAAACAAACACAACAGGGCGAGGGCCAGGCTCGCCCAGCCTGTGGTCCAATACTTCAACGCCGCGCTTCGGATGGAGCGGCGCATAAACAAAGACAGCAGCGTTACCAGCAGGATGCCGACACACTGAATAGCCAGACCAACATTTGAATCCATAGTGGAAACCTGGTTCAACGAACGCAGGGGCAACTGGCCCAATTACATTGCTGCGCGGGTTTCAGCGAAGGACTCTTGCGTAGAAACTTACGACGGGCGCCAAGTGGGACGAAACAAAAGCAGGAAGCTTCTTAAGCGTAAGGCCAAATCGCGGGAGGTGAGTGTGATGGCTCACCTATGAGGTTCATTCTAGCCGAGGAGCACTGTCGGAGCCAAGACTTTTCTTAAGTCTTTACCTTTCACAGATTTACAGACTCGCGCAACTCAACCGAGCCATTGCAGGACCTCTTCCTCGCCCGCGCTGCGGGTCCCACCTACCAGGTTGATGAAGTACTCCTCGAGCGAGACTGGTCCCGTTTCTTCCAGCCGAATTCCCTTCCTTAATTCGTTCAGCGATCCTGAGGCGAGCAGTTTTCCTTGAGCGATGATTGCGATGTCGCTGCACAGCCTCTCGACAATCTCCAGCACATGAGAAGTCAGAAACACTGTCAGCCCACGTTCAGTGAGACGCGAAAGCAGATCCTTGAGCGTGCGCGAGGCGATTGCGTCGACACCCTCAAATGGCTCATCCAGGAAAAGTATTTCGGGACGGTGAATTAACGAGCAAGCAAGTGAAAGCTTCTTCTTCATCCCGTGCGAGTATTCCACTATTAGTTTTTTTGGTTCATCCTTCAGATCCATCAACTGAAGCAACTCCGGCACACGGTCGGCGATCTCCTCTTTCCGCAAACCATACATGCGTCCGGTGAACGTCAGCATTTCGGCCCCGGTCAGTCGCTCAAAGAGGTTGAGGTCTTCGGGAACGACACCGATTCTCCGCTTAACCTCAAGCGGTTCTCTTTCCATGTCCCGGCCGAGCACGCGAATCTTCCCACTGGTCGGAGCAAGCAATCCCGTCAGCATCTTTATCGTGGTTGACTTGCCGGCGCCGTTCGGACCTAAGAACCCAAAGAAGCTTCCGCGAGCCACGCGCAAATCAATATTGTCTACAGCGGTGAAATCACCAAAACGGCGGACGAGGGAAATTGTTTCTACCGCGGGTGTACCTGGATTGGGTTGCGTGTCCAGCATCGTACAGTTTTTGTACGCGCTGAACCTCAAAGCGTCAAGCGGTATTTCGTGTTCTTTCGTGAATGATGTTTGTTGTTGCCGCCAAAGATTGATCCACGAAATTACACGAAAGAACGAAAGAACAAACCACGAAATCACACGAAAGCCAAATAGACTCGTTAACCCCGCAATAGCGCCTGCGCACCGTCGGCGCGAACGTATTGCGGAAGTGCGCGGTGAGTGCTCATCAGGAAGGCAGTCGAACTCGGTCGCAGGGCATTACCGTGTGTGGCGGCGAGACGAACGATCCGGCCAAAAGGTGACCAGCCGTAGTAGTAGCCATCTTGCAGACTGATTAGGACATCCGCCGTATGCTTCACCCGGTTTGTCTGCAGTGCGGTGAACAAATTAGCCACTGCGTCCGGATAGATGTGGTTTGCGGTATTTTCCAACCAGCAGTGGTCGGGAGCAAATCCCTCTTCATCACAAAGTCCGCTCATGCGAAGGGTTTGCAGGATTGGCCGAAGGCCCAGAGGATCGCCCGAGGTCTCGAGGTAACGGTATAGGGTCTCTCCGTTTTCCTGCTTGCTCTCGATTCGGGCCATGCCGTCACTTCCAACTACAACAACAGCACCGTTTTCCCGGTAGATAGAAAAATCCACACCCTTTAAATCAACGAGCGCTTTACTTATTTCGGGAACGGCCGATTCATCACCGCAATAGATCGCGGCGTAACCGCAGAGACCGAATGCAGGCACCGCCACGTCGCGGCAAGCAAAGTCATTGAATCTAGGACGCACTCTAAAGCCGTTGGCTCGAAGATGGGTTATCAGGTGCACTCGCTGGTTTTCAAAAAGATTCATGCCGTGATCGGAGAACAGCACAATCTCGGTTTCCGTTCCGCAAAACGACTGGATCTCTCTGAGGATGCGATCCAACGACTCGAGAGCTCGTGACAGTTGTTTAGGGCCGCGAATATGAAGCAACCCGTCGGTGCCTTTCAGAAACGCGAAATAGTCGCGCTGCTGTGGCGCCGCGCGAAATCGCTCGCGAAACCGCTGCATATCTGCCCGCCAGACTTTTTCCGGAGCAACATAGACCAGGAATTCAAACGCCAGCGGTTCCTGATAGTCGAGCTCGTCCACGTAGGAAGAGGGGACTTTGTCGGGTGTGCGACGGCCGAGGTACTTGCCAATCCCGCCGCGCAGCTCGCGCGCCGCTTTGTCGAAGTAAAGGCTTTCGTAACCGAGTGGTGCTGAAGCACCAAACATTGCGGATAGGGCGACGTTCGTCAAGGTGGGAAACGGGGACAGCAGCCGAGATGGAGGGCCAAAGCCTGCAAACAAACCTCGCTGTTTTGCCGCCACGATCAGTTCGCAGGGAACGCCATCGAGACAAAGCAATAAACGGCGTGGACGATTTCTACCTGAAGCTGTTTGCTCGTTGCGCATATTCTTTGCAGTGCGGCGTCTTGTCGCCGCTTTCGAGATTGAGTGGTATTCAGTTTACGCTCCGGCGTTAAGTGCCGGCTCAGCCTTGAACGGCTGCCGCAACCCTTTCTTTGCTTCATCATGGGAGTCGTAAACGTTCGGCCGCGCCAAAACCTCTTTGTACTGCGACAGAGCGTCCTCTCGCTTACCTGACAAATCAAAGGCATGAGCAGCGAAAAGATGTGCCATGGTCACCAAGCCTGGCTCAGCGCGTTCAACTTTCGTGGTCGCAAGGAACTCCTTCGCAGCTCGTTCAGGCTGCCCGGCCGCCAGTAACACTTCGCCGTACTTGAAGTGAATCAGATCCTGGGCGCGCGCTGCAGTGTCACGCACAGCACGGTCGCGCAGCAGGTCGTCAAAGGTTGCGAATGCTTCCCGCTCGGCTTTCACAGCAGCCGCCACGTTTTTGGCTTTGCGTTCGGCGCCGGCGACGGCTACCAGCGCATCGGCTGTTTCCAATCTGAGTAGATAGTTACGGGGGTATTTGGCGCTGAGCTCGCGCGCGACAGCTAAGGCATCGGTAAAGCGATCTTCTCGAGTGTAGAGCAAGATCAGCAAGGCCTTGGCGTCGTCCTGGGACCATTTTCCCTGCTTCGAAACCTCTTCGAGCATCGCCAACCCACGCTTCTTGGATCCGCGAAAACCGGTGATTCCGGCAATCACTTTTATCGGCAACGGCAAAGAGCCAACTACATATTCGTACATACCAATCGTCAGTTTTGCATCGACATAGGTTGGGTCAAGCTTCAGGACATCGCGATATTTGTCTACGGCATCCGAGCCGTCTCGAAGCGCTGCGAGATGCCGTCTCTCGACCGCTTCTTCAAAAGACGCTTTGAGTCCGGACGTTGCGGCCAGAAACTGCAGGGCCTCGATGTCCTTTGGGTTTTCCTTGAGCCTGACGTCGCACAGGCGTTTGGCTTCCCGGGTGAGACTCCTAAACTCGGCGACGATCTTGGGATCCACTTTGTCGTCACCCGACCCATAAAACGACTGTGAGTTGTAGAGCGAAGTCTGCAAGCGGCGCGATTCGTAAAGCGCTTTGATCCAAACGCCCGCGGCCAACAGTTGCGGGCCGGCCGGGTGATTCGGATAAAGGCGGGCAATCTCCTGAAAATCCTGGTGCGCTTTGTTGTAATCGAGACTGTAGAGGGCGTCGAGACCGCTTCTTCGGAGAGTCGAGAAGCGCGCAAATTCGGTCTCGCTCAGACTGGTCGACCGCAGCTCCTGTGCGGTTACTAAAACAGTCGCCGCAAAAAAGCTCATAATAACGAAGGCAGCATTCCTGACTATCTTGCTCATGTTCTTTTCCTATGAAAACGGATCCACGAAAACTACACCAGATTTCGTGTAATTTGGTGGATGGTATTGTTAACAATCGCATTCACGAATCTTGCTGGAACACCTCGAGGTATTTCACTCCGGCGCCGGTGTTGAATAGAACTACCTGCTCATCCGGAGTCACTTGTTCGGTGTCGATCAGTTTTTTCAGGGCCGGCAAACACGCCGCTCCCTCGGGCGCGCAAAAGACACCTTCAGCGGCGCCAATCTCGCGAGTAGCATCAATCAATTCCTCGTCAGTGACCGCCACTGCGGCGCCTCCCGAAGCGCGGATCGCGTCGAGAATCAAGAAATCTCCGATCGCGCGCGGAACGCGGAGTCCCGACGCCACCGTTGCCGCGTTGGGAAACTCATCTGCAAATCGCTTCTCTTCCTCCAGTGCGCGTACAATCGGCGCGCATCCCGCGGCTTGAACCGTTACCATCCGCGGGCGCTTGCTATCGATCCAACCCATCTGCTCCATCTCGTCAAAGGCCTTCCACATTCCAATTAGTCCGGTACCGCCGCCAGTCGGATAAATGATCACGTCGGGAAGCTTCCAGTTCAACTGCTCTGCAAGTTCATAGCCGAGCGTCTTCTTTCCCTCAACTCGATATGGCTCTTTCAACGTCGAGACATCGAACCAGCCTTCGGCGTCTTTGCGCCGCCCGACTTCGGCCCCGCAATCCGTTATCAATCCATCCATCAGGGTGACGTTGGCGCCCGTCTGTTCACACTCGACGATGTTTGCACGGGGCGTGTCCCGAGGCATGAAAATGAAGCAATCAATGCCTGCCGCCGCCGCATATGCCGCCAATGCCCCCGCAGCATTGCCTGCTGAAGGAACCGCAAGTTTCTTTATCCCAAGCTCCCTCGCCATTGAGACTGCGGCCGCCATACCCCTCGCCTTGAAACTCTGGGTCGGATTTTGCGACTCGTCTTTGATATAGAGTTCCGGAAACCGCAACCGCTTGCCGAGACGCCGCGCATGAAGCAGCGGTGTCCACCCTTCTCCCAGCGAAACAATATTGTCATCATTATCAACCGGCAAGACCTCTCGATACCGCCACATGTCGGATCGGCGGCCGGCGAGTGTCTCTCTTGTCAAAGTACATTTTGCTCTATCGAGATCGTATCGAACAAGCAAGGGTTTGCCGCATTCGCGACAGAGATTGTGCAATCGATGTGCCTCATGGCTAAGACCACAGTTTGCGCACTCAAGGTGGGTGACATTCATTGAATCAGAGCCTTTTCCTGGAACATTTGTAGAATAATGTGCTGATAACCTGCTGTTCTAAATCCAATGGCTTAATGCCAGATGGAGTAATTTGCTGACACCCGGACTCATGAGTAGGGAGAGTGGATCACACAAATCTTAGCGCCACGGATGCTGCCACTCAACCCATTACGGAACCGGGCTGTGATCTGATTCGTGTTGCTTCGCGCTGTTTTCGTGTTACTTCGTGGATCGTGCGCTTTTTTTGCGGGAGAACGATCCACGAAACTACACGAAAGGCAAACGAAATCACCAACAGATCACCACTCGGAACCGCCAGCAATAGCGACCGGTTCTCTAAAAGTTGAGTGGTGGCGCTTTTGCGTTTTAACTTCGATTCCATTACTTTTGCCACTTCATGCCCATACGGTTGCTTGCACTGGATCTGGACGGAACGCTTCTGAACTCGCGCGGTGAGCTCACCTTGCGCACTCGCGAAACGCTCGCTAAGGCGCGCATACGAGGGGTTAAAGTAGCACTGGTAACCGGACGAAGATTTTGCGATGCTCGCCCTCTCGCTCTCGAACTTGGTGTTGATGTGCCAGTCATCGCTCACAACGGAGCGCTCATCAAACATGCGCAAACGCTCGAGATGGTGGCAATGATACCGCTGCCGGTCGCAGCCGCACACGCGGCGCTCAAGATCGGCCGGCAAATGAATGCCGATATGCTGGTAAGCGACGAGCGCGATGGCAAAGGCATCATGGTCTACGATCACTTGAGTGGCAACAACCCGGCACTCTTACGGTATGTTGCCTGGGCCAGGCGAGTGCACGGCGACGATCAAACCGGAGTGCTCGAGGTTGCATCCCTGGAACAATATCTGGATCACCATCCGATACACGTGGCGTTTTCCGGCAACTGCGCACCCATGGCCGAACTCGAACTGCTTCTACAACAAGAGTTGAAAGGTAAAGTTAAAATCTTCCGAACAGCCTATCCGCAGATGGACTTTACCCTGCTTGATCTCGTTCACCCGGAAGTGTCGAAGGGAGTCGGAGTTGCCATCGCCGCAAAGGAATTGTGCATTGGGCACAGGGAGGTTCTGGCGATAGGCGACAACTTCAATGATCTCGAGATGCTGCGGTTTGCGGGTATTGGGGTCGTGATGGGCAATGCCGATCTCGAGTTGCGCCAGTTACCGGATTTCTATACAACCTCCTCGAACGACGAGGACGGCGCGGCGCTGGCTATCGAGAGATTTGTTTTGCAGCCAGTGGAGGTATCTTGAAAGCAAACCGGCAGATTCGACCGATTCTAACCCTAAACAACTCGAACGCGAGCAAAGGCGTTCGATAACGGAGAGAGCATGGCAAATCGCAACGCAGTGATTCAAACAAACATGGGTACTATTCGCTTTGAGCTGCTGGAAGCAGATGCACCGAAGACCACCGAAAATTTCATTACGCTGGCCGAGAAGGGTTATTACGACGGCGTAATCTTTCACCGGGTCATCAAAGGCTTCATGATTCAGGGCGGTGATCCGACCGGAACTGGCCGCGGAGGACAGTCGGCCTGGGGAGGGCGTTTTGACGATGAGATCAACCCTCGGTCAGCAGTTTATCAGCGCGGTTACAAGGCCGGGACGGTGGCCATGGCTAATGCGGGTCCCAATACCAACGGCTCGCAGTTCTTCATAATGCATGCCGACTATCCCCTGCCGCCCAGTTATACGATCTTTGGCAAAGTGACCGAAGGCCAGGATGTTGTCGATACCATAGCTACAACCGCACGCGACCGAAACGACAAGCCAGTGTCGGAAGTGAAGATGGAAAAGGTGACCATCGAGCCTGGTTGAATGCCAATCAAGGTTCGTGGACGGAAGACATTTTCCATTTTTCATTTTCCATTTCTCATTTTTCATTTAAACCGTTTCGTGTGATTACGAAATGCACGATCCACGAAATCACACGAAGTAAGTCTAGCGACCTGGCTTGAAGAGAATACCGCGGCCGCGGATCTTAGGAGCGGCAAGGATCGCTTCGGAAACGTAGTCTCTTGCTCGCCGGACTGAATCCTCCAATGGATTTCCGAGGGCCAGACATGCGGCTATGCCGGCGGCAAGAGCACAACCAGTACCACGGAATTCCCAGTTCTGAACCCGTACGCCTCGAAAGACCGTAATATCCCCATCGTGGTCAAGAACATCCACCGCTTCAGAGCCAGTTTCGAGATGGCCGCCTTTAATTAAAACAGCCCTGACTCCCAAACGCCGAATGGAAGCCGCCGCGCGCCGCATTCCCTCTTCATCCTGAACTGAAAATCCAGCCAGGCGTTCCGCCTCAGGAATGTTTGGCGTCACCAGAAATGCCAGCGGCAGAAGCTTCTCACGAAGCTCAGTCACGGCCGCCGCGTCCATCAATTCGTAACCCGAAGTCGATGTCATCACCGGATCTACTACGAGACAGCGTAACTGGTAATGGCTAACAGTGCGCGCAACTTCACGCACGATCTCGCCTGTCGGCATCATTCCTGTTTTTACCGCGGCAACCCGCAGCTCGCTGAGAACAGGCGTCAGTTGCCCGCGCAGGGTGTCAGAGTCGTGAGCAACGACACCACTCACGCCGGCAGCGTTTTGGAACGTGATTGCGGTAATGACTGCCGCGGGATAACAGCCAAAGGCGAGTATGGTTCGCACATCAGCGAGAGTTCCAGCGCCGCCGGAGGGATCCAGACCGGCAATCGACAGGACCACCGGCAAATCAAAATCAGTCTGCTGGTCCATTGCCTAACTATGTTCCTCAAATAGCTCTCGAATGCGCTTGACCACAGTTGCCAGCCCCAGTTGGTCCTGAAACAAACGAATCGCGGCAATACCGGCTGCCCCCGACTCGAAACATACTCGAACATTCTCGAGAGTAACTCCGCCGAGGGCCAGTAGAGGGAATTGCTGCACCGCCAAAACAGCCTCCTGCAAACTGCCGAGACCAACCGGCTTACCATAGATCCGTTTTGACGCAGTCTCAAACACAGGTCCATATACCGCAAAGGAGGCCTTTCGGTCTCGAGCTGCTTTCGCCTCAGCTAAGGAGTGTGTAGAAACGCCGATAAGAAATTCTCCGCCAAACATCTTTCGGACAGTCCCGGGGTCAAGCGATCTCGCGGTTAGATGAACTCCGCCCGCTCCGCTCGCGGCTGCGATGTCCGCGCGATCGTTAACCAGCAATCGAGTGTCAGTGTTCTTGAGTAGTTGCGCCGCCTGTCCGGTGAGTTCAGACAAAACACGTGCGGAGAGATTTTTTTCGCGGAGTTGAAGAAGGTTTACTTTGGCAGCAGCGGCGGCTTCAACAAGACGCAGGATCTGTGAGAAATCCTTAGTGGCCGGAGTCGTCGATGCTGTCGTCTCGCCGCTCGTGATCAGGTAGATGACTGGTTGTTGCAACTTGAGCGGCATCCCGTTTTGATCCATTAACCGGTTCGGTGTTCCCCTGAAGGACGCGGACACTCTGCTTGAAGTGGAAAATCTCCCAGAAGGCTATGCCAATGTTGAGAATGCCGACACCGCTCACAGCT
Organism: Pyrinomonadaceae bacterium; assembly: GCA_035644135.1. Classification (GTDB taxonomy): domain Bacteria; phylum Acidobacteriota; class Blastocatellia; order Pyrinomonadales; family Pyrinomonadaceae; genus PSRF01. The sequence goes on from DASQPD010000019.1 coordinate 10,859, forward strand.
CCGCGCACCCAGCCCGAAGCCACTACACTCTGCAAACCGTACATTCCAGTCTTGCGCGCGGCGTAGAGGAGAAAATAATTGTTGCCCCAGTCGCTTAAAATCCCGAGCGTTCCCTGCGGCACCCACGGCAAGAGTGTAAGGATCAAGCCAATCTCGAAGCACAAGACAATATAGAAAATGACGCTAAGCTTTGCCGACATTGAAATGATACTAAACTAATGAAATACGATCGGTAAAATTGAATCTCTATTTCTTCTTCTTGCTTTTGGTTTTCGGATGCTGCTCCTCGAGCTTACGGATTTTCTCCGCAACCTCACGATAGCTCACATCCAGTCCATACACCTCCGTGAACTGTTCAAGAGCCTGCTCGACCTCGCCCATCAACTCATACGCCGAGGCAAGCTCATAACGTAACGCGTTGCGTTCATTGTCAGTTTGACCGCCGGCGTCCAGGGCCTTCTGAAACCAAATCGCGGCGGCACGCGGCATCTCCTTCTGAATAAAACAGTGCCCCAACAGGTTACAGCATTGAAGATATCGCGAGGTACCGTCACTCGGGCTAACGAGACCTGACGCTGTCTGAAACTCGTGGATGGCATCATCCAGCAAGTCCATTTCCTTGTAAGCAGTGCCCATATTGTAATGCGTCTCGTAGTCTTCATTCGAGCTTGGCTGCTCTTCTTCGGCGGCGATGCGAAACTCCTCGAATATCTCAGCCAGACCAGCATCAAGGCCGGGTCCTGGCTTCGCGCCGGTCAATGGAGGCGTCTGTGGCGCATCAGCTTCAACTTCCGGGATGGCGGTGAATGAAGGCGCCAAATCTGCCGGTATCTCTGCTGCTACAGCGTTCGTCTCAGCCATCAACTCTTCAGCGCCGCCAAACTCGAAAACATCCGCGCCGCCCGCAGCCGGCGTAGCCGCAGTGCCTTGCAGAACTTCACGCCGCGAGCGGATTTCGGGATGTGGACCAAACTGCCGCTCGAGCATTTCCAGAGTGTCTCCGGCTATGTCGCTGTAGCCCTGGGCCAAATAAAAATCTACGCTTTCCAATTCCTGACGCATCATTGCTTCGCGGCGCGTTTGATCCTCTTCCGTCGAAAGCGGAGCTTCAGCCGTCGATTCCGTTGCGCCAATGTTGCCCGGTGGGGTTGCAAGATTTGTCTCAAACTCCGCATCAAACGTTACCGTCGAGTGGTCAAAGTTCTCGCTCAACTCGGCAAAAGACGAGCTGGGATCGTGCTGCCCCTCAGCTGTAACCACTTCCCATTCAAACTGCTCTTTTTGCTCCGACGCCGGGGAGGGGCTTTCATCTACCGTGCCTGCAAAAGTTTCAAACTGTGGTACTTCTGTCAGATCGCCGGTATGAATCAACGTTTCATCAGGAGCATCTTCCTGAAGGCCGCCCAATTCATTGAGCCGATCGAGAAACTTTTGCTCGTCGGGCGCCAAACGCACCAGTTGCGTCAGAGCATACCTCTCGTCGTCAACTAGTTCGCCCGCTTCGGCCGCCTCAGCCAGCCTTTCCAGGGCGGCTCGCAAGGCATCCATATCTCGCTGCCACCAGTGAATCCGAACTAACAAGCGAAGCGCTTCGATCTGTTCAGGGTTATGAACCAGAACTTCGTTGACTATTGCCAATAACTCTTTTTCTTCGCGGCCAGAGAGCATCTGCTCGACAATGCCGGTTAGCAGTCGAGTGGTTTCATCAATTTCGCCCAGCTTCAGGTAGAGCGCGGCAACAGACACAAAGCGGTTATATTCGGATGGATTTTGCTTATGAAGAATCGAGGTGGCCCGCTCTGCGCCCTTTGCGTCTTCGGCTTCGAGGCAAGCTTCAACCAACATCACCACCAGATCGCGATCATCCGGTTGCTCCTCGACTGCCCGCTCGAGAATCTCCACTGCCTCATCAGCTGTGCCCAAAGCTATATGAGCTGCGGTTATTCCCCGCAGTACAGGAGTCTTATCATTTGCGAGCTCCAAAGCATTGGAGTATGCCGCCAGCGACTTGTCATAAGTGCGACTGTCGTAAAAATATCTGCCCGCATCAACAAACGCCTCGGCCGCCTCGCGCTTCATGTTTTCCTTAAGGTAGCCTTCAGCCAGTTTGAGCCGGATATCGGTGTTCTGAGGATCTAGATCAGCGATTTTATGGAATATTTCGAGTGCCTTTTTTGTCTGCCCCGCTCGCGTGTACGAATCCGCGACCACAAGATACTGCGCTCTGGCGTCAACAATCAGTCCCTGGGTTGCATACAGCCCGGCCAGCTTTTGGGCAACAAACGGATCGCGCGGCTTAAGCCGATCGATCTTCTTGTACATCGCGATAGCTTTAAGGGTAAATTCCTGTTCACAGTAGTGCTCGGCAATGCGTTGAAAGCACGATATTGCTTCATCCGTCTTCGAGGCGCGGACGCAGAGGTCACCCAGCATGTTGAGGGCGGTTAGATCGCCTTCATCGTTATCAACGAGCTGGCGATACTCTTTGATTGCGGCGTTGATTTTTCCTTGTGACAGGAATTTCTCGGCGGCTTTTAGAACCTTAGCTTTATCGAAAGCCATCGGGAGTATTATGCACCATGAAAACGGGCTGCGGCGGGTGGATTGGAGGTCGGAGCAAGAACCATAACGAGTGCGGCGACCTTCGGTTATCCTGGAAAAGGCCGCGAGATACGCTAACATGCGAAAATCAACGTGTCAACGAACCAGTTTTTGCAATCTTTCAGCCTGAAATTGTCAAATTTTCGCAATTGTCCACTGTTCAGCCGCTTCGATCCCGCACACCCGCTTTCGAGACAACAACCGCATGATTTCTAACTCCAAGCCGTCTGATTCCCGGGCCTTCACCGGCCCTGGAGAACCGGCCCTCGGTTCATTAGGTCACTACCTGGCAATCGCGGGTTTCGTTCTGTACGCCATCACCGCACCCCATTCGATTGCGGCCGCCGAAATCTCGATTGCGGCAGCGACCGTCGGATGGCTACTGAGAACGGTTGCTACACGGCGCACTGGCCTGAGACGGACGTCTTTTGACTTGCCGATTCTGTTTTTCCTGCTGTGGACCGTCGTTTCGTCAATTCTTTCCGTAGAGCCGGGGATAAGTCTCGCCAAGCTGGAATCGAGCTGGTTACCGCTTGTTTTTTATGTTGCCCAGGCCGTTATCACCCGAAGGACGGCAATTCCACTTGTGTGTCTCCTAATTGTTTCCGGAGTAGCTGGCACAATTTACAGCGTCTACGACCTGGCTCGGGGCAGAGGCATCGTGGTCGAATCAATGACCCCTGACAGCCCTTTTCACTTAATCGATGTCAAGCCTGGCGATGCGATTTGGCGCATTGATGGCCGCCGCGTTTACTCGACAGTCGAAATAGATGACATATTGGGAAGTCTCAAACCTGGAGTACCAATCGCTGCAAGCTTGATTACCAGTGGCGAGCACGTCGAGCGGCCGGGCCTCGTCGTAACCAGCGAGATGAAAACTCTCCTTTCTCCGTCCGGGATCATCGGACATTATCCGAGTCACCGCTTCCGCGCCTCGGGGTGGACACGTCACTACGAAACTTTTTCCGAGTTGCTACAGCTCATAGCGCAACTATCGCTCGGGCTGGCGCTGGCCCACCTTCGCAACCATGGACCAAACCCTCGCTTCAAGATCGCCATAACTGCCAGCGTGCTGCTGGCAACGGGGATAGCTCTAACGGCGATGAGGACCGTTCTGATTGCCTTCGCTCTCGGCGCCTGCATTGTTGTGTGGCGATCTCTTAGAGGCCGAGCAAAGCTGGTTTTATACGGCGCGATCGCCGCCACCCTGGCAGTAGGTAGTTTCGTCGTCTGGCAAACGCGCGCGCAGAACTCTTTGACCTTTAAAGACCCCAGCAGTTCGTTACGCATTCAGGTTGCACGCATCGGGCTCTCGCGCATCATGATGCACCCTGTATTCGGCCATGGAATGGACGCAGTCCACCAGCACTGGAATGAGTGGGGCTTTCCCGGTAAGGAGATGATTCATCTGCATTCAACGCCCTTGCAGCTGGCATTTGACCGGGGACTCCCGGCCCTGGCTTTCTGGCTTTGGATAATTGGTGTTTTCTGGTTCAGTGCGCTGCGCGCCGAGCGCGACGCAAGTGACTCGAGCGATACCAACCGATATGGCATTTTTCTCGGCGTTCTCGGAGCAGTGACCGGCTTCTTTGCCAGTTCACTTGTTAACTACAACTTTGGCGATGCCGAAGTGGCGCTCTTGTTCTGGTGGTTGATGGGGTTGCTGGTAGCGCTGCGTTTCAAGAAACCGAATATTGAGGTGATCTAGCGCCTAACTCCGTGTCTCCGTGACTCCGTGGTGATAAGTCTTCGTGGACCACGGAGACACAGAGAACACTGAGCTTGCGCAACAACTTCTGACTTTGGAGGACCTGATGAAAACCGTCCAAACGATTCTTGTTCTTGTTTTTATGATCCTGGTCGTAGTCTCGTGTCGCATGGCTGAAAAGCTCGCGGGAGGCCCAAGTGCGGGCACCGTAAGCAGTCTCTGGCCGGATGTGCCCCCTTTCGAAGGCGCCACTAAAGCTGATTTGGAGATTCCCCTCGGCGCGAGGTTAGTCATCCGAGCGGCGATGCAGGGCCAGATCAATTTCATCGCCTTTACAACCGACAGGACCGCAAAAGAGGTCCAAAACTTCTATACCAAAGAGCGGATGAGAACGGCCGGCTGGACCGCTAACGAAAAAGGTTGCATTGGTGATTCCGAAGAGGAGAAGAGCCAGGGAGCAGTTTGTCTCTATGGTCGCAAAGACGGAGATAACCCGGAGGGGCTGGCGATCGTTATCGCCCAGGATCAAAAGAAGAAAGAAACGGAGATCTTTTACGTTCGGATTGAGCTGCCGCCGCCAACTCCGTCGCCTTCCCGATAGGCAGGAAACCATTTTGTCCGGAAAAGAAATGGCGTACTAAATCACATCCGCAAAATTCTTTCGCGTGCGTGCGAACCACCAGTAACCGACAATGAAACACACCAGGGCGCAGCTGGTGAAGTAAGCCAGACCCCGCCAGTCAGGTGAAGCTCCATCAAGCAGGATGCGCCGGTAGTTCCGCACGAGTGCCGAAAACGGATTGAGATTCACGAATGTCCTAAACCTCACCGGCACCAGGGATTCCGGATAGATAATTGGCGTAAGGTACATCCAGGCCATCAAGAGCAAACTGATTCCCTGGGAAATGTCCCGCAGAAACACACCAAGCGAAGCGATTAACCACGCAGCCCCGAGAGTAAACAGCATCTGGGGTACTATCAAAACAGGTAACCAGATGGCCGTTGCGGGAAGCTGCTGGCGAATCACAACGGCGGCTATCAGTAATGCAACTGTGCCAAACATCTGATGGCCCAAAGAAGAAAATGCCTGGGCCACCGGCAGCGTCTCCAGCGGAAACACAACTCGCTTCACAAGATTCGCGTGAGCGACAATCGTAGTTGCTGATTGTTGAACCGTCTCCTGAAACATTGTCCAGGGAAGCAGGCCGCAGAACAGATAAAGCGCATAGTCCCAGTGAGAGTTGTTAGCTCCAAAACGCGCGCCAAAGATTCCCGCAAAAATAATCGTAAAGATACCGATCATCACCACCGGAGTTAGTACGGCCCAGACGATTCCCAGCACTGATCCTTTGTAGCGCGCCACCAATTCACGACGGGCGAGTGAGAGTATCAACTCAGCGCGAGCAGGTAATTGCCACAACGGCTGCCAGACGGCGCGTCTGGCTGTTTGGGCTGAGATCATGTTCTGCATTGTAAGTTGTTAGTGGGCAGTTGTCAGGTTTTGGTCTTGGGTCTTTGAAGTACATGAGGATGCTCAAGAGCCAAAACATCCTGAGTCCAGACACCAAAGACCCAAGACCTAAGACCAAAGACCAAAGACCCATTTTCAAAGATGTTACAATCCTTGCGTCATGTCCATCGCTTTGCGCGTCGAAAACGTCTCCAAGCAGTACCGCATTTACGAACGTCCCGGCGACCGCCTGAAAGAGTCCTTAACACGCGGCCGATGGAAGTGGCATCGTGAATTCTGGGCTTTACGCGATATTAGTTTTGAGATTGAGCCTGGCACAACCACCGGGATCATAGGGCCCAACGGCAGCGGCAAATCCACGCTGCTGCAAATCATTACCGGAACCCTCGAACCAACGCTCGGCAGTGTTTGGTACGACGGACGAATTGCTGCTTTGCTCGAACTTGGCGCCGGCTTTAATTCCGAATTCACCGGTGTTGAGAATGTTTTCATGAACGCGGCTCTGATGGGCTTCTCACGCAAAGAGACAGAAGGGTTGTTGCCGAAAATAGAGCGCTTCGCGGAGATCGGGGATTTCATCCATCAACCCGTCAAGTCTTACTCGAGCGGCATGTACGTCCGTTTGGCTTTCGCTACCGCTATCAGCACCGATCCGCAAATTCTGATCATCGATGAGGCGCTTTCGGTGGGCGACGCGCTGTTCCAACATCGCTGTCTGCGCCGCATCAAGCAGATGCAGGAAAGCGGCGCCACCATTCTTTTCGTTTCGCATGATCCGGCAGCCGTCAAGGCGCTGTGCTCACGCACAATTCTCCTGAACAACGGTCGAGTCGACACTGACGGAAAGCCTTCCGACGTGTTGAACCGCTATCAGGGATTAATCATGGAGCGTGAAGAGGCGTACGAGGCGGTGGCTTGCGATCCCTTGGAAGTGGTGAATGGTCGCGGTGACGATAACCTTGACGAAGCGCTGGGACGACAAAGCAGTTCTCTCCGGTTTACGTACCGCCACGGCGATCGCAGCGCTGAGATCCTAAGCGCAGAGTTACTCAACGATGCGCGTCAGATTGCCGATCTGGTAGAAAGCGGCGAGCGCTTGCTCGCCCGTCTGAAAGTGAAATTCAATCAGCAGATAGACGATCCGGTTTTTGGTTTTCTGGTGCGTAACCGCCACGGCATACACGCCTACGGCGCCAATACGGAACAGAAAGGTCTGGAGTTTGGGAGGATTGAGCCGGGAGAAGTGCTGGAAGTGAGCTTCGCGTTCGAGTGTTGGCTGGGCAGCGATCTGTATTCAGTGTCATTTGCTGTTCACAGCGCGGACGGGATCAGCTATGACTGGATGGACGGAGTGCATTTTTTCCGTGTCGCCAACTCGACTCCCATTGAGGGTATTGCCAATCTCAATGCTTCCGCATCAATGCGACGCCTTGGTCGAACAGAGCGGACCGCGCGAAGTAACGAAGAAGTTGTGTCAAGTCGCGAGTTTTCCTAATGGGCAGATTAGAAACGATCCACGAAATCACACGAAATAAGTGACGGACATTTCGTGTGAGTTCGTCTCGATTCGTGTGATTTCGTGGATCGATTTGTTTACTCGCAAAAACTCTGCTCAAAAAAACCAAGAAATTGGCATTTTGTTCCACCAATGCACTCGAGTCGTCCTAGAGAGTGCCGGTTCCACGCCAGCTATTCTTGTTGTGCCAGCCAATGACTACATCTCGAGCTCTGATCTCCTTCCACCAGTCTTCAAACTCAGAACGTGAGATGTAGAAGGCTGTCGGGGCTACGAGATGGTCAAACACGATCGTATGTTGCTCGCGCCAGCCAAAAGCGGAGATTGACTTCAGATAGTCATTGTAGAAGAGATGCTCTGCTACCCGGGCGCCGGTCTGGGTAGTGTTTAGTGGTCCATAAACCAGTTTGGTGGCAAGAAACATCAAGGCGGTGGGAAACTTGGAGAGGTGCAACAACATCCGCCGATTCAGTGAGGAAGTTATTCTCTCGCGCACCGGACTGATCCAGCGCACAATCCATTCGTTGTTTTCCGCACCATAAACCCACGCCGAGAAATTACCGCCGGGCTTAACTCGTGACGCCACCGACACAAACCCGCCGCGAGGATCCGGCAAGTGGTGCAGTACGCCGACGGAGAAGGCATAGTCGAACACACGCGCCAGCGGGAGATGATAAATGTCGGCCTGGATAACATGAGCATTTTCTAAACGTCGGGTTGCGCTGAAAGCCGTCTCCACCGCGTCACTCAAGTCAACTCCAATTACGTCGCGAGCGCCCCAACTCGCCGCCAGTTGCGTGTGCCGGCCCTTGCCGCAACCACCTTCGAGCACCAGCTTATCTCTGAAGAAGGCTGGCGTAATGGGAGCTATCCAGCCCAGGAACTGTTCTTCATAGCGCTCATCGTGTTGGGTGAAATGCTGCCACTGCCAGCCAAAGCTGGCCGCCGTTGCAGCCTTTTCCCCGTTAATCCGATCCGGTGTGGCGAAACGCGGAATGCCACGCACAATGGGAAATGCGAGCGGGCACGCGGAGCATTTCAGCTCGCCTTCTATTATCTCCTCGTCTTCGATGGCAGTAACGTTACCGAGAGTCACCGCAGCTGCGCACCCTGGACAGGCGAGATATTGTAATAATCGCTTTTTCATCGGTCCACCAAAACACGCGAAATCGCGACGAACGGCTTTGATGATAAACTGCCAGCGGAACAAAGAACACAAACAGGATTGTAGCTGGTAGTTTCCGTGACCGATAAAAAGAATTTTTATGAACGCGCCGGTATTTTTAACCAGGCGCAGTTCTACGGAGCCCTGTATGCGTCCGGCGAGTTACTACATCCCGACTACTTCCATGCCCTGGAACGCTTTCATATCCGTTGGGCCAGAACAATGTGGGTCTATGACAATGTCGCGGAGGGCTCGACTCTGCTGGATCTGGGGAGCGGCGCCGGCCTGCTGTCACTGCTAAAAAGGAAACACGTCAAACTCTTTGGAGTGGATCTGTCTGGCGATTGTGCTCGCGCCACTCTGCGCAATGGCTACGATTTCGCTTGCACCGCAGATCTTAAAGCGCTGCCTTTTACCGAGGCCTGTTTTGACTACGTCGTGAGCCTGGATGTAATGGGCCACATCCAATTCGAAGAGAAAGACGCCGTCCTCGGCGAAGTTCGGCGGGTGCTAAAACCAGAAGGCGTGACAATGCACGGCATTGAAATCATGAACACGGACAAACGAAAAGACTACCAGCAGATGAGCGAAGAGGAACTGAAACGCTTTGTTCAGATCGACGGTCATGTCGGCATGGAATCCGAACCAGACACCATAGCTCGCTTTTCTCGTTTCTTTGCTTACGTCCAGGCACGACCAAGGTTTTCAATCTGCCAGAGCGCCGAGGAACTGGTAAAGCAGGCGGACGAATATGGGGTGCCGCTGTGTGATGCGGATCTCCTCGACTATCTCCGCACCCTCTCCCACGACGAGCGCCGGGCTTTTAACATGGCGATGGGTTACGTTTTTCAGCAGATTTCGGATCTGGGGATGCGTCTCCCTGCAAGTGAGTATCTTTTCCTAAAGGCCTCAGACTCTTCCCTGCGCAGTCTTTACAATGAACATGCGGACCGCTCCGCTTTGCTTAGCCAGGGTGCCGGCGCCGGCGGTTTTTTGGATCACACTGGCGTCGCAAACTTCGATGGCGGTTGGTATCCGGCGGAAAATTTTCCGCCCGTTGGGCGCTGGATGGGGCGCCGCGCCAAGCTTCGTTTTGCTGCCGGCCCCTTTGCAAAGCTGTGCCTAACCGTGGTCACTCATATTCCAGACGTGCTGACAAATCCGCTGCATGTGGATTTTTCATTGAACGGTAAGTCGGTGCGTTCGCTGACTATCGGGCACAATGACCCTCAACTCATCGAGCTAAGCACCGCCGGAGGAGTGCCGCAGACTGGCAGTTACGAATTGGAGATTAAAGCGGACCGGACCTGGCAGCCACGTCCGGACGACCCGCTACACCGTGACGACCGGGAGATCTCCGTCGCAGTTTCGGATCTTCGTCTAGTCTTCTGACTAATGACCAACCGCCCTCAGTGACGAGACAACAGCCACAGCGTCAAGACTAACCAGCCCAGGATCGAAAACAGTATGTGAGGATCGCGAAATACTTCCTGTGAAGGATCCGAACCTGTAGCCCGGGTGTGCAGTGAATAGATGTACCGAAAGATGCCATACATTACAAAGGGCACTGTATAAATCAACGCCTCGGTATGGTGGGTTTGAATGGTAACTGGACTCATAGTGTAAAGGCTGTAAGTCAGTATTACGCAGGTCGCAGTTATGACGATCATCTTGTCCAACAGCACGGGCTGGTAGTGACCCAGAACCTTCCGCTGACTACCTGGCTCGCCATTAACAGTGGCGTACAGCTCAGCCCGCCGTTTGGTAAAGCCCAGAAAGAGCGCAATCATTAAGCCGCAAAGCAGGAGCCACTGTGAAGGAGGAATACCGACGCCGACCGTGCCGGCGAGAATTCGCAGCATGAATCCCGCCGCGATGATAAACACATCCAATAACACGACGTCTTTTAGTCGAACTGAGTACGCAACGTTAAGAACAATGTACAGCAAGAGAATTCCCAGCACGGTGCGAGAGGCCAGCAACGCCAAACCAAAACTTAGAATCCACAGGACGATTAGCAGGATCACGGCCGTACCAGCCGATACTCGACCAGCGGCAAGAGGTCTGCTTTTCTTGCGGGCATCGTTTCGATCCTGCTCACGATCGAAGAGATCGTTAAATATGTAGACGCCACTGGCAACCAGGCAAAACGCGGCAGCTGCGATCAGGACCCGCAGGCGCAACTGCGGCTGATGCCAGGCGTTTGCGAACAACAGGCCCACAAACACAAAGCCATTCTTCACCCATTCTCTCGGACGCAGGAGGCGCCACAGTTCTCCGAGGTTACTCATCAGAAACTTTCTCACTCATTCCGATCCTCCGCGCCAAATCTGAATCAAAAACGGTGCGGGGATCGACTTGCGTCTTGATCCTCTGCCATTCCGCCAGTCGCGGATACATGTTGCGAAACACCTCAGCACGCAGACGAGCATCCTTAGCTAGATAAACGCGACCTCGATGCCTTACGACAATTTCATCCAGGCGATCCAGGAAAGAAAAAAGCCCTTCATCGGTAATGGGAAAGTCCATGGTCAAGGTAAATCCCTCCAGGGGGAATGAGAGTATGCCCTGCCCCTCTGGACCAAATCGCTTGAGGACGGCGAGAAAGCTCGCGCGATGACTGCCTCGAGTTTCCTCCAACAATGCTTGCAGACCCTGTCGAGATTCGTTGAGTGGCAATACACACTGGTACTGGACAAAGCCCCTTTTCCCGTACAGGCGATTCCAATTAGCAATCCGATCGAGGGGAAAAAAGAAACTGTCAGGATCGCAAACAAACGGCGCTGTCCTCATCCCCTGTCGCAGGTAGTAAGCCTTGTTGAGAGTAGCAACTGTAATCCCGTTCAGCACAAACGCCGGAAAATCGAAGGGTATACTCAGGGCAGGCGCAGTCTTTCGCGGTTCTTGCGATCTTAAGTGCGCGGGCAATTCCTCGCGCTGCGCATGATGGCCGCGAATCAAAATGCTTCGGCCCAGACTCCTCCCCCGCGCCAAACAATCCAGCCAGGCAACAGTATAGGCGTCGTCGATAAAATCCGACTCGAGCAATTCCAATGAAGCGTCAAGATCCCTGGCCTGGTGATGTTGCGAGATGATCCAGGGCGTCTCGATCTTAATCAGTTGCAGCGTGACCTCAGTGATGACTCCTGTCAGACCCATGCCGCCGACAGTCGCCCAGAAAAGTTCCTTGTTCTCTTCGGGAGTGCAACGCACTTGGCTGCCATCAGCCAGCCGCAGGTTCAACGCTCTTACGTGGCAACCAAACGTTCCGTCGCGATGGTGGTTCTTCCCATGAATGTCGGCAGCCACGCAACCACCTAGTGAAACCCACTTTGTACCGGGAACTACAGGTGGAAACCACCCCTGGGGTGCAAAGAGAGTGAGCACATCTGCGAGCGGCATACCCGCTTGGGCTGTCAGTAATCCGGTTGAGCCGTTGAAGGACACCTGTTCTCGTAAGCGTTCAGTGAGAACCACCAGGCCCTGGTTCAACATCGCAGCGTTTCCATAGCTACGACCCAGTCCGCGAGCGATAACGTGCGGAAGCGAGCGAAGATCGATTTCCGACGCTTGCTTTGGAATCTGAACAGACGACAACGCACGTGGGTAACGGCCCCAGCCGCTCAATTCCATGGTGGTGATTGCTTCCATCCGACTCAGAATCTTCTCTGTCTTGCTGTCAGCCGTTCCATATTGAGACCGATGCCGGCCGCCGTCTAATGCGTTTTGAATTCGATCCACTGAACCGCAAGACCCAGTAGCCGTCGATCATCGCTCAATCCGAGCTTCGCCGGCGATTCTGCGTCCGGAAAATGAAATATCAATACGTTCTCGCGCTTGAGCAACTGATGCGGCAAGGCGATTACGATTTCATTGGGATTGCCATTGCTGAGCGTCAAGGAGGCAACCTCCCCGGAATTGAGCTTGATTGATAATCGCTGGCTGTCCTTTAGACCGGCTACGACGAACGGAGCCGCTTTCATTATTAACGTTAAGTCCGCGGGCTGATCCAGGGCAAAAACCAAAGCCGCATCTTGATCTTCGCTCCAGCGGAGCTGCGGCTCCGGGCTGCTCCAGCCATACCACAAAAAATCGTTTGCTGATTCAACACTCAGGTCAATCGGTTCGTTGAGTGGTGGTCGCACGTAGGCGCCAATGGGCAATGGTGGATTCACCAGACCCGCCAGGAACTGTGGATAGCGCCAATTCCAAAGGCGACCAGCCCTGAGGTCTATGTCATATGGCTTTGCATTCCAGAGATGTGTTTTCTCTGAAAGGGCGCCCCGCGCGTGAATAAAGATGCTGAATAGCGCAAGCGCCAGGGCAAGGCTCAGCGCGATTTTTATTTTCCAGGGCTTTATCGCGCCCGGGCTCTTGGCGCGCTCTTTCAACATGCCGTTGATGCCGGCGGCGCCGAGCAACACAAACCACGGTACCATGCTGGTCCAATAACGGGGACCATAACTGTGTCCAGCCCACCAGTGACTGAATCCGGAGATCACGAGCAAATGCGCAATTATTACCAGGCAGCCCGTCACAACCAGGGGTCGAAGCGGTACAGATTGTCGATAGCGCAGCAGGATGAAACCGAGCACTGCCAATACCGGGACGTAAACAAGCACACCACGTGAGGGGCTTACAAGGTTGCCCGCAAGCGCTTCCCAGAACGTCTGAAAGCCCAGCCGGCTTGCCTGAAAGTAGTTTGGCAATACCTGACCAAAGTTGTGCCACGAGTAGATTACCAACAATAGAAACCAAATCGCGCCGGTCGCAGCAAATGAGAGAAAATGACGCCGTTGATACAACCAGAGATAAACTGTGATTGCAACGATCGATATCGCAGTTGTGGGATGCACCAGGTAAGACCAGGAAAGAACTGTCGCGAGAACGCCGGGTCTCAGTTTGGCCTGGCGCGTTTCGGGTGCGATCAGTAAGTACAGCGCAATCATCAGCAACGGAACGGTCCACGAATCAGGTTCGACTACTCTTGAGGCTGTGGACCACACTTGAGTGCCCAAAGCCGCCACGATTGTGATCAACAGGCTCCAGCGTGGCGGAAGCAGTAGGCGCGAAGTTTGGAAGCACACGACTGCAAAGACGGCCATCAGCACAGCCGCCAGTATTGCCGCCATTTTCAATTCGCCACGCTGATCGTAGACACCGGCGCCATCGACGGGTCTCAGACGTAAAACGTTCGTTGCCATCACAAAGGGCAGGGACAAAATGGAACTGCCGGGAGGGGCATATTTGTATACTCGGTCGTTGACTATTTCGAGCGGCAGTTTTTTTACCTTGGTCGTATCGCCAATCATTTCCACCGTTTCGGGCAGGCGAAGTTCTTTTCGATCCAGCGCAAATGTTCCATGGTGCAAGAGTGAATAGGCGACCATCATCGTGTACTGAGTCTCGCCGAGGGAACGCACTGGAGACAAAAGAAAGACTGCCAAGGCAAGAAAAAAGATCGCCGGCGGAAGCAGGAAGTCAGATTTGCCAGGACGCCATAACTTTCCAATCTTTGAGGTCTGGGGATTGAGCACCAATTATTTGCCGGCAGCCGGCTGCGGCTGGTTATCCTTTTGTAACTCGATCCAGTAGACCGCAAAACCAAGCTGACGTTGATCCATGCTGATGTTCAGAAGTTCGGGCGAAGCCGCGTCGGGCAGTTTAAATTTCATCACGTTCCTGCCTTGTAGCAGGTAACCCGGCAATCGCAGGGAAAGTTCTGCATCCTGATTCCGGGTCAAGACCTGAGAATCGATCAATTGACCATTCAACTCGGCAAGGATTCTTTGCCTGGGCCACGTTCCCTCACGAATAAAAGGCAAGAGCCTCATTTTGAGTATGAGGTCGCTCTTTTCAGCGATGGCAAATACCAGCGCGGCCTCTTTTCCTTCGGTCCAGCGAAAGCCGGGTTCGTCGCCACTCCAGCCGTACCAAAGATATTTGTTCGCTGCGTCGGGCTGGGTGAAATCAACGCGCGTACCGACGGCGAGATCTTCGTATCCATGCTCGAGCGGTGGCTTGACCAGGCCCGCGAGAAACTGCGGTTGCCGCCAGTCCCAAAGCTTGTTTCCCAATTGAGTGACATCGCCAGGATTCCAACGCCATGTTTCCAATGCCAGCGCGCCGCGGCCATTGATAAAGATGCTTGCCGCCAGTAACACGCTTCCGACAGTCAGTTGGCCTGCCCAGGCGAGATTTGCTGACTGATGCTGTTCATGCCAGTTAAGCATGGCTTTGATCCCGATTATCGAGAGCAGAACGAACCATGGAACAGTGTCAGTCGTAAAGCGCGGTCCAAAGCTCGCGCCACCCCACCAGTGAGCGAAACAGGAGACCATCAGCAAGTTAGCAATCGACACCGTCATCGCCAGCCACGTCAATCGATGGGCGGGTCTGTGGCGCCAATAGCGCACGAGCAGGAAAACAACAAACAGCAACAAGGGCACGTAGATAAGCAGACCACGTGACGGGCTTATGAGATTTCCCGGCAGCGCAACCGGAAAAATTCCCAAGTCCAGACGGCTTGCTCGATAGTAATTTGGCAGAGTGAATCCGAAGTTGTATCGGGAGTAGCTGATGAAGGCCAGCAACCAGCCTGCCCCCGTCAACAAAAAAGGAAGAAGCGCCCGGCGATAATAAAGCGCGAAAAAAATCGTAATGCAAACCACCTGAATGCTATTGCCGGGACGAACAAAGTACATCCACGACATCAATGTCGCTAAGAAGATAGGACGAAGCGGCTGTTTCGCGATGTCGGCTCGTGACAACCAGTACACGGCCAATCCGGTAAGCAACACGCTCCATGTGTGTGACCACAAGCCGCGCGAGGCTGTGCTCCAGATTTGAGTGCCAAAGCTGGCACTTAAAGCCACAATCACACTCCAGCCGGCAGGTAGCAATAGACGAGCGGTGAAATAAAAGAGCGCCGCCAGAATCGCCATCAATAACGCCGCTAAGCCAATCTCGATGGTCTGCTCGCCGCGAAGGTTGAACGTACCGTCACTGTTTGCCGCGGACACTCCGAAGGCATTCGCCGCGGCCACATAAGGAATCGACAACACAGAGCTGCCTGGAGGGAAGAAGTAGTAGATCCGGTTACCTACAATTTCTAATTGATAAATCCCGCCATTCATTACGTAGTCGCTGCGCTGAACGGGTTCCAGCCGGGGCAACTGAAAGTGGTCCAAGGCAAAACTGTGATGTCGAATCAAGCCTTCGCTTAGCAACATCGAGTACTTGGAATCTGTAACCTGGTGGACCGGCGAAAACCAAAAGATCAGAAGTGTGCAAACGAAGATGGCTCCGGCGAGAATACCGTCTTTGAGCCTGGTTGTGATCCAGCCGGTTTCTGGCACGGTACCTTTCTACCTTGCGAGGGTCAGTTCTAACCATTCGATCCGGATCCCTAAACGACGCTGGTCCGCGCTAAGTCCCAGCGATTTCGGTGACGCTGCATCGGGCAATTTGAAAGTAAGGATATTGCGCTCGCGCAAGATTCGGCCGTCTAGCTGAAAAATGTATTCATGCGCCGGCTCGTCCGTCAGGATCACATCCTGCAAGCGTTCGTCGTTCAGGAAAACTTCCACTCTTTGTTGGGCCGGCTTTCCTGGTCCTGCAAAGGCGCCCATCTTGACTGTCAGGATACTGTTCTGCCGTAGATCCAGGCCAAAGACGATTCCTGCCTCGTCTCCGTCTGTCCAACGAAAGGCCTGCTCTCCCCAACTCCATCCGTACCAGGTAAACCGGTCGCCCTCGCTGGTTCCAAACGCAAGCCGTCCGCTTAACTGGGGTGGCCTTTCGGGTAGAGGCGGGGCCATCAAGCCCGCAAGGAACTGGGGCTGTTTCCAGTCCCAGATCTTTTGCGGCTCTTGATCGACATTGTCGGGCCAGACATTCCACATCCAGGTTTCGTAAGAAATCGCCCCCCGAGCATTCACAAATACACTGATACATAGAAGGAGCGCTCCAACTGTCAAGGTCAACGATCGCTGGTAATCTCGTTTTCTACTTTGCAAAAAGGATTGCAGGGTAACAATGGCCAGTAAAGCAAACCAGGGGACCAGGCCCGTCGTGTAACGCGGTCCATACGAGAAACCGCCATTCCAGGGTGTAAACCCGGCGACGACAATCAGGTGAAAAAAGATCACAGGCACGGCAAGCAGGGCCAGGCGATTCCTGACAAGGGCTTTTCGTTCAGTCACCGCAAGGTAGGTCACAAACAGCAGGACTGGCACATAGATGAACAAGCCGCGCGAGGGGCTAATAAGATTGCCCGCAAAAGCCGGCCAAAACGAGCCGAAGCTCAAGCGTCCGGGCTGAAAGTATTTTGGCAAAAGCTGGTGGAAGTGGTACCAGGAATAGACCACAAAGGCGAGCAACCAACAGACCCCGGTCGCGAGGAATTTGATGCCTTGTTCTCTTCGATACCAAAGGACGTACACAGTAATTGCGGCGATCGAGATGCTATTCGTAGGTCTTACAAAATAGGACCAGGCGAGCAACGTCGCAACCACGACCGGGTTCATCTTTTGTGTCCCTTGCGAGTCAGCCAACAGGAAATAAAGCACTGCTGCCAAAAGAAACATTGCCCATGTGTCGCTCCAGAGAGCCCGTGACGCTGTGCTCCACATCTGCGTCCCGAACGCTGCGGCAAGGGCAATCAATGCAGACCAACCGATCGGTAAAAACAAACGTGCAGTCAGAAAAATGATACAAGCAAGGCCGGCCATCAACAGTCCGGCAAGACCCGCCTCGATACGTGCTTCGCCTTCAGGGTTGTAAGTTCCGTCAGCGTTTGCAGTCGAAACACCAAAGGCATTCATCCAGGCGACATACGGCAACGAGAGCAGCGAACTGCCGAGCGGTAGGTAGTAATAAAGGTGTGGTCCAACCAGCTCCAGCTGGTACATCTCACCGTTTTTGAAAGTGTTGTCGTGCCAGGTTGGCTTCAACCGCGGAATCGCATAGTGGTCGAGAACGAAGCTGCGATGATGGAGCAGACTCTCGCTGAGGAGCATCGAGTAGTTCGAGTCGGTGAGCTGGCGTATTGGTGAGAACCAGAAAACAAGAAAGGTGACAATAAAGATACCAGCCAGCGTTATGCTGTCCATCCGAGAGACACGTGTTCCATCGTGTTTTCTTCGTGTTATTTTGTGGATCATTCTTGTCTTGACGGCAAACTCATTCTTCTCGGAACAGGTATATGGAGTTTCCAAAAACTGCCTCGGGTTGCCGTTGTCGATAGGCGGCGAAGAAATCGCGACGTTGTTCTTCAGTTACCGGCCGCCCTGACTGATCGCGGATAAGCGGCACTGTCGAGCCGTTCAAGAAGCTGGCGCCAATGGCGATGTAACGAGTGTGCTCGATAGGCTGATTGATCACCAGCGTGTTTACATAATCCACTCCATATTGGGCCTTTGAGAGCCAGCCTCCCAACACCGCAGCCCGCACTCTGGTCTCGCCGCGTTGGAGCAGATACTCGGCCAGCTCACTTGTGTCATCACCCCATTCAACATTTGAATCGGAAAGGTAATACCAGTGAGGGTGATTCCAGGCCAACTGGTTCATGTACGGAATGTAATTAGGAAAAGCGCGCACTGTTTCCAGCGCCATCCACATACACAACATGACTAGCAGGACCATCGTCACCCGTCGCCTTTGCGTCCACACCTTCGCCAGAAAAGCACCGCTTAAAAGAATTAGAAAGGCAATTACCGGAAGAAAATGACGCACTCCTATATTTATGTGACTGGTCATCGAAAACCCTGTGTAAAGCACCACTGCGAATACAGGGAGCATCAGACGCTGCTCGCGGCGCCAAAGGATTGCCCAGACTGCCCACAGGAAAGAAGCGACAGAAACAAGCAAAAACGGAAGGGTCGTCTTCAAAGCAAAAGCCACGGGAAAGTAGTACCACCAACCCGTTCGGCTGTACCTGCCAAGTATCGAAGCATAGTGGCCCCAATTGTTGTGGACGTTTACGACGAAGACGCCGAACAGATAAGTCGGGGGTATCACAGTGGAAAGCGCATGGAAACTCCGGCTAAGCGCGGTCACGTGAGTTGGCCATTCAACAATAACTTCCTGCCTGTTTTGCGGTAGCAATGGAGCACGCTCGAAGTAGTAGGCAAGATTAACAACCACCAGCAAAACAACAAGGGCTGAGCAAAGTTTAAGACCCATACCTGATAAATGCCGGTCACGCCTGAAACGACGCCAACCAATCAAGATTAACGCTGCAATGAATACGGGCGCGACAATTACTAACGAAAACTTGATCACCAACGCCAGGCCGGTTACCAGACCTAACTCTATAGCTCGGCGCAAGGTCGGCAGATCGAACAATCGCTGCAATGCGAAAAAGAAGAGAAGATAGGCAAGCGCCGCCGGCACGTCGGTTTGCACCACGCGTCCGTGGGCCAGGATAGTCGGTTCGAGGCTAAATATAATTACCGCGAAGGTCGCTGCCGCCACACCTCCCAGATATCGCGCATAACTGAAGAGCACGATGCCAAGCAATAGCGTCAGGATAATCATGGGCACTCGCGCCCAGAACGAGATGGCTTCTATCTTTGCCGGGTTTGCCTCCCAAAACGCAAGGAAGACATCATGTCCCTGAAGAATCGGATTCTCGGCCGGACTCACAACTGGTGAAGGGGCCGTTGGTCGAAGAAACAACAAAGGCGCCGCGGCGATCATTTTTACGAGCGGCGGATGTTCAGGATTTAGTTGGAAATCCCCAAAGACTAGATGGTAGTATCCGGCGGGAATATGATATTTCTCATCATTAGTTAAGGTCTTGCGGGAGATAATGGCAAAAAAATTGACCGCCATCAATATCAGCGCCGCGGCGCAGATGAGCTCGGCCGGATGATTAGCAACAAGGCTTCGGCCTTTAGCCAGAAGAGACCGGCTGGGGATGGCTTTCATTCTTTGTGCGTTTGCAAGCGAGTGAACAAATTGCGCAGGACATTGAAACTTATTCAGGAAGTTTCATCAAGCACATCTTTTCGATTCTCTCCGCAAACCTGCGACTATGGCGCTTGACATGAATGATGCCCGCACTCTGTTGCACAAAAGTCTGGTTCCCGCTGTCTCAGCTTTTCTGATTACCCGAATCCTCATACTAATCGTTTTCCTGTTTGCTTCCGGAGTGCGATTCGACGTTCCGGTCCAGGAATTGGGTGATCGGATTCAGGAGCCGGTGATTTCCCTGCGCGAATCCGGGCTGGCAGAGCGTCTAGGCAAAAAAGTGTTAAATGCGGACGCGCTCTGGTACGCCGATATAGCTCAGCACGGTTACGAACGGCGAGCCTTTGATGCGAAGGGCGAGCACAACTGGGCCTTCTTTCCGCTCTTTCCACTAGTGCTGCGTTTTGCCGGCAAACTCACCGGCGAATACGGATTGACTGGGTCGGTACTGGCGAATATTTTCTTTCTGCTCGCGCTGGTGCAACTCTACCAACTCGTACTTAAGTTCGATTATGACGCTGAAGTTGCCAGGCTTGCAGTAATCTACCTCGCGGCTTTTCCGACCAGTTACTTTTTTTCGCTTCCCTTCACCGAGTCGTTGTTTCTGTTGTTGAGTGTAAGCTGTTTCCTCGCCGCCAAAAACAACGCCTGGTGGCTCGCCGGACTCTTCGGTGGTCTGGCCACGGCCACGCGTGTGACGGGGCTGTGCCTGTTTCCCGTCATCTTCCTGCTTTTCTGGGCGCAGGAGAGAAAGCCCAACCACAAAGCTTTGGGGCTGCTACTGATTCCGGTGGGCATAGTGCCTTACATGATTTTTCTTCATCGCATCACCGGGAACGCCCTCGCCTTCCTGGACGTGCAGGCAGCCTGGGGCCATAGCCTGGGATTCTTCCTCAGGCCGCTTTGGGACTACTTGAAGAGCCCGCTTGATGTTAACTTCAGGTGGGACTTTCGTTTTCTGAATTTCCTGGCAGCGCTACTGGCATTTGGTTGTAGCGCGGTGCTGTTTAAGAGAAGACAATGGGCGCTGGCGTGCTACACCTTGCTCTGCGTGATCGTGCCACTGTCTGCCATGAGATTACAGTCGCTGACTCGTTACACGATGATCGCTTTTCCGATCTTCATCGTTCTTGGGGAAGCCGGAAAATCGCTATACATAGATCAGATCATTAGAACGGTTTTCATCTTTGCGCTGGGGGTGATGACGCTTTTATTTGCGCTTCACTTCAGCATGGCGATGTCCTGAATACCTAAGACATTTTCCATTTTTCATTTTCATTTAGACCGCTTCGTGTGACCTCCCCTGTTAAGTCTGATTTCGTGTGTTTTCGTGTTACTTCGTGGATCGTGCTTTTGGTAGACGAGCACGAAACCACGAAATCACGCGAAACTGAAAAAATCCCAAATGGAAAATGATGAATGGAAAATGTCTTATGTATGTGAACGTTGAATGCCACTCAAAGTGGGTGATCAGTGAGTGCACTCGCTGGGCGTGTGCGTGACGATCATTCCGAAGCGCAACTGGTACTCGGCAGAGCTGAGGAATCCGCAGGCAACTCCGCGAAATGCTTCGCTATCCCGAATAGGTTTGTTTTGCAGAGCATTCAACCAGAAGTTGTAGCCAGCCTCGTCCGGATCGCGGCGGAGATAAGCGAAATACTGCATCAAAACATAGGCCCGGTTGTATTCGGCGCGAACAAATCCCGGACTGGTAACAACGAGATTGACAATCGCCGCCCTGGCTGCGTCGCTGCCATCATAAAGTGCCAGCAAATGCGCGCGGTCCCCAGAAGCTTGCTGCGTCTCGGCCAACAGTGAATCGACAAATTGTTGCGCGTTCAGGCTCTCGGGATATTTGCTGAGAAACTCCCGCCGCCTGACAAACGCGCGCGCAAGCAACTTTCTACCCCCGGCGAAATCTCCATCAGCGGTGACCAACAAACCACGATCCGCATTAAACTCTGCGAATGTCGGGCGACGACCGAGCGTCCTGAAAAGGCCATATACAAACAAACCTGTTTCCTGGAATTCGCCTTCACCAAAGAAGGCCGCAGAGATGCCGAGTCTGCGAGCGCGAGTGCAATTATCATCCTGACCGCACTGCTGCAACTGTCCCAGCCAGTAGTCAAGTCCTTCCGGATCCGGATCACGCCCGAGAAAATCCCTGTAATGCTGACTCACAAAAAAGCGGTCGTCATCGACGGGATTGGCAGCAGTTGAATTCACGCCGGGATCGATTGTTATGCTGCCTGGCAGGTACGCAACCTCGCCTGAAGTCGAGAGTACCCTGATGGTGTAGTCACCGAAGGGCACATTTGGCGCGACCATCACCGTGAAACTGATTACCGGGAAGGTGCTGGCGAATTGTTCGCGCACCAGCGTGTTGGGATCGAGCTTGAAGAAAGGTGAGGTCACGGAAATGCCCGTCCCTGTAACCTGGTCCAAGCCTTCGCCACCGAGATAGACTTTGAAGCTGCCACCGGCTTCCAACGGTAAGGCCACGGTTGAGATTTCGCCATTGATGCCGACAAAGCGAGGATTCAAGAACTGCGCACCCTGAGGTGCGATTGTATTCGCATTGACTGGAGTGACCGCGTCAGCGCTGACTACGATCTCATTGGCAAGCTCTGCCGCGCGCGACGGGCGTTCAAGCCCGGACAGAGAGCCGCCCGCCTTTGAGACCCTCTCCGATTGGCCGGTTGCGCCAACTGGTTGCGCAACAAGGACCCGGTACTGTCCGGGCAAAAGGCTCTCCACGCGATAGCTTCCGTCCAGTGAGACGAGGCTGCTTGCGGTAACACGGCCAGTTGCAATGTTTTCGACCCACACCTGCGCGCCCGAGAACCTTCCACTGAGTTGGCCGGTAATCACGCCGGTTCGGTCCGAAGATCCGTAAAGGCTGCGCACACGCTCGAGGTCTTCTTCGCTGATTGTTCTGCCGCTAAAGGCCGTCAACCCATAAACTCCATTCAAGCCCTGCCGAGCCTGCATAGTCGAGGCCCAAACTACCGAATGATCCAAACCAAGCAGATGACCTATCTCATGCGTGAACGTTGATTCGAGATCATAGGTGCCGGGAGTTCCGTCAGTGGAGAATTGCACCGGTGTCCCATCGCCAAGGGCCGGATGTGGGTTCACGCAAATGTCGGCCTCAGAAATAATTCCGGTTTCAGGCTCATAAAAGACCCGAGTGCGTCCTGTCAATTCCGGACTGGCGAAAATCGCGTTGTTCTCGGGGGTATTGGCGATCGTTATTAAGCTAAGGCCATCGCCGCGAGCTGAACTTATTGACTGAACGCTCGCGGAAGTTTCGACAAAGCTGATGTTAGCCACCCGAGCCCAGCGTGAGATCGCGCGGCGGGCCGCACCGATTGCGTCGGTGCCGATCTTGAAGTTGGGTCCTGGTGAAGCAAGCGAACTGGACAAAGCGATCGCGATTTTTCTGCTTGGCCACCTGATCTGGTGTTTTACTGGACGGGATACTGGGAACTCGAAAGCATCAAGCGTGTCAGACCTTGCGGGCAAAACCGTCAGGGATACCATCGCAAAAGTGACAGTTATGGCTGCAAGACGTCGCATCGGAGGTTCCAAAAATAGGGCGAGCCGTTTTGTGCCGGCAGGTGGGCACTGAATCTTGCCGGGTCTGCATGGTACCACGCTTCGTTGACCGTCGGCACCAAAAACCAAGTGCCTGCTTATGCCGGGGGTACCCACTCAAGGAGCGGAAATTGCAATGCGGAAATTGCAAGTTGGGACGGTGGGCTTGCCCCCGCCTAAGATCCGCACCCACTCAAGACTGAGATCGGCCCTGAAAGTTGCGAAAAACATTGCTCAGCTTGAACTGTCAATTCAGTGTTGAGTGGGTGCGGATCTTGAGCGGGGGCCAGCCCACCTTCCCGACTCGCAAGTTTCCCTTCCAACTTGCGAGTTTCCCTTCCACAACCTGCGAATTTCCGTTCCTTGAGTGGCGAGAAATTCTCATCCAAAGCCCTGGCCCATGCGTCCAATGCCCAGGGTCTTTCTCTCAATTGAGACTGTTTCAGATCGGATAGCCCGGCTCAAAGCAACTTTCGAGGGCCGCTCAAACTGTTAAAAATCAGTGCGTTGACAAAGAGACACCGTGCAAGCTACACTCAAATTTGTCGCTAACGGGCGCCAGCCCCGACCCTACTTTCAATGTTCGGAGGTCCTCCCCGGCTCTGAGCTAACGAAGTTGGTTTTCCTACCAAAGGTTTTAGGAGTCTTATGAGACATCGATTAGCAGTGCTCTTGATGACGATTGCGCTGGCAGCGGTCACCGCCATGGGGCAGGCGCCGACGCTGCGAATAGTGCAGACCGATGGACCAGATCTCCCCGCGGATCTTTTCTACGGACCGACAAAGGTCAAACCGCTCCGGCTCAGGCCCGGCAGCAATCAGGTGATCACAATCGACGACGCGGATTTCTTCGTGAGCCAGCATTACGTCGATTTCCTGAGTCGTTTCGCAGATCAGGGTGGGTTGGACTACTGGACCAATCAAATCGCTTCTTGCGGCACGAGCTACAACTGCCTGAATAACCAGCGAGTAAATGTAAGCGCAGCCTTCTTTATCGAGCTCGAGTTTCAAAAAACCGGCTATTTTGTCTACCGCATTTACAAAGGTGGACTGGGCCGGCAACCACTGTATGCCGAGTTTGGCCCTGATCGACGTCAGGTGGTTGATGGACCGACACTCGAACAAACGAAACAAGCGCTGGCGCTGGCGTTTGTGCAGCGCCCGGAATTCGCTACGAAATACACCGGAGCAACGACCGCACTCGCATTTGTCGATGCTTTGATCGCCAGCATTAACTTGCATTCAGGTGTTGATTTATCGGCACAGCGTCAAGCTTTGATTGACAAGTACAACACCGGCACCGACATGAATCAGAGTCGGGCGTTTGCGCTCCGCGATGCGATTGACGCTTCGGCATTTTCAAGCGCCGAATACAATCCGTCATTTGTGCTGATGCAATACTATGGGTACCTCCGCCGAGATCCAGATCCGGGCGGCTACAGTTTCTGGCTCGACATCCTGAACAATCGGGTTCCAGGAAATTTCCGTAGCATGGTTTGCGCGTTCATCACATCGGATGAGTACCAAAAGCGCTTTGGTAACACTGCCACCTACAGCAATCACGACTGTGGCAATCTGCAGTAGATTTACCAGTACACGCGTTCAGAAGTTCAAAGGCTGGCTCATAACGAGCCAGCCTTTTGCTTTACTTTGCCTTGGCTTAGATGGAATTATTGGATCGTTCTATCGCTTCCGGCCTTGCACAAAGAGATGCCATGGTCTGTACGGTACCGCGAGCGAAGCGACCGGATGTTACACTCGACTTCCCGTTGTGATTCTCATAATTAGCAGCCAGTCAATTGGTTAGTTGAAGCGCAAACATCCGGTCGCTTCGCTCGCGGTACTGTACCGATAGCGCTCCACGTGGCGGTAGTCAGGACTTTTTGTACAGAGCCATCGCTTCCTGGTAAACCGCCCGAGTGCGCTCCGCCGTCATCGCCCAGGAATATTGCTTAGCCCTCTCCAAGCCGGCCGTGATCAGTTCTTCCCGCAACGAACTGTTATCGAGTACTCTGCTTATCGATTCGGCCAGATCAATCCATGAGTGCGGCGAAACGAACAACGCGGCAGTACCCGCAACTTCTTCAATGCTTGGAATCCGGCTGGCGATTACCGGCGCACCACATGCCATTGCTTCGAGCGGCGGAAAACCAAACCCTTCGTAAAGGGATGGATAAACAAAGACTTTGCACGAGGAGTAGAGCGCACAAAGTTCCTCGTCATTTAGATAGCCCGTGAACACTACATTTTTGTTTGCGGAAGATTGCCGCAAAGAGTTGTAAAAGTCTTCAACCAGCCAGCCTTTCTTTCCGGCCATTACCAGTTGCAACCCCGGCCTGCGGCGGGAAATTTCCGTGAAAGCGCGCACCAGCAAGGACAGATTCTTACGCGGTTCGATCGTCCCGGTGTACAAAACAAAATCTCCCGCAATGTTGAGGCGGGTTCGAATCAGTTCGGCGCGCTCGGGTTCCATTGGCCTGAAGAATTCTCGCGCGGCTGAATGAACAGTCTTGATTTTCTCCAACGGTATCCTCAGATGTCGATTGACCTCCTGCCGCACCGCTTCGGAAACAGTAATGATCAATGTTGCCTTCCGGGCCATCAGAGGAAGCCTGCGTCGAGCCCGCCAGACGCGTCTGCGTTCATGAGTTTCGGGGTAAAGCAAGAGTGAAAGGTCGTGGATGGTGAGTACGGTCGGGCAAACGCTGCGCAGAGGAATCTCGAAGTTTGTTCCATGAAAGACATCCGGCCGGCGCCGTCGTAAATAGCGAGGCAAGCCAATAGACCACCACCGTGCTGTAACCGGATTTGTTTTCTCTGTGCCGAAGCGCAGGCGAGAATCGTTGCGCTCGCAGAGTCGAAGCGAGTCGAGAAATGGTTTTGGAGAAACAACTTCCACTTCGTCCCCGCTCGCGTCGCGGGACAAGTGATGAGCAAGTTCCAGAGTGTAATAGCCCACGCCCGCCAATGATTCGGTAAGGGGCAATCCGTCGATCCCAATGCGCATCGACTACCCCCGAACCAGAGACATGGCCTCGCGGACCAAATGCTTCAGCGGCTCGTCAAACTCCGACGGAGAGAGCCACTGGGCAAGCGGAACACTTGCCCGCTGCGCCAGAGCTCGGGCGGCAAACTGCGGACGAAAACCTTTTGCCAATTCAACCATCGATTCGATTTGCTGCGCATACGCTGCTGGAGAATGGTTTTTCCTCAGTTCCTCAAAGCCTCTCAAGCCCATCCGCGCAAAACTGTCAGGGGCGTCCAGAAAGTCACTCAGATGGTTCTGAATGTCACTGATCTCGTGCTCATCGTGGCGAACAAAAGCAGTCGTGTCGGCAGGCAAAGAGGCGTACCAGCCAACGTCTGAAACCAGGCTTGGCAACCGGTTCGACCAGATTCGCAGTTGGCTGCCCGACGCTTCTCCGACGGTAGGAAAGCGAAGGTTGATCGCCAAATGAGACTGGGCCAGCGCCTCTCGAAGTCTCTCCTCGGGAACGAAACCGTGCAGTCTTACCGACTCCGTCAATTTCAGATTCCTAATCTTTGCGCGGATACGCTCCTCATCCTCGAGAACGCTCCCAAAGATGTCCAGTCTGAAATGTTCTCTTCCGGAAAACCCTGCCAATGCTTCCAGTACCGAATCGAGCCGCCGGTTTCGACCCAAATAACCAAACACGATCAAACGATATGGAGGCGCCACCTCACGCAATCCGATTGACTCAACTGCGGGAAACGGCAGCGGGGCGTACATCAGCGGCCAATCTGCCTTTGGCTTAAGCACGTCATACGCTTCCTGAGTGTGGACGATTACTCCCAGAGCGTGTTGTAAAGCCAGGTCGGTCAGCGGATATCGCTGGGCCATGTACTCGATGTTTCCAGCGTTGGTGTTGAAGCATTCACGCGCATCTTCCTGTGCCGATTCGCCATAAAAAGTTTCCATCATTTCCAGATACATGGCCAGGTTCTGGTAATGCACGCGATAGATCCAGTCAAAGAAGTGATGCAATCGAAGGTCATGCAGCACTATCACGCCCGGATGGACTCGCGAGACATGCCAGATCGGCCAGTGGAAACGTGGATTATTCCCGATATGATAAAAAGTCATATCGGCTCGATTCAGTTCAGTCGACGGTAACCGCTCCAAACCATACCGTCGCACTTGGGCAAACTGTTCCAGGCTCGCCGCCCAATGGCGGCTGGTGGTCCAAAGCGTTACTTCCGCTACCGCTGCCAGCGCCGGCAGCACCCGCGCTGTATAGTGGGCAATATCGGTCGCTGCAGGCGACAACGGTGAAAACCAGTTAATCTTCATCCCACCAGACTTTCGACAACTTTCGTCCAGGAAATGTCCATCTGCCGGTATAACTCATATCCTGCGATTCCCCACCTTTTTGCCGTCAAGCGATCGTCCCAAACCCTGTCCAGCGCTTGCGCCAAAGCCTGTGGAGTGGGTTCAACAATCAGTCCGTTCTGCTCGTGGCGCACGAACTCGAGTGGCCCACCTGAGTCGGAGCAAACCACAACTGGTTTTCTAGCCAGCATACCCTCGAGTGTCACATAGCCGAAGTCTTCGTCAATGGGGGGATAGATTATCGCCAGGGCCTTTGCATAGAGCTCCCGTTTCCGATCGTCGGCGATATAGCCCAACCACTCGACGCGCGTTTCCAATCCCAGGTGGTCGGCAAGCTTCGTTAACTCGGTTAGGTAATCGCCCTCGTCGGCAGCCCCCGCAAAAACAACTCGAATGGGATGACGCGTAAGCGCGAGCGCTTCCAATACCAATGATTGCCTTTTTGGCAGGCAGAGTCTGCTGGGAAAGAAAAAAAAGTCCTCCGCGTCGGCCGAATAGAATTCTTCTGCCCCGGGCGGCGGATGGTAAAGTGGGGACGCCTCGAAACCACAATAAAACTTCAGCCTGGCAGCGACGTTGGCGGAATTGGAAAACACCCGGCGGGCCTCGGAAAGGATCTGCCTGTCCGCTTCTCTGATCGCGTCACGAACCTCGATCCCGTTGGGTTCGTGGATCAGATCACCAAGCGGATGATCCCAAAGTTCATATGCGGTGCGAAATTGGTGGAGGATCCAGAGCACCTTGTTATCGTGAGGAATAAGATAAGCGGGAAATTTAAGACCGATCAGCAAGTCTACCGGGGTGCCCATTACTTCGCTCAGGTCCAGCAGACGGCAGGCCAGCATATGGTCCAGAACCTTTTCCGGCGGGTACCATTTGAACGGGACTGCGATGATTTCGGCCTGGTGTCCCGCTGCCCGCAATGCCGCATGTAGTCCTTCAGCATGAATCTCGGCGCCCCCTCGAATAAACGGCACCTGGATGGTGGCAATTAGGATTCTCATTTGTCAGACTTTGCGGGCGACGATCGCATAGTCCATTGGGCCATAAAAGTAATCATTGAAACGCCGGGCCACTTCTGAGTCGCCTGCAAGCGGCTTCTCATCCGACGGATTGAGCCCAAAGGCTTCGCTGACTATGAACCCCCTCGACTCAACCAGAAACCGCAGCACGGGGTCCGGCAAAGGATTCCGGTGGGTAGGATCAAAATAGAAATTACAACTACCGACCATGATGTTCCGTGGGTTCGGTGTTTCCAATAGGATGAGGCCATTCGAACGCAGCGCACGCAAGGCTTCATCGAGAAAGAGGATCAGTCGTTCCAGCGGCAAGTGTTCGACAATATGGAAAGCAGATACGGCGCCGAGTGTCCCATCGGGAATAGAGCGCAGCAGATCCACAAGTTCGGCCTGCGTTACGTCGAGCCCGCGATCGCGGCATTGAGCTACAAGCACGCTGTTCACATCCACTCCTCGAGCGTGCAAGCCTTCTTCTTTTAACAACTCGAGCCATTCGCCTCGGCCACAAGCCACATCAAGAATCGGTGCATTTTCACCGCCGGCGTTGTGTTCTCTTAGTATGGGAATATAGGTTCGCAGTCTTTCCTTCACATCCTCGCGATTTCCGCGAAAGTGCTCATCAAACGAAGCGAAGAAAGCATCCAGAGGGTAAGCGCCGCCGGATGTCTCAGCCTTTTCCTCCATCATGGGAGCAGCCTTTGTCGTTGTTTCGCCATTGGATAGCGACGCCAGTCTTTGCTGCTGATACACGAGCTCAGTCTTCACTTCCTGATGCTTGCGGAAGAGGTGTTCCATCTGGCGTTTAAGATCTTTCTCGGTGAGTTCCACCTGGGTGCGGTACTTGTTGTAGACCCGTCTTAGATCCTCGATTTCAGCGCTGCGGTCCCTGGTTTCCTGTTGTCGTTGAATCGCTTCTTCATTGACGCGCTCGTCCAGATACCCGCTTAAATGACTTACCCGGTCCAGCAACGCTTCGTTCATAGCTTTTTGCTCTGCTGACAGTTGCAGCGCTTCCTCGACTGCGTGTGCAAGCTGCTGAAGAGGTCCAGCCAGATTTGAGTTGATGTAATTCGCAATTAGATCCTGACGATCGAGGATCAGTCCGGCGCCGCGCCTCTGCCCTTTTATCATCGAGCGCAAATGCAGGTACTCGTCAGCCGGTAATGCAAGATACCGCACGAGTGGAAGTCGACAAAACCTGCGGAGCAATGTACGCCACCGCAACCCGCGAATGTGCACCCGTTTTTCGCGGCCTTCCTCGGAAAAGCGCAGGCCGGCCAGAATGTCCAGCTTGTCGGCCCGGCCGCTGCGTAGTTGGATAATTGCGGCGGCCAGTCCGTCCGGATCGGGTGGTCGTTTCAGTAGTGCCTGATAAGCGTTGTGCAGGAACTCAACATCATCGAAAGCAAGCAGATCGTTAAGCGTGTAGTTACTCAAGTTCCTGTCTGTAAGCGAGGATGCGAGTCTCAGCGGTGGAATTTCGACTCTGAGCCGCTTTTGAATGGCGTCTGGATCTGGATCTTCCCCGTTGGCATTGCAAGGCAGACTAAGCAAGGACAAACGCCGCTGACGCTGCGCAGCATCGTGCTTCAACTTCTCTACGATTCGGTTTACGTCCTGACTCGGGTCGATGATATTCACCCTCGATTTCCTGTAACTGTGGCGGCGCGACCTGCGCAGCAATTGTGAGAGACGGTCAGTAGCGCGAGTGTACAAAGGCTACGAATTGATACCAATCCATGTCAAGCACATGTACATCAGCTTGTTCAGAAAAAACAAAACAGCCCGCACGAAATTTAAGAAAACTTCATGCGGGCCAAAGAAATTCACAGCCGGCGAAAACTACGGACTGATTGTAATATGCGGAGCACTCGAAGCTGGCCTGCTGCTGAAAGCAGCGCTCGATCGGGTAACCGTTACGATTATCGGAACGTCACCAGCTCCGGCGAGCGATTCAGGTAAAGCAAAATTAATCAGATCAAAGCCGGGCATCTCGGTGTTGGATTTAACTACCAGGGCCGGCGTGATAGTAGTGGTTCCGACCGTCACGGTTACCTCCCCGACGGTTACATTTCGCACGCCTGTCAGGCTTATTTCGAGCACCGTCGCGACAAGATTACCGCCACTGTCCGTTGACTTGACAGTGAAGGGTTCGGTAGTCGGCATCAGCGGATTTGTTACATTACGGACGATAGCCCGACCATCAGCATCGTTGGTCGTAGTGAATATGTCGGGCTGGGCAACAACGATTAAAACTATCGCACGAAAAGTCGTGCCGTTGTTGTTCACCACGAAGGTTGCGAGGCCAGGTGCTAAGCCGATAGGAACAACGAAATTTATCTGTCGCGGCGAATTGCCCACAAAGTAAAGACCAGCCGCAGCCCCATTCACCGAAACTGATACCCCATTCAACTCTACCGGAAGCGCCGGACGGCGCAACGTTTCAGAACCTCCGGTCGCCGTGCTGTTCGAAGGCGCAAGATCTACGTCGGCCCGGATTATTGCCAGCTCGCCCGCAGCCAGACCGACTGCTGCGCCAGGAGATGGACTGGGTGTCGGTGTTGGGCTCGGCGTCGGCGTAGGGCTCGCCGCAGGAGTCGCCGACGGAACCGGCATATTACTCGCGCCGGTAAAGAACGAAAGGAGATCGTTGGCCACAGTTGTGACGGTCGGGCTCGACAAGTAGAAAACCTCCGTTGAAAAGTCCGGGTTTCCTCCGCCGAGTTCAGCACCACCTAAACTATAAGCCAACCTCGAACGTGTGTTACTGGCGAGCGGTCTGATGCCGCCAAAACTTTGGCCCTGCGGATGATTTGTGAGCCGCGTAAAAGTGTTGTTTGAACTCGCGGGAATCTGCGTTGCAAAGGCCTGGGCGGCGTTCAGCGGATTAAGACCTTCGCTCGCCTGAGCCGTAGGAGGAAATGAACCGTCTGGCCGAAAATTCAAAGCAGACGTGAACACAAGAGTGCTTGGTACCAGTCCCGTGTAGTCGGTAAAGGTCGGAAAATGGAAAATATCACCGGGAGCACCAGTGGCTCGCTGGCCGATCAAGTTAAAGGTGTCGGTCGCTACCGTATAGACAAAAATGGCAAAGAAAGGCTTATTCGTTCCGTTCGCCTTAGGGTCATCTGCAAGGCTGTCTAAAGCTAAATACGAACCGTCGCGACTGAGTCTTCGTCCCGAACTAAACAAATTGACCGTGGCAACCGTGGCATCGGCTTTCGTGCGTGTTACCTGGCGCACATTGCTCACGGCAGAACCGCTGAAATTAGCGAGATACACCTCGGCATTCCCGCGACCGTTGCCGTCGTCGTTAAGACCCGCCAGATTTCCATTTGAGATAAAGGCTACAACAGATCCGTCCGCTGAAAGCGATGGGTTATCGCTAAAGGCAGAAAACACAAGTCTCCCATTCTCGAACACGTCCTGAGTCACCGTCGCCTGAACAAAGGAAGCGGAAGATCGATTAAAGAAAAAGAGTTCGGGGTTACCGTCTGAATTGCCAGTGGCAGGCGCCAGATTGCGCGTTGAAATGAACGCAATGATATTTCCACTATCGTTAATCGTGGCGCTGCGATTGTCGTCCGCTACAAAAGGCGCGGCGGTTGTGCTACCGGGAGTGGGCAAACGACTTGCGGGTGTATTTGTAATTTGGGTAAACGTGCCGGCTGCCAGATTCTGCAAGGGAAGATCGGCGCCTGTCGAAAGACTGACATCTGTGACCGCCGGCAATTGATAGATCCAGATCTCCTGATTGCCGTCCGCCGCGAGTGCGCCACCCGTGTCAACCCCATCAAAGCTTCCTGGATTCGGCGCGTTAGAGCTGAACACTATCGTAAACACCCGAGTGCCACCGGAAAGAGCGGGCTCGAAAGTAATCATCGGCCGATTGTTGCTGATCTCGATCTGCACCTGTGATGGATCTGCTGGTGTCGGCGCCGGTGTTGGTGTCGGGCTCGGGGTGGGAGTAGGCGAAGGCGAAGGTGTAGGGCTCGGACTCGCCGCAGGCTTCGGCACATTTTTGGTGTCAGTAATTTGGAAAATCCGTCGTTGGGCGTAGTCGGCGAGGAAGATCTCGCGATTACCGTCGGCGTTATTGCGCGTCGCGGTCTTTTCTGTTGCTACGTCACCATTTGACTCAAAGACAACGAAACGCCCATTACCGGAAATGTCGCCCGCAAAGTTGCTAAAGTTTGCGTTCGGGGTGGAAGTCAACTGAACAACGAATGGATCTGGTGTGGGGCTCGAGGCTTGGCCCGCTGCGGATGAAAATGCGCCACAGGCGAGCGTAAGCAGGGCAATAGCGCAGACAACGCGAAAAGCTGGCTTCACGAATTCCTCCGAAATAAAGACGCAGAAACGAGCAGATTAGATGCCCCTGGGGAGCCCGGGCTGTAGCTTTGCGCAGGTGAAGTGAATTGCCCACACCCGGCGATTTTTAGAACGGCCATTTTACGCAGAAGCCTCCACTAACCGCAAGCGACCATTAATACGGATACTGGTTCAGTTTGCCCTGGGAACGCGGGCGTCTCGCCCGCATCCCACGGGAGATCGATCAGATTGCGGGCGAGACGCCCGCGTTCCCAGGGCAAACTGAACCAGTACCTTAATACCGCCTAACCGCCAAGAGAAATCAGCCACAGATTAAGGCCGATGACGCGGATCAGAACAAACTGGAATTAGGCAGCTCACGACTTAGGACATCCTCGCGCTCTTAGGCGGCTCACGACTTAGCACATGCTCGCACTCTTATTCTGATCTGCGTCATCCGGGTTAATCTGTGGCTAATTCCTCGTTCCGTGCTCAGGCTCTGATTGCTAATTTGACGACCTCATTGCCCGCAGTCGCGATTCGAACGAGTTACCGACGGCCCAAAGCGTTGCTGGTACTCAGTCGAGGTCACAAAGGCACAGACCATACTACGGAAATTCCCCGGCACCCGATTATTCAGCACGTCCAACCAGAATAAGTAGCCCCCTTGATCCGGGTCTCGGTGCAAATAGCCGAAGTATTCCATCAGCACAAACGAGGGATTGTATTCAGTAGTCGTAAACGGAGTGCTCTCAACCGTATCGCGCAGCACCAAAGCGCGCCCCTGTTTCATGTCGGATGAGGAATTGTATCGGTCGATTAGAGCTTGCCGCTGGCTGAAAAGGTTTACACCGGAATTCTGCTGAATACTCGTAAGCAATGAATCGACAAAAGGTCCCGCTGTAGTGGCCAGGCTGTATTTCTGAACAAACTCGGAACGCTGGACAAACGCCAGTGTCAAAGCCTGTTTCGTTTGTTCGAGGTTCGGCCCTTCAACGATTTGAGCTCGGTCGGCAACGAAATCCGCAAAGCTGGGCCGGTGGCCCAACCCTGCTTTGTGCAGCCGGTAAACAAAAGAACCAGTGCGCTGGAATTCCGCTTCGACAAAAAAGGCCGCGCTAACGTCGAGGCGCTTGTTGTGAATGCACAGCGCATCTACTCCGCAGCCGAGAATTTGCGACGACCAGTAATCCAGACCGCCCGGGTCGGCCTCACGTCCCAGAAAGTCGCGATAGGCCTGCGCAACAAAAGCACGAGCGTCATCCATTGGATTCGGTATGATAGAAGAAAATGTGATGTTCTGATTGCCACTTTGGCTGCTGAAGGTGAAACTGGGAGGAGTGAAAGCATAGCCCAGTTTCGTTGGTGTGATTGTTATCTGGCTCACACCCACGAAAGGCACTCCTATAGACACGTTCGCGTTACCCTGTGAATTCGTTAGCAGCGAAAATGTCTGCACGGGGGAGCTTATTAGCACGTTTGGCAGACTGCTGCCGCTCGAGTCCTGGCTATGGACGTTCGCGACGACAAATGGATCCAGCCGTAAATCAAACCCTACTGCGTCCGTACTGAGGTTGACGATCTGTCGCGCGAAGCTTAGGTATTGGCCAGACTTGAAGGCAGAAATGTTGTAGTTTCCTCCGCCTGCCACGTCGGACAATGAATACTGTCCGGTTGAATCCGTGAGCGCAGAGGTTGACTGCCCGCCACTCAGATTTACCGTTGCCCCGGCGATGCCGTTGCCAAAACCGTCCGTCACGCGGCCGGAAATTGAAAAGGTCGGGGCTGTGCCGGTTGCTTCATAAGCTCCACGTCCGTAGGTTCCGACCTGAATTTGTCCGGCGGCATTAACGGCAAAAGCCGTGACTATCACAGGTGGCAGACCACTGTTGAAAGTGGTCCATGTATTACCGCCGGTAGTAGAACGAAACACACCTACGTCCGAGCCTGCATAGAGCACATTGGGATTGTTCGGATCAATCAATAACGCGCTGACCGGGATGTTGGGCAAGCCACCTTGGCCGACAACGCCACTGATATCGGTCCAGCTCGCGCCGGTGTCGGTCGTCCTAAAAACATGACCCGAACCAAACCCCGAAACCGTCAGGTAAGCAACTGCGGGATTGTTGTAATCGACATTGATGCTTGCAATGAAGCGGTTAGGCAATCCAGCACCAGCCGGATTCCAGTTGAGGCCACCGTCTGTTGAAATCATCACCCGGCCCATCTCTGAACCTGTGTAGATCACATGCGAATCTGATTTCGCCACCGCGATCGTGGTCAGCACATCGGGAGTGCCCCGGGTAAGGTCGGGTACCGATCCGGTCGGCGCCCAGGTAGCGCCCAGGTTTGTGCTGGTCCAAACGCGCTGCGTTCCAAAGTAGATCTGAGAAGTCACGCCATTGCCGGTCAGCGGAGCGTAAAACGCGATCCGTTCGTTTCCTCCACTGGCAGATCGAAAAGTGCTATCCGTCGCCACAGTAATACGCCCGGAGGCGCCGTTATTTCCAAAGTGCCAGATGGTGCCGCCAATATAGGTAACAAAAAGGGTTGAAGGATCCTCAGGATTGATTACCAGATGTCCACCGTCACCGGCGGAGAAGTCTTCCCATTGACGGCCACCCTCCAGTCGCCGCTGGGCGCCGTTATCCTGGGTCCCTCCGAAGGTGATAGAAGCATCTGTTGGATGACGAGCCAGGCTGACAAACTGGGTCAACGAAAGCGTCGCATTTTGATCCTGAAAAGTCGCACCAGCGTCATTCGTTTTGTACAAACCACCATCGTTGCCTATGAAAAACTGGTTTGGTGTAGTTAACGAAAAGGCCAACGCGTGCTGGTCCGGATGTGCCTTGGCCAGGAATGGAGAGTAAACAAATGAGCGGTCGAAGTTAGTCGTGAGATTGATCCAGCTCCCCCCACCGTCGACGCTTTTGAAAACGTCGCGCGCCCCTATGTAAAGCGTATCGCCATTGAATGGATCAGCATACAGATACGTATTGTAGCCAAACTGGCCGCGGTCGACCGTGGTGAGAGCGCGGTCGGCGCCAAACGTGGCGCCACTGTCAGTGCTAACCGTCAACCGAATTTCAAAGCCGCCAGGTAATCCGCCTCCGGAATAAACGTAGACCTTCTGAGGTGCCGCCGCCGAAACGGCGACCCTGATATCCCTGAGCCCCAGGACAGCAAAAGCGTCGTCAAAGCTCGAGTCGTAAACCTCGGTCCAGTTCGAGCCGCCATCCAGCGACCGGTAGAGTCCGCCTCCCGGGCCGCTTCCGCTAGTCCCAATGCCGCGCATCGCTGCATAAATGATTTGTGAATTCGCCGGATTGATCGCCAGATCGCGCGGCAACCCCGTCAGTGTTCGCGTCCAGTTCACACCGCCATCGCTTGAGATATAAATACCGCCATAGAAAAAACTGTTTTCCGCTGTTGCATCAAGGAAGCGATAAAGTGCCAGATAGACTTTGTTCGGATCGTTCGGATCCACCTCGATTTTTCCAGTGGCGCCCGGTTGCGGCAGTGACGAATTGCTGACTAGCACCCATGAAAGACCCGCATCCGTGGATTTCAGAACGCCACTGCCCAGGTAATCGCAACATCCGTGCATGTCTCCCATGCCCGCGTACACGATGTTGGAGTTGCTGCGCGAGAATGCGATTGACCCTACCGCCAGATCAACCTGAGAGTCACTGACGGGAGTGAAGGTGATGCCGCCATCGGCCGAGCGCCAGATACCGCCGCTCGCGCCTCCCACGAGAACCAGCTGGGCATCGACAGGCGACACAGCTATTGAATTTATCCGGCCACTGTTGAAGCCAAAATTACTGAACAGCGGTGCAAACGAGTGGGTGGGCATGGGGCCAATGGGCGCCCATAATGGTGCCTCAGTCAGGGAAGGGCGTTTGCGAGCTCCGGGCCGCATATCCCAGGCCCGGCGGCGCGCTTCAAGGGGTACTGAGTTGAACGGATAGGTTCGCTGGAACATGAACCAACTCTGGCGCCCTTCGACATCTTCGCCGTTGTCATTCTGATACCGCGGCAGATCGGATCGATTGTGCCGTCGCACTCTCAAGCTACGCCTGATCCGCCGAACAGCCGCGGTGGGTCGCTTTAATTTCGATTGTGCTGACGGATGATGGGCGCTTTCATTTGCAAAAGCGCCCACGGCAACGGGAAGGAGTACAGCAAAGAGAGCCAGAGCCTTTGAGAGGCCGGCGAGGACAGACATGCCGCGAATGCCGAAGCAAGCCACGAATGCCATGTTAAGACCCGTGCTGGTAAAGCGGTCTAGCGACTAAAAATTCGGCGCACCGCACTCTTGATCGGAATGGGGAGCCAAAGTACTGAATCGGTGTTGATACTCAGCCGAGGTAATGAAAGCACAGACCATGCCCTGGAAATTGCCGGGCACGCGGTTATTAAGCACGTCGAGCCAGAAATCGTAACCACCCTGGTCTATATCTCGGGCAAGATAGCCAAAGTACTGCATCAACACAAACGCGCGATTGTATTCGGCGTCCTGAAATGCGGTGGCGTCGATGGCGTCCCGAGTCGCAAAAGCGCGGCTCTGGGCCATGCCGCTTCCGGTGTTGTACTTGTTAATCAGCGCCTGTCGCTGTGCCGATAAATCAACACCTGAATGCAGATTAATGTTGGCTAGCAAAGCATCAACAAAGGAAGCATCAGTGTTGGCTCCCGCATACTTGTTTATGAACTCAGGACGCTGCACAAAGGCCAGCATGTATGTTTGTTTCGTTTGCTCGAGGTTTGGACCTTCGACGATTTGCGGACGGTCAGTCGTAAACTCGGCATAGTTTGGCTGCCGACCCAACCCTCCCTTGAACGAACGGACGACAAAAGAACCCGTTCGCTGGAATTCTAACTCGATGAAGAATGCGGCGGAGATCGCGACCCTGCGGCGAACCAGACACATCTGATTTGTTCCGCAGCTGTTGAGATCACTCGACCAGAAATCCAGGCCGCCGAGATCCGGCTCGCGGTTGAGCAAATCACGGTACTGTTGGCTGATGAAGAAGAAATTGTTGTCCAGTGGGTTGATGACATTTCGCGGGATGTATGTAACCTCCACCGCGTTAGTCAGATCCATCGGCGCGTCTTCCGACGTGTGCGTTGGAATCAGGTAAGCATCGGGCTCGCCGCCGGCAATCCCGACAACCGGAAACAATCCGGTGTTCCCACTACCATAACGACTCTTAATAGTGCCGTCGTTGCGAAGTTCGATTTCGAAATTGATCGGGGCTCCGCCCGTACAAACGCTGCCGTTGAAGTTGCACGGCACACCCTGCCAGCGAAAGATTACTCGACTCGCGTCAGGCAGCACCTGAAAAACTCCCGCATCCGCCCTGCTGCTTGTTCGAAGATCAATGTCATCCCACAAACCCGCGATCATCTTGAATCGCGTTAAATCAACGCTTGAACTGGGCACATCGTCCGCGTCACCCCCGCTACGAACCGGTGGAGACGGCGGCTCGAAATAGAGGTTGCCGTTACTCGAGATCGTTACTGAGTTGTAGGCTTGCCCGAAGAAGGGGAAAGCAAACGGCAGACTGGTAATCCTATAACAATCGTCGCAGTTTGTGCTGCTGAGCAGCGTGCCGCCAGTCGAAAGGGCAGTGGGAATGCTGAGCGTCGTAGCATAGGGATCGCCTTCGGCAAAACTCACCGAAACGTTTAAGGAGGCCGGAGTTCCCTCGTTACCGACGTTGTCGAACTCGCGAAGTCGGATAGTTCCGGCGGTGTGCCGGAATGGAATTTTGACGTCAGCCGTCTGGGCCGAACCCGACGCTACGGGGATAACCTTCTTCAGAGAAACGACTGCTCCTGTTTTCGCATCTAGAAAGCTGAGTTCGTAGAGCGAAGCGTTGCCGCTAGCGCCATTATCGCCGGACGCGTTCCAACCAAGATTCAGACTGCGGCCGTTTTGAGAGTTGATATGGAAGTTCGTCACGGTGCCTGGCGGCGTAGAGTCGTTTTCCGCCAGCGCAGCGAGACTATTGGCAACGTTAAGTCGCCGGCCGGTAATGGTCTTGCTGACAAGGTCCGGTGCGATGTCGCCGTTAAAGATGAGCAAGGCGCGGAGTTGCTGCAAGGTAACGTTGGGATTGGCTGCGCAAATTAAGGCCGCAGAACCTGAGACATGGGGCGACGACATGGACGTGCCACTGAAGATACCGTAAGCGTTCCCCGGAAGGGTACTCAGGATTGATTGTCCCGGCGCACCCAGCGTGACGCTGTTTGGACCGATGTGCGAAAAACTCGCCATCAGATCGGTCTGATTCGTTGCGCCCACCGAGATTGTGTTTGGCACATTGTAATCAGACGGATAGTGGGGGGTGGCATCGTTGTTTGTATTTCCATCGTCCGTGTTACCGGCTGAACCGACGAACAGAATTCCCGATTGATTGAGTGCCGTTATGGCGTCAAACGCTGTCTGAGAAAACCCACTGCCGCCATAGCTGTTATTCAGGACCCGGATATTTGCGCCCTTCGTCCCACCGGTCGAAACCCACAGGTCACGCATCTGCTTTGCATAGGTATAGGCATCAACAATATCGGAAACATCTCCACCAAGGGGATCAAGCGCTCTCAAAGACATCAGACTAACGGTCCAGTTCACACCAACGACACCGACGCCGTTGTTGCCACGAGCGCCGGCGGTTCCCGCAACGTGCGTCGCATGGTCCTCACCGGGAATAGTGCCGGTGTTATCGACAAAATTGTAGCCGTGCAGGTCGCCGTTAATACCGGTGATTGAGCCGGGCATCGGATTCGTCCAAATGTTGTCGATTAGGTCTGGGTGAACCAGATCTATGCCCTCGTCAACTACACCAATCACTACACTGGCGCTTCCGGTCGTAGTGTCCCAGGCTAGCGGCCCGCCTATCTTGGTGAGCCCGTACAGCTCGTTACTAAGAAACCGCGGATCGTTAGGTGTCGCGTCAACATGCCAGATGTAGTTTGGCTCCGCATAAAGCACGTCTGGCTGCTTTTTTAATGCCTGGAGCGCGCTCATCGTGTCCTCGGCGGCGACGTGGGCCAGTCGCAAACCCGGAACCAGGTCTGCGCCTCGCAAGCGCTCGATTTGGATGGGCAATGTCTGACCGTCAGCGCGCGCCAGGGTGACCGCGGCGCCCTTGGCCTTTGCCTCGCCTTCATTTCGGTAGCGAACAAGAACTTCTCCGGGTACAAACCCTGCTTTGGTTCGTTTTCCTTGTGCTTGGGTTTCCTGGGCTGGAGGTTTCGCGCCGGATCGGGGGGGGAGAGCTATGAATGCAATCGCGAGGGCGGATGAAAAAAGTAGAAGTGTAAGGGCCAGACGAAACCGTCGTTGGTTTCTGCCGAAGTGGGTAATCAACATCAACCGATACTCCTATTTGAAGGTCAGCTATGGATAACTATTTAATTCGAAGCCTAAGTCGGTCCAAGGCATGAGGCGTGACTTTCAAGCGGGGAAAAGCCTGAGCAGCCATTACCGCAGCGTGAAGCAATATATACCAAGTCCGCTTGGGTTTACAGTGGAAAGACACTAGCGAGACGGCTGACCGATTTGTTCGGTTCCAAAAGTCCCAATTCCGTTCAGGCGAAAGCTGAATACCACCCGGTTCTCCTGGCGCAGGCCTACGTTGAAGGTGTAGTTCTGAGCTGTGATGGCACAGCAATCCCAACTGTAACCAACTGTAACTGTCGAACTTATCAGGGAGCTGTTGCCTTTCCCGGGCCGGGTTTGAAAATCGAAGAAGAACGAGGCGCCGCCAAACAAACCTCCCTCGCGATTACCGAGAAAGATCGATGGACTCCATTGTGAGCCCCGAAGCGTCCCCGGTTCCAGGCCACGGGCGTCGGCAAATTTGGCAAGGCTCGGAACCAGATCGATTGCGCGAGTGTAATAGAACGTTTGAAAAGCCTGCAGCAGCGGACGATTGATTCCGAATGTGGTGGAGAGCGCGCGCAGCCCGCCGCCCCTGGTGTCGAGATCCGACCGCACATCGACAAAGATGTCGTTACGAGGACGATAACGCGCATCGATGTTCAGGGGCGAGAAGCGTCTTGGCACACCACCATAACTAAAGCCGGAAAGCGTGTTGATGGGATAAAACTGATTTCGCTGGCCAGGTATCAGCGCGCCTCCAAAAAGCGGATCGAAGAAGTACTTCCCGCGCACAGTGACAGTAAGGGCCTCGTAAGGCTGGCTCGAGAGCGGGACCTTCTCTCCAGTCTTAGTGGCACGGA
This sequence comes from Pyrinomonadaceae bacterium, assembly GCA_035644135.1. Classification (GTDB taxonomy): domain Bacteria; phylum Acidobacteriota; class Blastocatellia; order Pyrinomonadales; family Pyrinomonadaceae; genus PSRF01. Next base: position 51,822 of record DASQPD010000019.1, read on the forward strand.
CGGCCGCGCTGCTGACATTCTCCGTCGATCGCCGGGTAAAAAAACGGTTTGACAAGCCAAACTCGATCTCGTTGGTATCGGCAACCGCATCCACATAATCAAATCGAATGATCCGATCAAAGTTATTAATGCCGGTGATTTTGCGATAGATGATGTAAGGCTCGATCACATGACGAAAGAGGAAGGTGCCACTGCCGCGACTATAATCTTTAAAAAACGCCGGTGGCCGAAAATCGAGTTCAAATTCGCTGTACGCCCTGGTCAGGTTGTTGCTCAGCACCGCTCGATTACTGGGATCCAGAGAATTCGAATAGAAGGTGACCCGTCCTGCTCCGGTGGCGGTAAAAGACCAGCCGGCGAAGCTCAATGGAAGCGACAGCCGCGGATGAAAATCAAGCCGCTGTACGATTGACGGGGAAACAATGGGATCGCCCCCGGCTTCACTGCGGAACAGAGCCAGGTCTTCCACGGTCTCTTTGCGGCTGACCCCGTCAGCTCCGGCCTCGAATGAGAAATAGATTGGTAGTTTTTTGATAAAGCTCAAAGGCGACGGCCGCTTTTCCATCATCACACTCGGCATTTCGCGCAATCGAATACGTGAGTTGGGCAAGGAGGTCACTTGCGAGCGGGCGAGAAAGTCAAAACTATAGTCCTTGTAATCCTTGTTGACGAAGACCTGTGATGTTTCTTCCGGCGAAATTGCCTGTTGCACCGAGTCTGAAAAAACCTGTCGATACGTAAGATTGGAGGTTACGTTTACGTCTGCCGCGGCAATAAAACCGTTTGGGAAATAGTGCACCCCGTTGACGTACAAACTTGAACCACCCTGGTCGGGATGGTTTGCATCTGCATGTGGTCCAAAAATGCGGTCCTTGACCGAATAAAAACCGGCGTTGAAGAATGATCGGGAATTCGCGCGTGTGCGCAGATCTGCACCGAACCCAATGCCTCTCTGGGTGTAGATGTCGTTTCGTAATGTGACATCCGCGGAACGCCCCAGCGTTTGATAGTACGCACTCGAAAGCCGGAACCCCTTTTCACCGGAGCCACTGAAGGTGGGAGTTAGAAAACCGGAGGCGCGATCGCGCTGTTTGATGGGAACCGAGGCGTAGGGCAGATAGAAGATCGGAATCTTCTTGATTCTGACATTTGGTGAATAAATGCGCACGCGATCGCCGGTCTTGATCCTGGCGCGCCTGGCATGAAAGCTCCATTTGGGCACGTCCTCGTCGCAGGCGGTTACTTGAACATTAGTGGCGATGATTGTGTCCAGGCTGACTCGCTCGACGCGATCGGCGGTGAAGTAGATACGCGTGCCATCCTGAGTTTGATTAGTGAAGCCGGTTGAATCGAGAAAGAAGCCCGTCTTTGTTCTGTAATTCCACTCCGCGCGAGTGCCCGTAATTCGCTGCTGATCGCCTTGATCGAAAACTACGTTTCCTTCGGCTATTACTTTGTTCGTCGCTTCATAGACAGTCACCTTATCGGCTTGCAGACGATATGTTCCAATCCGGGCATCGACATTGCCTTCGTAAACAAAGACCCGCCCTTTCTCAGGACCGGACACGTTCTGCGTGGTGGCATCTACACGCAGTTGATCAGTTGTCACGCCTGCTTCAGTTCGTTGCGCCGGCCGCTGCCTTACCGGTTGGTCCTGGGTTAAGGGGTTTACGTTTGGCGTGTCGGTCATCGGATTAGTGACTTTCCGATCGACCGGATTGGTCTGTTGAGCAGCGACGGCTATCGCGCTAACGATGAGCACGGCACTCGCAAGCACGAAAGGTATTGCGCGGGAGAGTCCGCTTGAGCAAACAGCGAAGCGCAAAAGCGAGTGAAGACCTCCCCGCCGTACTGGCGCGCATTAAACAAGGGGAAAGTATTTCCGCGCCGGATATTTAGAGCGTGCCGATGCTAGCACGAAACTCAGAGAAATCAGAATTTAGAATTTAGAAATTAGAATTTTGAATTTTAGAAGCAGTGTCACCACTGAATTCCTGAAGAGTTTGGCTGAAATGCGCGTAATGCTTGTAGTTTGCAAGTTTGAATACTTTCAAATTCTAAAGTCTAAATTCTAAATTCTATAAATTCTAATTTCTAATTCCACTCGTCCCATCTATTATGACTCGCGTGCCGCTCCCCAGCCATCTTAATCTCATGATCATCGCCGGTGAACCATCAGGTGACGCCCATGCCTCAACATTAGTAAAAGCTTTACAAGCCAGCGCGCGCGCCAACATTGAAGTGAAAGTCTTTGGTGCAACCGGCCCATTGATGCGCGCCGCCCGCGTTGAATCGATCGTGCAGTCCGACAATCTCGCAATTCTAGGATTGCTGGAGATTGGTGGCGCCTTGCCGAGATTCTGGCGAGCTTATGAGGCTTTGAAGAGCGCAGCTCTCACCCGAAAGCCCGATGCTGTTATTCTTGTTGACTGGCCAGATTTTAATCTTCGCATTGCCCATGCGCTGCATCGTCGCGGACTGAAAATAATCTATTACATCAGCCCACAACTATGGGCCTGGCGTCCTCATCGAGTGCGTAATATCAAGCGTGACGTTGATCTGCTCCTGGCGATTCTGCCTTTTGAATCCGAATGGTACAGGTCGCGAGGAGTCGAACACGTTGAGTTTGTTGGCCACCCACTCGCGGGTGAGGTGCGGGCGCATTACGAACGCGACGAGTTTTGTAAGCGATACCAGCTCGATCCAGCTAGGCCAATCGTTTCGCTCCTTCCCGGCAGCCGTCGCAGGGAAGTCCAGCGCATACTGCCGCCAATGTTGGACGCCGCAACTCTGATCTCTCAGAAAGACAAGAACGTTCAATTCGTGCTGGCTATAGCTCCCAGCAGGTCGGCTGGTGAGATTAAGCAAATCATCGCTCAAAGACTGGACGCAGCAAACTTATTCGAGCGGGTAAGGATCATCGAGGAAGAAACTCGCGAAGCGCTGGCGGCCTCGGATGCCGCCGCGATAGCCAGTGGAACTGCAACACTGGAAGCGGCTTTGCTGAGAACACCGATGGTGATTGTCTACAAGGAATCTCGTGTCAACTGGCACACGTTGGGCCGGCTGATAACAGCCGAACACTATGGTCTGGTAAATCTGATTGCCGGGGAAAGACTGGTGACAGAGCTAATGCAGAATGAACTGGAGGGCGAGCGTCTGGCGGCGGAAATCATTTCGCTGCTCGAGCCGGAAAGAAACCAGGCTTTGCGCATTAGATTAAAAGAGGTTACAGCGCGGTTGGGCGACGGTGGCGCCTCGTTGCGGGCCGCCCGGCGAATCCTTGAGGCAGTTGCAGAATGGAAATCGTAAGATTCAAGTGCCTTGAGCTCTCGCTGTGCAAAAACACACGAGGCTATTTGCTGGGAAGAAGCTTGCTTTCAAGCTCGGTGAGCCGTTTTCGCAGTTCCTTAAGCTGTTGGCGCATTTCCGGCAGCCGGTTTACGTGGGCATTCAGACGTTTATATTCATCCAGCGGCTGAATCGGAATCCCCCACCAAACACCCGGCCGAACGATCTTTCCCGGCAACACTCCGGCCTTTGAACCAATCACCGCTCCGCTCTGGACACGAATGTGGTCACCAAAGCCGACTTGTCCACCGATCACGCAATCGTCTTCAATAGTGACACTTCCGCTGATACCGGTTTGCGCAGCTATCACCACCCTCGCGCCGATGTCGCAGTTGTGGCCGACGTGCACCAGGTTATCTAATTTCGTGCCCGGGCCAATCCGTGTGCGGCCCAGCGCCGCGCGATCCACACAGGTGTGGGCGCCGATCTCCACGTCATGCTCAATCACGACAGTGCCGATTTGAGGAAACTTGTGGTAACCCATGTCGTTGCGCACATAACCAAAACCATCCGCGCCAATGCAGACGCCCGCATGCAGTACTACCCGATCGCCTATAGACACGCCGTCATAAAGAACGACATTTGGGTGGAGCACGCAGTCGGCGCCGATCTTGACGTTTTCACCAACAACAACCCCGGATTCGATCCTCGTGCCGGCGCCGACCTGCGCGCCTGCTCCGATAGAAACATGCGGTCCAAGAAAAGCAGTAAGGGCAATATCAGCACTCGCGGAAACTACCGCGGTGGGGTGTATCCCGGGTTCTCGCTGCCGCGCTGGATGGAGCAGCCTAGCGATCTGAGCAAAAGCCAGCTTTGGATGTTTGACTTCAATCACAGCACCCGATTTTAAACCCGCACCCGCGGGCGCAATCACGCATGAGGCATTGCTGGAGTTGGCGGCCGAAAACAGCTTTACGTCCTCGACATAAGTGATTTCTCCCTGGCCGGCGGTTTCCAAATCAGCAATAGAACATATCTCCACCTGGCCATCGCCAAGCACTTGGCCACCGACGTGTTCAGCGAGATTGGATACGGTTAAGTGCTTCCTGTCGTCACTCATGATGCTTTCAAGTCTTGGAGTCCCGAGTCTGGAGTCTGGAGTCCCGAGTCTGGAAGTCTCGGAGTCTGGAGTCTGGGGAAGTCTCGGAGTCTGAAGTCTTGGAGTCTCGGAGTCTGGGAGTCCTGAAGTCTGGGAGACTGGGAGTCTGAAAATCTGAAGGAGTTACGACACTCCCCAGCTTCCAAACTCCAGCCTCCAAGACTCCAAGACTTCCAGACTCCAAGACTCCAAGACTCCAAGACTTCCAGACTCCCAGACTCCAAGACTCCCAGACTCCAAGACTTCAAGACTCCAAGACTTCCAGCCTTTCAGGACGCGTAAAGCCTCGTTGCGAACCGCGAATAAACTTTATCAGGTGATTGACATTGTCGTCTTCCAGAGTTCCCAACTCCGCGAGTGCCTCAGCTAACGATAATCCAGTGCGAAACAAAATCCGATAAGCCCTCTTCAGTGCGCTCCGCTGTTCCGCGGAAAACCCGGCGCGCCGCATTCCCACTGCATTGATACCTCTCACTCGCGGAGGGTTTCCGTCAGTAATGAAAAATGGCAGGACATCCTGAACGATCTTCGACTTTCCGCCGACCATCGCATAGCGTCCCATTTTTACAAACTGATGCGCGCCGACGTTATTTGATAAGAAAACATGGTCTTCGACTTGAATGTGCCCGGCCAGCGCGACTTCATTCGCGAAGATATTGTCGTCGCCAATGATGCAGTTATGAGCGATGTGCACCCCAATCATCAGAAAGTTGCGTGAGCCTACCAGCGTAATTTGTCCTTCGCCGGCGGCCCGGTGAAGCGTGCAGAATTCACGAATCATGTTGTCGTCCCCAATCACCAGCCGGCTTGCTTCGCCTGCGAACTTCACATCCTGCGGCTCGCCACCAATTACCGCATGTTCATAGACTCGATTGCGAAGGCCTAAAGTTGTGAATTTCTTGATGACGGCATGAGCTCCAATTTCACATCCTGCGCCGATTTCCACTGAGTCTTCGATCACCGCATAAGGACCGATGCTGACGCCGGCGGCAATTCGGGCCTGCGGACTAATGACTGCGGTCTCATGGATCTGCATAGGCGGCGAAGATGGTATATCAGAAGATATGAGGATTCCTACGGAACCGCGGGTAGCACCGGACGCCGCCGCTCAATTCATTACAGTACCGGGAGCGTAGTGACCGGATGCTACCACTGACTTCATTAGAGAACCGCGAGGAGATTCCATCACGCAAACGGCGTGAGCCCTAACGATCGAGGCTGTCGAGTCGAGTACTCAAAGAGTATTGGCAATTGCGTAACAACTACCCGGATTGAGCTGCAGCATCCGGTCGCTACGCTCCCGGTACTGTAACCAGTTGAGTGACGGCATCAGGTCACTATCTCTTGCGGTTTAGTTACCACTCAACTAGCGGCATCCGGTCGCTATTGTTCGCGCATCTGAACTTGCGGTTAAGGGCGAGGAAGGACCTTTTGAACTCTTCAACCGCGTATTTACTGGGACTTTTTCCGCTTGCCATTGCCTGCCCGGCCAACTATCATGACTGGGCCGCTAATTCAGACGTGGTTAACTGTGTGCGCGACAGCGGCTATTTGAAGTAATAGTTAGTCTTAATACCATTGCGGCACGTCGAAAGACTGAGTGCCATGAGGAGAAAATCCTTTGTTCAGTGATCAGTTTCGGAGGGGTGAATCAGAGTCGGGGCTAAAGGGAGTAAAGAGCTCCAAGCTACTTTCAAACCTTTCCGATTTCGCCTGGAAGGCTTTTCAGTCGATCAATAGACGCGTTCCCGAGGGTGAGGCCATTCGACCTCAATGGGCTCCCGGCCCGTTGCTGAAATCCTATGAGCGAACCTCCCCGCCGCTGGGTTTTCCCCGCGAGACTGACAGTCTTTGCCCACGCTGTGTGAAGGAAGTACGTAACGCCGTTATCACCGGCGCCGTGTCGCTGGATACTCTGATGAACGAGCATCCCGGCGAAATCAAGGCCCAAATACTCGAAGAAGATGGCCGCGTAATCATGCGCAAAAGCTGTCCAAAACACGGACAGTTCGATGACGTAATGTCTACCGATCCGGCATTTCTCGAACGGATCGAATCACTCTTCTTCGGACGTGATTTTCGGGCCGCCGAAGACGCAGCGGTACACCGGCACGGAACTTCAAATATAAAGTTTGGCCGAGGCGCCGTACTTACCGTCGATCTCACCAATCGTTGCAACATGATGTGCAACCCGTGCTTCATGGATGCAAACCAGGTTGGTTATGTCCACGAACCGACTTTTGAAGACACCAAAGCGATTCTGGACAGAGCAGTGTCATTCAAGCCAAAGCGGCAAATCATCATTCTCTTCTCGGGCGGTGAACCAACCCTTTCACCGTATTATCTCGAAGCCGTGGCTTATGCCAAGAAGGTTGGCTTCTACCGAATTCTGGCGGCCACTAACGGCATTCGCTTCGCGGAAGACATTGAATTCTGCAAGGCTGCCAAAGCTGCCGGCCAGCACGGTGTGTATCTGCAATTCGACGGCGTGAGCGAGGAAAAAAACAAACATCGCGGCGTCGGTAATTTGTTCGATGTAAAGTTGCGGGCAATTGAGAACCTGGCGAGCGTGGGCATCAAGGTGACCCTTGTCACTACCATCGTAAACAGCATCAACAACGACGGCATCGGACAAATCGTTGAGTTTGCCGCCAAGAACATCGACAAAGTCCAGACCATCGCCTTCCAGCCGGTCTCGTTTACAGGTCGAGACGAAGACATCTCCGACGAACTGCGCATCAAGTGGCGTTACACACTGGCCGGAATGACCCACGATCTGAAGGATCAGCTAGGTGGTCAGCTTCAACCTTTACGTGATTGGTTTCCGCTGTCTTCGTATTCCGCATTCACGAGTGTGATGGACATGCTTCAGGGTGCCGATGCGCCCTGGGGCTGGTCGTCATGTAACTGCCATCCAAACTGCGGCATTTTTACGCTGATGGTGGTGAATCGTACGACTGGAGAGTTTAAGTCTCTTTTTGACTTCTTCAACTACGAACAGTTCATGAAGGACGTGGCCGTCATAACTGACACGGCGCGCGGCAGGAAGCTCTCGTATGCGCAACTGGCGATGGCCATCCTGCGAAACTTCGACGCTGAGCGTGCCCCTGAAGGGTTTCCCATTTCACAGATCATTAATCTCTTCCGGCCGTCATCGACGAATTCCAGCTCAGACCGGAACGATCGTATGAAAGCCCAGCGTGGGGACGACCCGAGCGATGTCTGGCGCGTGCTCTGCGTCGAAGGAATGTGGTTTCAGGATCTGTTCAATTACGATTTCCGGCGCACAGAGATGTGCGTGATTCCTTATGGAACCCAGGAAGGTGAGATTTCCTTCTGCGCCTATAACACTGGCGTCGGCTGGCGACAGATCATCGAGAACATGCACAAGACCGCCAACCTCGCTGAGTGGTATGAAGAGCATGGACGTCATCCCGTCTATGCTGCCGGTCATTCAGTGCCGCTCCAAACAACAAAGCATTCACTCAGTCTGCCAATTATTCAGGCTGTGTTGGAAGCAGACGCTGATGAGCCACCGCCACCACCGGTCACACCTTATCTGGTCGAAGAAGAGGACAGAGTTTCCGCCTAAACCTCCCTCAAAGCACCTCCAATCTCGCGCGCACTGGTTCTAGTCGTAAAGAGAAATTAGCCCCAGCTTCGCGTAACGCAAGCTGTTAGCTTGCGTCGCAAGATTGGGTTGGCTCAACTCGCGCGCCTCTCTTTACGTCAAAATCGGGTTACGTCGCAAAATCGGGGCAGGCGCAAGCTAACAGCTTGCGTTAAGCGTTAGTCTGCGGCTAAATCCCAGCTAGTTCATTCCTGGATCGGGTTCCACAACGACTTTGGTCGTATAGTCTTTTCCACCCACCGACAGCTTAACGGTGTAGGTGCCCGCATCGAGGGCGGGACCCTGATTAAAAAGGCCTCCGAATCCACCGCGACCGCCACCTCCGCCGCCAGCACCACCTCCGCCGCCGCCACCGGCACCGCCGAAGCCCTGGAAGTTCGGGGGGCGTGGTGGGGGATCGCCACGCAGATTCCATTGCACACGGTTAATACCGGCTTCTTTCGTACCCACAATGTTACGAACGATCTTGCCGCTATAGTCCGCGATGGTGATCTTTACATCAGCCTGGGGAGCTGACTTTAAGTAGTAGCTAATCCCGGTTCCTGGCGCCGGATTTGTGCCGCGGAACCACTTCGATCCGCCTGTGTAACGGCTAAGGCGAATGTCGTTCATCCAGATCGTTCCGGGCCGAACGTCGAAAAGATGCGCCTCATCATCCGTAACCTTGCCGGTGAGCTGTTGTAGCGGAGTAATGTCGTCAAGAATGTAGATTCCACGACCGTGTGTACCGACGATCAAATCGTTGTCTCGGGGATGGACCAGGATGTCGTCGACGCACACCCGCGGCAACCCGGACATGAACGGCTTCCATTCGCCACCACCATTTAACGAAATGAAGAGGCCAAACTCCGTCCCTGCGTATAACAGATCCTTGTTCTTCGGATCTTCGCGGACCACATTCACATTACCTACGGACGGAAGATTCTGGACAATCGAGGTCCAGGTCTGCCCGTAATCGCGAGTTACGAAGAGATACGGCTTAAGATCATCTGAGCGGTGTCCATCCACTGCCAGATAGCACGTCGCCGCGTCAAAATGGGATGGCTCAACGCGCGAGATGTGATAGGTCTCGCCTATCCCGGGCACATTCTTCGCGACATTTGTCCATGTTGCTCCCCCGTCGCGGCTTAGCTGCACGTTGCCGTCATCCGTGCCGACCCACAGGATGCCGGGAAGCTTGGACGACTCGGCCACCGTCACAATGTAGCCATAGCTCGTGTACCCATCGTTCTTCGAAGCCATCGGATCTTTGCCGGAAACACGCATGATGGCCAGGTTATTGCGGTCGATGTGTTTTGTGAGGTCCGGCGTGGCAGTCCAGGTGTCACCTCGATCAAGTGACTTGAACAACCTGTCTGCGCCTACGTACAGAATCCGCGCATTGTGAGGTGACATCACCAGTGGTGTATTCCAGTAAAAGCGATACTGCTCGCTGGCTGGTGGGGTCGGTACAACGTTGGACGCCAGCAATGCCGCTGCGGGACCAAAACCCTGGGCCGCAGCAGAGGCAGCCACTGCTGTGCCCGGATCTTGCGGTTGGCCGTCTGGAGAGACGCTCGGCGAAGCTGCTGGTTGAGCTGGCTGGCCCTGTCCTCCCGCGCCGGCGCCGCGCGGCCGGGGTACACCACGAGGCCTGATGCTAACACTGCGCCCGGTGCGAAGGTCGATACGAGTCATCGCCCCGTTTTGCGATTCCGAGTACACGGTGTTGTAGTCCGTCGGATCGGCCTGGGCGTAGAAACCATCCCCTCCACCCACCCGGTACCAATCAGCGTTGGTGATCCCGGAGGGATTGCGCGTTTGGCTGGGTCCGCCCCACGAGCCATTGTCTTGCAGACCGCCGTAAACGTAGTAGGGCCTGCGCATGTCGGCCGCAATAGCATAAAACTGAGCGGCAGGAATGGTGTTGACGAATTCCCAGGTTGCCCCTTCGTCGTAGCTCACATCCAGACCGCCATCGTTTCCGATCATAATGTGGTTGCCGTTGTTCGGATCGATCCAGATCGCGTGATGATCACTGTGGGCAATCCCTGACTGCAAAGACTTGAAGGTCTTGCCGCCATCCGTGGACTTGCTGAAATTCAAACCTCCTACGTAAACATAATCCGGATTCTTTGCGTCGACGCGAATCTGACTGTAGTACATCGGTCGATTGTTTTCGTTGCTGACCACGCGCCAAGTTCGCCCCTTATCATCGGAGCGCCAGACTCCTGACTTTTTTGGATCAGGCGGCGTCGGCGTTGGTGAGGCGGCTGGACTCGCGCCCGGCGAAGCCACTGGTGATGGTGAAGGACTCGGACTGGGGCTCGGGTTGGCAGCGCCACCGCCGACCACCGGCTCCTCACCGCCCGTTCCGGTGCTGGCCCCAACTTCCATTTGCGCATAGAGGATATTGGAATTCGAGCGCGAAACGTCGAGACCAATACGTCCCAGCAAGCCGGCGGGCAAGCCGCTCCCTTCGAGTTTTTTCCAGGTCTTTCCCGCATCAGTAGTCTTCCAGATTCCGCTGCCCGGACCACCGCCGTTGAATCCCCAAGAAGTTCGCCGTCGCTGATACGAGGCTGTATAAAGGGTCTTACTGTCAGAATTGTCCATCACCAGGTCGGTAAAACCCGTGTCTTCGTCAATGAACTTGATATTGTTCCAGGATCGGCCACCATCCGCAGTCTTATAGATTCCCCGCTCTTTGTTCGGCCCAAAAAGATGGCCAAGTACTGCAACATAGACCGTGTTCGGATCTTTCGGGTCGATGACGATTCGGGATATTGCCTGAGAATCGCGAAGCCCCATGTGCGTAAAAGTCTTGCCGGCGTCCGTTGATTTGTAGAGACCATCGCCGAAGCTGGAGCTTTGACGATTGTTCGCTTCACCAGTTCCCACCCAAACGATATCTGGATTGGATTGCGACACGGCGATATCGCCGATTGAGGCGGTCGAATACGTGTCAAAAATCGGTTGCCAGGTCGTGCCGTTGTTCATCGATTTCCAAAGGCCACCAGTCGCAAAGCCCACATAGATGATGTAGGGATTACTTTCGACAACCGCGATGTCATCAATGCGGCCGCCCATGCTGGCAGGACCAATACCGCGAAACACGAATCGCCTGAGCATTGGATCCTCCGACCAGTTAATCGGCGTCGGCGTCGGACTTGGTGAGGGAGTTGCTGCGGGAGTTCCGGTTGGTGTTGCCGTTGGTGTTGCCGTTGGTGTTTGCACGGAGCCAGGGTCGTCCGGAAATGCTGACAGCCTATCGGCGGCGGGCAACGTGCCCGGGTTGCCATGCGCGTGCGCAGGGCCGGCAATCGTGGCCATCGCCATAAAACAAGTCGCTACCATCAGTGCGGCCAGGACATAAACAGCACGAGCCTTCTCTTTCATAAGAAAGGGTCCTTTCAAATGGAGTCATGCTACTGCGTGGGATTAAAAGACCGCCCGGAAAGGCATGGTAGACGAACCTTCTTACACACTAACTCGCCGATCGTTTCGGCGGATAGCGGGATCTTACTAAAGTGTCTATCTGGAACTTGACTTAGCAACTTAGAGGCGTTGCAGCCAAGCCTCGTACTTGAGCTTCTCACTCAACAACCACGCGTGAAAGTCCTCGAGACGGGCCTCCGGATGTTGTCTTTCGAACGTACTAAGATTGTCGAGCAGGGTCTTTCTGATATCGTGCGTGACTACCTCAACTCCATTTCTCAGGTCCACACACTCCGCCGTGGTGAGGTTCGGAAACTCGCTTAACACCTGGGCATAAGCGGCATTATTCAGATCGGCATCCCTTTGAGAGAGTTGCGTCCTGAGGCTCTCGATTGCCGAGGTTGTCGTTAAATCGGTGTTCGAAGAAATGCGGTCCAGATTCTTGATCACACTGGCGATTTGAAACTTACGACCCGCAACGAACGCGCGAAAAGTCGCCGCGTAAGAGGGAATGCCCTCCCAAGTGCCATCCTCGAAGACGAGCGACCCGAGGACAACATCCTGCGAGTCTAGCGGCTGCGGAACATAGCCTCGGCCAACCTCGAGAGCTCGCGTCACTCCGAAAGGTCGTGTCTCGTACACCTCACCCGCAGCAATCAATGGTTTGCCCTCGGGGTGATGAAGTAAAGCAGCTGACTCAAGCTTACCGTTGTGTTCCACGGCTAACCAAAGCGCGCTAACCGACTTACTAGAGAGGTTTCGCAGAGTCAGTTGATACTGCGGCAGGGTTGAATTAGCAGCCTTGATTGTAATCACTTCGAGTGATTGCGTTTTGTTGATGACGTTATTCGGGTTAATGACCGCTGGGGGCATCCTGATAACTTTAATTTCAAACGGTTCTACGCCGAATGACTTCAACTCGCCAACAATTCTCTTTTCATTTTCACCGAGATGGTATACCGCAACTGAGTCCTCCTGGTCATGAAACTCTCCCCTGAGGACGGATACGTAGATATCGACTGTTTCACCATTGAACTGAGAATCGATCTTTACAGCCATGACAGGCAAGGCGCCTTCAGGTAACTGCCAATTTGGCGTCCTTGAAAATCTTGCGAACCATCCGCCCGAGCGTTTGCCTTCAGGACCGGGAACGCCCTGGTAAGCCGGCGCCGCACCTGGAAAGTAGAACACCTCCAGGGCCAAGCGGGTTGGACCAGCGTTAACTATCGGTGACGGTTGACTCTTTAGAGAAGTCCGGTTCTCCTGACTGCTGGCCGCGGTGGGGAAAACTATTAGAGCGACTGTTGTAAGGATAAACAGTGTTCTCATGGGCTGAGTTTCTTAGCTTTGCGAAGTGGCGCCTCGCGCGCTTTCAGCCAGGCGTTTGGCATCCGGCAGCGCTTCAATTGCGCGCAACACCTGGGGATCGCTGTCCAGGAGCACGCGCGTGCCGGCGTCGTTTGAGAACCCGGCAGTGATGATTTCTTCACGCAGCCGCAACTTCACAAACTCCATCTCTTCATCCAGTTGGGTGGGAGTAAAACCGGACAGACTGTCGTTGTGCACGAACTCTTTGAAAGCCTCGACTACTCGCTCGGTGATTGGATAGTCGCCGGGCTTGGGATTGCGCCCATACTGAACCTTCTCAACTTTGTAGGCTTCGAGACCGGCGATCGATCCGGCTGCCAGTTGACGCGTAAAATAAAAAGCGCTTTCGGCGATACGCTGTCTCAGTGGCGTTACATTTAGCGGCTTGATTTCGATATCCGGAGTGATGCCGCCTCCACCGTAAAAGACGCGGCCGGCGGCAGTTTTCACGGCCGGACCGGTCTGCGGATGCGGTGTTGGCGAAGCAAGCGCGAGCGGCGCCTCCAAGTTTTTTGTACCTGGCGCAGGGGATAGCTGAGGTTTAGGGTCGCCCGGCTCGTGCCGGGTATAGTAGTCGTAGAGTGAACCGCTCGAGTAATCCCGCTGCAACGAACGACCATAAGGGGTGTAATAACGTGCCGTGGTAAGTGTCAACCCCGTGTTGAATGGCAGCTGAAACACGCGTTGCACCAAACCTTTGCCAAAACTCGTTTCACCCACGATCAAGCCGCGGCCATGATCCTGAATGGCGCCGGCAACGATTTCAGACGCCGAAGCAGTATTACGATTGATCAAAACCACTAAAGGAAGATCTTCGGGATCGGCGCCGACTGACTTATAAACAACCGGATCGCTGTATTCGCTGCGTCCTTTAACCGAAACCACGACCTGTCCGCGCGCGAGAAACTCGCTCGAGACATCAATCGCCTGATCCAGCAGACCTCCCGGATTGCCTCGCAAATCCAGAACCAGTTGGCGCAAACCCTGCTCTTTAAGCCGCTTCAGAGCGTCTTGCAACTCCTCGTCGGTCGTGTGTTGAAAACCGCCTGTCAGACCGACATAACCCGTGCCGGGTTTGATCATGTATTCATTGCGAATGGAAGGCAGCGGCACGGCATCGCGCACGATCGTAAAGTTCATCGGCCCTTCTGCCCCGGCCCGTTCAACCTTTATGGTAACTGGCTCGTTCTTGCCGCCGCGTACATTCTTTGAAACCTGCTCGCTGGTCCAATCACGAGCGTCCTTACCGTCAACCTCGACAATTCGGTCGCCATATCTCAGGCCGAGCCGAGCCGCGGGTGTTCCTTGCACGGCCGACTGGATATAGACGCCGTCCCGGTGCTGAACGATCGTTACGCCGATTCCATAGAAGCGGGAGTCCTGATCTTCCTTTAGTTTCTTGAATTCAGTGTAAGGAAAATAGACCGAGTGGGGATCCAGTGTGGACAGCATGCCTTGAATTGCGGCCTGGGTGGCCTTTTCATAATCGATTTCTCCCGCATAACTCGAGGAGATGGTGGCCACGGCTTCGTTATAGTCTTTTTCGATATCTTCGGACGCGCGATAGGCCGATGCGACACCGGTCGAGGAGGATCGATGAAACATTCGTGAGTTTCCGATCGTGCCGCCAAACAAGGCGGCAACCAGAATCACAGCCGCAGCGACCAGCACAAATCTCTTGTCCATCAATGTGCCGTAATTTGTCGCATCATTTCCGAAACGCTTGGCCACTTCCATGAGGCAAAATATAACACAACGACCGGGCAGGCTCCGAAGGTGCTAAAACGCAATACTGAATTTATCGGGTCCACCGAGCGCCGCGGACTGGAACAAGGACGAGGAGTCCGGCGCCGTTTTCCTATGATATATTGCAAGCTGAACCAATGTCTGTACCGCTCTCAATCATCATCCCCGCATACAACGAATCCGCCCGCCTTCGGAAGACACTACCGCAGGTCATCGAATACCTGAACAACAGTATTCCGCAAGCAGAGCTCATCGTCGTTGATGACGGGTCGACTGACAGTACCTCGGCAGTGGCGCACGAGGCGATGAGCGATTCGGGAAACATCCACACTTCAGTTATTAGTTATCAATCGAATTTGGGAAAGGGACGGGCGGTCAGATTGGGGCTGCTGGCATCACGTGCCGATGTTGCTCTGTTCTCCGATGCAGACCTCTCCACTCCCATTACTGAAACTCCCAAGCTGGTTGAGCCAATCAAACGTGGGGAGTGCGATGTGGCTTTTGGTTCGCGAGCCATCGACAGAAGCCTGATTGGGGTACATCAGTCCTGGCGGCGCGAACAAGGGGGACGGGTTTTCAACCTGGCGGTGCGCCTGGCCACCGGTCTGCCCTTCTGGGATACACAATGTGGATTCAAAGCATTTCGCATGACCGTTTGCCGCCCAGTGATCGAAGCCGCAACGATCGATCGCTTCGGCTTTGATGTTGAACTATTGTATGTCGCCCATAGCGCTGGATTGCGATTGAGGGAAATTCCTGTTCGTTGGGACCATTACGAAGGCAGCAAAGTAAATCTGGCGGGCGATAGTATGAAGATGCTCAGCGAGGTGGCACTCATTCGCCGGCAATCGCGCCGTGGGGTTTATGATCAGGCCATTAGATCCGCTAAGCAGTCGGGCCGCGGCTGACGCCTCGCTGAGGACGTTTCGTTTTCGTATACTTCCGGCAGACGAGTGCGACTCCGGTTTGGAAGGTATCGAATGACTGCGCGACTCAACGTTAACATCGATCATGTAGCAACCGTGCGTCAAGCGCGGCGCGCTCCTGAACCTAGTGTCGTCGCGGCGGCAATGATCTGTGAGCAAGCGGGAGCAGATGGAATCACTATCCATCTTAGAGGAGACCGCCGGCACATACAGGATGCGGATGTGCGCATACTGCGCGAGTCGGTTAGCACCTACCTCAATCTCGAAATGGCTGCGACCGAAGAGATGTTAAAAGTCGCCCTGGATAATCGACCCAACGCCGTCACCCTGGTGGCAGAAAACCCTGGAGAGGTGACAACTGAAGGTGGGCTCGACGTCAAGGCAAACATTGCCATCGTACGTGCAGCGGTAAATCGGTTGCGTCAGGAGAAGATCCTCGCCAGTCTGTTTATCGATCCTGACCCGCAGCAAATCGAGGTGGCCCGGGAAATAAATGCCCAACAAGTAGAGCTTTGCACGTCAGCCTATGCAGATGCCACGCTCGGAGCACGTGGAATTCACGGTGAAGGCGCAGTGAGAGCTGGGCATGAGTTGAGACGTTTACGTGAGGCAGCAGCGCTGGCAGCTCAATATGGATTGCTGGTAGCTGCCGGTCACGGTTTGACTTTCAAGAATGTCGGCGCGGCAGCGGCGATTTCCGAGGTTACCGAATTCAATATCGGTCACAACATCGTGGCGCGGGCCGTGTTTTGTGGTTTGGCACAGGCAGTTTCCGAGATGCGCCTGGCGATCAGGTTAGGCAGCGGCAGAAGTGGCCTCAACCAAACCTAATCATGCTGAGCCACCTGAAGCGAGCTTCAGACGAACCATTGAGCGCTCGAGTTTAGCGCGTGATTTTTCGAAATCCTCTTCCGTTCCACTCCACGAGCCCAGTTCCTTTTCCACATGCTCGCGAGTCAGGCGAGCACGAGCCGCATCAATCTCTTCGGGCCGTTCAGCAATTTCCGCCAGCACCGAAACGTTATCGTCCCGCACCTCAACAAATCCGCCCGAAACGTGCAATTGAAAGGTTTTTCCCTCTTGCACATAAGAGAGCACGCCGGTCTGAAGTTGGGAAATTAGTGCGGTATGGCCCGGGAGAATACCCAATTCTCCCCCAAGTCCGGGTACGGTCACCATGGCGACAGACTCGGCGAGCACGCGCCGTTCAGGAGTGATTACTTCCAGTTGTAGTTGTTGAGCCATATTCGCTTACCGAACGGGTTTGGGAGAAGCGGGGACGCGGGGAATCGAAGATTAGGCGACTTGTAGATAGTGCTGCCTCACACTTTCTCGCCTTCATCATACTCCCCGCGTCTCCTCTTTCACCGCGTCTCCCCCTCCCCGCGTCTCCCCTTCATCGAATCGCTATCGGGCTATCGTCTTGCCCTTCTCGACTGCCTCTTCGATGGTTCCAACCATAAAGAAGGCTTGCTCGGGCAGATCATCATGTTTCCCCTCGACGATCTCGCGGAAGCCTTTTACCGAATCCTCCAGCTTCACATACTTACCTTGCACGCCGGTGAACTGCTCAGCGACATGGAAGGGTTGGGAAAAGAAACGCTGGATCTTTCGCGCGCGCCCGACGATTAACTTGTCTTCATCTGACAGTTCGTCCAGCCCGAGGATCGCAATTATGTCCTGAAGATCTTTATAGCGTTGCAGCACTCGCTTCACATCCTGCGCGGTGTTGTAGTGGTCCGCGCCGAGGATGCGTGGATCCAGAATACGCGACGAAGAAGCCAGCGGATCCACGGCCGGATAGATACCCAACTCAACAATCTGGCGCGAGAGTGCGGTAACGGCGTCAAGGTGAGCAAACGTTGTGGCGGGTGCGGGATCAGTGTAGTCGTCCGCCGGAACATAAACTGCCTGAATAGAAGTTACCGACCCAGTCTTGGTTGAGGTAATGCGCTCCTGCATTTCGCCCATTTCGGTTGCGAGGTTCGGTTGATAACCTACCGCGGAAGGCATGCGACCTAGCAGGGCCGACACCTCCGAACCTGCCTGAGTAAAGCGAAAAATATTATCGATAAAAAGCAGGACGTCCATTCCCTGATCGCGAAAATACTCCGCCACGGTCAGCCCCGAAAGTGCGACACGCAGTCTCGCTCCTGGCGGTTCCGTCATCTGTCCATAGATCAGGGCCACTTTGGATTGCTCCAGCGCTTTCATATCGACCTTGGTCATGTCAAAGTCGCCCGTCTCTTCAAGATGGTGGTAGAACTTGTCGCCGAAATTGATGACTTTCGATTCGACCATTTCTCGCAGCAGATCGTTTCCCTCGCGCGTACGCTCACCGACCCCGGCGAAAACCGAGAAACCTGCACGCGCCTTGGCGATGTTGTTGATCAACTCCATTACGATGACAGTCTTGCCAACGCCGGCGCCGCCAAACAAGCCGATCTTTCCACCCCGCAAAAACGGCTGAATCAAATCGATTACCTTGATACCTGTCTCAAACATCTGGAGCTCGGTAGATTGTTCTTCGAAGCTCGGGGCATGGCGGTGAATCGGATAGCGCTCTTTGTGCTTGACGTCGCCGAGGTTATCCACCGGATTTCCGATGACGTTAAGCACGCGGCCGAGGGTGCCCTCGCCGACAGGCATCGTGATTGGACCACCGGTGTCGATAGCCATCATGCCTCGGACCATTCCGTCGGTGGGCTGCATCGACACTGTGCGCACACGACCTTCGCCCAGATGCTGTTCGACTTCCGCAATCACATCAATCGGCGTAGGTACGTCAAACCCATCCGAAACAATCCTCAGCGCCTGATAGATTGGGGGCAAAAAGGTGTCTTCGAATTCGATATCTACGACCGGACCGATTATTTGCACCACCTTACCGGCGTGTTGACCATTACCGGTCGCGTTTGAATTAGGCGTAGCCATACTTAACTATTCAACTCCTCTGTTGAGCCTGATCAGGCGGAAAAACTGGAAGGCTTAAAAGCCAGACAAGATAACATAGGGATTACCTCACACAAAACGGATCTTAGCTCACTAAAACGTTGAATGGAGGCCAGCAGCGGGGAGTGGCCGCCACCAAACCCAAACATGATCCACGAAATCACACGAAATCGACCAAAAAACATTTCGTGTGCCTTCGTGGATCGATTTGTTTACTAACGCTACGCTCAAGAAAGAAGAAACTCGGGATTTTCTATACGAAGAAATTCTGAGGTTCCGCAGTACACCGGAGGCTTTCGGGCGGAACATCCACTACTGAGGCAGATGAAGAACCATGCGGTAGGCTTGAAATCTATCCTTAACAAAATTATCCACGCAGCCCCACAGATAAATCTGAAACTTGCGATAGAGGGATTCACTCCAACGCCTGGCCACTTCTTCGCGGTGGCGATCCAGATTCTCGGCCCAATGTTTGAGCGTCAGGTAATAACTATGACCATCGTCGTACACACCTTTTAACTGAAACGGTGTGTTCGCAAAATGTGCCAGATAGTCATGCAGGCATAGCTGCGAATGGTTGCCGGGATAAATGTGGCGCGTCCCGAATGTGACACTGCGGTATTTCTCACGGGCCGCGCTTGCATCCAGATAAACGCTTCCCCCCGGCTTCAACAACTCGCGGTATTTTGCCAGGGAGGTACGATAGTCGGGCAAGTGTTCAGTAACTCCACAATTGACAATAGCGTCATAGGGTCTGTCAGTTTTGTGCTCGAAAAAGTGCTGCCGCAGGACCTCGCACGGTAATTTCTCCTGCGAGATCAACTCCTCGACGAATTTTTCCGACTGCTCAGAAATCGTTAGGCCGGTCACCTTAATACCCTTACGTCCGGCATGTTCGACAAAGGCGCCCCAGCCGGCGCCAATATCCAACACGCGGTCTCCGGGTTTCAGACCGGTCGATTCAATCGCAAAATCCAGCTTGCGAGTCATGGCATTTTCCAATGGCTCGTCATCGGTGAGAAAAACTCCCTGCGAATAACAGCGATGCTTTCTGTCGAGGAACAGGCGATAGAAGTCGCCATCATAATCGTAGTGATGCGAGATCGACTTCTTATCGTTTGATACCTGTCCGAATACGAGTGGACGGACGAAGCGCCAGACGAAATGCAAGGGATGGCGATCGGAGAACATGTCCCTTAGAGCAAAGACTTGCAGTATGTCCCCTTCAATATCCAGACCGCCCGACATGTAGGATTCCGCGACATTAGTAGCATCAAGACTACAAAGCGCCGCGAGCCCCTTCGCGTCGTTAATCACCACCGTGAAAGCAGGCGCGCCTTTACCGAAGATTTGAGGGGAGCCCTGGGCCAGCCGCAAAGCAAAGGTAGCCGGCATCTCGGTGCTGGAAGTCTTCTTGCTGACGAGTCTAATCAGATAGTTGAATTTCTTTTCCACAGCGGTCCAAGCCTCGGTGAGTAACGGCCATCGTTCGTGACTCCTACGGGTACAAATTCCGGAAGGTCTCGAGTCGGAACGGGGCTATTGAAGTTTGCGTTTCGAGAACTCTATTCCTGCCCGACTTTCATGTCAACATCATCTGGGCTCTATCAACTAGGAAATGATCCCCGAAGTCACCCAAAAATTGTTTCCATAGCAAGAATATTAGCCACAGATAAACGCAGATAACGCAGATCAGAACAGACAAATAGCTGAAACTCCTACGAGTTTTTCGTGACCAGGTTTTGTAAGCAAGACAATTGATCCACGAAAAGACTCGAACCCAGCCACACGAAGTAACACGAATATTCTTAGTGTTACTTTGTGTAATTTCGTGGATCGTCTTTTGGTTTTGGCTTGGTTGCGGCGCCTGGCCGCGCTGCTTCATCCGCGTTAATCTGTGGCTAGTCTTTTTCCCCAGTTTTGCTGAAACTATAGTTGTACTAGTTTCGTAGTACAAGTCTGAGATTGGCAAAATGTTTCCCATTAATCCTGCAGACCCGATGCCTCTTTACGCCCAGTTAACGCGAGCGATTCGCTTCGCAGTCGCTACTGGCCGCTTAAGGATCGGGGAGCAGTTACCCACAGTAAGGCAATTGGCCGTGGACTTGCGCATCAACGCCAACACCGTGGCCAGGGTTTACGCCGAACTGGAGCGGAGCGGAATCGTCGAGACACACCGTGGGGTGGGAACATTTGTGTGCGCCCGCTATTTCGAAGCAAAAGATCAGCAAGATCACGAGAAGGAGTTGCGTGCCTTGAGCGATCGATTTATTGCCGAGGCGGGAGCGCTTGGCTTCACCCTCGATGACGTTCTTGATCATTTGTACGGCAGGCGCAAGAAGGAGATAAGAAAAAATGGCTGACATGACAAGTTTGGTCCAAACCAGAAGCAATCTGCCGGCGCAGAGCAATCCACGCGTCAACGTAATCTCTGCGCTTGCGTTTTTGACACCACTGGCACTCGGTGTTCTAACCTTCCTGGCAACCAATAACCCTATTGGTGTGATTGTCGGTGCGCTGCTGGGTATCGTGCTTGCGCAATCTCCCAAGATCGCAAGGCAATGGGAGCGCGCCGTTGTACTGCGCCTGGGAAAGTACATCGGCTTGCGCGGTCCGGGGTTGTTCTGGATCATTCCGTTCGTCGATTCGATTCCAGCGTGGATCGACCAGCGAGTGATCACGACAAGCTTTGCCGCCGAAGAGACGCTGACCTCGGACACAGTACCGGTGAATGTAGATGCGGTATTGTTTTGGATGGTCTACGATCCGGAAAAGGCCGCGCTGGAAGTCCAAAACTATCCGCAGGCTGTCAGTTGGGCTGCGCAAACCGCGCTGCGCGACATCATCGGTCGCACTTCGCTGACGGACTTGTTGCGGGGGCGCGAGCGCATTGAAGAGGAATTGCAGAAACTGATCGATGAGCGCTCGAATCCCTGGGGCGTCACCGTACAATCAGTGGAAATGCGCGATGTGATCATTCCCGCCGCGCTTCAGGATGCGATGTCCCGCGAAGCTCAAGCTGCGCGGGAAAAACAGGCGCGCATAATTCTGGGCCAGGCGGAAGTAGAAATTGCGAAGTCGTTCGAAAAAGCGGCTGAATCGTACCAGGATAATCCGACCGCACTGCACCTGCGGGCCATGAACATGTTGTATGAGGGCCTAAAGGAAAAGGGTGCGCTGATGCTGGTGCCGAGCACCGCGGTTGAATCGATGGGTATGGGTGGTTTGCTGGGGGCTGCGGCTTTGCGGCAGAAGAAGTTGACCGAAGGCGAGGAAGACAAGGACTAACCTAGCGTTCTGGCAGTTAAGACATTTTCCATTCGTCATTTTCCATTTTTCATAATTTTTCATTTGTCATTGGGGAACTGGGAGGGTTGGCGTCTCGCCGCCTTCCTGGATCTGCAATGACAAATGAAAAATGGAAAATGACGAATAGAAAATGTTACGGTTCGGGGTCGATGCGAATCTTCATGCGTTGCAGGACCTGGACATCCTCATCCGTAAGATCCAAAGTCGCGTCGCTGTCTTCGTCATCGCCAGCATGTGGGCGCAAGCCGATCTCTAGTCTGAGGGTCAGCTCCATCTCATAGCCGGCGTCTCGCAAGCGTTCGATAGCCTCGGCGACCTTTGCCGAATTCTCTACCGACTCATTGATCGCCGTGCCTATCTCGCGCACGATCTCTTTTGCTTCGTCGTCGATATCCAAAGTGTCGCTGCCTTCTTGCTAACGCGCATCCCGCGATGCCCTCATCGAGCGCCCTGCTATGCTACGCGAGCAGGATTTGAGGGTCAACCCACTCAATCGAAGGAGCGCAACTCCCTGGAGTGCGCTGCCTTGTCAGCGCTTTTTCAAACCTGGAGTCGAGCCAAGCGGGTAACAATAGCGCTGACAAGGCAGCGCACTCCAAAGGCTGTTGCTCCTTTACTTGAATTCGTTTTCCCCGTCAATTATCTTTACTGGGAATTACAAACGATCAGCTGCCAGAAGGAGGACTCTTCATGCCTGAAGTTGGAGATGCCGCCCCGGATTTTGAACTGCCTAGCAATCTGGAAAAAGACAAGAAGGTGAAGCTTTCAGATTTTCGCGGCAAGAAAAATGTGGTAATAGCCTTTTATCCGCTGGCCTTCACACCGGTTTGAACCGCGCAGATGCCGGCGTACGAGGCCGACCTCGAACGCTTTGAAGGCTACGATGCCCAGGTTCTGGGCATATCCGTCGATAGCGTCCCCTGCAATACCGCCTGGGCAAAGAGCCTCGGTGGACTCTCATACGACCTCCTGAGCGATTTTCACCCTAAAGGAGAAGTGGCCAAACAGTACGGTGCCTATCGTGCCGGTGACGGGATCAGCGAGCGCGCAATATTCATCGTGGACAAGCAGGGCAAACTCGCTTACAAAGACATCCACGATATCTCGGATCAACCAGACAACGAAGAGCTTTTTGAAGTCTTGCGTAAGTTGTAGTTTGCGTTGCGAGTGACGGGTCAGAGTTGGGTCCAGACGGGCGGCTCTGACCTTTCGATTTGTTATGACTATTTCGCGCAAGTGTGTGCCGTTCACGCCATTCGATGGCGAACTCTCAAGGGTGACGGTGGCTATTGTCACCGCGGGTGGTGTGCACTTAGAAGATCAGGAGGCTTTCAACATCGCCGACGAACTGGGCGATCTAGGTTACAGAGTTATTCCTGAAAACGTCGACTCGTCCCAGTTGATAGTTACTCATCATCGCTACGATCATTCAGATGCCGACAAAGATATTAACGTAGTTTTTCCGATAGATGTGCTGCGAGATTTGCAGGACGAGGGATTCATCCGCAGTACTGCCCGCAAACACATTGGGTACATGGGCTATACCATGCAATTGAAGGCCATGTACGAGGGCACGGCGCGGGAGATCGCGAATGAGATCGATAAGGGGTCGCGGGCGGACGTGGTGGTTCTGACAGGCGGTTGACCCAGCGTTTGTCACCGCACGGTCGTAGCGGTCCAACGCGAAATCGAGATGAAAGGGATTCCGACCGTGTTGATAACTGTGAGTCCGGAGGTTTCGGCGCAGATGCGGCCTCCCCGGGCGCTCTATCCAAAGGGCTTCAAGATTGGAAATAGTCTGGGAAAACCAAATCATCGCGAGCTACAGCGGAAGGTCTTGAGGGATGCACTTGAGTTGCTGACGAAAAACACCAGACCGGGCGAGATCGTTACAAGGGAATATCCTGAATATGGGGAATATCACGAACCGCCACACGTCAAGAAAATGGTTTAAACTTGTCAGTGGTCAGTAGTAATCAATGAAAACCATCGGAATCGTAACAGGCGGAGGTGATGCTCCAGGATTAAATGCCGTAATTCGCGCGGTCGTCAAAACCGCCGCGTGCGAATACGGCATGCGGGTCATCGGTATTGAAGACGGGTTTGAGGGTCTGTTGGGAGACACCAAAACTCGTCACTTAACTCCCGGTGACGTTCGTGGTTTGCTCCCGCGCGGGGGCACAATACTCGGCACTAGAAATCGAGGAAAATTCGTCGAAAACGTCACGGCGGGGGTGGCAGCTAAGCCCGAAGATGTTTATCGCAACGCCGTCGCGAATCTGAACCGGCTGGGAATTGACGGACTGGTGGTGCTCGGGGGCGAAGGAACATTGACTATTGCGGCGGAATTTAACGCCCTCGGAATTCCGGTGTGCGGTGTGCCGAAAACGATCGACAACGATCTGGCTTGCACGGAACTGACCTTTGGCTTTATGACGGCGCTGGACATTGCGACGGAAGCACTCGATCGACTGCACACTACCGCTGAATCTCATGACCGTGTGATGATTCTGGAAGTTATGGGACGCAACACCGGCTGGATTGCCTTGCACTCAGGGATCGCAGGCGGCGCGGACGTGATTCTTATTCCCGAGATTCCCTTCTCAATTGAGTCGGTGGCGGCTAAAGTCCGGGCAAGAGAGGCAGGCGGATCCAATTTCAGCATTATCGTCATCGCCGAGGGGGCAGTCGAAATCGGTCGCGAACAGATCTATCAGGATAAAGGGGATCCGCTGCACGCTCCACGGCTGGGAGGGATCGGAAACTATTGCCGGGTGGAACTGGAGCAACTCATGACCAAAGAGGTACGTTGTGTGGTCCTCGGACACCTGCAACGGGGCGGGCGGCCAAATGCATTCGACCGCATGCTGGCAACGAACTTCGGATCGTGCGCGGTGCGCACGCTGGCAGAAGGAAAGGAGGGAGTGATGGTGGCCCTTCAGGCAGGAGACATCGTTCCCGTGCCCATCTCTGAAGCGATTGCGAATGTCAAGACTGTTCCGCCCGGCGGTCAGCTGGTCCGCACCGCACGCGATACAGGCATCTCGTTTGGCGCGCCTAATGAGGCCGAACATCACCGTCAGCTGACATAGGAAGAGAGCCGCACATTGTCACAAGAGATCAAACAAAAACTGCAGGGTGAGCTCGACGAACTAGAGACTGAGCTGCGCATTCATCTGCCGAAAGAAATTAAGCGGGCGCTCGAGTTTGGAGATCTTCGCGAGAACTCTGAATACCGGGCCGCGCTTGATCGGCAAAACGTTGTGAAGGCGCGCATCGTTGAGTTACGCCAGCGCATTAGTGAGATTGCCTCGATCGACCTCAACCGAATTCCACGGGGCAGGGCTGGATACGGTTCGATGCTGATGCTTTACGACGCCGAACGGGATGAAGAGGTTACCTACAGGCTGGTCACACCTGAGGAGAGCGATCCGCAAAAGGGCTTGATCTCGACGACGTCGCCGGTGGGCAAGAGCCTGATGGGAAAAGAAGAAGGTGACGAAGTAGTAGTGCGCACTCCCGCCGGTGCGCGGAATTTTGAGATCAGACGACTGACCACGCTCCACGACGTAAAAGAGAACGAGTCACCATAGGATGATCACGCGGTCTGTTAGTGTTGTTTCGTGGATCCGTTTTCAGCGTTCACCTACGGCACTTTTCAGGCACCCTCAAGAGTGCTGCCTTGGTTACTGACAGTTTTCCTTCTTTTCGGCATAATGGCTGGCAAAGGAGAAACCGAAAAGAGTGTTTGGGGCCAGCATCGGACGCGCCTGCCAACGGATCATCGACGCGATGGTACGCTGGCTGGCCCACGGCCACATTAACCCCAACTTCCTGACCGTAATCGGCGTCGCTTTAAACGTCGGTTGCGGTCTGCTTTTTGGCTTTGGCCGTTTTTTCTGGGCCGGAATCGTCCTGATCGTAGCCAATCTCTTTGACATGCTGGACGGACAGGTCGCCCGCCTATCAGGCCGAGTAACCAGTTTTGGCGGATTTCTCGATTCGTCCCTGGACCGGCTATCAGACATGGTCGTGTTCGTCGGGCTAATGGTGTTTTACGCCCGTAACACGGAATTTCACTCAACTCTTAACGTTTTTCTTGCGGGCGCGGCACTGATGGGGTCGGTTATGGTAAGCTACGCGAGCGCCCGAGCTGAAAGCCTGATTCCCAAGTGCGATGTAGGCTTTTTGCGACGCCCGGAACGAGTGGTTCTTTTCATTATTGGAGCATTAAGCACGCACCCCGGATCGAATAACTTCTTCGCGAACCGGATGCCGGCGGTTCTGTGGGTGCTGGCGATCGGTTCTTACTGGACCTTCGCTCATCGGATGTACCATACCTGGCGCGAACTTAATCGGGCCAATATTGAAACTGAATCGAATACGCAATCGTCCTATTCATCATCTAATTCGGGACCTGAACGCCGGACCGAACAGACTCTTGTACACAAGGCTGGTTAACAGACCCGAATGTCATCAAAGATAAGCCCCTTTTCCTCGCGCTCGAGGTATGAACAAGTGACTATCTGTCCCTGCTGCGGCCTTAAGTTTGCTGGCGATTTTAGCAATGGCTGCGTCTCGTGCGGCGCCCAGTCTGTTGGTGAGCCACTACCGAAACCTGAACAGGAACTGCCCTCTTACGGCCGAGCCTTGGTGCTCGCAACGATGGGCTCTCTAATGGTTTTGGCGCTTGTGGCCCAAATCGTTATTGCTTTTTTTCAGCGCGTTCCGTTCTCTTTCAGCCTTTGGTCTCCGGCGATAGCCGCCCAAACTGCCGCCTGGCGAATGAAGTGGATCGCGATACCGGCAACCATCTTTGTTCTTTTCGTGAGCCGAAGGATTTATAAGTCGATCCTGCGCGACCCTGTCCGTTTTTGCGGTCTCAGATATGCTCGCCGCGGTTTTACAGCCGCTGCGTTGAGTTGCGGTCTGGTCGCAACGCTGATTGCGGTTAGCGTGCCGGCGCGACTGCGCCATCGACAATGGGCGCTTGAAGCCGCATACAATGCCCGGATTTACAGGATGGATCGGGCTTTCGTGGAGTACGGGATTCGCTACCACTCGCTTCCCTCGGATCCGCAGGACCTGCTGAAAAGCCTTCCCGATCCGGACGGTTCGCTGGCTGAAGCCCTCAATGGCATCGGCCCTCTCAGCCCTGGTGCTTACAAGCCTAGTGGAGCAGATCTGGCTGCCTTGCCGCAGCGAAAACCGCGCACCCTGCAAGGCGTGGTGATTCGCAATGCCTCGGTTGATTCAACCACGGACGACAGGCTGCCTACCGGCTGGTCTTTTACGAACTATGAACTGCGTCTGGCCGGCCCAGATAAGATTCCAGGGACTGAAGACGATCTGATTGTTCGTGATGGTCTGATAACCAAAACCTCTGAGGCTGGTCCGGGCGTAATCGGCTCAACCGCCTCGACAAACGCAATCAAACCCTAAGCTACACTCCATCATGTCGTTTCTCGACCGCTTCCGAACGAAGAAGGAAGACGAAGCCTCGCGTATTTCGCGTCTACTAACAACCGGTCGCATTGTCGAGGGTGAGATTCTTGACAACACACTGGACGAGGCTGGTCGCATCACGCACGTTTTCTACACTTACAACATTGCCGGGGTTGAATATGAATCCTCACAGGCACTCGACCTCCAGCAGCAGCAGGATCTAAGCAAGGACTATTCTCCCGGCGCCAAGGTGGTTATTCGCTACGACCCTCGCCAACCGGCCAACTCAGCAGTGGTTTAGTTTTGCCAGTGGTCAGTTGTCAGTGGTCAGTTGTCGGTGGTCAGTTGTCGGTGGTCAGTTGTCAGTGGTCAGTTGTCAGTGGTTAACTGTGGTTTAGAACACTGAAGAACAAAGTGTCGAGATGCCCTGCGAACTATTGAACCACGGACTACTGACTACTGACCACCACTGAGCACTGACTACTGACAACTGACCACCACTGAGCACTGACTACTGACCACTGACTACTGACTACGGACCACTGACCACCTTCCAATGTTCCGCAAACTTCTGATAGCCAACCGTGGTGAGATTGCCGTGCGGGTGATACGTGCTTGCCGCGATCTAGCCATTTCCCCCATCGCCGTCTACTCGGAGGCTGACGCCGCGGCTGTTCATGTTTCGCTTGCTGACGAGGCGGTCCTGCTTGGTCCTTCTCCTTCTTCCGAAAGCTATCTTTCCATTCCCAAAATCGTCGCCGCGGCTCTGAAAGCCGGGGCTGAAGCGATCCACCCTGGTTATGGCTTTCTGGCTGAAAACCCTGACTTCGCCCGCGCCGTTGTCGAAGCCGGCTTGACCTTTATTGGTCCGCGTCCTGAAGCGATGGAGATAATGGGGTCAAAGACGACGGCCAGGCGCGCAGCGATGCAGGCAGGGGTGCCGATCGTCCCGGGCACAGTTGAGCCTCTTGCAACTTTTAGTCAAACAAAAGAGCTGGCTGAGCAATTCGGCTATCCGGTGATGTTGAAAGCTGCGGCCGGCGGTGGCGGCAAGGGAATGAGACTCGTGCACTCGTACGATGAATTGCTCAGCGCTTTCGAAACTGCGCAGTCAGAAGCAGCGGCGGCGTTCGGCGATTCTTCTCTGTACCTCGAAAAAGCAATCGACCGGCCCAGACATATTGAGATTCAGGTTTTTGCGGACACGTTTGGGAACACCGTGCACCTGGGCGAACGTGAATGCTCAATCCAGCGCCGGCACCAGAAAGTTATCGAGGAATGTCCGTCGCCGATAAACGATCCGGAACTGCGCAAGCGCATGGGTGCGGCCGCGGTCAAGCTCGCCCGCGCAGTGAATTACACCGGCGCAGGTACGGTCGAGTTCCTGGTCGCCGGCGCGACTCGCGAATTCTATTTTCTGGAGATGAACACGCGTTTGCAGGTCGAACACCCGGTGACTGAACTCGTGACAGGTATCGATCTCGTGCGCGAACAAATCAACGTGGCCGCGGGCGCCATGCTCTCGTTTCGTCAGGAGGAGATCGGCTGGCACGGTCACGCAATTGAATGCCGCGTTTATGCGGAAGACGCAGAAAACAATTTCGTTCCCTCGCCGGGCAGGATTAGCTATCTGCGAGTGCCCTCCGGTCCGGGCGTGCGGGACGATAGTGGAGTCGAGCTGGGCTCGGATGTTTCGATCTACTACGACCCGATGATCTCAAAGCTGGCCGTCTGGGGACGCAGCAGAGATAAGGCCATCGATCGGCTGCGAACCGCGCTCGACGAGTACGCAATTGATGGGATCAAAACCACGCTCGGATTCTTCAGGGAAATCGTACGCGACCAGGAATTCATCGCAGGCAATCTGGATACAGGCTTTATTTCTCGTTTCAAGCAAAGGCGAGACCTGGCAACCGCAAACACGCCAGAAAGTGAAGGACAAATACGGGCGCGCGATTTGGCGTTAATTGCGGCAGCGATTCATTACCTCCGGCTCCAGCGCGAGACTTCCCAAAAAACTGCGGCCAGTCCCGGGCAGACGCGCTGGAAGATGTCGGGGCGGCGGGCAGTGGCGAGAGGAAAAGCTCGCTGACAAACTACTTGTCAGTCTTTCATTAACAGGCACTTATGAAACTAATCGCCGAGCTCGCGGGAACCGAACACGGGCTCATAATCAAAATTGAGCAGCAAAAGGTCTTTGCAGAGATTCACGGTCGCAATTACGAAGTTGAGATTCGTGAGCGCAATGAAAATCATTACCTGCTGCTGGAAGGCACCAGAGTCTTTGATTGTCGGGTCGAGCAGACACGCGAAAAGTTCACGGTTCACCTCGATCGAAATGAGTACTCAATCCGGATCATCGATCCGAAACGACTCAGCAGTGCGCAGTCGGGAAGCCGCCATGACCATGGGGCGGTCGAGATCATCGCGCCTATGCCGGGTAAGGTTGTACGTGTGCTGGTAGAAGCGGGTGCGGCAGTCAAGGCGGGCAGCAGCATTCTGGTGGTTGAAGCAATGAAGATGCAGAACGAACTGAAGACGCCCAAAACAGGAACTGTTGTTTCCGTTAACGCAGAACCCGGCGCAACCGTTAATGCCGGCGACGTTCTGGCGGTCATTGAATGATCCACGAAATTACACGAAGAAAACCCAAACGCAGTTCGTGTTGGTTCCGCATTTTGTTCGTGTGTTTTAGTGGTGCGTAGTCGACTATGTTCGCTCAAGCCAACATCAAAGAGTCAGACCTGCGCATCCTGCTGTGGGACATTGACGGCACACTGATCAGGTCAGAACGAACTGACGCCTTCAAGGATTACACGATTCCCGTCCTTGAGCGCGTATTCGGCACTGCCGGCCGCTTAGCTGAAATGCGCGTGTCCGGAATGACCGACCTGCAGATTGTTGGCGAAGCACTACGTCACGAAGGCTTTACGCGCGAACAAATAATCGAGCGCGTGGAAGAGTTGCGTTCATGCTACATGGAGGAAATGCAAAAGGTTACAGCAAACGGCAAGCAATTTTTCTATCTGTTGCCGGGTGTGTGGGAAACGCTTGAGGCCGTTGACGCTCATCCTCGCTACCAGTCCGCGCTTATGACCGGGAATATTGAACCAGCTGCGCACTTGAAAATGGATCTAGTCGGATTGTCGAAGTTCTTCACCTTGCCCGGCTCATTTGGCGACGAGTCGCACGACCGCCGCGATCTTCCTGCGCTTGCGGTTAATCGTATCCGGCTCCATCTGGGGCTGGAACTGCAACCGTCTCAATTCATTGTAATCGGCGATACACCCAACGATATCCACTGCGCTCACCATTTTGGAGCGAGAGCCCTCGCTGTGAACACCGGCCGCTTCTACTCGCGCGAAGATTTATTGGAACACCATCCGGATGCGCTGTTGTCCGACCTGTCGGATTTGGAGGCCGTGCTCACCACGCTTAACCGGCTCTAAGCTGGCTCGACCCCGCCTTCTGTTCGGACAAAAAACGATCCACGAAATCACACGAAATGACACGGACTTGCTATTCTCTTTACGTGCGGCTTCGTGTGATTTCGTGGATCGTTTTTTTAGCAGTACGCATCCGTGATCATGATTGTGGACCATAACAACCGACTTAAACGCCACCTACATTCTAATGGTTAAATCCGGTGAAAGCCTTTCAAGATGTCCCGTGTGGTGAGACGCAAGATCACCGGTCTTCCATGCGGGCAGGTCGTGGGTGATGAGGTGAGCAACAATCGATCTATCAACCAACGCATCTTTTCCGGCGCCAGCGGAGTGTTAACTTTTATCGCCGCGTGACAAGCGAGTGACGCGGCAATCTCGTCACGCAAGGTCTCTCGCGCCGAGCCTCGTTTCTCGAGCTCCACCGAATCCAGGATCTCCGCCAGCATGTTGCGCGCTTCGCCGGCGGGAAGATCCGCCGGCGTGGCCTTGATCGCCACCGTGCGCCCTGAAAGCCTCATTAACTCAAAACCGTAATTCTCAAGTTCCTCGGATACCAATTCAAAGACAGCCGTCTGGGCGGGTGTCAGGTCAAAGGTCTCCGGCACCAGCAAATTCTGCGACTCTGCTCGACGTGTGGCCTCGAGGGCTCGATATTTGTCGAACAGAATTCTTTCGTGGGCGACGTGCTGGTCGATTAGCAGCAAGCCCTCGTCGTCGATGGCCACAATGAAGCTCTCTTCGAGTTGACCCAAGGGCCGGATATCCGGCGACAGGGAATCGACCGTTACCTGACCAACAAACTTCTCAGCCGACGCCAGTGGTGGCAGCGCGGTCCTCGTGGCGGCTTGCGTCCTGACGTTCTCGGAGCTGGAAGCCGCCTCCGCTTTCAGCCCTGCATCTTCGATTGGATTCTCCGGCGGCTCGGCTGGGGCCTTAATGGCCGGAAGATCCGGAACGAATTCTTCATCGGGAAACGTCTCAACAGTCCGGGCAAAATCAATCCGTGATTGCTCAACTCGCGGTGGCGGAGCTGATGTTGAGATGTCTCTATTGAACGCGTCGACGGTTCTTGCTGATGGTGAATCACATGCCGCAGCTGAGAACGCGGCGCCAGACTCGCCACTCATTCGTTCGGTTGTTCCGGAAGGAACGGTGACGGGCCTTTCTTCAACGTAACCGTTGCTGGCCAGCGCGGCGCGCACGGCCTCGCGCACGGCATCCGAAACCGCGGCTGCCCTGCGAAAGCGCACTTCGGTCTTAGCCGGATGAACGTTCACGTCCACTTCTTCAAGCGGCGTTTCGATAAACAGCAGGGCCGCCGGGTAAACTCCACGCGGTAGGATCGAACGGTAACCTTCTGAAAGCGCGCGCGCGATCAGTCGATCGCGCACGAAGCGGCCATTTACGAAGAGGTACTGTGCATCGCGCGAGGTTCGTCTATCACGAGGTGCGGACACAAAGCCGCGGATTCGCGCGACTTCAGAGTAACCACCATTTACTTCCAGCAGATTCTCGAGGAATTCCGGTCCAAAGATCTGGTAGGCACGTTCCCTGAGATCCTTTGCCGGACTGGCGCGCACGGCTTCCCGTCCGTTGTTCGTCAAAGTGAATGCTATCTCCGGATGCGCAAGAGCGTAGTGCGTGACCAGATTTGTTAGATGAAAAGTTTCGGTTGCCTCGGAGCGCAGAAACTTTCTCCGCGCAGGAACATTGAAGAACAGATCCCGGACGACAATTGTGGTCCCTCGAGGATGAGCTGCGTCTCTGACATCTCGCATTCGACCTCCCTCTATGACCACTCGCGTCGCCGCTGGGACATCCTCGATTCTGGTCACGAGTTCGACCTTTGCAACCGAAGCTATCGAAGCCAGGGCTTCCCCGCGGAACCCGAGCGTCGCAATGGCAGCCAGATCCTGCGAGCCACTGATCTTCGAGGTTGCGTGGCGCTCAAAGGCAAGCAGCGCATCGTCGCGAATCATGCCTTCGCCGTCATCCGTAACTTTCAAAAGCCGCCGGCCACCACCCTCGATGTCAATGGTGATCCGGGTCGCCGCCGCATCGATTGCATTCTCAACAAGCTCCTTAGCGACAGAAGCTGGCCGCTCGACCACTTCGCCGGCGGCGATTTGATTGGCAACATGATCGGCAAGAACGCGAATTTTTGACATGGATTTGTTGGTCGGTTGTCAGTTGTTAGTTTTGGTCTTGGGCCTTTGGCCTTTGTAGATTCAATTCCAAAGACTCAAGACCGAATACTTAAGACCTAAGACCAAAGGCCCAAGACCAAAGGCCAAAGACCAAAACTGACCACTGATCACTGACAACCTACAAATAAACTATCTGATGTTCGTTCGATCCAAGATTGATCGCATTGTAGATCCACTCGATCACGTACGAGCCGTGGCGGGCTAGCAACGACGTGATATTGATGCGACGCTCTTGCAAGGCCTTTTCCGGATAGAGCTGATCGAAGGCGCGAAGCAGTTGCCGTTGAGCCGCCTCGTCTCGACTCATTTGGGCGCGGTGAAACCGGGTCCGCAACCCCTCGAGCTGATAATTAATCTTGCGCCTGCCGGTCTCTAACGCATCGGCCAGCGTTGGATCAACGGCTTTTAGTTTCTCGCGCAACTTATCAAGCTCCGCATTCATATCCTCTTCGACTTGTACAAACGTGCTTGCGGTGTCTCTTCCCAGATGCTCTTCCACCACCCTGGCCAGCACGTTTTCCAAGCCGGCGAACAGATCGACCAGGCTGAGTCCGTATCTCTCGAGCACTCTTCCCGTGTGAGGTTCGACCATCGTCAAACTCGAGCGAGGAAGTATCGGCGTTACGGGCCGTTCGAGCAGACGGTAGACTTCAGAGGTCTGGGCAAAATACGCAATCTCGGCAGAACCACCCAGGTAAGCAACCGTTGGAAGAAGATAATCCTGGACCACGGCTCGCAAGAGAACATTGGGGCTGAACTCTTCGGGATGGCTCATTGCCCGCTGGGCCAGCTCTTCTGCGGAATACTCCTCATCCGTTGTTTTTGCTTTGTACTTGCCTGTTTCCGTCCGCATTACCGCGTGCCGGTCACCGTTTGAATCGTGCAGAAACAGCGGGAATGAATTCTCAGTAACGAGGACCTGGGCATGGTAACCAGCTGCTTCAAGCTCGTGGCTGCGTGCCGCGAGCGCTGTGGCGATCTCGGGAGCACGGCGGGCGGCCTCCGCATAGAGAGGCGCCGCAAGCCGTTTCAATTCAGCGTCGAGCGGATCGAGAAACACCAGCCCATAGCGACCTAACA
Source organism: Pyrinomonadaceae bacterium (assembly GCA_035644135.1). Taxonomy (GTDB): domain Bacteria; phylum Acidobacteriota; class Blastocatellia; order Pyrinomonadales; family Pyrinomonadaceae; genus PSRF01. Next base: position 85,799 of record DASQPD010000019.1, read on the forward strand.
ACGCCGTCATCATTCGGCTAAAAGCTTCGGTGTACGTGCAACCGGGCTTCCACGAATCGTGCAAGATTGCTTCGAGCTCGGGAATGAATTCCGAGTGGGGGAGCGACTCTATTAGTTGAGTAATTACCTGCTGAATGGAGTTGTCGAGAACTACTTTGCCCACCGGTTCACATTCCCGGTGAAGTTGTGCAGGAACATCAACGCTGGCAAGCCGGCAATCGCGACCGATGAATTCCGCTTTAGCTACTTCTACAAAATCATGATCTTCGGCGGCAATCCAAAACACGGGAACAGCTTTGGCATTGCGATGCGATAAACACCCGGCGAGTTTGACTGCGGAAATTGCTTTGTAAATTGTATAGAGCGGACCAGTAAACAAGCCCGCCTGCTGGCCCGATACGACCGCGAGACAGTCGGAATCGCGCAGCAACTCGATATTCCTTAAGGTTTCTGGACCTGCGCCCCACGCAGTGTTCATTCGCTCGAGGGCAGCGCATACCTCTTGACGATTGACGGTGTAGGCAGAGAGAACTTCAGAGGTCCGTTGCGGCAATTCGTGATGGTAGCGGACAGCTGAAGGATAAAACCGTGTCAATGTCAGGGGATCACGCAGATAGTCGAGGAACAGTCGAGATTGATTCGGGATGCTCTCGAAAGAGAGACTCTCAACGCGCAAGCCCGATTCCTCAGGGGTGCTGTAACAGGCGGTTTCGGCGGTACTCAAAATGTTTTAGGCTCCTGTCGCCCATTCTACGCACGATGCCGCGCTTCTGCCAGCACTGGGAGAGACGCCTGTCCGCTAAGCGCGGGCGTCTCGTCCACCGCGAGCGCCGCCAGGCGCGATGACCTCGCGACTTACTCTTCTGCCCAAATCTCACTCGCGCTGCGCGCTCGCTGCGGGCGAGACGCCCGCGCTCCCAGAGAAACGATCGAACGCTGCTTGCGCTTCGTTCAGCAACTGTGCAATCTCTTCGCGCGCGCGCTGTTCCGGCGCAAGCAGAGGCGCGCGCACGGCGCCGCCAATGTAACCATTCAAGTCCATCGCGGCTTTCAATCCGCCGATTCCGTATTTCGTCGTGACGGCCGCGGCAAGTGGAGTGAGCTTTTCCTGAAGACTCTTAGCCCTGCCGTCCTCACCCTTCTGAATTGTCCAAAGAATTTCCAGACAGATTTCGGGAACTACGCAGCCGGCGGCCAGAATCGCTCCCCTCGCACCGGCAAGCAACGCCTCCCGCAATACCGTGCCATTTCCGGTCATCACGGCAAAATCCGGGCGGCACATTTTCACCGTCGCTTCGAACTCTCGAAGATCACTTGAACTGTCTTTTACGCCAATGATGTTTTCATGCGCGCTCAGTTGGGCCACGGTTTCTGGAGCAATCTTGATGCCCGTTAATGCCGGCATGCTATACAGGATCACCGGCACGGGCGACGAGTCAGCCACGGCAGTGTAATGAGTAACAAGCGTCTCTTGCGTCATTGCCGGGCGATAGAAGTGCGGGGTAATTACTAGTACACAATCCGCGCCGGCTGTCGCCGCCTTTTTGATATCTCTGATTGTGCCTAAGGTGCTCTGTTGCCCGGCTCCGACGATGAAGGCAAAGCCATCCCGCCCGCTCGGCACCTCTTCACGAGCCGCCTCGATTACTTCGAGACATTCGAGCTCATCAAGATGAACACGTTCGCCCGTGGAACCAAGAGCAACATAGCCAATGATGCCAGTTTTATTCCACCTTCTGATATTTGCTTTGAGGGCTTGTGTCTGAACTTTACCATTCAGATCGAAGGGCGTGGTGAAGGGCAATAGGATTCCGCCGAGCCTGTTCACGGAAGGTAGGATTGCGCGGCCTGAATCTGTTGATTGGTCCTGCTGTTTCAAGCCAGGGAATTATATCTGGCAGCTCATTATTGTCTAAGAAGAATTGGCTACGCCTTTGTCGAGCTTGCGGAAAGGACCGCTACGGATGTACTTCACGGGGACGCCTTCGATCTCAGTGGGCAAATCTTTAACCGCTTTGGGATCGCTGTCGTCGAGATGAACAGCCAGGACGTACTCGCCCGCCTCATCTTTTTCGATACCGACACCGGCCACGCCCGGTTGACTAAGCAGACGTGGCGAGTGTCGTCTCTTTACCTCGCGAACTTGCTGTTCTTTAGCGATAGTGCCTCCGCCAAGCTACAACGTCAGGCTGACATTTAAGGCCGCCAAAACATCCTTGATGTGATTAGCGATAGTATGAGTTGGAGAGCCGGCAAAAAGCAAGCCAATTGCCTTGTTCGTACTCCGTTCCAGAATCATCGAACCTGAGTCGCCGGCAGCGCTGAAAGGCTGGGCACTCAAGCCGACGATAATGATCTGATTCTCGAACGTGATGTTACCCACTTCGTACTGAACGCTGACGTCGGTTTCGACGCTGGTAACTCGCCCAACTGTGAAGCCGGTCGTGCGTCCGAACTTATGTACAACCATGTCAATCTGGACGGGTACCTTCCCCTTTGGCGGGCCAATGAACAACACAGAGTTAGTCGCCAGGTTTTTGTCATTCAACTCGGCGATGGCGCAGTCGACTTTGTTCGTTACGCCGGGCACGATGGGCACGAACTTCGTCAACTTGGCAATCGCACTATTGTTCGGCGGATTGCCGGCATCGAGAAAACCGGGCTGAAAGATGTCTGAGCCGATAGGCAGCTTGTTCTCGTCGGCGAGTACGTGATTGTTGCTCAGAATAAATCGTCTTTGTCCCTTGCTGACGAGTGCGCCAAAGGTTCCGGCCATGATGAATTGATTGCCTGGATCTTTGAAGCCGATGGAACACCCCGGCTGCGCCGGCCGGATTTTCTTACGCGGATTGGGCATTTGGGGCGCCGCTGCGGCTGCGGCTGCGGGAATAAAGCGGCGAAAGGTGCCGACCTGTTCCACGTCGACCGGATAACCATTAACTTCGCGCGGCAAACGTTCGCCGGGGGGAATCTGGTTGTCGGGATACTTAATGCGCACCAGAAACTTCACCGCCAGCACACCCGTGTTCTTGCCGCCGGAAATTTGTTCTCCAAGTCCAACCCCCACCAGGTTCATACCAGGGTCGGGACTGGTCGAAGCCGACAGAGCTGAGAACGAGGCTGTCTGAATGGGCCGCAGAAATTGTTTTGAGGCGCTCTGTTTAGCAGCGCGCAACGATCCGATCTGCTTGCTCGAGAGGCCGCTAAAACTGAATGCAACGCCGTTTGAATCTTTAGCTGAAGAGCTGGTCTTACTGGATTTCTTCGGTGACATAAAATTCTCCTTTGTCAATTGCGTCAAGGGTGGGCGAGTCAATCTGCTCGCCGGTTAAGACGTGCAACAGCTAGGCCGCTTTCAGAGCCGCCCAGGTTGCTGGCCCGACAACGCCGTCTGGTGTAAGGCCATGAGAGGCTTGGAATTGTTCGACCGCATGCTGCGTAACCGGGCCGAACCGGCCGTCGGCCTCGAGGCCGAGCTTAGTCTGAACTTCCGCCACATCCGAGCCTCGATCACCGATCCTGATGGTCGCGTCTTTCGTTCTCAGTCGTGCGTGAAAGTGGTTATGGTGCCCGTTGACAAACCGGCTGAGTCCCGCGGCAATCACGGTTGGATCATTAAAGAAGAGGTTTTGGACCGGCGCCTCCAGCCACCATAGATTGATCAGGGCCGTGGTCAGGGCTCGATCATATTCGGGATCTGCGATTGTCACTCGCTCATTTTTTCCATCGGTGCGCATTGGCCTTACGTCAACATCGAGGCCCAGCCGGTGAGATTTATGAGGGGGAAAAGGTCCGCCGCCTTTTTTTGAAATCTGCCCAATGGAGAAGGGGTGTTGTGAATGGAGTTCGTCCCAGGCGCCGGCCACTCTGATCGCTGCATCGATCGTAGACTGCTGTCCAAACTGAAACTCACCATTGGGGCCCCGGTTGTTTGTGACAAACCCAATGCCACTTTGAGGAAGAAGTATGTCGATGTTCATAGTATTTCCTCCAAAGGTAAATTGTCACGTGAGCGCGACTTCGCTTACCAGTTCTCTAGAAGCAGCGAGATTTAACGTGGTCCCGCTGAAAACGGTTTGAATTTTGCGAATAACGTATCGAGATCGAGGGTGAAGCCAAAGTTCCCTCGCACCTCTCTTTCCCGAACGAGCTCAGTACGATTCGCAAACGTAATTGAAAAAGGGATTTTTACACCCGAATCTTTGATCGGTATGATGAATTTGATCTGACCGGCAGCGATATCGCCTTTGGTATTAGGTAGAACGGTTCCGTCGAAGGCGACAGCGTTGCTCATCAAACGCTGGTACTTACCGGTAAAGGAGAGTGTGCCCGGTCCAAGGCCCATTAGGTCGCGTGTCTTTTTGTCCAATTGTGCCGAAAAATCAAAGTCGCGAATTTTCTGTATGTTGGGACCAGCCGGTTCCTTGTTATAGAAGGTGAGTGAGGCATTAGCCGTGATGTCGATTCCGCCGATTGTTCCCTTCTCAGCAATAAATCGAAGATTTGAAAGATCAGGAGCGTTTGGCTCCCGGTAGTTTGTGTATTCGAAGGTGACTAAAGTTCCCTTGGAGACTTCATCCATGATTCGCTTCTTCTCTTTTAGATACGGCAAATAGGCCACAAGGAAATCGGATAAAGCCTGGACTAGAGCAGGGTCTGTCTCTAACTCGCTTACTGGCAATTCGGATAACCGTTGCTCGATGACCTTTCGCACTTCCTCTTCTGCATCCAGCTTATTCAATTCGGTCGCAACTATCGTCGTTCGGGCGAGAGCACCGTTAGTCTCATCCAGCCAGCGTTGCAGGGTTGCATTCTTAAAGCCCCCCTCAGCGGTTGCGAGCTCCAGTTTGATTAATTGGTCCGTCTGTTGTTTTGTGAAATCGAGTCCCTGCTTCGCAAAGAATTCGTCCCACATTTGTTTGTACCGTTTATCGCGCGGGTCTCGTTGGTTAACGAACTGATATCGGAAGGAGACTGCGGACAACTGCTGTTTACTGCCAATGAGCGTTGGTGGGTTCGTTCCTCGCGTTGTATCAAAGGAAAAGCCTACTGATGTCTTCTTGAAGAACTTGGCGAGTGAGTCATCTTCATGGGTTCTGAATCCGCTTATGAACCCCTGGCCGGAAAGAGCTTCGGATATTCCCACGGGATTGAACCGAAACGTAACTGTCGTCCCGTCTCTCGACGATACCGCTGCGCCATTCTCTACGGCCCAACTCAACACTGACGGAATGCCACCTTTCACTCCGAGAGAGGTTGTTCCGGAGCTCTTCGGGTCAGAACCAAGTTGCTTATCTGTGTTTGATGCTTCAACATCGAGAACAAAGGATTTGACGGCAGCATCAATCGTGGCGCTCTGTCCTGCCTGGGCTATCCTGCCTACCAAAGCGGGCAAAAGAAAGGTCTCATCTCCCTTGTTGGGAGCTATTACGCTTGAGGTATCTCCGGCTATTCTCCTTTGAATTATGTTTCGCGCCAGAAAGCAAACGGCCTGATCTGCTCGACTGAGATTGCTTGGGTCGAAGCATTTCTTGTCAGTCTGACTGCCTACCGGAGTGGTTGAAGTAACGGCTGTTAAAGGTGTTAACAGCTTTGCCGCGTTCCCAACGCCAGGGCTCGGCAGACCGCCCTCAGCATTGCCGGCGGCCTCGATCCTCTTTGGGCTTGAAGGGGCTTCTGAATTCACTTGAGATTCAGCAGACAACACCGGAGACTTTCCCACTTTTTCTTTCCTTAGCTCGTTCAATTGTTCTTCGAGAGATCTATTTTGTTTTTCAAGTTCCTCAAGGATTTGTCTCTTGAGTTCAGCCTGTTTCCTTCTGGCGGCTTCAATCTTCTGATCTTCGGCTGATTCTTGAGCTGATACACAAGTCGCCGCAAAGAAAGAAATTGACAGCGCAACGAAAGCAATCATTAATCCGCGTCTCATACAAGCTCCTTCTCCGAGGCACAGCCCTAGGCTATGAATGCGTATCTCCTGAAGGGCACGAAGTCACCTGCCTGCAGCACCGGAGGCGGATCGGGAAATGTTCCCCCGTTGCTACCGCTCAGTTGGACGTCATATGACCCTCCAGTGCCAGACTCATTAATAAAGTGAAAAAAGACTCTAAGAATCCTTAATGGCAAGGTCCGTTTAAAGCTGAAGCTATTACCTTGCACGATACGTGGCTGATCCTCGTCATCAAATCGATAAGTAATCCTCATGTCGGTATTATGAGCCACAAAAGTCAGTGTCACCGTTTCTGGATCAGCGCACTTGTAGACATTGCTGACCGCGCTTACCTGTTGCATTTTAGTTTGCTCCTTTCTATGGTCGGCGCACCTCCGAACTCTTCTCGTGTGTTGAGGGCAGAACGAATGACGATGAACTTGTTCAGCAGATGCAAAAAAGGACTTCCCAGTGTAAGGGCGACTGTCCAAAGCAAAGACAGATCACGAAGACTGTATTGGTATAATAAGGAGCGAAGCTGCTCGTTCGCGGTTTTAAGAGTACGAGGACAAGCGCCTTATACTACTATGTAAAAAACCTGTCAAGATCGTCCTTCCAATGTCGTTAGCACATGAATCATCGGGTGCTAGGCCACATGACTACCCGCCGAGGCCGCTGAAACACGCTTCCTCTGTCTGCAATGAAGCGCCGGTAATACTCGCCGTTCAATTGCTGCCGCCTTAGACACGGAGCACTCTCCTCTTCTCTCAACCAGCCTCAAATGTCATCCTCATCCCCAACGCTGTGACTTCCACCTGCGGAGGTTAGCGGGCTGGGAAGGGGGTTCCCGAGCCCGCTTTGTGGGGTGTTTCTGACCAGTAGCGTGGGGTGAGATTCATTTGAGTCTGTCTTCTGTTTTTCTATGTCCTATCCTGAATGACTGTGGGCGCCAAAACGTTTCGCCCTGGCCTGTGAAGAAGCCCGCACCTCTTATAAGAGGACAGAATCTCGCCAGTTGATTGGACTTTGTTACTTCGATTTTGCTAGATAACACTCGTGGCTGAACACTTTGACTTGCTCATCATCGGCGCCGGCCCAGCCGGACTCTCGGCCGCCGAGGCTGCCGCGCGCGAAGGTCTCAACTATCTAGTCATCGAAAAAGGCACGATTGCGGACACAATCCGGCAGTACCCGGTTGGACGAACCCTCTTTTCGACCCCGAACGAACTGGAAATGTATGAAGGTTCGCTCAAACCCTGCCGCGAAAAGCCCACCCGCGAAGAGCTCTTGTCGCATTACATTCATTTCGTGCTCAGAAGCGATCTGCGCATCAATACCGACGAAGAGGTAACCAAGGTAGAACAGTTACAACCTGACGGTTTTGCGATTCGCACCTCGCGCGCGGAATACACGGCCAGTGCTGTCTTGTTTGCAATTGGTGCAATGGCCCATCCGCGCCGGCTGAATGTTCCGGGAGAGAATCTGGCGAAGGTCCATCATCGTTTTGTCGAGCCCTACCCTTATGTTCGGAAAGATGCCCTGGTCGTGGGCGGCGGCAATAGCGCCGCCGAAGCAGCGCTGTTTCTTTCTGAAGAAGGCGCGCGCACAACCATGGCCATCTTTCGTGAGGACTGGGAGAATACAGATCCCAAGGCGGGCGCCATGAAACATTGGGTGCGCAAACCGCTGGACCGTGAAGTCGCTGAGGGCCGTTTGCAAGTGGTCCTCTACAAACAGCTCGATGAAATCAGCGAGCCCCAAGTCAAACTAACGAAGGAAACCGGCGAGCAACTTACGATCAGCAATGACGTGGTTTTCGTCCTGGTTGGCAGTGACGCTGACTTGTCTGTGCTTAGAGAGCTCGGCGTCAAAACACAGCCAGGCACGTCGGCGATGACTGAAGTTCCTGTCTATGATCCGGAAACTTTTGAGACCAATGTGCGTGGAATTTACGTTGCCGGTCATTTCACTAACGCCCGGCACATCAAGGCGGCCATCGATATGCCTCGACGCATCGTTCCGCTGATCGCTGAAAGCTTGCGCGCGCGAGTAAAGTAGCGTTAGCCAGTATGAATTACGGACGTGATGGTTAGACGTTGGCTGTTTTCGTGTGACTTCGTGGATCAGTTTTTTGCCGGCGACCACTCGGCACCGAGCAACATGCGTGGCTAAATTGATTCGCGTTCGCGACGTGCTACCCCGCTGTGCTTGGCAGCCATTTCAACTTCACGCGCTACCGCTTCGCCGACGCGCTTGTCGAAGACTGAAGGCACAATGTACTCAGGATGCAGCTCCACATCGCTGATGATTCCGGCAATGGCATTCGCCGCCGCAAGCTTCATTTCTTCATTGATCTGTGAGGCGCGACAGTTGAGCGCGCCGCGAAATATACCCGGGAAGCAAAGCACGTTGTTGATCTGATTCGGGTAGTCAGAACGGCCGGTAGCCATCACTGCGACGTGGGGAACCGCTTCTTCGGGCATTATCTCAGGCGTCGGATTAGCCATGGCAAAGACTATTGGGTCTTTGGCCATCAACTTAAGATCATCGGCATTTATCACTCCCGGCACCGAAAGACCCAGAAATACGTCAGCGCCTTTGATTACATCATGAATGGTTCCCTTCTCTTCGTTGGGGTTCGAGTTTCGCGCATACCAGTCTTTCACCCAGTTCATGTTTTCACGCCGGCCAGGGTATAGCGCCCCAGACTGATCGCAGCCAATCACATTTTTCACCCCTGCTGCCATAATGATTTTTGAGCAAGCTACCCCAGCGGCCCCGACCCCATTCACGACTACCTTGATATCGCTCATCTTTTTTCCGACGATTTTCAGCGCGTTGATTAGCGCTGCCAGTACCACCACTGCGGTGCCATGCTGATCGTCGTGGAAAACAGGGATGTTCAATTCCTCTTTCAACCGGTCTTCAATCTCAAAACAACGTGGGGCGGAAATGTCTTCCAGATTAATGCCGCCGAAAGCGGTTGAGATGGCCTTTACCGTACGCACAATCTCATCCGGGTCTTTTGTGTTCAGGCAAATCGGGAATGCGTCGACGCCGCCGAATTCCTTGAAGAGCATTGCTTTCCCTTCCATCACAGGCATCGCCGCCGCTGGTCCGATGTCGCCCAGACCCAGCACGGCAGTGCCGTCGGTTACAACGGCGACCGTGTTTTTCTTGATTGTCAGGGTGAAGACTTTCTCGGGGTCCTGATGGATTGCTTCACAAACTCGAGCAACTCCGGGCGTGTAAGCCATCGCCAGGTCCGCGCGAGTTTTCAGCGGGGTTTTGGGAACTACCTCGATCTTGCCACCGAGGTGCATCAGGAAAGTGCGGTCAGAGACGTTGACGACTTCTATGCCATCAACATCCTTTGCGGCTTGAACGATCTGCTCGCCATGTTTGCTTGAAGTAGCACTTACGGTGATGTCGCGAACTATTGCATCAGTGCTGACGCTGACAATGTCGATTGCGCCAATGTCACCACCCGCGCGACCGATGGCGGTAGTAAGTTCACCGAGAGTGCCGGCCCGGCTCGACAGTTTGACGCGAAGAGTCAAACTATAGCTGGCACTCGGTGTAGTTTGCATATATGGTTTGGTCCGGCTGTTCCAGTCGCACAAAGAGCGTGAAATGTTGTTTGTCAGAACTCTAACGCCAAACAATCGGTAAGTTCAAGGCGCCCCTCAAGCTTGAATGCCGGTGCTTATCCCAATCACTCACGCCTCTGGGTTTACTGCATTGAGTGATTGATTCGATGATGAAGCGTCTGAAACTGGAGCGGGGGCGCCTTGAACTTACCGAACCTTCAAACTAACGACTGCCCCCTTCCCGACCTGCAAATTCCTCGACTTGAGTTGTCCAGTCGCGACGGCAGATTCTTCAGAGTTTTGACACAGTAAGTCATGAATCTTGATTCGCCACCGCGAATGAAAATAGAACGTCATGGTCAATTTGAGCTGATTCGGAATTCTATTTTCATAAGAGTCTCTTCCGTGGGTGGGATTTGAACTTTTTGTGCAAACCCCTCAGTACATTCCGTCTTGACTTTACTTTGTATGAGTTTGCGATTCTTGCAATAGCTTCTTTATCCGCTTCAATGCTTTCCGATCCGTTCCAACACGTTTCGCCAGTTCCACAGAACGAGATCCCAGAATGCTGTAGAGAGCCGTCTCCTCTTTCAAGCCGTTGTCCGCCATCGCGCGCAAGTGTCTCTCAACGGTGGCGAGGTCGCCGCGGGCGAAACTGCCCGTCAGCGCGCGAGCCGTATCGACGCCAGCCAGATTTCGCGCATTGCTTTGGATTAAAGGCAAAAGAATCTCCCGGGCTATCTTGCGTGAGAGGCCACTCTTAACCAACATCCCGATCGCGATGTCGAAAAGCGCAACCATGTGGCCCGAGACCATGACGGCCGCAGCATGGTAGAGAGGCTTCTTGTCGGGCTCGATTGAAAAACTGTGGCCGTCGAGATTCTTTACAATGCGGCGAGCGGCTTTGACTGCCGCTCGGTCGCCCTCGATACACCAAAACGCTTGACGCAGAGCTCGGGCGCCGGTTTTCGGCTCAGTAACTGCAATCAGTGGATGGAGCGAGCCCACAGACGCACCTGTCGCAGAAAGCGGACTTAAGACAGCCGATGATAGGGCGCCGCTTGTATGCAGAAAAACCTGGCGCTTGCCTTTAGTGAAACCCAGATCCGCCAGTCGCTTTGCCACCACAGGGATTTGGTCGTCCGGAGTCGAGATGATGTTGATGTCGCTGGCTGGTAAACGGCTCAGTTGATTTTCGTCCAGGGGAAGTGTCTCGCCGTCTAACAACTTTGAGGTTTGCCGGGCTTTGGCCAGACGCCTGGCGATTACTGCGTCGATCTGGTAATCCGCGTTTTCAAGGGCGACTGCTAATGCGCTTCCAAGACGACCGGCGCCGATGATTGAGACGGAGGGTCGGTTCCTGTTTGACGAAGGCGAATTCCTTGTTTTGCTGGGCATTTTGTTGAGTAGACAAATCGATCCACAAAATCACACAAACCAAAAACACGAACTGAAACTAAGATGTTCTTACGTACAGCCCTTTGAATTCCTAGGTTTTTTCTTTCGCGGTGCATTATAATGGCGCTCTCCCCGCAATGGCCAAGACACCGGTTGAAGGATACACACTCTTGGCCGTTTCGCAGGCCGAACCAATTTTTCCGCCGCGCAACCAAGCGATAAGGCCCCGGCATCATAGACTGCGCGTTTGCAAATCCAGCGGAAATACTGACCGACAGTTCTTCAGCCCCCTGCTCGCTCCGATTGAATGGTTTCGCCGACGCACTAGTCAAAAATATGACGCCTGAGGAGAGGTTCCACGGGTTCTGTCCCTTAGGCCACGTTTTAAGGAGTATCTGGAGGTTTTTGAGATGAACCGCTTCTCCCGTGCCGCAACCACTCTGGTGCTGTCCTGTTCGCTGCTGGCCGGTTCGCTGACAGCGCTGGCTCAGACCACCCAAACCAATAATCAGTCTCAGGATAAAACGGCAGCGAAGGCCAGCCCATCGCAGCCCGTAACCACTGCCACAGCAACCACTAGCACCACCACCAGCAAATCGGGCAAGCCATTGGCCACCAACGAAGATCCGGCGATGATCGGAAAGCGCAACATCAACGGCGGCATCATCGCCAAGATGAGCGGGTCGACGGAGAAAGAAGTACGGCTCGGAAGAGAGTTGGCAGCTGAAGTGGACCGCCAGGCCAAGTTCATCGACGACCCGGTAGTCACCGAATACGTCAACCGCGTTGGCCAGAACATCGTCTTGCACTCAGACGCTAAAGTCCCGTTCACAATCAAGGTCATCGACTCGGATGAAGTGAACGCTTTTGCTTTACCGGGTGGATTCTTTTATGTAAACAAGGGCCTGCTGCTGGCGGCCGATAACGAAGCGGAATTGGCCGGGGTGATGGCACATGAGATAGCCCACGTTGCCGCCAGACATGCCGTGGAAAACAACACCAAAGCGACGTTGCTCGAATACCTGGCGTTGGGTGGTTCGATTTTTCTGGGCGGATGGCCCGGAGTCATCTACCAGAATACAGCGGGTCTGGGCCTATTGGGAGCTTTCATGAAGTTCAGCCGCAGCGCCGAAGAGGAAGCCGACAAGCTTGGCGTGCAGTACATGTATGCGGCCGGCTACGATCCAACGGCGATGGCCACGATGTTTGAAAAACTGGAAGCCAAGAACAAGAAGAAGCCCGGGCTGATAGCCCGAGCATTTGCCTCGCATCCGGCGCCGCCGGATCGACGCGCTTCGGCACTTGCGCTCGCTGCAAGGTTTCCGGAACACGAGGAGTACGTCATCAGTTCGTCTGAATTCCAGCGAGTAAAATCGCGGTTGCTGCGCCTTTCAAATGCGCGTGCCTCCGCGGCCGGCGCACTCCCATCGGCTGACGACGGCACACCGGGCCGGCCGACATTGAAGCGGCGCCAGCCCGCCCCGGATGATTCGACAACTACAAATCCGGACGGAAGTGAACAGAAGCCAGCCGAGCAGGGACCGCCGAAATTGAAGCGGCCTGATGGCTCGAAGCCGGATACGAAGCAGCCATAACTGGATCTTAATGGTGTAAGCCAAGGCCTTCCGGCTTTAGTCGGAGGGCCTTTTTCTTGTGAAACGCCATTGGACATTTGTCATTTGTCGTTTGACATTTTTCATTTGGTAAATGCACGAAGCACTTAGATTGGAATGGAAAAATTGAAAAAAATTCGTTTCTCCAGCCCCCAGGGCTAACTCACGTCAAAGCTAAACCGGTAGCGTCATGTTTTGTTTTTTGCCAGTACTCCCTGTCCTCCGTGGTGGAATAAGACGAGGAACCGCTCACCACGGAGACACGGAGGACACAGAGAGGGCAGCGACAACCGAGAATGGCGACACGACCGCTAAACCGGTAATGTTCTAAGGTTGTCACATGACCTGCTAAACCGCTATTTCTTTGCCTTGACTTTGGGTGTTCCTTTCGTTACTCGTTTTGGTAATGGGTTTACCTCTTCTGCATCTACGGTTAGATTTGTTGGTGCGCCCTCATGTTTTTTTATGCCGATATGCTGGACAATGTTTATGGCAGCAGGCTGGAGTGTTTTACCGTCTGGCCCAGTAGGAATGGTGGCGGCACCTTGCCCGAACTCGATACTTATCATCCATAATCCCTTATGTATATCTTGCTTTTTAAGTAGAAGCTCTGTGACTTCTCGAAGCTCAAACATGTATTGAATTGCCTCACCCATACGCCACCTCGTCTTTTTGAATCAAGTTGTTAATATGTAAATCCTTGCCGCTTGAGTTTGTTTTTATTGACTCTGGGGTGAAGCTTCTACCCGAGAATTTATAACTGCTCCAATAGACCGATTTATTAAAATCGGCAGTTGCGGCAGTTGCAGACACAACAAACGGCTTAGGTTCTTCAAAAACTAGAACTCTTGCGATTTCGCTTCGCGTGACACCTAGAAGAATTAAGCCACGCAAGAGCAAGTCAATTGTCACACTGGGATCGCCCCGCTCCATCTTAGCTACTCGTGATTGGCTCGATCTTAACTTTTTGGCTAATGCGCTTTGTGAGAAGGATTGTCGCGTTCGATAGTCTCTTAGAGCCTTGCTAAGTCGTAATTTCAAGTCAACATAAGCAGACTCTTCTGCGGTTAGCCCGAGAAAGTCATAAGCGGAGCCTGTAACCCAATGTCCGGTCTCGCTGCGCTTGGTGTTAACCACGGCTTTGTCCTCGTTGGGTTTTGTCGTATTCACTTAATCGCTTCTTGCAAATATCAATAATCTCTTGTGGTGTCTTGTTGGTTTTCTTTAGAAAGACTTCTACTACCAAAATGGACTCTGGATCAGCGCGATAGATAATTCGCCACTCCTTTTTGCCATCCTTGATTTTTAATTCATGGCATCTACTCCCAATTCTAGGCATCGGCCTAGATTGTGGCAGTGAAAGTACTTGCCCTTGTTGTAGAGACCCCAATAAACCTCCAGCCTCCAACCGGGCCTCAAAGGAGAACGGAGGACTTTTTACCTCGCCGTGTAGCCACCGAACTGGCCTCTCTTGTTGTATCGGAGTCACGGCGTCGGTTTAATGTTATGTCAAATCTGACATAACGGCAAGAGGGTTGAGGGTTTTAGGAAACTAAAAACATAAGAACGCGGAGGAAACGAACGGCTTATATCACACTGGAGGGAGGGGTTGATATGGTTAATCTGGACAAACACCCGTGCCAACGGGCGAATTCCTTACTCTGAAGAAACGGGCGTCACCGTTTCCGGTAACGCCCTAGGTGTGGACGGGATCGCACACGTCCTTTCACGTCACTTGCGACCGCCTCTCCGCTTGCCATACCAAAAAGCCAGCCAGACGAGAATGCCAGTGGGAAGCACGACCCAAACAAGGGCCAGCAGCACCCACTGACTAAGATCCAAATCCCCGCGATGTAAAAGAATGGCCATGAATAGTTGTCAGTAGATAGCATTCCGTGCCATAACTTCAATTCCAAAATCCAGATTAGGACACTACCCGCTAAACCCCGTAGCTTGACAATTTTCCGGGCGCTTTTGTATTCTAGCCGTTCGCGTTTAAGACGCCCAAAACAGAGATAGTTAACTATGTCAACATACTTTCCCAGCGGCAAGGATCTGGCTGGAAACAGAAAATGGTACGTGGTGGATGCGGCCGGTGAGACGGTCGGGCATCTCGCTTCAGAAGTGGCTTCGATCCTGACTGGCAAGCGCAGTCCGAAGTGGACGCCATTCATGGACGTTGGAGACCATGTAATCGTCATTAATGCCCGCAAGGCCGTGCTGAAAGGCAATAAGCCTGAGCAAAAGGTCTACAGACATCACACTCGATATCCCGGAGGTCTCCGCGAGGTGTCCGCGCTGGAGATGTTCGCCAAACGTCCCGAGAGGGTGATCGAGCTGGCGGTCAAAGGCATGTTGCCCAAGACCAAGCTCGGTCGAGCGATGGCTAAGAAGCTGAAGATTTACGCCGACGCCGACCACCCCCACATCGCTCAGCGACCCCAGGCCTATCAACTAACTTCCCAATCAAAACAATCATAACCAGACAGACTTAGAAAGAGGACAAAATAGCTGTGGCCGAAATTCAGTACTACGGAACGGGACGACGAAAGACCTCAACTGCTCGCGTGTATCTGCGGCCCGGCGCCGGCGATGTCCAGATTAATCACAAGCCGTTTGATCGTTATTTTCCTAACGAGACATTGAGGATGATCATCCGCCAGCCGTTGAACTTAACGGAAACCGTCAATAAGTTTGATATCCTGGTTAATGTTGGCGGCGGTGGACCAGCAGGGCAGGCCGGTGCGATTCGTCACGGCATCACTCGCGCGTTGATTGAATTCAACGCCGATCTGCGACCCACTTTGAAGCAGGCCGGGTTAGTGACCCGCGATCCTCGCATTAAAGAGCGAAAGAAGTACGGACAAAAAGGCGCCCGCAAGCGCTTCCAGTTCTCGAAACGGTAACGACATTGCCGATTGGCGATTGCCGATTGCCAATTGGTTTCTTATAGCGAGCAGTATGGAACACGAAGATTCGGCAATCGGAAATTGGCAATCGCCAATAATCCAGACCATTGTCGCAACTCGAGTTGGTTGCCTCGAAAGAGGTCCATGGAGCTGCGGCGAGTACATTAAACCAATTCACGAGAAGGAGATTTAGTTTGGTTTCAGTCACAATGAAGGAATTACTGGAGGCCGGCGTGCACTTCGGCCACCAGGTCCGCCGGTGGAACCCGAAGATGAAGGAATACATCTTTGGCGAACGCAACGGCATTTACATTATTGACCTGCAGAAAACGCAGCGCATGTTTCGCGAGGCGATAGCCTTCGTCACCAACTTGATTGCTGAAGATCGCGGCAAGACTGTTCTGTTTGTCGGCACAAAGCGGCAGGCGCAGGAGGCCATTCGTGAGGAAGCCGAGCGCTGTGGCCAATACTACGTGAACCAGCGCTGGTTGGGTGGCTTGCTCACAAACTTTCAAACCGTGCAGAAGTCGATTAAACGGTTGAAAGAGCTCGAAGCAATGCAAACTGACGGTCGCTACGAAAAACTCACCAAGAAAGAACGTATCAAGCTGGATCGCGAGCGCGAAAGTCTGACCAAGAATCTTTCCGGCATCAAGAGCATGTCGCGACTGCCCGACGTTGTCTTTGTCATTGACGTCAAGAAAGAAGAGATCGCTGTCGCTGAAGCCAACCGGCTGGGCATACCAATCGTCGCGGTAGTCGATACAAATTGTTCTCCTGAACACATCGACTATGTGATCCCCGGCAACGACGATGCGTTGCGTGCGGTGCGATTGTTCACTTCCCGGATCTCAGACGCCATTCTCGAGGGGCAGCAAATCGCCACCGAGGGTGGTCTGGCCGCTGCTGAAGCGAGTCAGGATACCGGCGAAGGTGTTGAAGTAACCGGTGAGACAACTGAAGGCGAAGCGACTGCGACCCGCACAGACTCAGAGTCAGGGAGTCCTTCCGCATCGGCAAGCTCTGCCAACGGCGGCGGAACGCCCGACGCCGAACAGACGCCGGACGAGAGCGCTGAGTCGGTGGTCGCAGCAAGTTAACCGAGATTTTTACTCATCGGCGAGCGCAGCCTTTTAGCGGGACTCCCGCCGGGCTGCGTTTTTCATTAAAGGTGGCGCCCAAAGCGCAATCATCTGGGACCGCGGCCATCCGGTCCGTCCCTGTCATTATGAGATTATTGGAGAAGGTTGTAGTCATGGCGGAAATCACAGCAGGTGCAGTTAAGCAACTTCGCGAAAAAACCGGCGCCGGAATGATGGAATGCAAAAATGCGCTGGTCGAATCAGAAGGCAACGAAGAGCGGGCGATCGAGGTCCTTCGCAAACGCGGTTTGGCGTCCGCCAAAAAGCGTGAGGGGCGCATTGCCTCAGAGGGTATTGTCGGCTCTTACATTCATATGGGCGGAAAAGTCGGCGTATTGTTAGAGATTAACTGCGAGACCGATTTCGTGGCCCGCGGTGAAGAGTTTCAACAACTGGTGAAGGACATTGCCATGCATATTGCGGCTGCGGAGCCGCGTTACGTGACGCGTGAGGATGTCCCGGCTAACGCTCTCGAAAAAGAGCGGGAAATAGCGCGTGCGCAAGCGAAAAACGATCCGAAGAACGCGAATAAGCCTGACCAGGTGATCGACAAGATCGTCGAAGGGCGCCTTAACAAATACTATGAAGAAACCGTGCTGATGGATCAGCCGTTTGTGAAACAGCCGGAGAAAACTGTCGGCGAACTGGTCACGGAAAAAGTGGCAAAGACGGGCGAGCGCATTACAATTCGCCGGTTCACGCGCTACAAAATGGGCGAAGGCATCGAACGCCGCAGTGATGATTTCGGTGGTGAAGTGGCTTCGCTTCTCGAGTAAGCAAACCCGGCAGGAATTGAGACTCAGATGGTCACTGAAGCAAAAACTACCACCATCGGCCTGGCGTATGCTCGAGTGCTTCTGAAGATATCGGGCGAGGCGTTGATGGGTGAGCAGAACTACGGCATCGATGTCGATGTTGCGAGATCTGTTGCTGGTGAACTCAAAGCAGTGGTGGATCTGGGCGTGCAGGTCGCCGTTGTTGTTGGCGGCGGCAACATATTTCGCGGCGTGTCGAAGAGCGCGGGAAACATGGATCGTTCGTCAGCGGATTACATCGGCATGCTGGCGACAGTGATGAACGCGGTAGTGCTGCAGGATGCCCTGGAAAAGCTGGATGTGCACACACGTGTCATGTCTGCTATCGACATCCCCCAACTGGCTGAACCTTTCATCCGTAGGCGCGCGGTCCGCCATCTCGAAAAGGGACGCGTGGTCATCTTTGCTGCGGGCACGGGCAATCCTTATTTCACCACTGATTCGGCCGCGGCCCTGCGCGCCCTCGAGATCAAAGCGGACATCATTCTAAAAGCCACTAAAGTCGAAGGCGTATATTCCGCGGATCCGGTCACAGATGCGAGTGCGGAACTATACAATTCCATAACCTATCGTCAGGTGTTGGAGAGGCAGTTGGGAGTGATGGACGCTTCCGCAATCTCGTTATGCATGGATAACAAATTGCCGATCATAGTTTTTAACATGCGTAAACCAGGGAACATCCAACGGGTTGTGAGTGGAGAAAAAGGCGTTGGTACGATCGTTGGGTTTTAGTCGCGTCACGTGTAACGCAAGCTGTTAGCTTGCGTTGGTTGAGTTAACCCAATCTTGCGATAAAAATAGCGCGAGGATTGACTTAACCCAATCTTGCGACGCAAGCTAACAGCTTGCGTTACTGGCATTCGGAGCGGAACTTATGAGCGAGAAAGATGTGATCAAGGAAACCAAGCCCCGCATGGAAACGGTGATCGAAGACTTTCGTCGCAAGCTGGCCACGATTCGCACTGGTCGTGCCGCCATCAGTTTGCTGGATAATGTGATGGTCGACTATTACGGCACGATGACTCCGCTCAACCAGATGGCCTCGGTACACGCGCCCGAGCCGCAAATGTTGACAGTTCAACCCTGGGATCAATCGCAGTTAGGTGCGGTGGAAAAAGCGGTCCGGGCCGCCGA
The DNA here is from genome assembly GCA_035644135.1 of Pyrinomonadaceae bacterium. Classification (GTDB taxonomy): domain Bacteria; phylum Acidobacteriota; class Blastocatellia; order Pyrinomonadales; family Pyrinomonadaceae; genus PSRF01. Next base: position 104,329 of record DASQPD010000019.1, read on the forward strand.
TCTGGGGCTTAATCCTTCAAATGACGGAAAGCTTGTCCGCATCCCAATTCCGCCACTCACCGAGGAACGGCGCAAACAACTCGCGAAACAGGTGCACGAAATAGCCGAGGATCATCGCACGGCCACGCGCAACATTCGCCGCGACGCCAATGAACGCCTCAAGAAAATGCTGAAGGACAAGCAGATCTCCGAAGACAATGAACGTGACGGTCTTGAAGAGATTCAAAGACTGACGAACACCTACATCGGCAAGATCGACGAGCTGACGAAGTCAAAAGAGCACGAGATCACCAGCGTCTAAGTCTGGAGTCTGGAGTCGGGAGTCGAGAGTCGCGAGTCGGGAGTCGGGAGTCTGGAGTCCGTGCGGCGTCCATTGAAGTATCGATCAATTTCAGGAGTCACCAAGTAACGCCAGACTCGCGACTCCAGACTCCAGACTCGCGACTCCAGACTCCCGGCTCCGGACTCGCGACTCCAGACTCTAGACTTTTTATGGAGCCATTCACAATCCAGGTCACTGAGCGGGAAAGCGTCTCGGCTTTGCTTTATGCTGCACCAAAGGCAAAACGCGCAGGTATCACGCTAGTGCTTGGTCACGGGGCGGGCGGAAATCAGTTGAGCGGATTCATGCGGCTGTTTGCCAGTGGTCTGGCCGATCGCGGTCTCGATAGCGTCACCTTCAACTTTCTCTACAGCGAGCAGGGCCGCAGCGGTCCTGACCCAAAACTCCGGCTTGAATCCTGTTATCAAGCTGTTATCGACGCAGTCGTGCGCCACAGGAAGTTGAGCGGAAACCGGCTCGTCATCGGCGGTAAATCGATGGGCGGCAGAATAGCATCTCAGGTGGCGGCCGCATGGTCCGAAAAAGCGGAAGTTAAGCACGAAGAAACGCGAACTAAGAAAACTGCTAAAGACAAAGTTGAAACCCGGACTCCACCTGACTTCGCCGGTCTGGTCTTTCTTGGCTATCCCTTGCACCCACCCGGTAAACCTGAACAGCTTCGCGATAAGCACTTGAAGGATGTCCATGCCCCAATGCTTTTCGTGCAAGGCACGCGCGACGCTTTTGGCACACCTGATGAGTTGAAGGCCATCATCAAGAGACTCAAGCCGGCCGCGACGCTCTACCTCATCGATGGCGGAGACCACTCGTTCAAAGTCCCCAAAAGCATCGGCATCTCGCAGGAACAAGTGTACGAGTCCACAATGGACGAGATCGCCCGCTGGTCAGGCGCGAATTAAATAGCTTGTTTCTCGACAGTCAGTCGGAACCCCCTTTACTGGTTCAGTTTGCCCTGGGAGCGCGGGCGTCTCGCCCGCAATCTGATCGATCTCCGTGTGATGCGGGCGAGACGCCCGCGCTCCCAGGACAAACTGAACCAGCATCGGACCCCTAAATAATTGACGCGATGTTGAGGAATATATATCATTCGGCTGCCTCGCAGGATATGAACAAGAAGAGTTGTGTTCCTTCCACTGCGGAACTGAAACTCTTTTACAGGCTGGTCCTCAGAGCCTGCGACCGATCGGCGCATCCTCCTTGTTCCAGCTAACACCCAACACCGTACATAAATTGGGTTGCACGGTTTTCAGCCAAGCGTCTCGTCACACAACCGGATAACCCTCGATCAAGATTCCGAACAACCTCGACTTCGGTTCTCCCTTAGCCAACTACAGTGACTTGCCCTAAATAGTCTCGAAGGCGGCGATGGAATACAGGAATTTCGACCTAAGCGTCGAAAACAAGGTTGGTGACAGTTATCAAGTCCGGGCGTCCTCGGACCGAATGGGTGAAACCGATGGACTCCTGACCCTCTCGTCTGATTGCCTGAAGCTCGCCGAGCAGTTAAAGGACATTGAAAACATCGTAGACGCTAATCTGCCTATGAGTTTCGGAGTGACACTGCATCAGTGTTTGTTCCATGAGAACGTGGCAGACATGCTGAAAATGAGCCTGGGAGACGTGCTCCTCGATGACGAAAAGGGCATGCGTATTCGGCTCGCCTTTTCTCCACCGGAAATATCAGCACTGCCATGGGAAGTCCTTTACGATCAAAGGACGAAATGCTTCCTGGCCACTTCCGGCAAGACCCCATTAACGCGTTACATCAACTTGTTTGAGCCGATCAAATCCTTAAAGATTACTCACCCTGTAAAAGTTCTGGTGCTGATCCCTGAATTCTCCGGTCTCGATGTCGATGTTGAGGAAAAGATCGTTACGGAAGCGCTCAAAGATCTGCGCACGGTCGAGCTGCGCATCGTGAAGCAAAGAGTCACGCGCTCAGAGATCAGTCGAGCATTGGTTGAGGAGCAGTATCACATTCTTCACTTTGTCGGGCACGGGAGATTTGAGTCGGACCAGGGCTACCTGGAGATTAACTCTGAAACCGGCGGACGTGACTTGATGTCGGCAGATGCTTTTGCAGACTTCTTCAGGCACTACCCGTCACTGAAACTGGTCGTTCTGAATTCCTGTCAGGGAGCAGAAGTCTCTTCGAACAAAGCATTGGCAGGCCTGGCGCCGCAACTGGTTGTCCGGGGCATACCAGCAGTCGTCGCGATGCAGTACCGCATCTCTGACGAGGCTGCGTTGACATTCGCCCGGGAGTTCTACCTCAAGCTCTGTAATGGATGGAATCGCGGTCAGGTAGATGCAGCAGTCTCTCACGCGCGCAATAGAATCCACATGGATGTTAAAGAGCCGATGGCCTTCGCGACTCCCGTGCTCTTTATGCGCTCGCCCACCGGCGTAATCTTCGATTTCGAGCAAGAGGCAGGGATATTCCGTCACCTCGCTCGACTCTTCATCTCTTCTCCAGCTAAGAACGTCAACCGGCTGAGAGAGGTTAAGAAAACCCATGAGACAAATATTCTGGCGTGGCAAGAGAAGACTAAAGATGCCAACCCAGAATCGCTCGACGAGGCTGCAGTCGCCATAGCCCGTGAGAAAGAAGAGATGGCCGCGATTGATGACAGAATTATCGGTTGGAAAAAAACCTTTCTCCTGTCCGCGCTGGCCACAGTCGTCCTCTTCGCTCTTGGTTTTGTCGGACTCTTCAATTTTCCATTTCACGTAGATGACTGGCTCGAATCGAAACTCATACCCTACATGGATCGGTTCATCACCAAGAGCTTCAGTCCCGCTGTGCAAATGATCCTGGCCGAGGAGGGCAATAATGCGGGGTTGGGCGAGCCGGGCCCGAGCTGGCGACAGTACCATGCGCGATTAGTTGAGGCGCTGGCGGGCAAAGCCAAAGTAATAGTTTTCGATCTGTATCTCGATGAGCCGACTCCCTTTGACATGCAGTTGGCCGCAGCCATTCAGCATGCGCAGGCCCGGGGTACTACCGTGATTGTCGGTAAGGCTATCGATGAGGGCGGCATTACCAGAAAAAATGTCGCCGAAGAATTGCAGCGAGTCCTGGGTAATCAGTGGGGCAACATAGATGTAGGCGGAGAACGCGGGGGCTTCGTCCGGATTTACCAACTGGCCCAGGCTGACAAAACCGGATCGACCGGCAACCGGCCTGAAGGCTCTGAAGTGTCGGTGATCCCTTCACTCGCCTTGCAAGCGGTCGTCATGTTCCTGGCGAACCGCCCAACCGCTAAGTCGGTTTTTGACGAGGGTAAAGACCGGATTCAAGTTCTCTCTAATAAGGAATTAATTAGATCAATTCCCGTTTATAAGAACGCGCCGTCCCTCCTGGATTTCCCATACGATTTGGTGGAGCGGCGAAAGTTGAATGATGCCACACGCTCTTATGAGGAGGTATACAACAGGCTGGACGACGACGCCTATCTCCAGGAATACGTTGATAAGGTGGTCATCGTCGGTTTTAAAGGACACGATTCGTTCGACGTTTTACAGGGAGAGCAGAGATACGGCACAGAAATTCACGCTAACGTGATTTCAAATATTCTCGGGAATGTCTATGTGCGCTTGCTGCCACCATCGTACGACTTTGTGATCCTCGCTGTCATGGTCGGGTTGGGAGTCCTCGTACGGTCGCGCTACCGACACGTGTTCAGTTCAAGAATCACCCTTTCGGGTCAAGACAAAAAAACGATCGATCTTCCGGGCCTTCTTTTTACTGCTGACTTGGTCTACCTCCTAATCGCGTTTGTGGTCTACAAGAATGGCTTGATTTATATAGTGAAGTACTACCACCTGGTTGCCCCGTTCATTGCCTATTGGTTGACTGGAAAGGTGCAACGAACAGCCAAGCTCAGAGCAAGTTAAGGAGTCACTTTATGAATCCTCATAAGACGCTGCCAAGCCCAAGAACGGTGCTTCTTCCAACACTGGCGATCTTCGCGCTATTGACCGGCACTCTTACTCAACCTTCGTCCGCTGGCGCTCAGGCCCCCACGCCGGCAGCGCTCGTAAAGAGCATCGTCATCGATAATCAGGAAGTGCTCGAAGCGAATACAAGCCAAGCCGTAATCACACGATCCAACGGCGAAATGGTTCCCGCAACAGCCGGCCTTTCCCTTTTCATAGGTGACCGGGTTGAAACGTTTGACGGCACAAACCTGACTCTCTTATTTCTCGATGCTCCCGTTTCCGAAAGGGACAATGAAGTTATCGTTGCTCCTAACGCGCGGGTTGGTATTTCGTCGACGGATAGCTGGTGGGGCAAGATTTGGGTGAAAGTCAAAGACACTTTTGTCTCAAAGACAAGCTATGTTCGGCTCGGCGCCAAAGGTACCGAATACGAGTTAGAGGTACTAAAAGGCCAGAACCGGGCTACGCTCGTCGTGCTGGAAGGAGTTGTCAGCTTTGAAAAGGGAACGTTTAGGCTCGCTGAAGGATCAAGCCCACTAGATAATTTCACTTCGGAATTGAGAAGAGTCGGACTCTCACCGGCGCCTGTCTTTGCTCATAATTCGCAACAAGTACAGGAGGGCCGCGTGTTGAAAGTGGACGCGGGAAAGATCACGACGTTTGGTTTTGTCTATCGCATTCTCAATAGCTGCGGGCAGACACATCAATTCGAATTTCGCACGTATGATGGAACAAGTTGGGTGAAACTAAGCAAGGCAATTAAAGTCGGCGTCTTGCCGGGCGAGGGTCTCCCGGTTGACGTGGCAATTCAAGTGGACGCGACCCAACTGCCTCCCGGTGTGTATAGGACACACGTTTATGCGATCTGCGCGGATTGCTATCTCGAACCACGTTGTGCTCAACCACAGCTGGATTGGCCGCTGAGCGTAACTGTCACACCTGGCAAGAGTGTTCCGCCGACGCCCCCTTCGAGCGACGTCGTCACATCGGCCCCCGCCGATGTGCGAGAACTGCAAGAAGTACTTCTTACGCCGGGAATTGACCGGCCGGTACAGACAACAGATGGTCGAGTGCTTTCAGTCCTGGATTGGACCAATAACGTTATCTTGACCGCCCAACCGACATACTCCGCACAAAACCTGATTCCTCACTTCTCAGAAAAAGACCAAAGAAGCCGGAGTTTTAAGAGTGCCCGCCAACGCTCCATCCTTTCGAAGCGCGAGCCGGGAAGTAACAAGATTCTGGGTGACGTTTACAGCGACTGGGGACAAGCCGCGCAGGCTGTCTTTGCGTACGAGAAGGAGGTCGGTTTTGAGGTAGAAAAGAGTGAGGCCTATCGTTTAACCGGGCGGCTGGACAAGGCCGAGGACCTGCTAAGGAAGGCACCTGATCAACAATCTGATCGCGCGCTGAACGCTTACGGTAACCTGAGTCTCGACTACGCCGAGATCGCTGTCGACCAGGGAAACTATAGTCAGGCCAGAAACCGCATCGAACAAGCGGAAAGCTACTATGGTTCGGTCCCAAGAATTGGCAGGCAAGGTGGTGCGGGAAGCATCGCGACCATTCAAACCAATCTCGGTGAAGCATATGTTGTTGACGGCAACCTCGCGCAGCTGGAGAACAACTTATCCAAGGCTAAGACTCAGTATTCGGAGTCGCTACGGTCGCTCGAAGGCTTTCAGCAAGGTAGCGTCGAAACCCCCTTCGCCGTCACGGATCTTGGGCGAGCATATAAAGGCCTGGGTGACGTGGCCGTCCTTGAAAGAAATCCGACTGAGGCAAGTAGGTTTTATAGGATCGCGCAAACGCAACACGAAAAAGCTATCGCCGCGCATCCGGACTTCGCCGAAGCCTACTTCAATCTTGGAGATCTCTTCGTCGCCTTAGGCGACAACACGCGCGCCAAGGAAAGCTATTGGCAGGCTATCAAGAATCGCCCAGAGCAACCGGCTCCTTATTACCCGCTGGCTGTGCTTACACAGAGAGAGAACCCGCAATTGGCGGCCACCCTGGCCGCAACTTATCTGCAACTCGAGCCCGCAGTTTTCAAGCAAGGGCAGAAAGCAAGGAACGCTGAGCGGATCAGGCAGGGCGAAAATATAGTTCCGCCTACAGGCCCGCCTGTAAGTCCGACTACAGGTCCCCCTGCGGGTCCCCCTGTAAGTCCGCCTGTGGGTCCGCCCGCACCTCCCGATACACCTCCTCCGACTGAGGGGCTCGTACCTAACCTCTTGAATAAGAGTCGGGCGGCGGCGATTAGTGCCATCCAGGATGCCGGGTTCACCCCCGGCCGGATAGAAACTCGCAGTGATCCCAAAGCTGCTGATCGCGTGATCGAACAAAGACCAAGTGCGGGAGCGAGAGCTAACCGTGGTTCTACCATCGATTTCGTCGTCACTGTTGGCAAACAAGTCGAAGTTCCCGAAGTGATCGACGACAAGGAACAAACAGCTATCAGGAAGATCACGGACAAGGGGCTAAAAGTCGGAACCATCGAGAGACACAAAAGTTGTAAGGCAGTGGGTAAAGTCCTGGAGCAGAACCCTCGGAAACAAGCGAAGGTTGATCCTGGGACCGAAGTAAATCTCGTTCTCGGCTCACTCGGAGAAAATCCCGTTACGGTGCCTGACCTCACTCGTAGCGACCGCCGGCAGGCTGAAGCCACAATCCAAAGTCTCGGGCTCACTCTGAAGAGGGTGAGGACGCAAGAGACTGACGATGCCAGAGAAGGAACCGTGATTGGACAATCCCCAAAACGTGACAGTCAATTCGCCCAGGGTTGCGAAGTCAATGTTGAGATCACGGTAGCCATTCCGATTCCATGGGCAAATGTAGGCAACTACGTGAACAAGACTCTGGATGAAACCAATCGGCAGTTGCGCGACATTAACCTTTATGGAGTCGTTGCTGAGTACAGGGAATCCACTGACTATGCTCCGGGAATGGTGCTCTCTCAGGATCCGGCCCCCGGCAGTCGAGTGCGGCAGAAATCCCCGGTCTATCTCGTAGTGTCGAGTCAGAAACGGGCGGAAAACGTTACGGTTCGAAATGTTGTAGGAATGAAGTACGAAGATGCTAAGAAGGCTCTTGAACGGCTGGGTCTTACTGTGGCCGAACCAACGTACGAAGACATAAATCCTTGTGAGGGAAGAGGTATCAGTAATGGCATTGTGCGGAAGCAAGACTTACCGGAAGGGAGATCTGTTCCCGCTGGCACCACAATCAGGCTGGTAGTCTCCAGGGTCCTCGATGTTATTTGCGAATGAGGAGGTTATGAACCAGTAATTTCGCACGTAACGCAAGCTGTTAGCTTGCGTCGGTGCAGCAGCACGCAAGCTAACAGCTTGCGTTACCTAAAACCGGCGGTCGGAACTACTGGACTGAGATCTTTTTTACTTCACTCATCTGGCCCAATCTGTCGAGCAAGTGATCGACCTGGTCCACAGGCGTGTGGGCAGGCACTTCCAACTTCTGGCCACCGGGCCCTTCCAGTACTATTTTCTTCGCGGAGATCTGCTGACCGACTTGTAACAGCCCTGTTATCAAGGCTCCCAAGCCGGTACCGGCCGCGCCTACAAGTGCCACGAGTATGGTCGGATCAATACTGCGATATTTGGCCTTTGCCGTTTTCAGCTCCAGGTGCAAATCCGCACCTGTAAAAGCGGGATCTGCCTCGAGAAGTTGTTTCAGTTCCTGCACGGTTTTGCTTTCCGAGTTTAGAGCAATCTGAATTTCCATACTTTACCTCGCTATCGATTCTCGAGGAACGAGTGAAGCGTTTAACTTTAGTTGGGGATCGCGAACACGTCGTCACCCAACTGTTGATTAAGCTTGACGTCTTTCACGTTATAGTCGGCGAAGAAAGCGCCCTGCGGCATTTCCAATCGTTGAGTAAAACTCGTAGGTATGAGCACCCCATCAAAGTCTTTGAACTTCTTGTTCTCGGTAGCAAACGTGTAGCCATTGTAACCAATGTAGAAGCTCATTACTCGCCCGGTACTTGAATCCACGTAAAACTCAGTGGCGTTCCCGTCAGGATCCGTAATGCGAAAGCCGCGTTGTTTTTTCTTGTCAGGAATCGCGGTGACTTTGTATCCCGGCTGATCGAACCTACCTAGCACTGTCAGACCAAACTTGCTGGCTGGAGGTAGTTCCACGCCCGGAATCGAACTGTAAGATTGCTGACCGTCGTAGATCTGTTTGAAGCTGACTGCGGGTCGGGCGTCAATTTCGATGCGAATCTTGTCGCCGGCGGTAACGATCACGAAGCCACCGGGTATTGACTGCGTCGAGTTGGGTGCGAATAGATCAACTGCTCCTCGCAAAACCATGTTCTGGAGGTTGCGGAATTTTTCACCTCCCTGGGCTGTGAGCGCCGCCCGCGCGAGATCTTCGGGTGAAGTTGCGGCTGTGATGGTGACTGCGGTGTTGCTGCCGTTTCCGGCTTGCCCTTTTGCCGGCGTCTGGCAAAACGAAGTCGACGTCAGAGCCGCACCAATGCCGCATGCAGCAAGAAAGGTCAGCAGTTTTTTCATGATTATCAGTCCCTTTTCAAACTACTGACCCGTACGTAAATGGCGTAGATTTGGTTTCGCTAGAAGCTGAATCGAAGCTGGGCAGTAATTCGACGGTTGCCGACGCCACCACCGCCGCCGCCACCGCCGCCAAATCCCCCGAAACCACCAAACGCGCCGCCGAGGCTCAAGCTTTCACCAAAGGAAGAGGAAGATAGGTTACCGACTGGAGGAGACAGGTTTACGTGGTTGAACAGATTCGAGAAGTTGAGCGACAGAGTAAGGCTGTACCGCTTCGCTTCGGCCCCGCCACCCGGAGGCGCTATTCCGCCGCCAAAGCCGCCTCGGCCGCCATCTCCGCCACCGCGAGGACCACCGCCACCACCGCCGCCGCCGGGGCCGCCACCACCACCTGGGATTCGCGGTATGTTGGCATTCGCCCCACGACCACCCCGTCCTTCACCGCCATCAGTCGATGCGGTTTGGTTGCGTTGCCCATTTTGTCTCTGGCTTGCCGCTCGACTCCCTGGCAGGGTTCCAAAGCTCCACGTCTTGCCAACTCGCAAGTTGACTGAGAAATATCCGGGTCCTTGACCAAAGTTCCGGGGAATCAACGCTTCACCCGGCGCAGGTCGCAAGTTGAAATTACCGAACCTGGTACAGACAATGTTCGCGGGCGCGTTATTGCAGTCCACTCCCGAAGGAGCGAATGAGGGTCGTTCAGTGAATTGGCGATCCAGATTGGTATCCTGGCCGGTCGTGATATTAAAAGGCCGCCCGGAAGTGATGGTAATGAAAGGATTCAGCGTTACCTGCCAGGGCAAGCTGACGCTGCCGAACATGCTGAATCGATGTCGCACGTCAAAACCTGCGCGGCCATACTCTCCAGTGAAGTCATATGAATTGACGGGAAAGAGTGCTCCGCCCTGCCCGTCGGTGTCGTTTTGTGTCTTGCTCAACGAGTAGTTCGCCGAGAAAGAAAACGTTCGACTAAATCGATTATTAAAGCCGACGAAAAACTGGTTCTGATCAAACCTTCCGGTGGACTCGTACTGATAGATCTCACCGATATTGCCAAAAGGGCGTGTGCCGGTGGGATTCAAAGGGGTGATTGAGTCGGGCAGGGGTGCATTGATATCCCGGGCACGAATTACATGTTTAATGTGACTCGTGTAGAAACCGACAAACATCGTGAACTTGTACGGCAACTGGCGCTCGACCTGTACTCCGCCCAGATATACCGTCGGTGTGCGCAAGTCCGGCGCAACCCGCCAGATAATTTGCCGGCCGACGGCCAATAACCCCGCAAGCGAGGGCAAATCGGGAAATGCATCAAGCGGCGTAGGTAATGGTGGAAGAAACACACCGTTTTCATAGAGTGGCCGTTCGCTGATAAAAAACTGCCGGGTGCCTATTCCATTAAAACGATTGGCCTGAAGGATATTGTTTTCTCCAAACCGATTGTAGAAAACACCACCGCCTGCGCGGATCACCATCTTTGGTGGGCGAGCGGAATTAGCCGCGCCCGGGGACCAGGCAAACGCAACACGCGGGGCAAAATTAAGCGGACTATGAATATTGGTCTGATTCTCGTAACGAAGACCGTAACTCAAAGTTAGATTCGGCTTAGCCCGCCAGTCGTCCTGCACATAAAGACCAAAATCGGTTTGGCTCACGGTTGCTTGCGCATCTCCGCTGGCAATACTGAATTGAGAAGAGCCGCCACCAATCGCTCTGATTTGTGGTCCTGTTAACCCCAGGTTTTGACCCAGCAGGGTCCGGCGATACCGTTCGAGACTGTCGACGAAAACCGGCTGATTGAAAATCGGATTGTTATTGGCGTCAAGCGTAGGCACAAAACCGCCGGTGAAAACATAGGTGCCACCAAAGTTGTTAGGATTAATATCGGTGATGCTGACCCCGCGAATGCGTCCGCCAAACTTAATGGCGTGACTGCCTCTTTGCCAGGCCAGGAAGTTTTGTATTTCCCAACTGTTATTTGTATTTTGCACGTGACCTACCTGAGACCCGCCCGAAATGAAGGCCCCGCTGACATTCAGAACTGGAATAGTATTATCGCCCAGGCTTTCGGCGGTGTTGTGCGTGTATTGAAACCGTGTCTCATTGATCATTGACGCGTTCAGCACGGCAGTTTCCGTAAACTGTATGTTCTGCTGCGTTGATGAATTGGTATATGCGCGTTCAGGCAGCGAAAATCCGCCGACTCCACTATTTTTGAAGTCGTTGTGACTGTAGCTGTAGCGCGCAATCAGTGTGTTATTGGTGTTCATCTGGTAGTCGAACCGCGGACTGAAAGTTGTGTTGCGGACGGGGCGGACCACACCAAATCCAAGGAACTCCGGATTGAGATTCTCATCGAGGACAGTGGCCGTGACTAATTCATTGTCATCAGTTTCCCGGCGCTGGAAATCGAAAAAGAACGAAGCCTTCTTCTTTACTAATGGTCCACTGAGGTTGCCACCGTACTGGCGCACCTGAAACGGCGTACGACTGCTTGAGAATGGATTTCGTGAATTCAAGCTCTCGTCTTCGAAGTTGAAGAATGAATTGCCTCGCAGTTTGTCTGTGCCAGGGCGTGTAAGGATATCAATTCGGCCGGATGGCTGATCATTCTCAGCAGCGAACGGGTTCTGATTAATGCGGATTTCGCGAATAGACTCTTTTGGCGGCAGGCGACCACCCGAGAAACCATCAATAAAAATCTGGCCGCCATTTGGACCTACTGAAGGTCCAGCCAACGCCTGCAGCGCGGCTGCGAGCTCGTCCGGATCGTCCGGCAGTGCATCGAGATCTTTACCAGTGATTAAGGTCTGGTTCGCATTGCCGGTTGCTTCGGTGTTAAGTGGAGTATCTGCCGCGACGGTCACCTTTTGCTCTTCAATAGTAACCTTCAGAGTGATATCCAGGGTCTGCCGCGGGGCGGCTGTCACATCAACCTCAGCAGCGTCCGAAGTCGCAAAACCCTTGGCACTTGCCTGCAGCAAATACTTGCCTGGGGTCAGTCCAGTAAAAGTGTAGATGCCTTCGCCATTCGAGGTAGTGTTCTTCTGAGCTCCACTGGCGTCGATAAGTGTTACGGCGGCGCCGACTATCGCCGCCCCAAACTCATCGGCGACTAAACCGCGCAGCGTGCCACGATTCTGTTGTGCCGCCACCAGCATTGCAGACAAGGCAAGCACAAGAACAACAACCAAACTCTTTTGCGAAATCAAATTGGTAGCTTTCATAATCAGGGCAAGCCTATGCCGAACGTGATACCGGTTCCCAACCCGGCCGCCGGATTGGGCGCGGTTTGTCCACCTGCCTGCTGCTGCCGTGCGGCAACCATATTCAGCAGGGTGTCTGCCCCCGTCACCAACGCGATGGCCGTGAGACGCGTGGGATCTGCACCCTGCGTACTCGAGACGATAATCGTATCGCCGACTTTGAGGTCAGCGATCGTGACAGTCGGCAAGCGTTCAAGCATGTCGTTGATATTGAAACCGCCACCGCCGCCGGGGCGACTTCCTCCTGGACCACCACCGCCGGCCGGACGATTGCCTCCGCCGCCGCCCTGTCCTGCGGTAGCACCGCCCCCGCCTGGACCGCCTGGTCCACGTCCCATCCCTCCGCCCTCATTCCCCGAAGGAAACCTTCGCAACACTGCATCATGCTTGACGACAATCGTTAGCGGATGCTTTGTCTGCAAGTCATTGATCTTGACTTCGCCGGTTGCTGCATCGACCCCGGTTACTATTCCTGCGGCCGTGCGGAATGTACCTGTAACGACCTTCTCAGGAGTGAAATGGGTTCCTTCCGTATTGCGCTCGCCAAGCGCGCGAAGCTGATCTCCTACTTTCAGCTCGGCGAAACTGCTTGGCTTGGCATCGCTGAATTTGATCGAGTCAGGGGCATACCGTCGCAATTCAACTTTTTCACTTACGGGAATCACGACTGACTGCGTGCCTGCCATCGTGCGGGACGAGATCGTAATCTCCTGCGTCTCAGTTTTGAGTGCAGTAATAACACCTAAGATGCCCCTTCTGCGCCACTCAGCCCTTTCGGCGTCCTGCTTCTTGGCAATATCCGCCTTGGTCATCACGATCACGGCAGCGGCAGGCACGGACTTACGATCGTCGGAGACCTTGCCTCTTGCCCAAACCCGGTCACCCTCCGCGACGTCAGCCATAGTGATCTTGGTGGCGTTCGTCAGTGTCTTCTCGCCTGGCGCAAGCCGCAGGTAGATCGTCTTGTCACCCAGTGAGACAGTGACCACTGAACCGGCGTCCGTTTTAACGATCATCTGCCTGGCGGGGGTGTCGATCACTTTCACCTCACCTATTACCCCATTTGCCGTGATCGATGGATCATCCGGGGCCGGGGTCGCCGTTTGTCCTTGCACAACCGTTGTTATGGCAATCAGGACAAGAATCACAAAGTACTTTTTCTGCATGACTGATCTAAATAACCTCTGTCTGCTCAAACGATGTCTCACCGACCATCGCTTTCGCTTTTTTGTCTGCGCGCGTCGATTTCCGTCATTAGAGAATCAAACTTCTGTTGTTGTTCGGCCGAGAGCAAAGCTCGCAGGCGGCCGCGAGTCTTTAGTCTCAGCTCTTCATACCTGGGTCGCAACTCACCACGCAACGCGCGAAACTCGTTGGCGGTCTCATCAAGAACTCGATGCATTTCTTTTGATTGTTCGTCTGATAGCTTCAGATCGCTGCGCATCTTTTCAAACATTGCCTCGCGGTCGCCGCGTGAGCGATTCTCACGAAACGAGGCGTTAGTCTTGGCCCGGTAAACGCCGTCGATCCCGACCCCCGTAATGCAGCCCAACGCAAAAACCGCCATCAGGACACTCCAGGTCTTGAAGGATGACTTTACCTTGTCTTTCATTTCCCTGCCTCACGATCATCTCGGCTGACAATTGTCCTCAGCACGTCTTCATCAGTCAGTCGTTTCTCAGCAATAACCAAGCTGTCGATGCCGGAATCTCCCGCGCCCAGGTATGCGTCCACGCTAAACGTCTGGTTTGGCGATTTATTCCCGTTGATGTAGAGAAAAAGGCCCAAACTGACTGCTGCCGCCAGTGCCATCACGGGAATGGCCCGCCGCGATTCGAGCCCGAGGTTAGCCCAAACGCCCGTGCGCTCTGCTGATTCGACGCCAATGCGATTGCGAATGCGCGCAAAAAGAAAAGGTGACGCAGCAATTGCTTGAGCTTCTCCCTCAGAAAGTGCGGCGGACTCCACAATGCGCCGCGCGGCAGAATCAAGCCTCTTCTTGAGGTTTTGTTCGTTTTTCTTATACATGGAATGCCCGATCGACCAGGAATCACTCTGTTTCTGTTTCTAAAAACGCTTGAGATGATCGAATGGTTACAAGAATTTCTGCAAAAGACGTCGCATATCAGTCCGGGCCCGAAATACCCGGACCTTAACCTTGGGGACCGACCAGCCCATCATCCGGCTGATCTCGTTTACCGAGAGGCCCTCGACGTCGAGCAGCACCAAAACCAAACGGTCTTCCGGACTGAGCTTGGCCAATAGCTTATTGGCCAGATCGCGACTGACAGCCACAGACTCAGCTCCCGCTTCGGTGGTCAGAGCTTTGATGGTTTTGGCATCAGCTTCAGGCAATTCGCTGAGAATGCTCTCCCGCCGTCGGCCGCGCCGCCTCATTTCGTCGTAGCACGTATTGAAAGCGATCTTTGCTAACCAGGCGCCGACTGAACCTGGCACCTCGCCAGAGAAATCTGGCAAGGCAAAATAGGCGCGGGTAAAGCATTCCTGCACAATGTCCTCAACATGATCCCGAAAAAATCTTCCCGCAATCGCAACTACGCGAACCTTATGACGCTCAAACAACAGTTCGAACGCCGCTTCGTCTCCCTGGCAAGTTAAAGCGACCAGTTCCGAGTCGCTTAGCTGGTCCTCGCTTTGAGATCCATCGGAAGCCCTTGCAGTTATTACTTCGCGCCCGTTTTCGCGATCTCGCCTCATCATCCTCCGGAACCCCGAAGCCGGCTTGCGGTTTCAGCATATAGTTGGCAAAAAGGCGCGAGTCTTTAGACGCTTAACGGTGCTAAGGAGCCCATCAAGAATGTTTCTCTCGAAGACGCCGGAAAGTTCCCCTAATGCCAAAAGAGACCGCCGCCCCGAGTTTATGACAGAAAACTTGAGCAAAACAGTGCAGGAGATGCGGTTGGCTGTTTCGAGGGGCTAAATTAGACGGATTGGGAACGATTCCAACCAACTCGATAGCGCGCAGTCAGGGCAAGCCCCAAACTTGTGACTACCAGGACCGCCACCACGAGGGGCCAGATGTAGGGTAATGATGAGAGAGTAATCCAAAACACCGTGCCAATCAGCAGCGCAACTGACTCAGAATTTCTTCCGACAGGGATGTAGTTGCGCTGAAGCCAGCGCCCGGTCGCGCCGTAAATGATTACGCGGCCAAACACGCCAGAGATCACGATCAGCATCAGCGTCATTAATCCAACCAGAGTCCCGAGTGGCCCAGGTAAAAAAAGCAAACAAAGCGGCACGCCGACAGCGGTAACAACTGCTCCGGCAAGGCCAATCACTGCAACGCGAATAGTCGTCAGTTGCAGACGCGCCATGCCGCGACTGATCGTTCCAGGCATAGCCGCCGTCAACGCCAGCGATACGATGAACCAAAACAGGATCGCCAGCAGTCGCAGACCAAAATACCCCGATGTCCAGTGTGGCCTAAGCAGGTCAGAAGGCCTGCGCATGATGTTTCGCAATCCCTCTTCATACCCGGCATACATCATCGTCATGCTCGACGGATTTCGAACAGGGTGCAGATCCAGATGTTTGTAGGTGCCGCCGAGAACGATGACGTCTCCACCGATGCGGGCTCCACTGCCCTGGATTACAGACCCACCAATGGCCGCCACATCTCCCTCAACCGTGCCCTCGACAATTACGTCACCACCCAGGGCCATAGCTCCCTGTTTTACATTCCCGATGATCCGAATCGAATGGCCCATACCGAAAACCGTGCTGTCAGTGGTGCCGCGGATCTCAACCGGGCTTTCATCCGGCGCCGGGGCAACACCCGTTCCCTGAGCGCGGACGAGCCCGATCATCAACAACCAGAAAAGAAGCAGTAGTGCTGCTTTGAAAACAGTGCGCGGTTCAGGTAGCTCGCAGTTTGGAGGCAAGGCCAATTCGCTGAAGTTCTGTGCGCGAGAAGTAACCATGCCGGGAGGACAACCTTATTCGATAGCGCGAGTGCGATGATAACTGACGATGAGGCGCGAAAGCAGTAACACGGCGAGACCGAGAAAGACCACTGACCAGCCCAGCGACCCTGATTCGATAAAGAGCTTTCGGCTCAGCACCTTGGAAATAACGGCCGCACTTACACCGGTATCGTAAATTACGCTCCAGAGGAACCCGGCCAGTCCAAAAATATCCGTGGCCAGGACGCGGCCGCTGCCGGTCACCAGATCAGCGGCGGAGGTACCGAGCAAAGAAAAGGCAGCTAGCCCGACGATCAGGATAAGCCGCAACGCTCTTTTATGCTCAGCCCGGCTGCGCACACCCTGCATATCCGTTTCAGCGTGCGCCGCTATGATTTGCGCAAAGTTGGCAGGGGCTGAAACGTCGGGTGGCTGGCCCATTACCGCGTCCAGTTCACAAAGCAGCAGGCGATGGTCAGTCAATTCCGCGCGGCATGATTCACAGGCTTCGAGATGTTGCTCAAACACATCCAGCGAAGAGGCGTCGAGCTCGCCATCGATATAAGCGACAATCTGTTCCTGCTGGCAAGTGGTCATACTGGGTTTGGCCTCCACGTTTATTGGATCCCGGTAATTCCGCGCTCCAGGAAATGCTGCCTCATCATTTCGCGAGCTCGAAACAGACGATTCTTAACGGTACCCAGCGGCAGCCCGGTCACTTCAACAATTTCCTCATAGGTCAGATCCTGGGCATGACGAAGAATAATCAATTCTCGATAGGCGGTGGGCAGCGTGCGCACCACCGCTTCAATTTCCTGGCGCCGCTCTTTTCGCTCGCTCTCCACCTCGGGACTTATCTTGCCGCTCTCGATTGGCAACTCATACTGATCGCCTTCCGCACCCTTAGTCAGCGGTTGTTCACGCGCGCTCGTTCGACGCAAGTGATCCACGGCGGCGTTATGGGCAATCTTGTAGATCCAGGTAGAGAACTTGAACTCGGCTCGATAGCGCTCGAGCGAGCCATAAACTTTCATAAAGATCTCTTGCGTCAGATCAAGTGCCGCTTCGTAATCGCCGACCATGCGATAGACATAGGCGGAGATCGGGCGCTGGTAGCGCCTGACCAATTCTTCGAAGCCGCCTTCGGAACCGGTAATGGCAGTCGCCACCAAATCCCGATCGGAAGCTGAACTCACATCGTGTGCAAAGGCGGGGGATAGGGCTGTGCTCATGATGCTCAGGTGTTACGTCCGGGAAAAGTAAAATGTTTCACCGGGGAAATAGTCGGGAGTTGGGAGTCTGGAGTCGGGAGTCTGGAGTCTGGAGTCTGGAGTCGGGAGTCGGGAGTCTTTAAGTCTGGGAGTCTGGGAGTCTTGGAGTCTTGGAGTCCGGAATTCTTGGAGTCCACAAGACATTTTGATGTGTTACGGCACCTCAAGATTCAAGGTTCTAGATCGAACGTTCCTGACTTCCGGACTCCAAGACTGCCAGACTCCAAGACTTAAAGACTCGCGACTCGCGACTCCCGACTCCAGACTCCAGACTTTATTCTATTTACCGGAGAGGGTAGCGAGACCGGCCGGAGCGGCGATCAAGTCAAAATCCAGCCGCCCGCGCGGCAGTTGCAAACCGATATCCGCCGGATCCAGCACCCGTAGATTCGCGCCCAATGTTTCGTTGACTATTTCGCTGGCACGTTCCTTTGTGAAGCCTTCGCCGACCACCATTAAGCGAGATAACGATACGGCGCCGCTCGCATCCTCGGTTTGCGTGCTGCGGCGGTCGCGATAGAAAAGCAACAGCCGGTAGAGTTCGTCTTCACATTCGTCAGGGTCGCAGGAAATCGTGCGCAGGATGAGCGGCTGTTTGTCGCGAAATACTGCGGCGGTAAAGCCGTGTTCTGAAAAACTCAGTAACAGTCCATCGCCCGCGCGTCCGTTCTGCATCAACCACTGCGCTTCACCAAGGTGACGGGGAAGGAGGAGGCCGATGCGCCAGCCCAGCGCATTGAAAACGCTTTCATACTCGTCGCGCACAGAATGTTTGATGGCCATCGCGATATAACGGTCGCGCCCCTGACTGTCTTTCGGCAACCTCTCTCGTGAGATTGACAGCTCATCAAGTGGGGAATTAAAGCCACGCTCCATCTTCCAGTTCAACATCTCTTCAAGTTCACTATTCGATCCGGCCTGGGCCTCCATAATCAGGATCAGGGTGCGCGTGGCGGCTTCTGGCAAACTCACTGACCATCGTTTTTGCTTGACCAACCCGGCACTCGAGGCCAGATCGCTTAAAGCCATCGCCAGCGCCGTCGCATCGGAGATGTTTTGGCTGTCAAAAGAGGGGTGGACGACTTCATCCGGCAGTTCCACTGTCGCCGCGCGGCGTAAGTCATAGGCGTTTCCACGGGCCCGCTCGAGTTGGACCATGGAAGCAAAGCCTTTCTCCAGGCCCACGGCGGTGGCCGGATACCAGGGATGCACGAGTTTGGAGAATGGGTTAGCCACAGTTACATTGCCGATTGCCAATTGCCAATTGCCGGTTTTGCGGAACCACACGACAGTTTATTAGTAATAATATGGTCTGCTTTGTTTTAAGTAACACCTTTAGCCCAACTTCAAATAGGACATCAGCAAGTGGCAATGCTTTCACTCCAATCGGCAATTGGCAATCGGAAATCGGCAATGTTCTCAATTGGCAATCGGAAATCGGCAATGTCTTACCATTCGCTGTACGGGGTACCTTCCGAAGAAATGTCTCCAGAGGCGCTGTGAACGTCCGTGACCCCTTGTTCGCTGGAACTCGAGTTAGGATCGTCACCGCTGGTGGTGGTCCAGTCTTTCTGGCCCGTAATCGGATCCAGCGGCAGCTCTCGCATGTATTCACCGGTCACAAGATCATCAAGCGACTGCGGTAACTTCCCTTTGTCTGCGGCGTATTGGTCCAGCAGAGATCGCAGTTTGAACAAATCGTCGCGCAGCACCGTCTCGCGCGCATGCATGATTGTCTTTTGATACTGCGGCAGTGCGATCGCCGCCAGAATTATGATGATTGAAATCACAATCATCAGCTCCAGCAGCGTGAACCCACCCGCGGGGACGCGGGGACCCGGGGACACGGAGACGCAGGGACACGGAGACGCGGGGAGAAAAAGGGTACGGCGGAGAGTCTGACACTTGACATTTGACGTTTGTCGTTTGTCGTTTGACATTTGAAGTTTGTCATTTGACATTGATTTTTCAACGACAACCGCGAGTGTTTGATTCGCTGCTTGCGGTTTCATCCAGTTCTATTGATTTGACTTAGCTTCTGGCAGTTTCATCCACTTGTATTAGTTTGACGTAGCTTCTGGCAGTTTCATCCCGTTCTATTGATTTGACCGTCTCCAGCTCAATCGAATTCCCGTCATCCCGCTGTATTGATTTCCCGAGTGATATTTTGGGGATAACAAATCATCGCCAGCACCAATGACAAACGTCAAATGTCAAATGTCAAACGTCAAATGTCAAACGCCAAATGTCAAACGCAAACGTCAATGTCAGACATTCCCCCGTATCCTTTTTCTCCCCGCGTCTCCCCTTCGCCGCGTCCCCTTCTCTGAGCGCTCTTACCAGTCACTGTACTTCTCGCCGTTGAGCGCCGTATCTTTTGATTTGGATCGCACGTCAAAAACATTTTCACCGCCCCAGGAGCCCGCGTCGGAAGCGTCGTAGCAGGAACGGAAATCCCAGTCCTTATCACCTGTCATCGGATCGATCGGGATGGCCCGCAAGTAAATCTTCTTCTTGGTTGCCAGCGTATCCGAGCGCGCGGCATCAGTGGCGTTCACTGCAAGGTTACCTCGTTGGCCCAACCCACCGCCGAAAGGAATGACGTTTACTCCATCCACCAGAGTCTGCAAATCAGGCGGATAGCGATCAGGGTTGTCCACGCCGAAGATCGTGCAATCGGAGATCACTACTTTGACGCGCGGATCGATCGCGACCTGCGTTCCTGGCAGAGGAGGTGTAGCGGTCCCACCTGGCTGCCCTCCGGTCCCGGCAGTCAGTCCGGTGCACGGTGATCGAACAGCTTCACGATGAAACTGATCAATCGCCTCCCGCATTTGTCTTAGTGATTCGCGAAGCTGCTGCTCTTTTTGTCGCTTGACGGCCACTTTCACCAGGGGAATGACACCCATCGTCAGGATGGTCATAACGGTCATGGTTATGACCAGCTCGATCAGACTGAACCCATCCTGCGGACGGTTCGGAGACAAAACAGCGCGGCGACAAGCAAGCTTAAGTCCCATCGCCGTGTCGCCGCGCCTTTGAACTGCCGCGTCTTTGTCTCTTCCCTTCAGATCCATCTACTGCCTTACAGTGGCGCTGCCTTGCTTCAGATCCAGGACAACGTCGCGCGCATCGATGGCCACCAGATGAATCATGTCCTTGTCGAAGCTGAGCGCTGCCTCACCCACGCCGATAGCCTGAACATCGATATACACCAGCACGCCCGGACCCTTCAGCGGCATCTTTCCATTCAGAGCCGAGATCGAAATCAGGCAGACACCGTTTGGATCGATCGATGGAGTTATCGATGCAGCTAGATCTGGCCGAGACGCCAGGACCGTTCCGCCAACGATAGCCTGCACCTTGATAACCTTGGGATCAAATCGCAACCCCAGGACAGCCAGGCCCAATGGCACTTCGGAATTGAGTTCGATTGCGAATCGTCGTTTCTCGCCAATCTTCAGCGAATCGTTATTGGCAGCAAAACTCAGTTGCGCCGTTCGCGCACTGCTTAGCTTATTGGCAGAAACGTCAATCGGCTTAGGCAAGCTCGTCAAAACGGCGTTCTCGGTTCCCGCAGGGCTCGTATTCACTGCGGCTACCTGGGCTGCCGCGCGATCACTTACCAGTGATTTCGGGGCCGGCACATAGGACGGCAATTCTTCCGCCGGCGACGGCTGTTTTGTGTTTACGGCCGCGGGTGGAGTGCTCTGCGCGACGGTAGCATTCTGGGTTACCGTACTGGAATTCGTCCTGGTCTTGTCGGCCGCAACCGGGGCTGGGTTCGGCGCCGTTTGTCGGGCCACTTCCGCAGCCCGATTGCCGGGGCTGAACGGCTCGGGCTCGGCATCCGGCAGTTGAACGTTAGCATTTCGTGGTATTCGGCGAGCGGCGGCGATTTGATCTTCGCGATCCGATTCGCGAATCATCGCTTCCAGAGATCCGGTTGTCGGAGATTGTAAGGTTCCACTCGGTCGCATCTCCTCATCGCGCGGAGTGACGGCCGGTGCTCGCAAAACTCTGGGCGTTACTGCAATAACAATATCAACGCGCCGGTTGTCCCGTGTCGGCGAGGTGAACAAGCGACCGAGAATAGGAATCAATCCAATCAGCGGTAGCCCCCTGCGTCCATTCGACTCAATATCCTGTGACACACTGGCGAGCATCATCGTGCGGTTGTTCTGCACTCTTGCCGTGCCGGTGATTGCCCGTTCCGTAAAGGTCGGTGTCGGTGAACCGGCATTGAGAACGTCTTTTGACTCAATCGACATTTTTACCTGCACATCGAAGTTCGGAAACACCTGTGGAGTGAATTTCAGCGTTAAACCCGTCGGTTCATAATTGATAACGGGAAAGCCGCCACTGGGGAATCCATTCGGAGTAGTGGATTGGCCCGTTTGAATACCAAAAGGATAAGCCTGTGCGGTTTGCACCGGGACTCGCTGGCCGATACGTGCGGTCGACTCTTCACCATTGAAAGCGTGTACCTGAGTCGAAGCAATCAGCTTGGTGTTGTCTTTACTTTGAAATGCGGTAAGCAAAGATGGCGGAATCACAAGAGCTGCAGCGGCCGCCGTGGGCACACCGCCTACAAGGCTGGCCAGATTTACCCCAGTCGTACCTTGACTCAGCGTACCGTTGCTGGTCAGCACTGAAAGACCCGGTGAACCGCCGAGACTAAAAATACCATTGGATCCGGGCGTGCCGATCTGATTACCAAATTGCAACAGGTCACTCTTCGACACCTCATAGATATTCACGTCCATCACGACTTCTGCGCGGTCTTTATCGATGCTCTGCAACAGCTCGCCAATCAGACGAACGTTTTCGGCCGTGTCTCGAACAGTCAAACTGTTGGTCGCGTCGTCAGGAACAACAATTGTTGACGGGCGTCCGACCGAAGCTGGAATCGCCTGAGTCACTAACTGACGGGCGTCGCTCGGCTTCATGTTTGAAAGAAAGAACGTGCGGAGGACGAGTTGTTGATACTGCGGTCTTCTGTTCTGGTCGGCTACGAGAATCGTGCGGCGGCTTAGTTTCTGGAAAAACAGTCCTTCCTGCAGGAAAACATAATCAAGCGCCTGGGCGGTGGTAACGTCGCGAAGATTAAGCTCGATGGTGCGCGACTGAGCAAACGATTGACGATCGAAAACCACATTCAGATTTAGCTGTTCGGCAAGGCTGCGTATGAAGGCTTTCAGATCGCCGTTGTAACTGATGATGCGGAGCTGTTCAGTTCTGGCTGGAGGCAGATCCTGGGTCTGGGCACTCGTTGGCGCCAGAGTAGCATCCTGAAGCTCGCCACTCTTATTACCGTTGCCGTTGCTGCTGCCGTTGCTGCCGTTGCTGCCGTTGGTTCCTTCCTTCACTCCCTGGAGCCTGAGCATCCGCTCCATTTCCGAAACGGCTAATTCGTTTACCGGATCGTATCCGTAGGCTTGGCGAAAAGCGTTGTAGGCGCCCACAAAGTCGCGTTGCTCTGCGAGTGCGCGACCCAACTGCATGAACGATTGCGATGCATTAAAGCTCGCGCGCCGGAAGTGCAGTTGGTATTCAACATCGCCAGGATTAGCGGCCAGCGCCAGCGTAAACTCCTGGGCAGCCTTTTCCCATTGCTGGGCGGACTCGTACTTCAGGCCCTGTCGATAGTTTTTTTCTCCTTTTTTGGCCCAGGCGGTGGCGGGCAAAGCCAGCAGGCAAATGGTCAGGAGAAACGAAATAGGGATGTGGGTTTTTTGCTTGATTTTCATGGCAATCTCTCAAGAAGGGAGGTGGACGCCTTAACAACCTCAAATAATGCGGCTGGGCAGGGTCAATATGCAATAACTATTGGCCCGGATGCAAGACTTAAGGCCCGGTTTTCTTAAACGCAGGGCTGAATATTCGGTTCCCTAAAACAGCATCTGGAATGGAAAGCAGGGGGATTATACAGATCTAACCTTGTCATTGTCAGTCAATTTCCTTGTTATTTGCTTAGGTTTACTTCTTCGACAAAGGTCACCCGGTTGATTTCGTGCAGGGTCGATACGCCGGTAAAAACCTTCTGCAGAGCCGATTCACGCAGACTCTTTAATCCTTCAGCTTCCGCGGCCCGCCGCACCTCAGAACCCGGGCGACGCTCAACGATCATTTCGCGAATGTTGTCGGAAAGATCCAGCAACTCATGAATTGCCGTTCGCCCGCGATATCCGGTGTGATTGCACGCATCGCAGCCAATGTTGTTGTAGAAGAGTGGCCCGCGGTATTCCTGGGGCCGAAGGCCTGATTCCAAGAGTTCCTCATCACCCGGACTGTATTGACGCTTACAATAAGGACACAACACTCTGATCAGTCGCTGGGCAAGCACGCAATTCAGCGACGAAACAAAGTTGTATGGTTCAACGCCCATATTCAAAAAGCGTCCGATCACATCAATGACGTTGTTTGCGTGCACTGTTGTAAATACGAGATGACCCGTCAGAGCAGATTGGATGGCTATTTGAGCCGTTTCGGTGTCTCGGATTTCACCAACCATGATCTTATCCGGATCGTGTCGCAAGATTGAACGCAACCCACGATCAAAAGTCAGGCCCTTCTTTTCATTAACCGGAATCTGTGTAATTCCGTGCAACTGATACTCTACCGGATCCTCAATCGTTACGATTTTGTCTTCCTCGTTGCGAATCTCATTGAGTGCGGCATAAAGCGTCGTTGTTTTGCCTGAGCCGGTCGGTCCCGTCACCAGGACCATACCGTACGGTTCGGCGATGTAGCGACGAAACTTTCTAAGATCATCTTCCGCGAACCCGACCACATCCAGATTCAAGTTGCGAAACTCTTCGTTGATTTGTTCCTTGTCGAGAATACGAATTACGGCATCCTCGCCATGAATGGTCGGCATTATCGACACGCGAAAGTCGACGTTCCGGCCCTTGTACCGCACCCGAAAGCGTCCGTCCTGCGGCACGCGCCGTTCGGCGATATCGAGCTCCGACATTACCTTGATGCGCGAGATCAGCGTCTGGTGATAGGCAAGATCGATTGGATCGACTTTGGCATACAGTGCGCCATCGATTCGATACTTGACCTGAACTTCCGTGTCTCGCGTTTCGATATGGATATCGGAAGCACGCGACTCCATGGCGTTATAAATAATCGTGTCGACCAGTTTAATGATCGGCGACATCTCTGAGTCGGTGGCCAGCCGATCGAGATCGAGCACCTCTTCGCCGTGTTCGGTTTCACGAACAAGCGAGATGCGGAATCCGGAGGCAGCCTCCTGCAACACGCGTTGAGTGGTGTCGCCTTTTCGAAGAACCACTTCAACTGCTCCGGCCGTGGCGACATAAGGAACGATTCGAGTCTGCAACGCTCCGGAAAGCTCATCAAGACGCTCGAGGTCAGTGGGATCGGCCATCGCAATGTGCAAACCTCGCCCATCCCGTTTTAAAGGGACGAACTGGTTTCGCACCATCAAGTCGACCGGAATCTCAGTGAACAGATCATAGGAAATCGGAGAGTCCTCATCTTTGGGCAGCAGGTCAACAAACGGCAGCCGGTAACGCCGGGCCAGCTCTTTCGCCGCCTTCATCTCCGGCGGCTCGTGCTTTTCGTCTATTGCTGCCGTCTTTAGAAGCGCGGTGGGAGAAACGACTCCAGACGATGAGATTGTATCTGTCTGCTCTTCGGAAAACTGCTTCATATCTTTTAGCTGCTACGAACGGCCGGGTTCAGGGATGGCCAGTGACACCCGCTCCGCCGGAAATTGACTGAATAATCGGCAGGTAGATGGCCAGCAGAATCGTCACCACGATTCCGCCCATAACGACAAGGATCGCAGGCTCGAGCGTGGTCGTCAACTGCTCAAGCCTTACTTCGGATTCGGCGTCATAAAATACCGCGACCTCATCCAGCATCTCGTGCAGACTGCCAGAGCGCTCCCCAATGCCGATCATGTCGACGGCCAGCGGGGGCATCCAGCCGGCTGATTCCAGACTTTCAGTGAACGAACGGCCTTCGCGTATCAGAGGCAGGATCGCTGAACTGCGTCGTCGAAGCTCGAGGTTTGTAATGGACTCAGCTGCAATCTCCCATGATTCGACCAGGGTGATGCCGCCGGCCAGCAGTGTGGCGAGCGAGCGGGTCACCTGGGCGACGGACAATTGCACCACCAGGCTCCCGGCCAGGGGGATTTTCAAGACCAGAGCATTTATTCGTAGTCGCCCGCTCGGCGTACGTGACCACAAGAACAAGGCCGCCGCGCCGCCAATCATTAACGGTCCAAACCAGATGACGTTCGTGGAAAGCCAGCGGGACAGTCCCACAACGATCTGGGTCACCGTCGGCAGTTGACTGCCAAAGCCGGAAAAGAGTTCTGACATTCGCGGAACAACATAAACGGTAAGAAACGTCACCATGCAGCCCGAGGCAAAGAGCAGAAACAGCGGGTAGGCCAGCGCCCCGCGAATCTTTCGTCGCAGACCAACATTCCGACGCATGTAGGTAACGTACCTCTTAAGTACTTCGTCCAGCGCCCCGGAACGTTCTCCGGCGAGAATAGAGGCGGTATATATGCGCGGAAAGATGCTGCCTTGCGCCGCAAAAGCCTGGGACAAAGCGGCGCCACCCCGGATCTGCTCTTCCACGTCTCCGAGTACAGCCCGCAGTCGAGCAGAGGCCGCCCTCTTGCGGAGCATCGAAATGGCCTGAAGGATGGGAATACCGGCGCGAACCAGGGCAGCAAGTTGCTGATTGAACAACAGAAAATCGTTAGCCTTTACCCGTGGGTGAGCGCCGCGACCTCCCAGACGAGTTAGGCTGGAGACTCCGGAGGTCTTTGGCGGCGTCACGTTGAAGACCCGGAAGCCCTCGCGCTCCAGACGAGCACGCGCTTCGTTCACACCGGGGGCTTCAACTGTGCGAGTAACTACATCGCCCGCAGGGGTGCCCAAGCGACAAATAAATTCAGCCATAAGAAACGAACCAGGGTGGAAAGTATAACACGCGGTCAACGTCAGATCCGGCAGGTCATCAATCCTTCTGAGATACACGCCGTGACCTTCTCAAAGTTGCACAACGATTCCGAGCCAGATGAAGATGCCCGCAGGAGTCCTTACGCTCGTAACGACCAGCCGAAATGATCGCGAAAGATTTCCGCCATCAAAAGGCAATGGAGAAGCCCAAATTGGAAAGCTGCTCGCCTTAAGCATCTTCAATCAGAAGGTGATGGCAATTTGAATCTTGCAAGGGTTGCAGACCGTGAACTAGAATACCTTCGCCGGCACAAACAATTGGAAGCAGCGCGCGGCCGTCTCCCCGCAAGCCATTCCCGATTCGTTCTCCAAGTCTCAGGCATCACGAGTTCCCTCTTGAGCATCTGTGTTGGCAGAGTCTTTTCCGAGTCTGGCCTGAAAATTCGTCAGCGTTCGGGGGTAAAATGCATTCAGCGACTGGTCCAGTCCGAAGCGCGCTTATCTCGGTTGCTGTTTGCGCGCTCGCGGCCTTCGGCTTCCTTACCTTTGCAGGCGCCCAAACCAAACCACAAGAGAAAACGTCAAACCAACCGGCAGCGGCCGAGACCAAGCAGTCACCACCGCCTTCGCAGCAACCATCGCCCCCGGCAACTCAACAGCCCAGGATGGGAACTGAGCTGGACAACGGTCCGCTTATCACAAACACCGACCTGATCACCCTCACGGTGACGGTCACTGATACCTATGGTCGGTACGTCTCAGGCTTAAGTCAGAAGGCCTTCAGCGTCTTTGACGAAAAACACCAGCAGGAAATCACCTTTTTCAGCGACGACGATGCTCCTGTCTCGGTGGGAGTGATCTTCGACGTATCCGGCTCGATGAGCGGCGACAAGATCAAACGAGCCAGGGATGCGCTGGCGAAATTCATTCAAACCAGCCACAATGCGGATGAATATTTCCTGATAGCGTTTAACTCACGGGCGCAACTGCTGCTGGACAAGACACGCAACGGCGATGCCGTGCTGGACAAACTGACATTCGTCCAAACTAAGAATCAAACCGCTCTTTACGATGCCTGCTACCTGGGAGTCGAAAGAGTACAGCGTGGCGCTCATCCAAAGCGCGCCCTGCTACTGATTAGCGATGGCCAGGATAACAACTCTCGCTACACATTCAACGAAGTTCGGCGGCTCTTGAAAGAGTCGGACGTTGTACTCTACTCCATCGGAATTCTTAGCGGCAGCGATTCCACTAACGCTCTGGGAATGGAAGGACAAGGAATTCTGGACGAACTATCAGGCGTTTCTGGCGGCAAGGCGTTTTTCCCGCGCTCGGCTGCTGAAATGGATGACATTTTTGAGCAGATCGCCCTGGAACTCCGCCATCAGTACTCGATTGGCTACAAACCGAGCAATTTCACCAATGATGGGAAGTGGCACCGGATCAAAGTGAAAGTATCTCCGCCCCGAGGCCTGCCTCGTCTTTTTGTTCGCTCCAAAGAAGGTTATTACGCAATTCCCGGCCAAAAATGACCCTGTAGCAGTGAAACTGAACCTCACTCAACCGCAAAGGTTGAATGGCATCCAAGCTTGGAAGCAATCATTTTCCATTCGTGATTTTTCATTTCTCATTTTTCATTGGTCATCGCTGAAAGATCGATGTCCCGGCAACGAATTAACTCCCCAGAAGCATCTTCTAACGTGCACGCAGTGGACGGCCTGATTCGTCGACGCGGTTTCGCACCAGCACATAGGAAATCAAAGCTCTAAGCCGGTTTGGCGCTCCGCCCTCGAGTTCGGCAAGGGTTGCGGGGCGCTTCGCTTGGCGGCGCTAAAGCAGTTAGACTTGGGTGCGGTTTTGCCACCGGCGGTCGGGCACCTGGGAAATCTGGAGAAGTTAAGCTAGTGAATCAACGCAGGTCATATTTGGGAAGCTCGCGAAGGGCTGCAGCTGTCTGTGGCGCCGTGTTTTTTGTGGTGCTCGGGCTTTTAATTACATCGGTCTTTGTTTTCGCGTCACCCCAGGGAGCAGACTCGCGACCTCGACGAAGCGCTCAAACGGCGCCGGCCGCACCGTCGCCTACTCCATCGACTTCGACCTTCCGAGTCGGGACGAATCAATCTCCCGTTAATCGCAGTACTCCGACGCCAACGCCAACACCAAGACAGCAACCTACACCTGAGGGACAGGTTGTGCCTGTCTTGATCGAGCCACCTCCACCCCCGGTGCTCAAGCCAAAGCCAACCCCGACTCCGCCCGAAGACTATGGTGAAGGTGAGCGAGTAGTAATTGACACCGATCTCGTTACATTAAACGTCCGGGTCATCGACCGCAACAACCGCCCGATCGATACCGTGCGGGAGAGCGATTTCCATGTTTTTGAGGATGGCGTCGAGCAGCCAATCTCTTCCTTCATTCGCGAAGAAGTGCCGATCAGCTATGGCCTGACAGTGGACACCTCAGGCTCGCTGCGCAGCCAGCTTCAGAGTGTAATCGACGCGGCCAAGACCATCATCAACAGCAACAAGTCTGGCGACGAGACGTTTCTCGTGCGCTTTATCAGCAGTGACAAAATCGAAACGGTCCAGGATTTTACTGCCTCGAAAGATCAGTTGATGGACGGTCTTGACAGCCTCTATGTCGAAGGAGGTCAGACAGCAATCATTGATGCAGTGTACCTCTCAGCGGAACACGTGTCGGAATATAAGAAAGGCGGTGACGATGATCGGCGACGCCGGGCTTTGATTGTTATTACTGATGGTGAAGATCGCAACAGCTTCTATAAACAAGAACAGCTCTTCTCGCGGCTGCGTGAGGAAGACGTTCAGATCTACGTCATTGGCTTTGTCAATGAATTAGACAAAGAAGGCGGGTTGATCCGCAAGAGTCCCAGAGATCGAGCGGTGAATCTTATTAACAAACTCGCGACTGAAACCGGAGGCCGGGCCTTCTTTCCCCAATCAATCGCGGATCTGCCTCAAATCGCCAATGAGATAGTTCGCGATTTGCGTACCCAGTATGTGCTGGCTTACAACCCCACAAACCGCTCGCATGACGGCTCGTATCGCGCCATCAAGGTGAGTGTCGCCGAGGCGCCTGGTCAGGACAAACGTATCGCCCTTACCCGCAGTGGACGAATCGCCGCTCGCGGCGGCTCCGCGGTCCCGAAACCGCCTCCAACCAGGCTGCCGGTCACAAAGCCTGCTAACAAAACTCCGTAGCGGTTATTGTCTCGAAGTATTGCTCTCGCGGTGCAGAAGCTTCACGCTTTCCAGCAGTTCGTCGATCTGACCTTCGCGGGCTTGGCTTTTCCGCATCAGTTCTTCAAGCATCAGCTCGCTTTTCAGGTTTACTTTGAAATCCTGTTCCGCGGCCAGCCGGTCTTTTTCGGCAGCGCGATTCTGCGACATCATGATGATTGGCGCCTGTAAAGCAGCCGTCATCGAAAGCATCAGATTGAGCAGAATGTAGGGATACGGATCGAATTGAGCGCCGTTCTCACCGCGACCATAATGGAGCAGGACGAACGAGTTAAAACCCATCCAGGCCACAAGAAAGCTTACATAAATAATAATAAAGGTCCACGAACCACCGAAAGAAGCAACCCGATCCGCCACACGTTGACCCAGCGTGGCCTTCTCTTCCATCTCAACGTTTATGTTTCTGGTAACGCGCTGCGATACCAGCAAATTAGTTTGTCGCATGCGCGCGCCGATCTCGCAGATCACATCGATGGCGCAATCGGGATGTTCCATCAGGAACTTTTGGAAATCGTCGCTGCTCAAGCGGTGCAACGCGGTGTCTACGATCGCCGTGGCATTCGTGGAGCGCTCGCCCCTGTCGAGGACCGCCAGTTCGCCAAAGAATTCGCCCGGTTTAAGTTCCGCCAGCGTTACCGGTTTAATGTCTTCGTCAAGCACCCAAATCCGGATCGAGCCTGACTCAACAACATATAACGCATCACCCTTGTCGTGCTCGCTGAAGATGGTTGCGCCCGCAGGGTAATGCACCTGATCGACCTCAGCCGCGAGCTGTTCCAATTCATCAGAAGTGAGTCGTCTAAAAAGGGGAACTGAAGAGAGACTTTCCGCTTCCGAGGTGAGAGGCGGTTCAGGGTCCATGGTTCGTGTCCTTTCTCTTATGTGTGCCCGCGCATCAAGTCAGCCGGGCCAGTATCTCGTCAGTGATTGCAAACGGATCAGTGGGTGGTTCTTGTTTACTCGACTCTTCCACTGTTTTTACCAGCAGCATTACTGCCTCGCCCAATTGATCGTCGCTGGAATTGACTTCGACACAAGAGGGCGAGTCGAATGGTGTAATAAACAAATAACGAGGCACATGGGTCTCCAGGGGCTCAGCGGGCCCGAGAATTAACAAGTTGTTCTTCCATCGTGCATACCGGTGTGCCGAACCACGCTGTCGCTCCCAATGCAGTTCCCCAGTTTTAGTCAGGGTCACAAGTTGCTCAATCAACTTGGCCAGTCTTTGATTAGTTGGTGCGTCGTCACGGATCATCAAAACGCTTCCTCCTCTTGCGCCCTCTCCTTAGGCGACGGAGATTAGCACCTTCCCGATGTCTGGCAAAACTAAAAGTAAGGATGAAAAACGCATCTCTTACTTATTTCGCGCGCGTTTTTTGCTTACTTGCTTTGTGACCATGCCGAACTTCAGCCTCCTCAACACTGTGAGTTGAGGTGATATCTGAGTCCTCCTTGGCCATTTGCGATAGCCTCTGAAAATGTTGGGCAAGCATTTGGATATCCTCTTCAGAGAGATCCTCCACATCAATTAATCGGTTGCTGGCGCCCTCGAGCGCCGCGACGATTTCGTTTAGTTTGATATGGATCGCCAGCGCATCCTTATTTTGCGTACGCTGAATTAAGAAGACCATCAAAAACGTCACGACCGTGGTCCCGGTATTGATCACTAGTTGCCATGTGTCAGAAAAACCGAAAATTGGGCCAGTGGCCGCCCACACGATGATTACGCCCAAGGCAATAATAAAAGCCATTGACGTTCCTGTGGACTTCGTTGCCGCACGCGAAAAGCTTTCCAGAAATTGCGCAAACTTATTGCGTTTCTTCGATGCCATAGGCGCCTTGTACCTCCTGCTTTAGTCGAATTTCATGGAGCGTTATTTACATGGTCGCGAACATTGCTACGGCTGCGATGGCCATTATCACGGCGGTGGCCCACCCAAACCACTTCAGTAATGGCGGGTTAGCGCGATCTCCCATTACCTTCCTGCTGCTGGTAAGGAGTACGACCAGTGCAATCAGCGGCGGGGCAAGCACCCCATTCAATACCGCTGACCAGAACAACATCTTGAGTGCATCGAAGCCAAAGTAGTCCAGCCCCAGACCCAGAATCATCGCGATCGCAACGACTGCGTAGAACTTCTTGGCGAGTCGCGGTTTATCTTCGAGCGTGCCGCGCCAGGCGCTTGCTTCGGAGACGGCATATGCCGCAGCCCCCGCGAGAACCGGGACGCCGAGCATTCCGGTTCCAATCAAACCCACGGTGAAAAGCAGATATGCGCCTTGACCTGCAAGCGGCCTGAGCGCCGCAGCTGCCTGCTGAGCAGTTGTAATGTTGGTCTGTCCGTGAGCATGCAAGGTTGCCGCGGTCGTAAGGATGATGAAATACATGACGATGTTTGAAAAGAACATTCCCGTAATTACATCTGTTCGCGCGCTGCGCAGCTCTTCATCCGTCGCGCCCTCGCGTTCCTCGACAGTCGTACGGCCCTTCTTGCGTTCCTCTTCCACCTCTTGCGACGCCTGCCAGAAGAATAGATAAGGCGAGATGGTAGTCCCCAGGATGCCAACGAAGGTCGCGAGATAGGTGCTGGACCATTCGATGTGTGGAACAAACGTTGAGCGCACGACAGCACCCCAATCTGGTCGCGCCAGGAAAGCAGCCGCTACATAAGCGAATAGGACGAGCGTCAGCCACTTAAAGGTCCTGGCGATGAATCGATATGACGTCCAAAAGAGAAGAGAGATAATCAAAGCGGCATACAGTGGTGTCCACACTAGTGAGTTAACACCGGTCATCATTTCCGACGCTTCAGCCATGCCCCCAAGGTCGGCGCCGATGTTCACTACATTCGCAACGATCAGCAGCAAACACGCTCCCCAAAGGACCCAGGGAGGATAATTGCGTCGCAATACCCCAGCGAGGCCCCTGCCCGTTACCAATCCGAGGCGGGCGCACATCAATTGCACCGCGACCATCAGTGGAAAGGAGAAGAGAGCAGTCCACAGCGGAACATACCCAAAGGAAGCGCCAGTAACCGAGTAGGTTGAAATACCTGAAGGATCGTCATCAGCCGCTCCGGTGATGAGACCCGGGCCCAGTTCGGCAAAGAACCGGCGGAAACGCCGGGGAGCCATTTTCGCTCTCTGAAACCGCGCGGTCTTTTTATTGGACAGCATTCGCTACCCTGGACAGGCAAGACTTTGATGGCACTCGAAGAAGTCCACGCAATCGTAACGCATGCTGTTAGCTTGCGTTGCAGATTGAGTTGGCTCCGCAATCGTAACGCATGCTGTTAGCTTGCGTTGCAGATTGAGTACCTCCGGTCAAAACTGTCCCTCGAGTCTTGATTCCAATGACGCCAGTGGTCTCATTGCCTGAGAACAGAATCCCACCGTTCAGCCTCTATTTCGTTTTCGGGCTCAGGGACTTTTGCAAAATCCCATTAGCATAAAAATCAGCCAGCCCGGAGCCCAGCTGTCGTTTGACATCGCCAGTTGGGAACTCAATATTGAAGTTGATCGTCATCGCCGGCAACCGTGACTTCTCTCGCTCTCTTAGGAAGTTGTATTTGGCTGAGAGGTTTGTATCACCGATGCCGGAAGGCGCCAGGGGAATCGTTCCCTCATTGGAGATAGTCAGCCAGGGGGACTCAATTGAGACTTCCAGATTCTTCGCCAATCCATAGGCCAGCTGAAAGTCGGCGGTGTTCTGCCTCAGGCTCGGAAGTGAAGTGCGCTGCAACCAGTCAAACTCATTACTAAACTCAAAATGGAAGTGGCCCCTTGGCGTGACATCGGCATCGTCGGTGTAGAAGGGTGTCTGACCGCGCGCGGGATAGTCGAGGAAGAGCGTTACCACAAGGGGTAATATAAGGAACAACCACCGGTGGTTCAGCGGATGGTTCGAGTCCCAGGGCATTAGTCTGAGGAGATTCAAGCTTTCGGTCTGACTGAGCCGCTTATTTTCTTGCGATTGGTTTCGCCGGTATGCAGGACCGGCAGACCATCATCCACATCGCTGTGCGGGCGCGGAATGACGTGAGTGGCGACGACTTCGCCGACCCGCCTCGCGGCAGCGGCGCCGGCATCCACAGCACTGCGAACAGCGGCGACTTCACCGCGAACAATAGCTGTCACCAGTCCGGCATCAATCTTTTCCCAGCCAACCAGACGGACGTTTGCGGCTTTTACCATCGCATCAGCGGCCTCGATCATTGCTACCAGGCCTTTGCATTCGACCAGCCCGAGTGCTTCTTGTTCCATGACACTCCTTCGCCCCCGAGTTTTACAATTCTTCCTGTTAGTGTGATTTCGTGGATGCTGATGTAACAATAGGATCCACGAACCCACACGAAAAACCACGAACTGAAAAACTACGAACTGAACGACCACGAAGCCTGGAATGTGTACCGTTTTTCTCCGCTTCCTCGTGGTCAATTTCTCAACGAATGTATGGGTGCCGGAATTCGACCGCCACGTTGGATAAAGCCGGCGGACGAAAACGCGTTCACGGCCATTATCGGAGCACTTCCAAGCAGCCCTCCAAACTCGACAATTTCGCCCACCTCGCGCCCGGGCACTGGAATGATCCTAACCGCTGTGGTCTTGTTATTCATTACACCTATAGCCATCTCGTCAGCAATGATCGCGGCAATGGTCTCGGCTGATGTTGATCCCGGCACAGCGACCATGTCAATCCCGACAGAGCAGACACTAGTCCAGGCTTCAAGTTTATCAAGGCTGAGCGCGCCAACCCGCACGGCTTCGATCATACCCGCATCTTCCGAGACAGGGATGAAAGCGCCGCTCATCCCACCGACAGCACCACTGGCCATCGCGCCGCCTTTCTTAACAGCATCAGTCAGCAACGCGAGCGCAGCGGTAGTGCCGTGAGTACCGGCTCGTTCAAATCCCATTGATTCGATGATATTAGCTACAGAATCACCTGGAACCGGTGTCGGCGCCAGCGACAGATCGATGATCCCAAAAGGTATCCCCAAGCGGCGCGCCGCTTCGCGCCCAACCAGTTCGCCGGCCCTTGATAACTTGAAGGAAAGCTTCTTGATGGTTTCTGCGAGATCCTGGAGCGGCAGATCGCGCGGTGCGTTTCGGACCGCGTGATGGACGACGCCTGGACCGGAAACGCCAACATTGATTACGGCCTCAGGTTCCCCGGCGCCGTGAAATGCCCCCGCCATGAATGGGTTATCCTCGACTGCGTTGGCAAAACAGACAAATTTGGCGCAGGCAATTCCACCCTGATCGCGAGTGCGTTCAGCTGCGTCCTTAATGATTCGCCCGACCTGGCGGACCGCATCCATATTGATCCCCGCGCGCGTCGTCGCAACATTGACGGACGAACACAGTCGCTGGGTGGCGGCTAGCGCGGCGGGAATGGAATCCAGAAACTCAGCCTCGCGACGAGTGGCGCCTTTGTGGACCAAAGCGGAGTAGCCGCCAATAAAATCGACTCCAACGTCAGCGGCCGCCTCGTCTACAGCGCGCGCTAGACTGACGCAATCACCGCTTGCTTCCGCCAGCAATGATAAAGGGGTGACTGCGATCCTTTTGTTGGCAATCCGGATTCCGATTTCATCGCCGATTTCGTCGACGGTCCGGACCAGGCGATCGGCAAACCGGCGGATTTTTTCCTGGGCACGTGCAGAGGCCGCCGCTATTGAGTCGCTGGCGCAATCGCGCAGGCTCAGACCAAGCGTGACGGTGCGCACGTCGAGGTGCTCCATCTCGGTCATGGCCACCGTTTGCAGTATCTCGGCCTGGGAGTATTCCATGGATGATAAATTAGAAATTATAGAATTTAGAATTTCGTTGGCGGAATCTGATACAAAAGAAATCGTTCCAGATTTCAAAGACAGGATTTTTCCCGAATCCTAGATTCTAAATTCTAATTTCTAAATTCTAATTTCTATTTCCTTCTACCCAATCAACTTGCTCACTAGCACTATCACCAGAAACAGAAAAAAGAGCAGAGCGGCAACCAGGACAAACCTGAGACTGGGATCGTAAGCTGCCTGATCGATCATGACGCTCGAGACTTTGCGCAGTCTTTCCACGCGCTGTAGAACGTTATCTTCCAGCGCTGAGGCCGTGGTCGCCCGAGATCTTCTTTCCGGCGTTTGTACCGCAGGGCCCTTGATCTCAGGTGGGAGTGGTTCGCGCTTCCTACTGGCCTGGCTCTCAGGTTCTACGCTTGCAACCTCGATCGGTGGTTCCAGATGAGCGGTTGTTGCGTCGATATTTAACGTTTCAATCCGACGGTCCGCGATGGTTTCGGTTAATGACGGCTGGTCTGGTTGTGCGGGTTCTGCGATTTCGTCGCTTCCATCGTGGTCGGCGGCAAGAGGCTTGCCACACTGCGGACAAAAGAAAGCACGCTCACGAATGGACACGCCACAATGACGACAACGGCGGTCTATTTCGGGTTCAGTCATAAGAAGAATTTAGAATTTAGAATTTAGAAATTAGAATTTGGAATTTGGAATTTGGAACTAGTCAAAATTGAGATTCCGTTCAGATCCTTTAACTCGCGTCGCTTATTTTCAAATTCTAAATTCTAATTTCTAAATTCTAAATTCTAGATCCGGTGCATCGCGTTGAAGAGGTCTTCCCGCTGCGCGTAAATTCGCACGCCTAGTTTCTCGCCCTCTCGTCTCAATCGTTCCTTGAGGTCAGTTGCGCTTTCACGAGCTCGCGATGTGTCGCCGATGATGACCATCGCAAACTTGCCTTGAACCACCGTTTGATTGATGTCGACAATACTGCATTCCGCCTCAGCCAATATTTGGGAAACACCGGCGACAATGCCTGGATGATCCAGCCCAAAGACGGAAATGATCATACGATCTGAAGAGCCCCCACCGTTGCCTGGACCCGAACGGTCAAGTGGGAACGACTGAGAAGCAGACAGGTTGGATTCGCGCGGCGGTGTGTTCTGGACTTCGCGATAAATGTCGGTGACTAGTTGCTCGATAGTTTGCTCGTCAACAATGCTACCCAGCCGGTCGTAAACCGCGCGTGTGATTCGGTAGATCAGATCCTCGTTGGACATCTTACATTGCCAATTGGCAATTGCCGATTGCCGAGTCATTGCCGATTGCCGATTGCCAATTGCCGATTGGAGTGGAACTCCAACATTTCGGGTTCTCGTCAAGTGGCAATCGGCAATCGGCAATCGGCAATGTCTTAGGGCTTTCCGTTGTCGCGAGCGAGTTCACGAGCAGCCTGGCGCATCTCTTCAGAAGCAGTGTCAGTGATATCGACTCGATCAACAATACCAACCACCGCCGCCTCGATCGCCATGTCCTGATTGCCGATGGCGGAACGAGCGGCCTTTCCAAACGCGCACATAACTATCTCGCCGGTCCCTGCCCCGAGCCGGTCAGCAACAATCACAATATTGCGAGTTGGTTCTTTGTCGAGATCGTAAGGATGGACAACAAGAAAACGCACGCCCTCGAGATCGGGCGTCTTTTTAGTAGACCAGACTGTGCCAACAACTTTTCCCAGGAACATGTTACGGACTAAACCTTAGCAAACACCTCAGCAGGCTCACCTATGTCCCGCGCAGCAGGAGTGATAATCGTCCGGCCGTTAATATAAATCTTTTCACCTTTTTGAATCGCTCGACGAACATCATCCTCGGCGACAAAATCCACTGCCTTGTGGCCATTTGCCGAGGTCGCGTTGCTCTGCTGTCCCACACCGGACGTTGCTGTCGAGCCGCCGTTCGCGGCGCCGGAGGCAGGCGCCTGATACGTCCCACTGTACATGCTTCCGGCTTCCGATTCCGGAGCGGAAGGTAAAGCGGGGGAAACATCTTCGGGACGCCGGCCGGCCAGGAAGCGATCGATGATGGCGGCGATCTCCTCGCGATTGATTTTTCCAGCTGCTACAGGTTGCCGTGCCGGAGCGGGAACCTGGGGTGGCGGTGGCGCATGCGTTGAAACGGGCTGAGTCGAGACGGCAGGCCGCACACTCTTCACTGGTCTCGTCTCAAAAGCGACCCGCTTAATGTCTAATAGATGGAGCGGCGAGACGTTGTCCGAAGTAACATTTCCTCCCCACGAGCCGCATCCCAAAGTCATCGAGGGCGGCAGTGCCGTCGAGAATCCGATTGCCCCGTGCGTCGTCGGAGTGTTCACTGTGATGCGCGAGGCCGGCATCTCGCGGCCAAAGGCCACCGCAGCCTCGCGAGAGCGTGTGTGCACGCCGGCGGTATGGCCCATTCCACCGTAGCTCAAGACTTCGTAGCAGCGTTTCGCACCCCGCTCCAACCCATCCTCGACATAAAAAGCAAGGATGGGAGAAAGTTTTTCCATCGAAAGTGGAAAGTCGCGGCCCACTCCACCAACATCCGCAATTAAACAGCGAGTGTTCGGGGGTATGCTCAGGCCTGACATCTTCGCGATCACTTCTACCGATCGACCCACGATTCCCGGATTCAGCGAGCGCTGCGGTGTGACAACAACTTTTGCCAACTGGTCAGCCTCCGCAGAGGAAAGAAAATAAGCGCCCTGAGCCTTGAACTGTTCGCGCACCGTCTTCTCGACTGGAGCGTCGCAAACAACGGCCTGCTCAGAAGCACAGATCGTTCCGTTGTCAAAACATTTGCCGGTCAGAATGTCCTGAACCGCCTTCGCAACATCAGCCGTTCGCTCAACAAACACCGGCACATTGCCTGGACCCACACCGAATGCCGGTTTACCCGACGAGTAGGCGGCGCGCACGAGACCAATTCCGCCGGTGGCCAGAATCACTGCGGTCTGTTTGTGCTTCATCAACGCCTCTGTGCCTTCAATCGTTGCGGTGGTCATGCAGGCAATTGCGTCAGCCGGCAAACCTTCTTTGACACCAGCTTCTTTCATCACGCGGGCCGTCTCGTTGATACACCGTGCGGCTGAAGGATGCGGTGAAAGCACAATGGCATTCCGCGACTTGATGGCAATTAGAATCTTGAAAATAGCGGTTGAGGTCGGATTGGTTGAAGGTATGATACCTGCGACGACGCCGCGAGGGCTGGCAATCTCAACGACGTCTTTTGATTCAGAAACTACCCCCACTGTGCGCAAGCCGCGGAAATAGTTCCAAACATCCTCGGCGGCAAATCGATTCTTCTCTTGCTTGTCAGCGGCAACTCCGTATCCGGTCTCTTCCACCGCCAGGGCGCCGAGGCGCCCAGATTCCCGCAAGGCCGCTCGGGCCATGGCTTCACAGATGTGATCGATCTTCGCCTGGTCAAAAAGCGCAATTGCCTGTTGCGCTCGATGTGCTGCTTCTACAAAATCCCGAGCCTGCTGGACGGAAACCAGGTCTTTATCTGCTGACATAACTCACCCCAAATCATTTGCGATTGCCAATTGCCGATTGCCGATTGGAGTTAGAGGTGATGACCTTTCGCTCGTCCGGTAGATCGTCCAACATTGCCCTGCCACTCCAATCGGCAATCGGCAATTGGCAATCGGCAATGTCTCGGCAATCGGCAATGATCTACCTCGCTCTATCTTTAGTCCCTTCCCGAGTTCCTGACTGCAAGGAGCGTCCCTGATCGCCCTGGCCCAACTGCCCCCTCGCTCCACCCTGAAGTGAGCGTTCATCCGGACTCAGCCCAGTCCGTCCATCGACCGGAAGCACACGCTCAACTTCCGCGTGGGGCCTCGGAATCACGTGCACACTAATCAATTCTCCAACTCTTCTGGCAGCAGCGGCGCCGGCGTCAGTGGCAGCTTTTACAGCGCCAACGTCTCCACGCACGAAGATTGTTACATAACCTGCGCCGATATATTCCTTGCCGAGCAGTTGAACATTTGCAGCCTTGACCATAGCATCCGCGGCTTCCACCGCACCGACGAAGCCTTTGGTCTCAACCATTCCGAGTGCTTCTAGGGGCATCTCCGTGATCCTCACTTTTGTCTATTGTAGAAATTAAAGCGACTAACCGGGTTTCTGGCTGCCAACGTATCACCGCGAGCGCGAAGAATCAAGAGACGCTCCTCTTTGAAACACAAAAGTTTGACACCGTTTAGCAGCGCAAGCTATAGTGCGGCAAACGTGCGACTTGGGCTATCTGCGGTTCCGGAAACTCATGTCAGTTAACTCCCCGAAACGGCGTGGCGCAGGTTACGGCCGGCCGAAACCAAACGCTAAGGGCTAAGCGATTGGAAATGGCAGGAAGCATAGGCGAACAGTTGCGACTCGCACGCGAGGAGCGGGGTATTCCCTTACGCGTAATTTCCGATCAAACGCGGATTTCAGTTCGATACCTGGAAGCGATTGAGTCGAACGACTACAGGCGCTTGCCTGGCGGTATCTTCAATCGCAGCTTTGTTAGGGCTTACGCGCGGTGCATAGGTTACGACGAAAAGGTTGCGATTGACGGTTACGCCCGGTACATGCGTGAGCACGGCGAGTCTGCCGACGACGTGGTGACCACGCCCTATCACTCCAAGGTCTATACAGACACTCCGGCCACCCGCTCCCCACTGCTAACAGTTGTCCTGGCAATAGTTATTCTCGCCATTCTGACGCTTGCAGCTCTCGCGGCGGTGCATTGGTATCAGCAGCGCGCCGCCAAAGTTGAAGG
This sequence comes from Pyrinomonadaceae bacterium, assembly GCA_035644135.1. Classification (GTDB taxonomy): domain Bacteria; phylum Acidobacteriota; class Blastocatellia; order Pyrinomonadales; family Pyrinomonadaceae; genus PSRF01. The sequence continues at coordinate 144,426 of DASQPD010000019.1, forward strand.
CGAAGTGCCGGCAATCGCCGGGCAAATCCTTTCAGCAAACAAAAACCGCCAAGCCTCAAATACTAAAGCCGGTTCTAATTTTGGCTATAAAGCAGTTCCCCAGTAACGCTACTGCCCAAACAACCTCGGTTTTCGAGCTCGAGACGGGATCACGTGCGTCCCATTTCTTAAGCCAGGTTCAGGTCAATCAAATTGTCTTTGTATGGGTTCGGTTCTTAATTCGTGTGATGCGCGTGGATCGATTTTATCTACTCACAAAACGCGCAAGAAGTCTGGAGTCGGGAGTCGAGAGTCCGGAGTCGAGAGTCGGGAGTCGGGAGTCGGGATTTTTTGGCTTGAACCAGCGTCGGATCGGGACTCCAGACTCTAGACTCCGGACTCTAGACTCCGGACTCCAGATTCTACCCAAATGCGTCGTGGCATTTGTCTTCAACTAAAAGGAGTTATTTAATAGGACTATGATTACATCGAATATCTCCGAAGGACTAACTTTTGACGACGTCCTGCTAGTTCCCGCTCATTCTGATGTCCTGCCCTCAGAAACTGACACATCGACGCAGTTCACCCGAAACATCCGTTTACAGATTCCCTTGTGCTCGGCGGCCATGGACACGGTCACCGAAGCCGCCCTGGCTATAGCTCTCGCGCAGCAGGGTGGAATCGGCGTTATCCATAAAAACCTTCCCATCGAACGACAAGCGGAAGAGGTTGATAAGGTCAAACGATCCGAGTCGGGCATGATCGTCGATCCCGTTACCATTCGGCCCGACCGGCCAGTTCAGGAAGCGCTTCTGGTAATGGAGCGGTATCACATCAGCGGCGTTCCTGTGGTTGATGAAGACGGTCATCTCGTAGGGATCATCACGAATCGAGATCTGCGCTTTGAAACGCGATTCGATATCCCCGTTTCCGAGGTCATGACCAAACAACCGCTGGTCACGGTTCCGGTGGGGACAACGCTCGAACAGGCCAAGGCGGTGTTGCAAAAACATCGCATTGAAAAACTGCTGGTGGTCGACAACGACAAGCGCATTAAAGGTCTGATAACTGTCAAGGACATTCAAAAAGCGATCAAGTATCCGACCGCGGCCAAGGACGACCTGGGCCGACTTCGCGTTGCTGCCGCGATTGGCGCCACTGGCGATTATCGTGAACGGGCCGACGAACTTATCAGGGCACGAGTCGATTGCCTGGTAATCGATACCGCTCACGGCCATTCCTCGCGTGTGATCGAGGCCATTCGTGAAATAAAACAACGTCACCCGGAAACCGAGTTGATGGCTGGTAATGTAGGAACCGCGGACGGCGCGCAGGAATTGATCCGTGCCGGAGTTGATGCGATCAAAGTAGGCATCGGCCCGGGTTCAATTTGCACTACTCGCGTCGTAACCGGCGCCGGTGTCCCCCAAATCACTGCTATTGAGTCTTGCGTCAAGGCGGCTCAATCTACCGGGGTACCAGTGATCTCTGATGGTGGCGTTAAGTTTTCCGGCGACGTGGCCAAGGCCATCGCTGCAGGAGCTGATGTAGTGATGATCGGTTCTCTGTTTGCGGGCACCGAGGAAGCACCGGGCGAAGTGATACTTTTTCAGGGACGTTCGTTCAAGACTTATCGGGGAATGGGTTCGATCGGCGCGATGCGCGAGGGCTCACGAGACCGCTATGCGCAGGATACGGCCGAGAGCGAATCAAAACTGGTGCCGGAAGGAATTGAAGGGCGGGTTCCTTATAAAGGAACGCTGGCAGACATGGTGACCCAGCTGGTAGGTGGGCTTCGGTCCGGCATGGGATACACCGGCTGCCGGACCATCAAAGAGTTTCAAGAAAAGACGAGGTTTATCCGCATTACCTCGGCGGGCTTGCGTGAATCGCACGTACACGACGTGATCATCACCAAGGAAGCGCCCAACTACCGATTGGAATAAACCCGTACTGCTGGTAACACTTGACCGGCTACGCGGCTATGTTTTTCACGAGCTTTGGCCGGCGCCCAATCTTTCTGGCTTTGACTTGAATTACTTCATCGACATTCTGCGCGCCGCTAAAGTAGAAAGGTCCGCGTGTCTCCCACGTGCTCTCATTAAACTGTCGACGAGCCCCGCAAGTTAAACAGACACGATATGTCTCTCCCTGTCTGGAAAAGGGACGGCTCATCTCCTTGTGTTGACAGCCGAATATTCCTCCCAGCCATTTGCGGACTCCTAAACTAGTGTTCCTGCTATCTCTACCTCTCAAATAACGTCCGAGAGTTACAGGTCCCCTTTGCATACTTACCCTCCGATTCCAGGAAACGTTCTTGTGTTTATACTCATTAATCAATTCTAATCGTCGCATGATTCCAAGAATTCCCAATTGGAATTCTGAAGTCGTTTGGCGCTATTGCAAGTTGGATGCCGAGTGTTCAGTACGAGGTTTTTCTGACAAATTGTTGAGGTAATTATCTAGGAACCTGGGGATCTACGAAATTTTGGATAGGCCAAAAAGATAGCACTGTGTCAACATACTGCCACCACTGTTTCCTTTTGGTCAAAGGGTGTGAAAACTAACTTCGTGGGTTTTCGCTTATATTTCGTGAATTTCGAATATGTGGTCAAACTGACCTATCGCTGGCCGGTGACGTAGGCGCCGCTTGATAAGAGCCAAGCTGCCGATCGTGCCAATGCGAGAAAAGTCCGAGGGTGATAATTGCGCCGACCAACGCGAGAAACATGTCCCAATGCGAGTCCCAAATATCACCCTGAGTCCCCAGGAACTTGTCTCCCAATTCCGGCGTGACGAGGACGGCCACCCACCATTCAATGAATTCATAGAATGCGCCAATCGCCAGGACAATCGCCGCTGTTAAAAAGTTCAGCCATCGCCGCGATGTAACAATGAATTGCAACAGGATCTCGCGAATCGGAATCGCCATCAGAAATCCCAACATGAAATGTGCGACCCGATCGTAATGGTTGCGAGAAAAATTAAACTCGTCACGCAGCCAGTTGAACGGTGGTGTTAACGCATAAGTGAAATGGCCGCCATAGCTCTGAATGAAGAGATAGAAAAACAGCATATAATACGAGAGCCGCGTGAACTTGTAATGACGATAAGTCACCAGCGCAGCCAGCAGCATCGATAGCGGAAAGAAGTTTTCCAACGCCCAATCAGCCCGGTCATAAGGCCTAATAGCCAGCAGGACAAAGCCGATCAGATAGATCGACATTAGGATCAGCAACTCCCGTCCGGACGGTATCTTCTTTTCTTGCTTCATAGTAAAGCAAGCTGTTAGCTTGCTTGCTGGCCCGGTAACTCAAGCTGTTAGCTTGCCTGCTGGCCGGGCAACGCAAGCTAACAGCTTGCGTTACCGTTCCGATTGCGATTCAGTCTAAACTACATGTCAAACCCAAAGGCCGTCCTGATTGCCAATCCAAAAACCGGCCGATACGCGTCAAGACGTACTCCCTCGATCGAGAGTAACTGTGCCGACCTGACTGCGCTGGGAGTGGACTTCGAACTGGTTAACACTACCGGACCCGGCGATGCGGCGCGAATTGCTGCCCGGGCAGCACAGCAAGGCGCACGCCAGGTCATCGTGTCGGGAGGTGACGGAACAATCAATGAAGCCCTCCAGGGACTGGTTGGCACCGGGACTCGGTTGGCGATTCTCCCGCGGGGCACGGCAAATGTCTTCGCTCGCGAACTCAAACTGCCGCTGGACAATCGTCGCGCTGCCGAAGTGGTTGCGCGTGCAAACACGCGCAGGATTCACGTGGGACTCGCTATCGACGAGACAACTAATGAACCGCGCTATTTCCTGTTGATGGCGGGAATCGGTCTTGATGCCGCCGTGGTACGACAGGTTAGTCCACGTTTGAAAAGACGTTTAGGCCGGGGAGCGTTTTGGATAGTCGGGCTGAGCCAGCTGGCAAAATGGAATCCCATTCCGTTTAACCTGCAAATCAATGATGAGACGTACATGGCGACGTTCGCGAGTATTGGGAATGCGCCAAGCTATGGAGGGGACCTGGCAATCACTCCGCGCGCAAGTCTCGATCAGTCTGAGTTTGAGATTTGCATGATCCAGACGACGAGCAGAGTGCGATACCTGCGTTTACTCTCGTCGGCAATGCGCCGCCGTGGGTTGCAGCCACATGAGAAAGGCGTTTGTTTCGTGCGGGCAACGCACGCTCGGGCCAGTGGGAATGTTCCGGTTCAGGTCGATGGAGAAGTTATTGGAGTATTGCCCATGCGCTTCGAGATCGCGCCGCATTCGGTGGAGGTTGTAGTGCCTTGACTAGTCTCGAGTCCGGAGTTTCGAGTCCCGAGTCTGGAGTCTGGAGTCTCGAGTCTGGAGTCCGAGTCAAGTCCTGAAGTCAGATCCGGACTCGCGACTCCAGACTCCCGACTCGCGACTCCAGACTTTTTTTATTTGAGCCAGGCCGACCGCAGAGCCTTCTGCTCAGCAGTAGCACCCGAAAACTCTTCAATACGATACTCAAACCTTTCGGGCTGCCCCATCACCAATGTCGCCTTGATCGTGCGCCGATCCCGTTTTACGACTATCGGAACCTGATCCCCTGTTTTGAACCGGGCAAGCGCCGCCAGCCAGTTGTTAACTTTCACCGGTTTGCCTGCCAGGCTGACGATCTCATCGTCCTTTTGCAACCCCGCACTTTCCGCTACTGAATCGTTGCGAACATTTGCGATCACCAAGCCTCGCGGATCCTCCTCAACCGAAAGCCCGGCGTTATAGGGCTCGCGAGCCTGGACTCGCACCAAACGGAGGCCGACAAAAGCAAAGGCTTCATCGTACGGCAGCGGCAAAACTCCCCTGACGTGTTGATCGAAAAAGTCCCGCAGCTCAATCCCTGCAACTTCCGACGTAACGCGCTGTACGTCTTCGGTGCTGTAGCCGCGCCCCCGGAGGTAGTAGGACGCGTTTGGACTCTTCAAATAAAACTCGTCATACATTCGTCGCATCACGTCGTCGAGCGATGCTTGTCCATTGGTCCTTCCCCGAATAATCAGATCGAGCACCAAACCCACGAGCTCTCCCTTCGGGTAGTAACTGATCGCGGTATTGCTGAGATTGGTGTTTTGCGCATGGGGCGCGTCGTCGAGAAATGAAGCGGATAACGAGGAATCCTCCGCGCTCATTAGTTTGCTGCCGGGAGCATTTTCGATATTGCTGATCGTATTACTCTCGCGCTGCAGGAACTTTGCCTCATCCCACATGCCCGCCCGGCGTTGCATCAAATGTCCGTAGTAGTTCGTGAATCCTTCAGCTACCCATAACCCGCGTGTGTTCGCGGGGCGAGTGAAATCCCATGGTCCAAGTTGCAACGGACGCAAACGTTTGACGTTCCACACGTGGAAAAACTCATGCGCCACGGTGTCGAGCGTGTCTTCATAAACTCCCGACTCTGCAAGTGCGCCGGGCTCTATGATCTGGGTCGAGGTGAGGTGCTCCATGCCATCACCCGAGTGATCGTCTGCGGCAAAATGGATCAGGAAGGTGTAAGCATCAAACTCCGGCGGCCCCCACATCGCCGTTTCCGTCCGAACGATTTTTTCGATATCGCGGACCAGGGCAGCGCGCTTCCCGCCTTCTTCGCCAAATGAGTGCACCACCACGTGATACTTCTTGCCAGCGACCTCAAATTGATCGTCAGTCCAGTCAGGAGCAATCTCCGTAGGTGCATCAATCATCACGTCCCAATTGGGATACTGCCATTCGCGTTGGTCTGGGCGTTCGGTCCAACCATTTACAATCCGCCAACCGGGCGGCGGCTCAATTGTTAGTTTCACCGGATCCGGTTTGTGTCCGGCGATATACATGAAGATTGAGCCACCGTTGAAGGTTGCGTGTCGAGTATCGAGTTGCGAAAACGTCCCCGAGAGATCGTTGCCAAAGACTTTGTAGCTCACGATCAGTTTCTGAAGACCGCGGGTTTGTACCTGCCACGTCTGATTGTCCCGCCGCGTAAACGGCACAGATGTCGTCCGGCAGTTTAAAGAGGACGGCGCCTCCGGGCGGACAGTACAGTTAAGCGTCTGGGCCTGAAACTCCTGGATGTTCTTCGCAAAATCAAAGACAGCATACCGCCCGGGTGACCACATGGGCATTTGAAAATCCAGTGAGTCAATATCCTTCATTTCCACTTCAATCCAGACAACAAACAGATGCGACGCCGGTCGGGGCATCGATAAGTGATAGGTGATCCGCTGCAACGGCTGTATTTGTTTCGCCGCGCAGAGACCCACCGATAAGCCCATAAGCGAAAGAAACAGCAGGAGCTTGAGACACAGGGATCGAGAAAACCTATGCATATAAAAACTCTCGTTGGCGTCGGATTGAAAACAAGAAAAACGATCGCGGATTATGTGTGTTTCGAGAAGGACAGTCAAAAGTACCTCCGGAGCGTCTTTGGTGTCTTTTCGCATAATTTCGTCGATCGTGACTTGGCCCGCCTTAGCTTGCACGCCTTTCTTCCATGGTTTATTAAATGAAAAACCGTGACCACCGAGCGACTCTATTACAGCGATTCCCATCTCATCGAGTTTGAGGCCCGTGTCGTCGACAAAAGTGAGCGTGTCAGCGGTTGGACCGCGGTAACACTCGATCGCACTGCCTTCTATCCCACGGGCGGTGGGCAACCGAGCGATACGGGAACTCTAAACGGCACACGCGTGGTCGAATGTATCGATGACGAGCAAAATGGAATCCTACACGTTGTGCAGGGTCGGGCGCCTGATGTGGGTTCGACGGTTAAGGGTCGGATCGATTGGTTAAGGCGTCTCGACCACATTCAACAACACACCGGCCAACATATTCTTTCGCAGGCCTTCGTCACCCTGTTCAATACTCCGACACGCAGCTTCCGCGTTCTGGACCACTCGTGCGAAATCGATGTTGCTCTTGAGAATCCTACAAATGAGGTGATCGAGCGCGCCGCCGAACTGGCAAACAACGTTATCTGGGAAGACCGGGAGATAACGATTCGACAGGTTAATTCCGATGAAGCCTCATCATTACCGTTACGAAAAGAGCCCGCCCGAGAAGGACCACTGCGTCTGATCGAGATCGAAGGCTTTGACCTGACACCATGCGGCGGCACACACGCCTATCGGACTGGGGAGGTCGGAATGATAGCCGTGCGCTCCTGGGAACGAGCCAAGGGTCTGACGCGGATTGAGTTTGTCGCCGGCATTCGCGCCCTAAATGACTATCGTAAGGCAAACCAGAGCGCTCGTGCAGTGGCCACTTTGTTTAGTGCCGCGAGGGACGATTCGCCCGTGCTGACCGCGCGAGCAATCGAAGAGAACAAGGAACTGCACCGGCGCGTGCGTGTGCTGGAAGAAGTTGCCGCGCGCGTTGAGGCGGCCGAACTGCTCGGCGAAACGACCCCGACTTCGGAAGGCGTCAAGGTTGTGCTCAAGACATTTGCGGATCGCGATGCCGAGTCACTCAAACATCTTGCGCTGGCAATGATCACGCAGCCAAAAACCGTCGCTCTGCTGGCGTCTCACGACAAGGATACGGCGCGGCTGGTGTTTGCTCGTTCGGCGGACGCACCGGGAGACATGAACGAGTTGATGCGCGAAGCCTGTCTTCTGCTTGATGGTCGCGGTGGCGGCAAGCCCGACATGGCCCAGGGTGGCGGAAAGAATACCGACAAAATTCATGAAGCGATTCTGGAGGCGAAAGCTAAGCTGATCTAATCGAGGTAATAGTATCTTGAAGATTTCGTGTGACTTTGTTCTTCGGTTCGTGTGATTTCGTGGATCGATTTGATTACTCGAAAAAAACCTGCTCAAGAAACCAAGAAATTGCACTCCATTGCAACAGCGCGGCCGGGCGCGGCAACCAACCAAAACCAAAAGACGATCCACGAAATTAGATTAACGGTGCGAACCGTCCAAGAATATTCTCCAGCTTGTCCACGCATTCAGTTTTGCTTAAATATTCATTGCAGCCTGCTTCAAGCGCGAGCGCGCGATGAACCCCTCCGAGATAAGCAGAAAATGCGACAATCGCGGTCTTGGGGAATTGCCCACTCTCACGAATGACCCGAGTTGCGGCTAATCCATCCAGCAGCGGCATGTTAATGTCCATAAGAATCAAAGACGGCGACGTTTGCCGGGCAACTTCTATTGCTTCGAGACCATTTGTGGCCTCAACAGTCTCATATCCGAGGCTTTGAATTTGAAAAACCATCAACTCTCGAAGGTCGTCAGAGTCATCGACAATTAGGACGGTGACAGAACGCTTTTCGCCCGGTTGCGCCATAACCTGTACTCCCAGAAAGGCTTTCACTTTAGCAGGCATGACTTGAGCGATACTTGAGGAATACTTGAGGAATTCTTGAATAGGGCCTTGGGCTGTAAACATTCGTGTGATTTTGTTTTCGGTTCGTGTATTTTCGTGGATCTTTTGTTTGCTCGCAAAAAAGCCTGCTCAAGAAGACAAGAAATCGTCACTTTGTTTCACAGAATCTTGCGCGGAGGAAAGCCGCCTTTAGAACCCCAACGGGGAAGCTGGAAAAGCAGATGAAAACCCTTGGAAGCTGGTAGTGTCCTAATTGGGAAGCTGGAGTGCTTGACACTCTTTCGTCGTCTACCTAACATGCTTTTCTACGTGGGGCAGTAGCTCAGTTTGGCAGAGCGCCGCGTTCGCAATGCGGAGGTCAGGGGTTCGATCCCCCTCTGCTCCACGAGAAGTTAAGTCGCACCAAAGATTTAGCACGAAACATCCATCTGATTAGTTTTTCGAAATGATCAATATGTGACCAGATTTTTTGGCTTCAACGCACCGTAAATGCTGCGCCCCAACACAGCAATAGCGCTCCACGTGAACGCGGGGGTCAGGAGGCCAGGAACTCCGTCGATCAGGCGGGCACAAATGCTCCTTTCATGCCGATGATGATTGAAGTTGAGCCAGAAGTAGCTTCCAAGATTCAGGCAGGAGCGCGAGAACGCGGCGTTTCGGTAAATGTGTATTTGCGGGAGTTAATCGACCAGAAAGGAACTGAGTCCGAAAGAAGCAATGCACTAAGTTCGCAAGAGCGAGTTCGCTTATTGCGAGAGTGGGCGGCGGGTCACAGTGTCAACGCGGTATGTCTGGGTGACGACGCAGTTAGGCGCGAAAATATGTGCTCCGATCGTGATTAGTCTCGCGCAGCCCGATCTTGGCCC
>DASQPD010000020.1:0-127022 GCA_035644135.1 Pyrinomonadaceae bacterium
ATCATTAGACAACAACTCCGAATTAGTGGTGAAGCACGAAAAATAGCTCCGAGCACTGACTCTACCGAATACGTACGGCTCGAACTCGCTGCTGAACCTAGAGAAGCATCGGAGTTTTGCAAGAGGCTCTCTAATTTCTAAATTCTAATTCTGGGGCTCGGCCAATAACCGACATCAATCGGCCCACCTTCCCTTGAATTGTTTTTTCGCGCCGGTACGAGAAAAAGAGATCCGTGCGGCACATCGTGCAGAATGGCGCCGTGTGAATTCTCTCCGGTGAGACTCCCGCCTTTGCCAGTTGATCATGATTTGCTTGCAACAAATTCACTCGCGCGTGACCGGGCCTTGTGGAAACGAAAAGCGAATCACTTTCGGGAAACTGCGTCTTGAACGCATCGATTACGTCACTACCAACTTCGTAGCAACAACCAGCCGCCGCTGGTCCAATCGCAACCCGGACATCCGGCGGCCGGACGCCATATTCACCCGCTAGCCTTGCCAGAGCAATGGTCGCTACGCCAGCGACTGTACCTCGCCAGCCGGCGTGGACCGCTGCAAAAGCTCCCGTTCGAGGGTCTCCCATCAGGAGGGGTACGCAGTCGGCAGTCTTGACTCCCAGCAGTACTTCCGCCGCATCGCTGACTAGAGCGTCACAATAGACCGTATCACCCAAAGCGTTCTCAGCCGGCTTGGCATCAATCGCGTCAGCCACTACCCGAATGTCTTTGCCATGAACTTGCCAGCAGCCCGCCAGGTTCCAGTGGCCCGGAAAGAGCTTGAGAAACCGACGCCGATTCTCCAGAATGTTTTCCGCGGCGTCTTCGTTAAAGCCAGCCAGGTTGAGCGCACTGTCGGGCATCAGACTGATCCCTCCCACGCGGGTGGAAAAGCCATTGGTAAAGCCGTCGGCTTCCAGGCCTGAGCAAACCAGGGCTTTGACACCCTCGGTTTCGCGCCAGTAGAACCCGGCATGTTGTAGTTTCTTTTCATCTATGATTGTTGCCATCGGTATAGACATTATCGAAGTCAAGCGAGTTCGTGAAGTGCTCGTGCGCACGCCTCGCTTCGCTGAACGTGTCTTCACCGCTGCGGAGCGCGCGTACTGCGATGGTCGGGGGGCCGTAGCCGCTCAACACTATGCCGCGCGCTTCGCCGCGAAAGAAGCTGCGCTCAAAGCGTTTCAGACTGGTTGGCGTGGTGGAATTAGCTGGCAGGACGTAGAGATTGCCGCGCGAGACTCGGGCGCGCCCTATCTGATCTTTTACGGGCCGGTTCAGGAGCTGTTTAAAAAATCCGGAGCAACGTCGGTGCACCTGTCCCTGTCCCACACCAGCGAGCATGCGATCGCCGAGGTGATCCTTGAAAAATAAAACCAGGCCATAAGACATTTTCCATTCATCATTTTCCATTTCTCATTTTTCATTTAAACCATTTCGTGTAATTTCCGTGTGTTCGTGTGATTTCGTGGATAGTGCTTTCGTAACAAGCCGGGCCCACGAAATCACACGAAACGGTTTAAATGAAAAATGACGAATGGAAAATGATTCCTGCTTCAACGCATTGCATTTACCAGCGTGCGCCGGCCTTTGGTATCGATATCAACGCGCGTAGCCACCGAAGTTTTTTGTTCTGGCAACGCAGGTGATCGGCGGGGACTTGACGTGGGCTTTGCAGTGCGCGCGACCTCATATGTTTCATCGTCTCCTACGGGTAGATTTCCGTGCGTGTAGCACTCCATGTGCGGCGCAAGTCTATCCGTAACAGCGATCAACTCGCGATTGGGGCAAGTGAGCGTTGAGAGTAATCCCGTGTCGTTATCGATCTCGACGAATCTGATCCCCTCCGGACAGTCAAAGTTCCGGCCACCCAGTTCGGGGCGGCGAGCAATTGCCGCCTTCATGAAGTCTGCCCAGGCAGGCAGCGCCGCTTCCGCTCCGGTCAAACCAAGCTGTTTGTTATCGTCGAATCCAATCCAAACAACGCATACCAGGTTCGGCGAGTAGCCCACAAACCAGCCATCGCGCGAGGTGCCGGTTTTGCCGGCCACTGCGGTGCCTTTAACCGCGCCGCGTGCGGCCCGCCCGGTGCCATGATCGACAACAGCAGAGAGCATGTTGGTGATCATATAAGCAGTTGTCGGACTGATTACCTGTGAGTCACCTAAATCCTGTTCAGCACCGAGCTGATGGGGTTCAGACACGCCGGTTATCACGCGGGGTTTCACCTGCCGGCCATCGTTTACAAAGGTCGCATACGCCGCTGCAAGCTCGAGTGGAGTCACCTCAGTGGTGCCTAAAGCTAGTGCTGGATAACGTTCCGGTTTTGGCAAGCCGAATCTTTCAGTGAGGTTGGCGATACGAGCTAATCCTGTCCGCATCGCGAGCGCGACCGTCACTGTATTCAGGGACTGGACCAGCCCGGTGCGCATCGTTACATCGCGCATTGAATATCCACCGCCAAAGTTCACTGGCTTGTAGATCCGGTTGCGGTCATAGACGAATTCCTGCGGGGTGTCTGAAAACATCTGAACCGGCGATATGCCGTCCTCTAATGCAGTTGCATAAACAAACGGCTTGAAGGTTGAGCCGGGTTGGCGATGCGCGTCCGTGGCTCGATTTAGTTGTGAGGTTGCATAATTTCGGCCTCCGACCATGGCCAGCACATCTCCTGTGTGCGGGTCGAGGGCCACAAGCGCTGCTTCAGGCCTGGAATCAGATTTCCTCTTGAGCCGGTCGAGACGAGCTAGCTCGCGTTGGAGCGCCGCTTCAGCCAGTTGTTGCAGATCGAGATCGATGGTGGTGTAGATTCTCTGTTCGTCCCCTGATACTTCGAATTCTGATTCGGCTTCGCGATTGACAAAGTCGACAAAGTAGGGAGAAAGCGAAGGTTGGGTTTCACTCTGAATGACGATCACCGCCTGATTTTCGGCGGCCCTCGCCTCAGCTACATTGATCCAGCTATCGCGAAGCATCGCTTCGAGCACCAGATTTCGTCGTTCCCTCGACGCCTCAACATGCCGCACCGGTGAATAACGCGAAGGTCCCTGGATCATGCCAGCGATGGTGGCAGCTTCAGCAAGGGATAAGGCCGCCGGGTCTTTGCCGAAATAGATTTGCGAGGCTTGTTCCACTCCTCGGACAGCCACTGCCCCACGTTGGCCGAGGTATATCTCGTTGCAGTAAAGAGCAAAGATGTCCTGTTTCGACAGCCGGCGTTCGAGTGCAAAAGCGAGCATCGCCTCCGCGTACTTTCGTCGAAAGCTGCGCTCAGGAGTGAGATATGTATTTTTGACCAGCTGTTGAGTAATCGTCGAACCACCCTGCCCCAGCCGGTCGTCCCCGGCATTTCGCAGCAGGGCCCGCGCTACGCCAAAAAGATCAAGCCCCGGGTGCTGGAAGAAACGTTGATCCTCAATTGAGAGAATAGCTCGAACAAGGTTCTGAGGGATTTGATCATAGGCGAGAGTGCGACGCGGGCCATTCTTAATGAAGACGTCGTTAGTGAGCACCTCCGGCTCGAGCGCAAATGAATCGAGGGAAACGCCATCCTGCGTCAACTCTGCAATTCGATCTTTATCGTCAAAGGCAACGAGCACAGGCCCGGCGTTCGTTGAACCATGAGTCAAGCTGGAGCGAATCTCGAGGTTGTGACCTTGCAGCCTGAAGCTACCGTTCCAGACTTCGCTGCCCGCGACTTCAACATAGCCTGCGCGCCGAAGTTTGAGGATCAGTTCTTCAGGAGACAATCCCTGACCGGGACGAAGAGTGGTGGGTGCCGCATAGAGACCCGGGCGACTTGTGAGGTATCCGCGCGCCAGCCGGGCATCGATTATTTGAGAGTAGTATCGGTAGGAACTGAACAGAGTGTGGCCGCCGATTGCGGTGATGAGGACAAAGGCGGCGACTATAAGACGAAAGAAAAGCTTGTGCCGGCCAAAAGCGGCTGTCTGAAAGATGGCGCGAAACCAGCGCGCGAGCGTCCGCGGCGAAAATTCCGCGTGCTGATCGGGCACGGATGTGACCTCGATAGCCATAAATAGCCGCTGAGAAGATCCCGGTTGACCCTCCGCCGGTTGCCCTTCAGTGTTTCCAAGTCCGTATGCCTCTAATAAAAGGTGAATGTGCCCCTAATTCTAGAATTCACGAGAATGGCAAGATCCTGCGGTTCAAGACCGCTGGCGCTGCATCGATTTTCGCCGGCGAAACTGATACCAACGTGGCGTAGATTCGCTGGTCTCTCGTATCAGATTCCGGATGCCCTCAATATTCTCCAGACCAGCCTCGTAGCCAGCGGCAATCAATTCCTCAGCCCGGGTCATCTCGTCCCAGCGAATATGCCCGACCCGTGGCTTGATAACCCAGTCCGCTTGTTGCAATTGGTGCAGGGTCGCCGTTCGCTGCACCATCATCATCGATTGCAGCATGATACCGATGACCGAAGTAGCGGCGAGAAACTTTGCGCCCTCCGCATTAACATCAACCCCAACGACAATATCTACATCGAACGCGCGCGCAACTTGCGCCGGCACCATCGCGACAAGACCACCATCAACTAGTTGCCGGCCGTCTCCATCAACTACCGGAACGTACCAGCCGGGGATGGCGCAACTGGCACGAATCGCAAACGGCACGTCACCTTTATCGCGCATTACAACTGCCTTGCCCGATTGCAGATCAGTGGCTACCACAGCCAACGGAATCGGCAAGTCTTCGAACCGGATTATCGGAAAACGCTGGCGGAGATACTGCTCGAGCCGCTCGTTCGTCTGCACACCCAGACGCGACATGGTCATCCGGCCGATATCACGCCAGCGAAGACTACGACCGATCGACTCGATCTCTTCCAGCGGCATGCCCGAGGCGATAGCACCGCCAACGAGTGAGCCGGCTGAGGTGCCGGCAATGCAATCGATCGGTATCTTGTTCTCGATCAGCGCTCGCAAAACGCCAATATGAGCAATGCCGCGAGCAGCACCGCCGGAGAGTGCCAGGGCAAGACGTGGAACCTTTTGGTTGCGGGAAGGCATCACCTAACGACAGTTGGAGGGGTAAAACGCTTTATTTCATTTTCCATTTTTTATTTTCCAGTTTCTATTTCTCATTTGCCACGACGGGTGAGTTACCAAAGTCGGCTCGCCAAGGTCATGACCGAAAGCAGACGGACCGTGGCATAAAAGCAGCGCATTTGAACCAATGGCTATCGGCGTGGAAGGCTGGTTTCGTACCGGCCTGAGATCAGTTCGCGAGCGAGAGATTGGTTCAAAGAAAGCAGCGCGCGGATCGTATTGCGAGGTGACAGGTGATCGTCATCACCCTCGTCTTCGTCAACACAATTATGCTCGAGTGAACGAGCGATCCTACGCGGCAGCGGTTCGTAGCTCGGCGTGCTAGTCACAAACGAGCGCACAGCCAGAGCGCCGACGAGATCGCAGGAGAGTTCTTCGGCGCGCTGGTCGCGAATCTCCTGGCCGGTAAGATCCGAAGCCCGGTTGCCAATCGCCCGAAACAAGGCAGTCAAAAGCTCGTTGTCACCATCGGCGATATGGGTCAGCTCATGGGCCAAGACGCTTATCATCCCTTCATCGGATGGCAACCCGGCAAGAAAAATTGTGCCAAAGTTGATTGTGCGAGGATGGCTCAAAAATACCGACGCATTGTCGCGTGCGTCCATGTCAGGCTTGACGCTGGTAACCCCTTCTACCCGGGAAATCGCTTGTTTTATTCTGAGCTGATAACGGCTTTGAAATTTGTATTCCCGGGCCAACCGGCGCAACGATTGAATTACCAGGCTTCTGGCCACAGGTAGCAACCTTTGTGCGCGCTCGGCTCCCTCCTGCGCTTCGGGACTGCGAACCGGCAGCGATGGTCTTGACTGCATCTCGTCTATCGGGATGCTGCCTTTGGGATCCGTTTTCCGCTCGTTGCAGACAACCCCAATCGCTTGATTGACTAAATCTCTTTCAGCTGCCGTGAGGGCAGGTTGTGAGTGGCTCTCGTTTCGTCCGGCGCGGCGGGTTTGCGCCACTCCGCCAAGGGCGAGCAGCGAAAGGGAGAGCGCCAGAGCGAGTAACGGGGAAGTCCACTCGGACGCAATTCTCTTTTTCTGCGCGCGGCCGGATCCGGGGATCAAGTTGGATTTCGTGCTGATCATCGATTGCGCCAAACCGGTTTGCGCTTTTCCATGAAGGCTTTGATGCCCTCAGACGCATCAGAGGTTTTCATCAATTCATTCAAATAAATGTTTTCAGACTCTTTCAAAGCCTCGTCGAGAGATCGTCCCCGGCCCAGATCCAATGATCGCCTGGTTTGTTCCAGCGCCGCTGCCGAGAGCTCCCGTAATCGCGCGACAACTTCCAGTGTTTTGTGTTCAAGCTGGTTTGCGGGCACGACGTGATTCACGAGGCCCCAGCGTCCAGCTACCGTTGCATCGATCAATTCACCTGTCAGAATCAGCTCACGAGCGCGCTTTTCACCAATAGCCAACGGCAGCAGAATCGAGGCCACGGGTGGAAAGACCCCGAGCTTGATCTCGGGTTGACCAAACCTTGCTCTGTCGGTCGCGATGACGATGTCGCAGGCGGCAATCAACTCACAACCGCCACCCAGGGCATTTCCGTCAACAGCCGCGATCGTTGGCTTTGCAATCTGCTCAAGCGAGCGGAAGATGCCGTGAAACGAATCCAGCATCTGATAGACGCTGTCCGCCACGTGCTCTTCGACGGCGACACCGGCACTGAAGGCCCGGCATTCTTTTGCCGCCTGAAATACGATGGCGACCAGCTCATGCTGTCTGCCACACTCTGTCAAGGCCTCGGCAATCTCGCCCATCATAGCGATATTAAAAATATTCAAGGGCGGCCGGCGGAACGTGATGTACGCCACGCGATCGTCAACATTGAAGGAGATGTTCTGGTAATTATCAGCCATAGCGATTTACTTTGTTGAGTATGCCCCCAGCCAGGATTGGTAGATACTTTGTTGCAGATCAGATGGCTTATCGATCTGGACAATCCGGTAAGCGGGATCGATCCGGTTTCCCAACTTGATGATCAAAGTGCTCAGATCGTCCGACCGAAAGATGGTCAAGGTGAGCAGATCGCCGGGCTTCTTTTCGGCCAGGCGCGCATCGAAAAAATCTTTATTGACCCGCATGTTGTTCAGGGCCACGATCTGATCTCCGGCGTTAAGTCCCTGCTGGTATGCCGGTGAGCCGGCGTAAACCCGCTTAACTATCAGACGGTCTACCTCCTGTGCCAGGTCGGCGCCAAAGTAAGGCTTTTCCAGGGTTCCAGCGTTCGATGCAGTATTTGTTTCCAGATGCAGGCCGGCGGCCTCGAACGCGTCGTTGTAGGTCAGCTCATCGCGCCCGCGGACGTACTTGCTGAAGAACTGATCCAGGCTCGAGCCGGCCATGGTCTCGCAAATGTTCTGAAAGTCTTCCGGGGTATAGTTTCGATCCTTCTTAAAAAACTCGCTGTACAGGAAACGTATCACATCGTCGAGCGATTTTGTTCCCCTGCTCTGCTTGCGAATCCGCAAATCGAGTAGCATCCCCAGAATGGCGCCTTTATCGTAATAAGACACTTGAGAATTTACCGAGTTCTCGTCCTGCCGGTAAAACTTTATCCAGGCATCAAAGCTCGCTTCCTCAGCACTTTGCTCCAGCCGGCCCGGCGTATTTTGCATTGTTCGTATGGCCTTTGCCGCGGCGGCGAGAAAGTCCTTTTCCGACACCAGGCCCGCCCGCCTCAGGGCAAGCTCTGCATAATAATCTGTAATCCCCTCCGCCACCCACAATAGTTTGGTGTAGTTCTCTTTTTTGTAATCAAAGGGTCCGAGGGCGTCCGGTCGGATGCGCTTAACATTCCAGAGGTGGAAAAACTCGTGTGCGACTAACGATAGAAAGCCGTGGTAATCCGGCTCGTCCGAAGCAGAAACATTGGGTGACGCTGAACTCAATCGATCGCCTTGTCCAACGCTGAAACCAAAACGCGGATAGCCAAGCGCTGTTGAATTCAAGTGCTCAAGTCCGTCGCTTCTCGACCGCAGATGGAGAATAAAAGTGTAGTCTTTATAGGGAACCTCGCCGCCCATTATTTCCACTTCGGTGGCTACGATCTTTTGCACATCCAGGCGCAAGCGCTCCGGATTGTAGTTGCCCTCACCGTCAATCACGATTCGGTGAGGAACGCCCTTGACCGTGAATGAGATCGTTTTGAAATTACTCGCCTCAACGGGTGAATCGTAGAGGATGTCAAAATTGTCGGCGTGAAAAGTGTTTTTTGCTCCGGGAACCGCAGGCAAGCCGGTCGCTACACTCCAACTCTGCGGGGCCAGAATGCGCACGGTGGACGGCGCTTTGAGAAGACCTTCCGGATACATCAAGAGCGCTGCATTATTCCAAAAGGCGTGATCGGAATTGAGTTCATTTGTTCTGACGGAAAGTTCGTTAGCGTAAACGCGATACGTGACTTTCCATTCAGGTGCGCCGCCGGTTGCAATGCGCCACGTGTCCTTGTCGATCTTCTCCCATTTCAAAGTCTGCCCGCCGGCGCCGGTGGCGGCGAAATCCTGTACATGACGTGCAAACTCCCGGATCATGTACGAACCCGGAGTCCAGACCGGCATCACGATCCGCTCTTCGGCCGGCACTGGCATCCCGGCCGGACGCTTCAAATGCATCTCTACCTCCAGCAGATGTGTGTGTGGCCGGGGCATTGAAACCGTGAACGAGATTTCCGGGAACTGCTGAGGCGAACTCGTCTGCGCTGATGCTGAAAGGCCGAGGAAAAAAAGAATCGTCAGAAGGGTGCACAAGTATCGTTGGAGCATCGTTGCTTGCTGTCTCTTTTTCATTTGTTGCGGGAGAATTCAGTTGACGATGTTACTACGAACCTGAATGGCAGTCTAAAGGGGTGATTCAATCTTCAACGGGACGGGCCAAAGTCGCATAGACTTCCAGTCTATGGTTATGTTAATTCCACTGACCTTGCGAAGATGAAGCTCCCAGCCGCGGTATCTCGATCACTCTTTCGCAAAACTTTCGCGATTTCAAGGTATTAGGTTTACTCTTGTATTCCCTGAAAGAGGAAAACGCCAATGCTCATCATCAAATGCAGCAACTGTGGGACTAAAAACCGTATCGATCAACAAAAGCTAAAAGAAAACCAGGCGAAATGCGGCAAGTGCGGAGCAATACTGGACGCGAGAAATGTCGTAAACGAAGACGCAACTAGTAAACCCCTAATAGTCACCGACAACACCTTTCAGCAGGTCTTGCAGCAAGCCGGTGATCGTCCGTTATTGATCGACTGCTGGGCCGAATGGTGTGGTCCATGCCGGATGATTGCTCCGGTTGTGGATCAACTGGCGGCCGAATCCGGCAGCCGTTATGTTATTGGGAAACTCAACGTGGACGAGAATCCGGTGACGGCCTCGCGTTTCAGCATTCGAAGCATTCCCTCCTTGTTGATCTTCAAAAAGGGACAGCTGGTTGACCGTTTGGTGGGCGCCCAGCCCAAGCAGGCAATTGCGGAGCACTTGGCCAGGGCTGCGTGAGCGCAACTAATGCAGGGGTGGAACCAGATAGTAGCGCCGGCATTTCCCTGGCTTTCTTTAGCCCGCGCCGAGTCTCGGGACGGGCATGCTATAAAAAACCAAGTTCCTCTTTTTCGCCACACTGGTTATCATCTTGGCCGCTCGCCGAACCAGTAGGAGGGAACTATGTTGAGAAAAATAATTGCCACATCGTCCACATGGATAACTGTTCCGCTGCGACTTGCCCTTGGAGCTGTGTTCGTGGCCCATGGCGCGCAAAAAGTTCTCGGCAGCTTTGGTGGGCCAGGACTTAATTCCTTCACATCCGGCAATACGCCATTTTCGTTTATGAAGCCTGCTTCGGCATGGCTGGCAGCGGCGGCCTTTTTTGAGCTTATCGGCGGAATCATGGTCTTCCTCGGTCTGCTCACGCGCGTCGGCGCCTTCCTAATAAGCTGTGTAATGTTGACAGCGATAATCGGATTTCATTGGCCAAACTTTTTCGCAAACAACAAGGGCATTGAGTATCCGATGACCCTGCTGGCGATATGTCTGGCGCTTATGATCTCAGGCGGGGGGGCCGCTTCGGTCGATCTGGCGATGTCCGGCGGACGCCGACGATAAGGCATTAAGCATTGTCGATTGCCGATTGCCAATTGCCGAATGAAATTGAAACGTGGTGTCCAAAAGCGATAGATTCCGCGAAAAAATCCGCAATCGACAATCGGAAATCAAAAATCCATGAAGCGCTCGCCTCTGATTGTCATCTTCACGACAGTCTTTATCGATCTCGTGGGCTTTGGGATTGTCATCCCAGTACTCCCTTTCTATGCCGAAGGCACGGTCTTTAATGCCACGCCCAGGACGGTCGGGTTTCTATTCGCCTCGTATTCCATCATGCAGTTGTTTGCTGCGCCGATCCTGGGACGCCTGTCGGACAAGTACGGCCGGAGGCCGGTGCTGCTCGTTTCAATTATCGGCACCGGCATCGGGTTTCTGATCCTGGGCTTTGCCAACACACTCTGGATGTTATTCGTCGGCCGCATCCTTGACGGAATTACTGGCGGGAATATCTCGACCGCGCAAGCTTATATCGCGGATATTACGACCCGGGAAAACCGCGCCAAAGGCATGGGTCTGATTGGTGCGGCGTTCGGATTGGGTTTCATATTTGGTCCGGCCATCGGAGGGATCCTGAGCCGCTGGGGCATTCATGTGCCCTTCTTCTTTGCGGCCGCACTGTGTTTTGCCAACGCCATGCTGCTCTACTTCACCTTGCCCGAAACGGTAACGCGAGATCATCCGGCGCGAAATTTTGCCGGTCGCGGCCGCGGATTGATGCAATTAATCCGCTCTCTCAAGCAACCACGCCTTGCATTTGTTATCACGATCTATTTCTTCTTCATCGTGGCTTTCTCGATCATGACGACCTCATTCTCACTGTACACGATGTTTCGCTTTGGTTATGACGCCCAACATACGGGTTATCTTTTCGCTTACGTCGGCGTCATTGCAGTAATCGTTCAGGGCGGGTTGATTGGAAAGCTGGTAAAGCGTTTTGGCGAGTTGCCCCTCGTTCTGGCGGGAGCGTTCTGTTTTGCCGTCAGCCTGGCCGCCGTTCCCTTCGTTGGACCAACCGCCGGCGGCTTACTGGGCATACTGATTGGCGGTGGAGTTTTCTCGCTCGGTAATTCTTTAGCTACTCCTGCATTGAACAGCCTGGCTTCGAAAAGCGTTGGCCCGGCAGAACAGGGTACAGTGCTCGGCGTCATGCAATCCGCCGCGAGTCTGGCCCGCGCGGTTGGCCCATCTTTAGCAGCGGTTTTGATTCACAGTTCGACGGCTTATCTGGGCCGAGACGGGCAACCGCACTACATGAGTGACCGATCCCTATTCGTGACTTTCTGGACGGCCGCTCTGATCATGTTTGGAGCGTGCCTGCTGACACTTTATTTCATGCGGGCGCACGCTTCAGACTACGCTGGAACCCCTGCGGAAGTTGTGTAGGTGCTGGAAGAGCTATAGAAACCTGCGAACCAGGTACATAATCAGGCTAAGGACCGCCGACACCAGCAACATTGAAACAATCGGCACGTAAACTTGCAGCCCATCCTTCTGGTAACGGATATCACCGGGAAGTCGCCCGAACCAGTTCAATCCTCCGGAGTAGATCAAAATGCCGGCCAACACCAACACAATTCCACCCAGGATCACTGATACTCCGATAGACCGATTCATTGACCTGTGAGCTCCTCCAGGAATTATAGCTGCGGTTTTGTGAATGGTGCCAGCACTCCATTGGGTTCGATCATGTCTTTCAACACCGCATAAGGGACCAGCACGTATTGCGGACCCGCCGCATAAGGTCCAACCTGATAGGAGTCAAAGGTAATTCCCAAACCCTTCTTCGTAATGGTCCAACTCTGGTAATTTCGCTCCGTGGCTGCCGCCCCACTGGCGATCGACGAATCGTCCAGCATTCCATTCGCACCCTGCGCCTTGGATTGTCGTTTCAGATCCTTAATTGCGTAGACTGAGAGCGTTTGTAAATACTTTACACCCGGCTTGAAGAGATCGGCCAGCTTCAGAATTCTTCCTTTCTGCACATCAAAATTCATGACCAGAGAATTGGAATTCGGATGGGCCGCGCCGCGATAATACGTGCCTGCGTCGAACAGAATGCTGATTACCTCATCATTGGCCAGAGCGATCGAGTAGCCAATGTCGAGAGAGCTTCCCGGGCTTGAAGATTCCTCAGGGGTTTCTTCTCCAACCTTCTCCTCTGTCATGTTCTTTTTGAACTCACTAACTTCGCGCAAGGCAACCCTGCCGGCTTCACGATTGAATTTTTCCAGACCGGGGCTCAGCAAACCCAGTAGCTGCGGATATTCGACGTCGATCTCATACTTTAGTTTTTTGTTTGTCTCCTTGATGGATTTGGCAACTACCTCAACACTCTTACTGAAATGGATCGGTTCTTCGTGAAGAGAGAATGCGGTTTGCTTCTGTCCATCGGGTCTTGTCCAGTTTCCCGCGATGCTCACCAATCCATCTTCAGCGCTCGCGGTCCACAACCCTTTGAAAATCCCCGTCTGCTTGCCGCTCGAGTCAGATTCCTCGAGCGCCACCTGGTTATTGTTGTCAACTGATCCCTTCAGTTCGATTCTCGTGCCAATCTTCTGATAGAAGTAAGAACCGGTCAGCTTGTCCCGTTCGCGAATGAGTTTCATCTGCAAACCAAGGGCACTGCCGATCGACCCTTTAAAGTACCTGGTCTCAGCTGCCGCCATGGCGCCTCCTTCAGGATGCGCCAGTTGTCCGGTAGCTGATGAGGGGTTTGATGGAGGCGGCGCTTGTTGGGTGGTAGGAGTGCTTTTCCGGCAACCGCCGAGCGCGATGGCCAACAACAACAGGATGAGTAAGAATCGTTTCATGGCAGTGTTATTTGATCAAATGCCGGCAAGATTGCGCGCTTTTTGATTTCTTCGCGAACATCCTCGAACGTCAGATAACACAACCGTCCGCCGGTAAACAGCTCCTCGTTCGTGACATCCGCCAGGGCAAAGGGTGGCTTGCTAAAACTATCAAGATCTTCATCGCCGTCGAACCCAATTTCTGCGAGAACCAATCCAAATAAGTCTCCAAGAAACATGTCCACGGAAACCTTTCGTCCTTCCCATTCAAAGTAGTAGCGGTTCTTTCGTATCTCGTTCGCTTCAAATAGCGAGAGCGCTTCGGCTTCTGCCGCGCTGAGATAGGTGTTTGTGATCAAAGTGCGGGAAAGATCTGCAGGATTAGGAGCGAATTTCTGAGTAAATTTCACTGTCCATTTATTCGTGAGCGGATCGCGTACTTTTCTCAAGCGCAGACGCGTCCCCGTAATGTAGTTATCGGTGATCTGGAGGTGAGGGTCGGCGCGGCTGAGCTGCTCAGGTAGGTCCTGCAAGAGGTAGCGTCGCTCTCGTTCCAGCAGCGCATATTTGCTATCTGGGACCAGCGTGTTTTGCTCAGTCAGTTTGGCAACGCCCATTTATTTATTCTTAACGAAGCGCCACGCCCGGATTCAACCGCGCAGCCTTCCAGGCGGGTCCAAAAACGACCCCGGAGCGCCACTTAAAAACACCGAAGCCGTCCAGCTTGCCTTACATAGCGAAAAGGCGCAACAGTTTTGGCTGTTGCGCCTAATCTAATGTGGTCACTGTCCTCACCCCAGCAACCACTTGATGGAAGGGTTCACCAACCATCTAATTGGACGAGACTATATACGAATTATTTCTTCTTGGCAACCGTGATTATGACCTCGGCGCGAGAAAATTTTGCCACTCTGGATTGATTTGTGCTAATAATCATCCGCAACTTCGGAACAAAACCGCCAGACTCCGAGGAAAAACCATCAATCAGGATTATGCTTGGAAGACGTCTCGTCTGATAGGCTGAAGTTGTGTATTTTGAACTCTGTTCCCTCGCCGGCGATATATCGCGGCCCGGTTTCATCAATGTTCAAAGGTTAATAAACTCCCGAAGCAGATGTGAAGAAAAGCCCGAAATTAGCGGATGTTGCCCCGCCAGCAACTCTGCTGAACGTAAATACGATAGGCGCAAGTCTCGCCTTTGTCATCGCACTGGGGACTTACGCATGGACACTGGCGCCAACGGTGGTCTTTGTCGACAGCGGTGAATTAATTGTTGCGGCAAAGTCTTTGGGTGTGGCCCACCCGCCCGGGTTTCCTCTTTATGTATTGCTGGCCCACCTTGCGACGAGCATCCCCGTGGGCAACGTTGCCGCCCGGGTAAACTTCGCTTCCGCGCTTTTTGCTGCGCTGGCAATTGCTGTTCTGTTCCTGCTGGCAATCGAGGCGTTCCAGGCCAAAGCCGCACGATACACAGCGCGCAAACAAAAGGCAGTCCGCGCAAAGAGGAAGAACCTGGCGACCAAGCACGAAGCAGACATTCCGAGTTTCAAGTCGGGCATTTACGAACTGTCGCCTGCAGGCGTCTGTGCTTTGTTGTTCGCGTTCTCGCGCACCCTCTGGTCCTTCGCCACCGTCGCTGAAGTTTACACACTCAACACGCTTTTGATCGTGCTCGTTTTCTACCTTCTGTTCCGTTGGCGAAATCAATTTGCTGCAAGTTCCAAACTCAACAATACTGTTTTACTGCTTGCTGCCGCTTTCCTGTTCGGTCTCGCGCTGGGCGTTCATCACGTGAGTGTGGTGGTTACTCTGCCTGCGCTGGTGGTGTTGCTTTATAGAATCGCCGGCTGGACTTTCTTTAAGAGCAAGAATCTGATTTACACCGCACTGCTACTGCTATTGGGTTTCGTACTTGTATATGCATATCTGCCGCTGGCTGCTTCGCGCTCGCCGGTAATGAATTGGGGTGATCCGCGCACCCTAGAGCATTTTTGGTGGCACATTACCGGCCGCCAGTACCAGGTCTTTATTGCGTTTTCAGCTCAGCGAATTGCCGAGCAAGCATCGCAGTTTGGCAAATTGTTAGCACACGAGTTTGGACCAGTCTGGTTTCCGGCCGCACTCGCTCTGGCGGCGATGGGTCTGGTCGAGATGTTTCGCCACGATCGCACGACATTCTGGTTTGCCGCGCTCGTGATCACGTGCGACCTCGGTTACGCGCTGAACTACGAGATTGCCGAAGACAAAGGCGCCTATTACCTGCCGGCGTTTATCGCCCTTGCACTGGCGGCTGGTTTTGGGGTGCGTTTCCTGCTCCGCACATTAGGCCGGGGCTGGCCGCGACGGCAGGTTGGTCTGGCAGCAGCTGTCGTCCTAATCGCGCTGGTCCCACTTGCGAGTTTCGCCGGAAACTTTCGGTTCACGAACAGGCATAACTTCTTTCTCGCGCGCGATTACATTAGCAACATCGAAAGCACAATCGCGCCCGGCGGCATGCTTCTGACCAGCGACTGGCAAGTCTACTCGCCTTTGCTTTACCTGCGCGAAATCGAGCAGCAGCGGCGAGACGTGGTAGCGATCGACATTAGTCTGTTGCGGAGATCGTGGTACTTCGATTACCTCAAAACGCAATACCCGAGCTTGATTGCAAACAATCGCGAAAAGGTGGATGCCTTTTTCTCCGACCTGAAACACTGGGAGGGCCAGCCGGAAGTATTTAGTGCAAGCCCTGGCCTAACAAAGCAGATTGATGACCACTTTACGGAGATGATTCGAGCTTTCGTCAGCACCCATGCGCGAACTGCCCCCGTTTATGTCACCTGGGACGTTGGTTTAGGATTCAATGAGGATGACACGCAGTTGACGCAATCGCTTTACCACGACTATCAACTGGTGCCGCAGGGATTGGTATTTCAATTATCACCCGAGCGAACGTTTCAAACACCAGCGAATCCTCGACTGGTCACGATCGGGCTGAACGACAAGACATTTAAGTTTGAGCTGGATGATGTTGTAAACGTAAAGGTCTTTCCGGTTTATCTCAATATGCTGGTCAACCGAGGAAGATACCTGGCTGCGTTCGGAAAGTATGAGGACGCGATGACGGCCTACGAACAGGCACTGGCGCTCGACTCAAATTACCCCGATGCAATCAGCGCGCGTAACGAAGCGATCAAGGTCCTGAGAAATGAATAGGATCCACGAAATCACACGAAACCAGGAAGACAATCCCCTGGTACGTCAATCATTGAAAACACACGAAAAAAATGCTAGGGCACGAGCGCTTCTTCGCGCGCAGTGAGAAATTCCGCAGGTTCGATGATTTTTCCGGCAATTGCTGATGCAGCCACGACGTAAGGGGAAGCGAGATATAGTTTGCCCGGTCCCGAGCGTCCCGGAAAATTCCGGTTCTGAGCGCTCACCGTCACTGTTTCCGCATTGGGAGACGCGCCTGGACCGGCGTTGATGCAGGCCCCGCAAGAGGGATCGATTAGCTCCGCACCGGCCCGCTCAAAGATTTCGATATATCCCCGAGCGCGCGCGTACTGCTTAATCTTTTGTGATCCAAACTGAAGGTAGAGATGCACACCAGGCGCGACACGCTTGCCCTGGGCCAAAGCGTTTTGCAGGACCTCCGCATACATATCCATGTCGGCCATTTTGCCCCCTGTACAACTGCCGCCATAAGCTGCGTCAATGCGAACTTCCCCCGGCAATTGATCGATGGGGATGCCATTACGGGGATCACCGGGCAGTGCCACCATGGGCCGGATCTCATCCAGGTTAATTTCAAAGTCAGCTGCGTATTCCGCATCAGGATCGCTGTAAACGAAGCCCTTTCTAATTTCGCCGGCATCGAGATCCCGCGTGCTGACAATGTACTCGAGCGTCCTTTCGTCCGGCTCGATAATGCCAGTAGTTCCTCCAGCTTCAACAGACATGTTCGTCAAGGTTGCGCGTTCATCCATGGGCCAGTTCTTCAGATCTTCGCCCGCAAACTCGAGTACTTTGCCAATACCTTTGCTTGTCTTCATATAATCGCTGGCGAGGATGAACAGCATGACGTCTTTGGCAGAGACATCGGCGCGCTTCCTGCCCTTGAAGACATAACGGACCGTCTCTGGCACGCGGATGCGAATGTCTTTCGTGTACCAGGCATTGGCCATGTCAGTCGAGCCGACGCCGAAGGCGAAGCAGCCGAGAACTCCGGCCATGCAGGTGTGCGAATCCGTGCCGATAACTATCTGGCCGGGCAGAGCCAGGTCTTCAACCACGGCATTGTGACAGATTGCCTCTGAGCCTCCTTCGGCGCTTTCACCATACAGTTTGATATTTTGCCTGGTGGTGAAGCTTTCCTGCGTAGTGGCCAACCCTTCCGCCTTTTCCAGTAAGCCCATCTCGCGATGTTTCGGCGACATAACCCGGCCGAGGAACGTCAGATGATCGCGAAAAGCGAATACCGACTCGGGTTCCGAGACCCTGGCAGCTGGTCCAAGTGCCTGCTTAAAGAGTGACTCGGCCATGGGCGTGACGTATTCGTGAGAAAAGCGTACGTCGGCAACTGCAAAAAGCGCGTCGCCCGGTTTCACTGCTGCCACTCCGATCTTGCCTGCCGAAACAAAAGCGTGCCTGGCAATGATCTTTTCCACGATAGTCATTGGCCGTTGCCTGGTTTCGAGTGACGGCGGGGAAATCTTTCGCGCCAGCCGTGCCTGGTTGTAATTGAACAGCCCTCCGTATTCGACGATGTCCTGAGAAATCCGATCCAGCCCCTTAGTAAATTCAGTTAAAGGGATCTCTTCGCCCCGTCGGAGTCGCTCAATCAAGCCCAAATCAGTCGACGTGAGCAAGCCGATGTTTTGGGAATTCTGGCCGTAAATCTTTTCGATGCTTTTGGCAATGACGAGTTGGATGCCCGCTGCCTTTTCCGCATAAGGCGCGGTCTCGCGCGACGAACCGCATCCTTTCGATAACCCGGAAACCACGACCGAAAAGCCACCGTCTTTCACTTCATCTTTTTTGACTGCACCCTCGCGCATGCCGACGTAAACGTATTGACCCAGCGTTTCGTCGTAATAGAAGCAGACCCACCCGGGAGTAATCTCGTCGGTCGAAATGTTGCTCATTAAGGGAAGGCTATCGTTCGCCAAACGTGTCGCCAGTTCGGATTCAAGGCGGACACGCTCGTCGCCCACGGCTTCCAGTTGTTGGCGAATGAGAGACGTGTCTTCGGTTAGGAAGAGTATTCGGCCTGAAAACCTAATGCGTTCCGGCCGTCTTGATTTGTTATCTGAGGTCATTAGTGCTCCTGGTTCTCTTTATAAACGTCGATAGCAATTATAACCTCAGGCTTAAGAAAACCTTGAAGCCGCGCGAGCTGTCCACGAAGGTTTCGTGTTATTTCGGGTCAACTAATCTCATTTTTCATACTGCATGGCGCCCACGATGTTGCCTTCGGTGTCTTCGAAATAAATCAATGTGCCAACAGTAGGAATTTTAAACTTCGGCATTACAATCTTGCCGCCGTTGGCCTCAACTGCCGCCACGGTCTTGTCGATATCGTCAACACCCAAAGAGCATTCGAACCCGTAGATTGGCTTGCCTTCAACGATCTCTCGACGCCCTTGCAAACTTCCTTCCAGTCCCGGCTCGGTCTCGGTTCCGGTGCGAACCAGAAAGAAGCCCGGCGGCCCCCACGGTGTAAATTTCCAACCGAATGCCTGCTCATAAAATGTTTTCGCTCGAGAAACATTGTCGGCATTAATGGAAAAGTGCTTGACATCATTCGGCATTGATTGTCCTCCTTCGTTCTCCAGAAAGAGATCCACAAAATCATGTGAACCATTTCGTGTTATTTAGTGGATTATATTCCTGAACAGTGGTTCCCTTAAAGGTGCTTCCCCAAAGGCGCAAAGAAACCCACGTAAAGACCTTGACGACTGAACCAATATTCCGCAGACTTGGACACTTCTTGAGGGGTCACAGGGCCAACTGCATGAAAAACAATTCCGCCGCACAGTCGTTGGAATCGGATGTCCTCAAACGCCTTGCGCGGGCGCGCGAGTTTATCGATCACTGCTATGATCACCCTCTCAATCTCGAGCAAATATCGAGCAAGGCCTGTTTTTCTCGTTACCATTTCCTCAGACTCTTTCGCCAGGCCTTTAATAAAACGCCCCACCAATATTTGATCGAACGCAGAATCGAGAAGGCAAAGGAACTGCTCGGCTCTGAGGATATTCGGGTGACTGATGTTTGCTTTGAAGTGGGTTTTCAGAGCCTGGGATCGTTTAGCAGTCTCTTTCATAGATATGTCGGGCACGCGCCCATCACCTATCGCGAGAAGATGCGTCAAAGTCAGGAAGCTCAGCGGCATGTGCCAGGGTGTTTCCTGGTGATGTACGGCTTTCAGCAAGCTGGGTGATTGAAACCAATCGCCAGTTTAGCAGTGCGGCGACGACTTGCCGCCGCTTTTCAAGTGGCCGAACACTCAACGAAGCTCTCCGCTCACCTTGAAAAGCGCTGACAAGACAGCGCACTCCAAAGAGTTTAGCAATTTTCAAGAAGCATCGGCCGCGACTGTACTTTATTCTTCCGCCATCAACCCAAAGGAGATCAGAGGATGATCCGGAAAATGTCACACGCCACCGTGTTCGTCGGTAATCAGGACGAGGCTCTCCAGTTTTACCGAGACAAATTAGGATTCGAAATCCGCACTGACGCTAAAGTAAGCGATGACTTTCGTTGGTTAACGGTTAGTCCCAGGGACCAGCCGGATTTCGAGATTATTCTCATGGAGCCTAAACCGGGAATGCTGATGGATGAAGCTACCGCGGCTCAACTCCGTTCCATTATGGAAAAGGGTGTTCTCGGCGCCGGCGCCTTCGATACAGATGACTGTCAGGCTACCTACGAGGAACTAAAAAGCAGGGGGGTAGAGTTCCTCTCCAAACCCGCTCAACGACCGTACGGAATAGAAGCGGTTTTTAAAGACAACACCGGCAACTGGTTCAGCCTCACGCAGCACACCGAGGGAAGCTAAACATTTACCATTCATCATTTTTCATTTTTCATTTTTCATTTGTTGCAGGCAGGTCTCATCGGCGCGGCAACGATGAATGAATCCAACTCACTATCAGGGTGGGACCTCCCCAATGAACCGCAAAAATGAAAAACGGAAAATGGGTCCTGGGGTGATTTCATGAATATGACCGAGCGAATCAAATGGACCGATCGACAGTTTGACTTTAACTTTCCGGCCGGTCTTTATCCGGAAATGATCGAGCGCATCCGTGGCACCCCCGCTCGCCTGGAAGACCGTCTCAAGAGCTTGTCACCCGACGTTCTTACCCGGCGCGACGGCGACCGCTGGTCCATCCAGGAGAATGCGGGGCATCTGTTGGATCTGGAGTCGCTCGTAATGCAGCGATTGGACGAATACGCCGCGGGCGCTGAGAAACTTCATGCGGCCGATATGTCCAACCGGAGGACCTACGAGGCCGAACACAATCATGTGGCCATTGGCTCAATCCTTAGTTCCTTTCGCGACCAACGGGGGAACATTGTCAGCCGCCTGGACACCTTTGAGAGTTCAATGTTCGAGCGAACAGCGCTACATCCGCGGCTCGGTGTGCCCATGCGACTGGTGGACATGGTATTCTTTCAGGCTGAACACGACGACTACCACTTGACCGGAATCAGCGAATTAATCAAGCTCTGGAAAATGGCCTGACACTTTGGAGTACGGCGACTAGTCGCCGCTTTTTCAAGTTGTGGTTGAGTCATGCGCAAAATGAAAAGCGCTGACATGTCAGCGCACTCCAAGGAGTGGTCCATTCCTATCTCAACTGAGGTGGCGTATTGCGAAACCGAGTCTTAACGATCGTTGGATCGATTTGCTTTATGTCTATAACTGCTCAAGCACAACAATCCCTCGACTCACTTATCGACAGCAACATTGCTGCGTTGGTGGCGACCTACAAAACGCTGCACGCGGCGCCGGAGCTATCGCATCGCGAGGAGAAAACATCCACACTCTTCGCTAACGAGTTGAGATCGCTCGGCTACACTGTGACTGAGCGCGTAGGCAAATACGAGCATCCTGAATGGGTCGGCTACGGCGTCGTCGCCGTAATGAAGAATGGGCCCGGCCCAACAGTGCTGGTGCGCACCGATATGGACGCGCTTCCTGTCGAGGAAAAAACGGAACTTGCCTACGCCAGCAAGATCAAGACGAAAAACGATGCGGGTCAGGATGTCGGGGTGATGCATGCCTGCGGACACGACATTCACATCACGACCATGCTGGGCACCGCCAGGATGCTGGCGGCTTTGAAAGATCAATGGAGCGGGACGCTTGTGCTACTGGGACAACCGGCAGAGGAGACTATCGATGGCGCTAGAGCAATGTTGCGTGACGGGCTCTACACCAGATTTCCGAAGCCTGATTTCGCAATTGCACTCCATGACAATGCTGATCTGGAAGCAGGGAGGGTTGGCTACACACCAGGATATGCGCTCGCCAGTTCCACCAATGTCGACATCAGAATCCGCGGTGTCGGCGGGCATGGCTCGCGTCCGGATAACGCAAAGGATCCCATCGTCCTTGCGTCTCAGGTGATACTGGCGTTGCAAACAATCGTCAGCAGGGAAAACTCGCCGCTTGATCCGGCAGTGATCACAGTGGGTTCGATCCATGGCGGTACGAGATACAACATTATTCCAGATGAAGTGAATCTCCAGCTCACCGTAAGAGCATACAAGGAAGAGGTGCGGCAGAAATTACTCGCGTCAATTGAACGAATCACCAAAGGGACTGCGCTGGCTGCGGGCATACCTAATGATCGATCGCCGATTGTAGCGGTGAGTCAAACTGAATTCACCGCCGCTACCTACAATAATCCGGCGTTGACCGAGAGAGTAGCTTCAGTGTTGGTTAAAACTCTGGGTGCGGACAATGTGGTGAAGGTTGCGCCAATCATGGGCAGTGAAGATTTTGGTTATCTGGCTCTAAACCAGCAAATTCCGGCCACGATGTTCTGGCTGGGTGCGGTCGATCCGGTGAAGGTAAAACTAAGCAAAGAAACAGGCACGCCTTTGCCCTCGCTGCACTCGGCGCTTTTCGCGCCGCTGCCTGAACCGACCCTTCGTACGGGCGTTAAAGCGATGACTTCAGCGGTGCTCGAGTTAATGAAGAAACCATGAGAGCGGCTTCCGATTCGTGTGGTTTAGTGAATCGGTTAGCCTTGCCTCAAAAGTCTGCTTCGGCTTAGTAGGGCCGCAAGAAAGCACAAAAAGCGCAAACGATTTACAGAAGATCTTTGTGCTTTTTGTGCATCTTTGTGGCTTTTGAGGCAAAGCTGGATCGGGTTGCTCTCGAGCGTCAGGGAATCAACACGATCTTCCCAAACTGCGCCCGGTCCTCAATCAGATCATGTGCCTGGCGTGCCTCCGAGAGTGGCAGCCGGCGATCTAAGATGGGACGGATCTGGCCGCGCTTAACGAATTCCAGGGCTTCGAGCAGCTCGCCCTTTGAGCCCATGAAGGAACCCAGGATGGTTAAGTGCCGGTAAAATACCTGGCGTAGGTCCGTGCGAGCATCAAAGCCACTGGTTGCACCGCAAGTCACCAGACGTCCATTGTTCTTCAGCACAGAAATTGAGCCGTTCCACGTTTCTGCGCCGGTGTGTTCAAAAACAACGTCGACTCCCGCTCGATTAGTCAGTTTTTTTATCTCTTTCGGCCAGTCTGCAAGCGAGTAATTGACTACTTCGTCCGCTCCTAAATCCTTTGCTTTACGTAGTTTCTCATCCGAACCGGCGGTAGCAATAACTCGGGCGCCCCGCAACTTTGCAACCTGAATTCCCATTGAGCCCACACCACTGCCGGCAGCGTGGACCAATACGGTCTCGCCGGGCTGCACGTTGGCCCTGCCCACAAGCATATGCCAGGCCGTGAGCGTCACAAGTGGCAGGGCCGCGGCTTCTTCCCAACTCAAGTTGGCTGGTTTCCTGACAACGTTGACGCCGGGAACAGACAGCAGTTCCGCGTACCCTCCATTCCGGCGATAGCCGATGATGTCGTATTCCGGGCACATGTTGTCGCGTCCTTCGAGGCAGGCGAGGCAGTGACCACAGGAAACGCCCGGTTGGACCAGCACTTCCGCGCCGGGCTCGATCCAGTTGACCAATTCGCCCACTTCACGAACAACACCCGCAACATCGTTTCCCAGAATGCGCGGAAGAGGAATCTCAACTCCGCGCAAGCCGGCCCGGGTCCAAATATCCAGATGATTTAGGGCACAAGCCTTGACCTCGACGAGAACCTCATTTGCTTTGATTTGGGGATCCGGAACATCGGTATACTGCAAAACATCTGGTCCACCATGCTGATTGAAGATAACGGCTTTCATGATGGTGTGGATTCTAGACTTTCGTCTTGCGATTGCAAAGATGCCAAACGGCTCAACCAGCACAACGTTCAGGAAGGCATTCACGATTTCGCATTTGTCATTTTCTGAGTCTTTATTCGTGTGATTTAGTTGATCGTATTGACTTACAAGAAGAATTGATCCACGAAAGAAAAAAGCAAAAATGAGCAATGTCAAATAATGTCAAATAATGAAAAATGTCAAATGACCAATGGAAAAGGTTGCTTTCAATTGCTGGTGGGGAGTTCAATTTGAGGCGAGGTCCGGGACAGCGCCGTTTGTCTGCTGGCGGGCATGGTATGACGAGCGGGTGAGAGGGCTCGATTCAACGTGTCGAAATCCCATGGTCATGCCGATCTTTTGCCACTCGTTAAATTCATCCGGGGTGACATAGCGTTCGACCGGCAACCGTCGCGCGTGTGGCTGCAAATACTGACCGATGGTCATGATATCGCACGAGACCGCGCGCAGGTCTTTCATCAACTCGACTACTTCGGCAAATGTTTCTCCCAGGCCGACCATGATCCCGCTCTTGGTCAACATACCTCGGCCCTCGCGGTCTCGGCGCTCGGCGGCGCGCCGGAGAAGAGTGAGCGACTGCTGGTAGTCAGCATCAGGTCGAACGCGCCGGTATAAACGCGCGATCGTCTCAGTATTGTGATTGAGCACATCCGGCGCGGCATCAAGGACTGTGTTCAGTGCGGTTTCGTCTCCATTGAAATCGGGAATGAGCACCTCGATTTTGCATTCAGGGTTCAGCTCCCGAACCTGTCGTACGGTCTCAGCCCAATGGGCGGCTCCGCCATCCGGAAGATCGTCGCGATTCACAGACGTGATCACCGTATGCGCAAGATTGAGCTGGGCCACAGCCTCTGCAACATGTCTCGGCTCGTTCACGTCGAGCTCGGCCGGCGCTCCTTTCCCAACCGCGCAAAACCCACAGTGTCGAGTGCAGATGTCACCGCCGAGCATGAAAGTGGCTGTTCGATCGGACCAGCATTCGAAAATATTGGGGCAGCGTGCTTCCTGACAAACTGTGTGCAGGTTGAGGCCTTCGATCAAGTTTAGAACATGGTTCTGGTTGGAGGGGTCGCCCAGACGGATCTTGAGCCATTCGGGCTTGGGTTGCCGCGGCTTCTGGTTGTTACTGATTACTCGTAGTTCCCTTGACAAACGTTACCTCACAAAACAATTAAATCAGACCGAAGTCGATTCTAACATCAGGAGCGCGGTTCAGGCACTTGACCAGCCTATCCGCAGATTACACAGCGAGCTCTGCTGCGCTACTAAATCTGGCGGATAGTTAATTGGTCGCACTACTCACGCTTTTTTCCATCGTGAACAAAGGCGTGCCGAAAAGATCATGAGATCCATCCGCAGTACGGCAAAACCCGAAATACTCGTAAAGAGCAATCGCACGGTCTAGAAACGGTGTCGTGCTTAGGAACATGCGTTTGAACCCGTATTTTCGAGCGTAGTCTTCAACCTGCGTGAGCATCGCTTTACCGATGGCCTTGCCCCTTGCCGAAGGCAGGACCGCCATCCCGCGGATGTACAGTGAATCCGCACTTTCCGCTACGATAGCCACGGTCCCAACGATCTTTTCGTCCAGCGATGCGATCCATACGGGTCCTTCATTCATTCGCTGTTGTATCACCTCCGAATCAGGCGTTGTTGCTCGAAACCCTTCGGGCGTATAAAGCATTTCATACTCAAGAAAAGAATCATGCAGGAGGGCTGCAATATCAGTAGCGTCCGAGGGCACGGCCAATCGAATTTCTATCTGGTTTCCTTTCATGATTGGGCTATTATGCCGTTTGGCTATGATAGGTTCGCAAGCCTGGCGTAGGATGGAGTAAAAGACCTGGGCTCGCTAGTTAAGAGCTCGGCTTGTCTCCCGGGCACAAGCGCAAGCTAACAGCTTGCGTTACACAGACACACCAGGAGCACACTGATGATACGAAAATGTTTTGCTGCGGCGCTCTTTCTAATGGCATCTGCAATTACGATCCCGATTCTGGCCGACATCGCCCGGCCCAACCCTGAAAAGGAGGAAAAATTCGTTACTCATTCCGGCTTTGAAATCGTGCCGGATGGCAAAGCCTTCGAAGCACGTCTGGAGATCCCACAGGCGTTGTGGAAAGACATGCATGCAGGGCTCACGCAAATTCCCACCAACCCAAGCCTGGCGCAGCGCATTGCCCACAGTTCTCCCCGCACAATTGTTGCGGGCCTCTTTCTGTTTCTGTCGTTCTCTTTTGCGGGTGTATGGTTCGCACGCTCCGGGCAGCGGAAACAGCGAATTACGGCGGCGCTGGTGCTCGGGTTGGCTATTCTTGGCGCCGCGACCATCATCACCCGCGCAAACGCGGGCCCCCCAGGATACTTACGTTGGCAAGGTCTTCCCGCTGCTTTGACTGAAGGAAGGACCACGCGAGGTGGAATTGACATCGTAGTGGTTCCCGAAGGTTCAACTATCAAGCTGATAGTGCCGCTGCGAAAGACCAGCCGAACCCCGGGCGAGGAGTAAGCGGTGCAACAAGCTGCCGAGATCAAGCTGCCACGTTGGCAATCAACCAAACGCGGCGCGCACTTGAGCGTAAACGGCTTCGTCTACGTTTTAGCTGTATGTGTCGCTGTTTCGGCGCTGCTCGCGAGCTGGTTGCCGCTACAGGTTTCCGTAGTGACTCTGTTTCTCTTTGCCGGACCACACAACTGGTTCGAGCTGCGCTACTTCCTGTTGCGTTTGCCTGTCCGTTTTGGTCGCTCGCGGACTTTCTTCCTTGCCGCCTTTAGTGGAATCGGTTTGTTAACGGTGAGCTATGTCTCGCTTCCACTGCTTTATAACCTCAACCTCTGGCCGGGCGGGGACTGGACCATCCCACTCGCCGCCTGGAACACACTAATGCTCTTTTGGACGGGTTTGCTCGTGTGGTTGCGTGGGAAACAGAGACACACGCGAGACTGGTCGTTGACGATACCGGTCATGTTCATTCTGATTTCGGTGAACTGGGTTGTGCCGCAACTCTTCAGCCTGGCAATCGTCTACCTCCACCCCCTCGTAGCTCTCTGGTTCCTGGACCGCCATTTGCGCCGAACCCGTCCTGAATGGCTACCGGCTTATCGTCGTAGCCTTTGCGCTTTGCCCTTAATCATTGTGGGAATGGGCTGGCAGCTCACCAGAAGCTCCCCACTCGCCGATGATAACGGATTGTTTTGGCGCATCACACAACATGCCGGGGCCCAGCTCCTGCCGCACATGTCGAGCCATCTACTCGTCTCGGTCCATGTTTTTCTGGAGATGTTGCACTACGGCGTTTGGCTCGTCGCCTTGCCGATGATTGGGAAGCCAGCCGGCTTCTGGGATGTAAAAACTGTTCCGCTTGCAAGGCATCCACTCGGATTTCCGCGTGTGGTCGGAGCGACGTTGTTGATGGGAGTGTTTGTTGTCGCGCTGCTCTGGTTTGGCTTCGCAGTGGATTACTCGACGACGCGCGATATTTACTTCACTGTGGCCATTGCACATGTGTTGGCAGAGGCGCCGTTTCTTCTGAGGATGATTTAAAAGCCTTGGAGTCTTGGAGTCTGAGAATCTTGAAGCCTAAATTTCGATTAATGTCGTGGACCGTTTTGATTTCTGATCCACGTCTCGGCGTTAATCTGCGGCTGGTTTTAAGTTTCTCAGCCGAGCATGCCGAACCAGTCATTGAGGTTGAATACCTCGCCGACCAGAAACGAAGCCAGGTTCGCCACTACAATCGCCGCGAAGTCACGCCACATCGACCTCTTGTGAAACTCTGTTTTCCCGCCGAATGCCAACCAGAACAAGCCACACTCGGCAACCGGGGCAAAGGTCTCAGCGACAATCAGAAACGCGGTCCTCGAGTGATTTATGAAGAGAAGCGGCAATACCAAAGTCACAATAGGATACGTGCAGGTCGTTAGCCACAAACCAGCGCCGAGTCTCCGAGACAACGAATGACGCGGGGATAGTCCACCTATCAAGATCGGTGTTTCGACGAGGATCGACAGAAGGTAACCCAGGGGAAGAAAATGCCAAAGGGTCGTTGGGGACATAGCTACCGAAAGGAAGAAGTGTCTCGGAAGTCTGGGTGTCTTGAGTGTTCGACTATTCCAGACTCCAAGACTCCAGACTCTAAGACTCCTACTGTTCAGCGAAGACCTTCGCGAGGATCTCACCGTCCACGTTTCCGCCCGACAGAACTACTCCCACATTTCGCGTGTCCTTCGGCAACTTCTGAAAAAACACGGCCGCTGCCGCCGCGGCGCCCGAAGGCTCGACCAGCAACTTCATACGAAAGAGCAAAAAGCGCATTGTTTCAAGGATTTCCTCGTCGGAAACGGTCAGCACGTCTTCAGCATTTTGCTGAGTAATGGGAAATGTCAGCGCTCCCGGCGATTGCACCCGCAGGCCGTCGGCGATGGTCGGCGGCGGCGGAATGATGACCCTTTCGCCTGTGAGAAAAGACTGGCGGGTGTCATCGCCCGTATCCGGCTCGACTGGAAAGCAGCGAATCCGAGGATTGACTCCCTTTACGGCTGTGCTCACCCCAGCAAACAGGCCGCCACCGCTGCACGGCGCGAGCAATGAATCCAGATTAGGAACGTCTTCGATAAACTCCAGTCCGCAGGTACCCTGTCCAGCGAGAATCAGGTAATCATCATACGGCGGCACCATGACTCGCTGCTCCCGCTCGGCAATATCAAGCGCAACCGCCTGACGATCCTGATTGTGCCGATCATAGAAAACGATCTCCGCGCCGTAGTCTCGGGTGGCAGCAACTTTGTTTCTAGGGGCGTCTGACGGCATCGCTATCGTTGCCCGGATTCCCGCTTCGCGTGAAGCCAGGGCCACCGCCTGTGCGTGATTACCTGACGAAAAGGCAGCTACCCCGCGTCGCTTTTCTTCGGCGCTCAGGGAAAGAATTTTGTTAGTCGCGCCGCGGATCTTAAAGGCGCCGGCGCGCTGGAGGTTTTCGCATTTGAAGAAGACGTTCTTGCCGGTTGCTTCGTTGAAAGCCCTTGAAGTAAAAACTGGTGTGTGGTGAATACGCGAACTGATGCGTTCGCGCGCTTCCTGAATTTTTTCGAGCGTAAGCATTTATGAAAGTTCGTTCAGACTCAGATATTCTACCTACTCCGTTGCCGTCTATTATGCCGGACATCGTCAGGAGTCATTTCGAAAACGTCGCTGAAGTGGGCAACTATGCAGTCTTCAACCAGGGTCATGTCAACCTTACGTCCCAGCAACCGCTTCATTGAGGTCACCGGCTCGCCTTCACAGGCAACGATTAGATCAAAGTAACTCAGATCAGTGTTGACGTTCAGCGCAAAGCCATGCGTGGTGACCCAGCGCGCCATGTGCACGCC
Source organism: Pyrinomonadaceae bacterium (assembly GCA_035644135.1). Classification (GTDB taxonomy): domain Bacteria; phylum Acidobacteriota; class Blastocatellia; order Pyrinomonadales; family Pyrinomonadaceae; genus PSRF01. Next base: position 28,770 of record DASQPD010000020.1, read on the forward strand.
GATCGCCGCTACCTTTCCCTGCTGAGTATGCACGCCGGTCAGACCATTTATCCGGAATGCCTCGATGTCAAAATCCTGCATCGTGCGGATTAGCACTTCTTCCAATTCCCGGACGTAACGATGAACATCCTCTCGATCGGGACTAAGCTTAATAATTGGGTAGCCGACGACTTGGCCCAGGCCGTGGTACGTGACCTTGCCACCCCGGTTAGTTTCAAACAATTCAATCCCGCGCGCGGCTAACTTTTGCTGCGACAAGAGCACTCCGGATTCATCCCCGCGCCGGCCAATGGTCAGCGTGTGTGGATGCTCCAACAGGAGCAGCGTATCTTCTTGCTGACCAGTTTGCACCGCGCGCTCTATCTGTTTTTGTAAAGCCAAAGCGTCGCCATAACTCAAACGACCAAGACGTTTTACAACCAGTTTTCTTTTGCTCATCAGGTACAACCAGACCTGTTCTTCCTCTTCATTCTAGCAGGCTAAGTGCATTGCAGATAAAGGGGGGGAAATGAGAATGTTCCGCCGGGCTTGACGAGCGGCCCAAGCAATAATAGCTTGACGTTAACAAAAGATAGATTGGAGAAACTAAATTGAAACGAATACTCGTTTGCCTGGCGCTGTTGGTCATCGCGTACCCTGGGGCACTGGCCCAGACAAGAAGGCGTACAGCTGCAAGACCTTCCCCTACGACCACCGCACGGAAATCTGAAGCAGTGCGCGCCGGAGCGGCGCGGGTGGCGGAACAGCTAAAGACTCTGACCCGCTTTATTTATCTACTCGGAGGCGTGGCCAAGGGAATTGAGGCTGCCGATGCCGCTGCGCAACGTAACGATGCTTCTCCGGCTGTCGTTGAACAAACCCAAAAGAGCAAGGCTACAGTTAGAACCAGCCTGAGAAATGTGCGCGAAGGACTGGACAAACTGGAGCTCGACTTCAGGAGCAACCCCGAGCTCAACCGCTACTACATCCGGCTGGCCGGTGTAGCGTCGGGAGCCGCCAAGGCGGAAGACCTTGCTGCGGCGAATCAGTTTGATCAGGCAGGTAGGTCGCTGCTCGAGGTGGTTAACCGGTTAACTGACGTTCTGCTAGAGATGATGAAATAGAGGATGATGAAATAGCAGGACTCTGGAAGAGCAAGGTGTACTACGGCGTCCGTTTCTCGTCTTTTGCCTTTTGCGTCTCGACTTTGCTCTGTTTCGGATAGTAGCCCTGGCGCGCGCGCACTCTTGCCTGTGGTCGGGTAGGCACAGCTACAGCGATGCGCCGAAACTGTGTGCCGGCAGTTTGTGAATTCGAGTAGTACTGAAGGAGGTACTGCGCGCGAAGCTCTGAGGCGATGCGATCAAAGACTAAAGCCAGGTCCTCTTCTTTTTCCGGAACAAAGGCCGTTCCGCCCGTCGATAACGCGACTTGCTCCATTCCTTCCTGGCCCCGCTTGGTCATGACATTCAGATGCATAGTGTTCCCTGCTGGATTGATCGAATAAAACACGGCATCTGCGCGTTGCACTTCGCGTTGCACTTCGGCCAAAGCACGATTGTAGACTCGCGACTTCACGTCTGGCGCCACTGAGTCTTGTTCCTCACGGGTAGTTCCAATCAGTTTCTTGATTCTCTCGCTGAAGTTGTCGACTCCATCTGAAATCACCAGGATCACTCGTCGATGACGGGGAGCACCCTTCTCCAGCAAATACTGGGCAGCCTCGACGACAGTATCGAAGAATGCCGTAGGGCCTTTGTCGGACGCGGGTTGCACTGACATCAGTCCAGAGGTGGCGGCAGCGGCGGTTGCTCCCGTCTGGGCAATGATGGGTGTGCGATCGATAATGAAAATACTTGCCCGATCCGCTGGTTTGAGAACGCGCTGAAGAAAGCGAGCTGCGGCCTCTTTCTCAAAATCAAAACGGTTATTGGTGCTGCCGCTGACGTCGATTAGCAAAGCAATGTCCAGCGGCACTTCTTCCGGATCTCCGATCTGGGCGATCTCCTGAGAACGTCCTTCTTCCTCGAGCCGAAAATCTCCGACCGTCAAACCTCGAACTGGCTGACCGGTGGAATCGACGACCGCCACCGGAACCATCACAAGGTTTGAAGTAACGCGAATAACGTCAAAATCCTCGTCCGTAAGAGGTTTTGGCTTCGGCGTTGGTTTTGGCGTTGGTGGGGGTGGAGGTGGGCCGAGATCGGTAACTGTTTGCCCTTTGGCTACCGGCAGAAGTAAAAAGAGGGCCAACACTCCGATGACGAGCGTCGGCCCCAGATGTCTTCCCCAAATCTGTTTAGCAGTAATCAAGCCACGTTCATGCCGCGGGCCGATGCCGGCCAAGAGCATGTCTCCTAACTTTGTGTTATGCCTACGGCACGACTCATGGCTCTTGGGTGAAGTTGGTGCGGCAAAAGTTGCACCTATCTTCAAAATTTAGTTCTTCTCCTTATTCACCTCGGCTGCCCGAAACCGCAGGAGCAGGCTGGGTGAGACCTTTGTTCACCAGCAGCTTGATCTCCACCCTCCGGTTTTCAGCACGGCCTTCGCGCGAAGTATTGTCCGCTATCGGATGCGATTCCCCATAGCCGTAAGGCGTAACGATCCGTCTTAGCGGAATGCTATGGTTCTCCACGAGGTAGCGAATTACCGCATCAGCACGACGTTGACTGAGCGCGCGATTTAGGTTCACGCTGCCAGTCGCATCGGCATATCCGGAAACTTCAAGAACATAACCCTTGGCGTTCATTGCCTTGGTGGCAATTTCGTCAAGCTTGGTCTTGGAGTCCGGGGAAAGAATCGAACTGCCGGTCCTGAAATTGACGGCCGTTACTGTCTGCGGCTCGTAATCATCAAGCGCGGAGATGCGATCGTTGGTGGCATTCACGCCGGCTACGGCTGCATCAGCTGTTTCCTGGGCGGCCTTCGCGCCACCCTTTGCAGTGTTGGCTACAGCAGCGAGTTCGTCCATTTGACCGGAAAGACGCCGGGCATTTTCCTCGACATCGCTCAGTTTCCTCTCGGTCGTGCTGGCGCGATCTTCCAGTGGCGCAGCGCGTGATTCAACAGCCCGGGCGACACGGAAATCGGCTTCATTGAAGCGGACCTTTTCGGCAGCCAACTCGCCGGAGGCGTTACCTCTACCTTCGACTTCCAGGTTCAAGCCTCTAAGGATATTGGTCTGTGCGAAATTGTTTCCACTTCGCAGAAATCCACCCTTTGACTTGACGCTGGTCCGGTCATCAAGCCGCACCGTAGTGTCTACTCCGTTGGCATCGCGGACGACAAAGGTATCGGCATCACGCCGAATCACAACCCCTTTGACCTTCATTTTTTGGCCGCTGGCGACGGTCCGTGAACCCGCCGGGCTGGTTGTGTCCTGAGCCACCGCAACGGCAGCGAAAACTGTTAGGAGGCCTAAAACTACTATCAGGGAGGAAAACATCTTGAACTTCGGGAATTTCATAAGCGTCTCTCCTTCGTGTTAAACTCAATAAGGCACGCTTCAACGCGGGCCGGGATTCTTCCTTACTCAGACGTCGGGTTCTGATCGCTTTTTTTGCAATCGAACGTCGGTGGACATCTTCATAGACCACACTTTCAGTGATGTCAAGACCCTTAGCCGTTAACCCGCGATTCTTCATCTAATTGCCACTCGATCGCAATAACAGGCTGTTTATAAAGAAAAACGTGGTGACAAATCTGACAAATTTCAGACTGTTCACCACGTTTAAAAACTCAGAAACTTAGACCAGCCGCCAACTTAAGTTGCGCATCTTGCCAGTCTTTCAATATCCACGAAATACACGAAATTCCAGAATGAGTTACTTATAACGAGAACTCACCCGCCTCCAACTGTTCCTTCACGTAGGCCAAAAAGCGTTCGGCATCCGCCCCGTCAATCACACGATGATCAAAGCTCAAGGCGAAATACGTCATCCAGCGAATGGCAATGAAATCATCGCCTTCATCGGTTGTCATGATCCTGGGGCGCTTCTCGATTTTGCCGACCCCGAGAATCGCCAGCTGTGGCTGGTTTATGATGGGAGTGCCAAATAAACCACCGAAGACTCCGGGATTCGTAATCGTAAAAGTGCCGCCTCCTACTTCATCCGGCTTCAGTTGCTTGGTCCGAGCACGGTCTGCGAGATCGTTAGCGGCGCGAGCCAACCCCGAAATTGACAGGTCATCAGCCCGCTTGATTACCGGCACAATCAATCCCCAGTCAAGCGCCACCGCCATACCTAAATTGATGTCTCGCTTATAGATAATCTGGTCTCCACTGACCTGAGCGTTGAAGATTGGAAACTTCCGCAGGGCACTGGTAATTACCTGGAAGATGAACGGCATGAACGTCAACTTCGTGCCGGTACGTTGCTGAAACGAGTCTTTATTTTGCTCGCGCAGTTTCGCTATCCGGGTCATGTCGATTTCGTAGACGGTAGTAACGTGAGCCGAGGTGCGGCGCGAGACTACCATGTGCTCGGCAATCTTCTTGCGCATCACGCTCATCTGCTCAACCCGGTCTCCCTCGGCCGGCTTGGCGGGTGGCGCGGTAGGCAGTGTTGGGCCGGCGATCTTTGCTGCCGATGGCGCGACTGGTGCATTGGCGGATGGTCCGGATTCGATAAAGCTGAGGATATCGTTCTTGGTCACCCGACCACTCATCCCTGTGCCTTCGAGGCGGTTGATGTCGATACCGTGTTCCTTCGCAATGTTTCGGACCAGGGGACTTGATTTTGTTCGCCTAAGCTCTTCGGCCGTTGCGGTTCGCCCGCCGTTGCCGCCTGGCGCCGCGGCAGCCGGACGCGCAGGAGGGGTTGTCACTTGCTGGGGCCGCTCAGGTTTATCGGCAGCTCTCGCTACCGGTGTCTCTACAGAGGGCGGTGCGGGTGGCGGGGAAGCAGGTTGCGTGATAGTTTTGGGCGCCTCTTCGCGGACAGGGACTTCGTCAGAAGCTGGCTTGGACACCTCAGCAGCGGCTTTCGGCTCAGCCGCAGAAGAAGAAGGGCCAGACGCCGCTGCGCCACCGTTAAGAACGGCCACAACGGTATTCACTTCTACGGTTTCGCCTTCCTTGAAGCGAATTTCGCGGAGCGTGCCTGCCGCCGGAGACGGGATTTCCGCATCTACTTTGTCGGTGGATATCTCGAACAACGGTTCATCGCGTTCGACGTGATCTCCAACATTCTTCAGCCACTTGGTGATCGTTCCTTCCGCGATAGACTCTCCCATCTGCGGCATTACCACTTCAGTACTCATATTCTCTCCAGACCCTTGCGTCGTACTTCTTAATAAGCCGCAAGCTTGCGGGCCGCTTCAAGTACGTCCTTTGTCTGCGGCAAGTAGTAGTCCTCCAGCGGCGGCGAATATGGCACCGGTGTATCAAGTGAGGCTACGCGAACGACCGGCGCATCCAGCCATTCAAACGCCTCTTCGGCAATCGTCGCTGCGATCTCGCCGCCAATCCCACCGGTGCGCGAAGCTTCGTGTAATACCAATGCGCGGCTCGTTTTTTTCACACTGGCGAGAATGGCCGCTTTATCCAGAGGCGCCAGCGTACGGAGATCGATGACCTCGACGTCGAGACCCTCTTTCTCGAGCTCCTCAGCCGCATCCAGCGCCGTCAGGACCATGGCGCCAAATGTAACAATTGAGAGATCGCGTCCCGTTCGCGCCGTTCGAGCTTTGCCGATCTCCACGATGTAATCATCTGCCGGAAGCTCTTCGCGCAAACGAGGCAGCCGATACAGTTTCTTGTGTTCGAAAAACAAGACAGGATCAGGATCTCGGATGGCTGCTTTAATCAGTCCCTTTGCATCGTAAGCGGTTGCAGGCTCGACAATCTTAAGGCCGGCAGTATTCAGGAAAAATGACTCTGGGTTCAACGAATGAAAGGGCCCCGATCGCACTCCGGAACCACATGGACCGCGAAAGACTGCGGCAATACCGCCACCCCAGCGATAACGGCTCTTGGCCGCATAGTTAGTCAACAGGTCAAAGCCCGCCGAGATGAAATCGATAAACTGGAACTCAGCCACCGGTCGCATTCCCATCAATGCCGCCCCGCACGCTGCGCCGACAATAGCCCCTTCGGAGATCGGGGTATCAATCACGCGCGCCTTGCCGAATTCGTCGATGAGTCCATCCGTGACCTTAAACGCACCGCCGTAAGCACCTACGTCTTCGCCAATGACGAACACGGTTGGATCACGCTCCATCTCCTCCCAGATACCCTGGCGGATCGCTTCGACAAGAGTAGCAACGCCGCCACGTTGCGGTCGCGCTGACTTGTGATCTTTCTTTGCGGCAGTTGCGGTATTATTCAAGTCGTATATCTCTCCTTCAAGATCCGGCGTAACGCAAGCTGTTAGCTTGCGTGCTGCTGAACCCATGCAAGCTGTCAGCTTGCGTTACATGCTAACCTTTTGGCTCGCTGCGGCAGCACACCAGATTATGCGCCGATGCAGCAACGCAAGCTGTCAGCTCGCGTTACTTGGCTAACACTTCTGGTCGCAGGGCCGGCGCCACGAGGTCATTATCGAATACCCGGTAAGCTGCCGTTTCCGGATCCGGCATCGGCGAGCTCTCGGCCCAGGCACAATCTTCTTCTATTTCGCGCTGGACATCCGCCGTTATCTCCTCGAGCTTTTCTTTGGTGGCGATACCCCGCGCAACCAGGTAGCGCTCATAGCGATCAACCGGATCATTATGTTTCTCCCACCACTCGATCTCACCGGGAGCCACGTATCTTTGATCGTCGTGCTCAGCGTGCCCCTTGCGCCGGTAAGTTTTGGCCTCAATCAAGACAGCGCCTCCACCGCGGCGAGCAAATTCAGCGGCCCGCTTAGTCACTTCATAACAGGCAATGATGTCGTTACCGTCAACTATGTGCGCGGGAATTCCGTAACCAGCAGCTTTTTCTGCCAGATCTCTGACTGCGGTTTGTAAATTTGTCGGAGTCGAGTAAGCGTAATGATTGTATTCGGCGATCACCAGCAGTGGCAGACGCTGCACCGCGGCGAAATTCAGTCCTTCATGAAAAGCGCCCGTACTCATCCCTCCGTCCCCGATGTAGGCAATGCCGACAATCCTTTGCTTCTGCAGTCGAGCACCCAGAAGTATTCCGGTCATGACCGGAATCATGTCGCCCAAATGTGAGATGGGTCCGATGAAACCTTTTTGCATGTCGCCAAAGTGAATGTTGAGATCGCGTCCACCGGACGGGCCTCCGGATTTCGCCATGTACTGAGCAAAAATGTCGCGCGGGCGGATGCCCTTCACGAGCACTGCGCCGAGATCTCGTATCAGTGGGGTGACAAAATCGGTTGGCTCCAGCGCGTACGCACTGCCGACAGCCGTAGCCTCTTGACCAAGGGAGCGAAACACTCCGCCAACGACTTTCGTCTGGCGATATAGATTAACCAGGCGCTCTTCCACCAGTCTGGTTAGCTTCAGATACCGATACAACTCCAGCATCTGCGCCGGCTGAAGCGTAGTCTCGATCGTACAACTCAGCGCTTGCCCATCCTGCGGTTTGCGCGGCGCGTACTTTGTACTGATGCGCATATGGCGTCCGGGTGGTCGCCGGCGCCGGCGATCCCTGTTTTCGCCCTCGGGTTTCCTCTTTGTTTCCCTGTTTTCCATCAGTGTCAAAATGTTAGCTTATTCCGTTTTGTGCTTTAGTAGATCGGGATTTTGTCAGATATGAATCGCCAGACCATGAACAGCTTCGGCAGCCTCCATGACGGCTTCTGAGACTGTGGGGTGCGCGTGCATTGTGCGACCCAGTTCTTCCGCGGTTGATTCGAGTTGCATAGCCACACAAGCCTCAGCGATCAATTCGGTGGCGTGCGGGCCAAGGATATGCACGCCCAGAATTTCGTCGTACTTTTCTTCGCTCACAACCTTCACAAAGCCCTCTTCTTCACCGAGGATTCGTGCTTTACCGGATGCGGAAAAAGGAAATTTGCCGACCTTTACTTTGTAACCCATCTCGCGTGCTTTTGCTTCCGTCAGGCCAACTGAGGCAATTTCCGGATCACAGTACGTACAATTTGGAACCAGTCGCAAGTTTATAGGACGGACATTCTTGTCCCCGGCAATGTGTTCTACTGCGACGATGCCTTCTTTCGATGCCAGGTGGGCAAGCAAGGGGGTTGGCACCACGTCACCGATGGCGTAAACGCCGGGCTCCGCGGTCTGCATGTACTCATTGACCTGAATGAATCCCCTTTCCACCTTTATCTTGGTGCCTTCAAGACCCAGGCCTGCTGTGTAGGGCATGCGTCCGACCGCCACGAGCAGCATTTCAGCCTCCAGCGTCACGGCCTCGCCTTTGGATGTTTTGCCACTTACACGGATTCCACTCTCGGTCTTTTCGAGCTTATCGAGTTTCGTGTCAACCTGGGACTTGACTCCGCGCTTCCGGAAGCTGCGCTCAAACTCTTTCGAAACCTCATCGTCCTCGAGCGGCACCAGACGTGGCAACAATTCAACGATCGTAGTCTCGGCACCAAACCGCGAATAGACAGAAGCAAACTCAACCCCAACAGCTCCGGCACCCATGACTATCAGTGACTTAGGCGTGTCCTTCAATTCAAGAATATGATCGCTGTTGACAACCCGCTCACCATCCGTATCGAAACCGGGAATAGGTTTAACAGCCGAACCCGTGGCGATGATGATTGCCTTGGTCTGAATTGTCTGCTTCTTTCCGTCTTCGCCGCTGACCTCGACCTTCCCCGGCAGAACCAGTTTTCCGGTACCCTTGATGACCGTGACTTTGTTCTTTTTCATCAGGTACTCAATGCCCTTGGAGTTCTTGAGCACCACTTTTTCCTTACGTTTTTGCACATCGGCAAAGGCGAGCTGAATCTCAGAGGCCTGCACGCCAAAGTCTGCCGCATGTTTCATCTGTTCGTATACATGCGCCGACATGAGCATCTGCTTCGTGGGAATGCATCCTCGCAAAGTGCAGGTGCCGCCCAACCGGGTATCCTTTTCGATCAGCGCTGTTTTAAGACCCAGTTGGCCGGCTCGCACTGCGGCCACATAGCCGCCCGGACCGCTACCAATAATCGTTACGTCAAATTGTTCGTTGGCCAAGACAAGAATCCTCTCCCGAATACGAGCGTCAGTAATGAGTAGCAAACGATCGGGCGAAAGCTGCCTCCATTGTTGCTCGCTTTTGGTATTAGAGCTGTTTGAAGAATGCCATTATAGCTGGAACCTGCCGCCCGGCCAATTGCAGTCCCGGAGATAGAGTATAAGAAACCCGCTCGGCGTGCGCTGCCTTGTGAGCGCTTTGGTACAGTAGAGTATGCCCAACAAAAATCGGCGAACAGTCGCCGCACTCAAGGGAGATGATCTCAGATGAAGCATTCCGAAGGCTTTCTCAAGCTGGTCCACGATGCCAAGCTTCGCATTCGCGAGTTGACCGTTTCCGAGACAAAAGAGCGATTCGCGGCCAATCCAAAAGCGAAGTTGATCGACGTACGCGAAGACAACGAGTGGGAAGCTGCGCATGCAGCAGCAGCCGAACATTTGGGAAAAGGCGTCATTGAACGCGATATTGAAGCACGCGTACCGGACAAGACGACAGAACTGATCCTTTACTGTGGCGGCGGCTATCGCTCAGCACTCGCCGCAGACGTGCTTCAGAAGATGGGCTACACCAACGTCTTTTCAATGGCCGGAGGGTGGAAGGCCTGGAAAGAGAGCGGCTCGCCTGTTGAGTAATCTCTTGTCTGGGAAGAGTAGCGGCTATCTCTGCTTCGCATACTCCTTTTGAGGCTTCTTAGGAGTGATTCTGCTCAATGTGGCGATTAACGGTTCGGCAGCAATTGGTTTAGTGACATGTGTGAAGAATCCTTCTCTCGCCGCTCGCTCGATATCTGCTGCGCGGCCAAACCCGGTCAGCGCAAATACGGGCACGTCCTTTTGGCCAGGAATTCTCCGCAACCGGCGAAGGAATTCAAAGCCATCCATCCCGGGCATTGAGATGTCCGACAGGATCACATCAAAATCTTCCTCTCCGGCGACGCATAGAGCTTCAGCCCCGCTGCGAGCTGACTTGACCCGCGCCCCATCCATTTCAAGCAAACGTCGCAGCATGTCTATCGTATCGGCCGAATCATCTACAATTAAAAGCTTCAGATGATTTAAGACCCCCGTTCCAACTCGTGGTTCACTTGAAACTGCCGGGCCCACTTCGTCACTGAGAGGGATTGTGATCGTAAACTTCGTGCCCTTCCCGCGCCCTTCAGAAGCTACAGCCACTCTGCCGCCGTGCAAACCAATCAGCTGTTGAACCAGCGCCAGGCCGATCCCCAGTCCTGCATGACTTCTGCTGCTGGTGGCATCTGCCTGGCGGAACATTTCAAACACGTGGGGCATAAAATCCGGATCTATACCCTGGCCATTATCCTCGACGAACAGGCATGCTTCTTCCTTGTGAGCCTCGAAACCTATTACAACCTCACCATCAGCAGGCGTGAATTTCACTGCGTTATTAAGCAGGTTCCAGATCACTTGTTCGAGTCTTAAGGGATCTGCATCAACAAACAACACAGTGTCCGACGCCAAGACTCTTAGTTTGACATTCTTTGCGGCAGTTTCGGAGCGAACTGTTTCGACGGCATTGCTTATTATCGCCGGCAAAGACACCGCCTCCCGATTAAGCGACAGCTTACCGGTGTGAAGTCGGGAAAGATCCAGCAGATCTCGCACCAGCTGAGATTGCGACTGAGCATTACGCTTCAGAATCTCGGCTGCACGCTGCAAGAAGGGCGAGTTTCGCGCCTCGTCGCTGCGCAGCAGCACTTCTGAATAACCAAGAATCACATTCAGGGGATTGCGAAGTTCATGCGACAGCGTGGCCAGAAATTCATCCTTTAGATTGTTTGCCTTCTCCGCTTCCTCGCGCGCCTCGCGCTCGCTTGCAAGTAGTTTGTTTCGCTCTTCTTCGCCGCGCTTGCGTTCGCTAATGTCCACCGAAACTCCGACGATCCCAATCAAATCGCCGTTTTCGAAGATTGGAGAATCGGTTACCAGGGCGGGAAACGAAGTGCCATCCTTCCTGCGCACAAGAAACTCGCCTGACCAGCTGTCTCCCCGACGCAAAACAATCAGGACTTCGTTCGCTTTGTCCAACGCCGCGGGCGCCGGGGTGAGATCCAGAATGTTCGAGCCAATCGCCTCTTCCGCTGACCAGCCGTAAAGCCACTCCGCATAAGAGTTCCAATACTGAATCTTACCCTCCAGATCGGTCGCAATTACAGCTTGTTCGACCACATTCAGCAAGTGGGCCTGAAAACGGATCTCCTGCTCGGCGAGCTTCCTCTCTGTTATGTCACGCGCGATTTTTGACGCGCCTATAATTCTTCCATCTTCGTCACGGATAGGAGACACCGTAAGTGAGATGTCGACCAGCCGGCCGTCTTTCCCCACTCTAATGGACTCGAAATCCGAGATTCGTCCTCCCTTGCGAATCTGCTCAAGGATTTTCGTCTCTTCATCCAGAAGGTGAGCGGGAATCAACATGGTGATTGACCGGCCAATCGCCTCTTCCGTTGTGTAACCGAAAATGCGCTCAGCAGCGCTGTTCCAACCGGTGATTATTCCGTTTAGATCCTTGCTGATAATCGCATCGTCCGAAGACTCGACGATAGCTGCCAGATGGCGAGTTGCAAGCTCGGAATGCTTCCGCTCCGTGACGTCACGCAGATACACAAACAATCCGTTATTGGATGGATAGGCATGCACTTCAAACCAGCTACCCGCGCTGCGAGACTCGGTTTCAAAATGCACGGCCATCTGATCGTTCATCGCAGCCTCGAGCTGGGCACGAAATAGCGTATTGCGCGACTGAGGGAATACATCCCAGATGACTTTTCCCAACACGTCCGCTTGTTGCTTGCCCATCACTTCTTCGGCGCGGCTATTGATATCGGTGAACCGAAATTCCTGATCAAGGTGATAAAAAAGATCTGTAATGCTATCCAGCAGGATATTTACTTCCCGTTCAGACTCTCGCAACGCCGCTACTGATTCATCGCGCTGGCGTAAAGCTTCGCGCGTCTGTAGTTCGTGTAAACGAGCATTGTTAAGAGCAATCGCTGCCTGATCAGCAAGGGCGGAAAACTGCCAGTGCTGGTCAGGTGTCAGCTCAGCTTCACGAACGATCGCCAAAAAGCCGTCGAGGGAGCCGTTAACGACCACCGGCGCCCCGACCAGATTTTTTCCAGTGCCAATGCGATTTGAGAGATCCCTGATTACGGACTCCTCCATACGTCCTGAGAAGTCCCTAACCTTCTCACTGTCAAGTCCCAGCGCAGCCTCAACTCGCAACGTACCGCGTTCATCGGTCAACAAGACCATCGTTGTCTCGGCGGAAAACAATTCCGCGGCATTGGTGACGATGAGGTTCAAAACCTCGTTAAAACTTAGCGAGGTGGTGATTGCCCGGTTGATGCTCGCGAGTCGGGCAAACGAGGACTTTTCGGCGGATGATTGACTGGACATGATTCCCAAGTTCGTTCAGCGCGGTGTGATGCGCATACCTTTATTGCTGATGTCTATAATCTGCTCGCGATGATCGTGCGTGCTGCCGCGTGTCTTAATAATTCTCACGGCTCGCTTTACCTCCGGACCCTGCTGGAAACGAAGCAGGACGATATTATCGCTGAGGTTCGAGATCTCTTCGTCGCTGACGTCCTGCCCTTGCACGCCGTAGTGGAGGCCAAAAGTCATTAAACAGGTGACGTTTTGTACCGCAAACCATTGGGTCAAGGCATACATAAACTCAGAAAACCGTTGTTCATCCGAGCTGCTCTTCCGGAGATCCCCCAGGGCGTCGATAACTACACGTTTGATCTTTCCTCCCCGCACGCGTCGCATTAATTCAGTTGCGACATTGTCCAACTGCATCTCCACCGGCGACCGGTACATATGCTCAAAATTCTCATCGCGGAACATAGCTGCTGAGTCCCAGCCAAAGTTCGTGATTATTCGTGCCAACTGCACCGGGTTCTCCTGGAAACCGACGTACACTCCCGGCTCGTTGCGAAGAATCCCTTCGCGTATAAAGTGAAGACCGATCACGGTTTTACCTGAGCCGTTGGGGCCGGCCACCAACGTCGTGCTGCCCCGCCAAAACCCTTTTGCCACCATGTCATCCAATCCCTTGATGCCTGTGCTTACTCGTTCGACATCGAGGTCGTAGTCCGGCGAGGTCTGCGGTGTCAGCAGCCGTGGAAAAACCTCAATTCCGGAATCCCGAATAGCAAATGCATGCATTCCCGGAAGGGACTGCGAACCGCGCAGTTTTTCTATCTTTAGAAAGCGGTGTTCCCGCACCCCGGTGGCATGTTTTAGCAACGACAGGATTGCATCTGCTACGGCGAACTCCGGGAGATCAGCCATCATTTCTTCAGTGTATTCGCCGACGATAAAACTCGTACATTGATAGGCACCCAGGACCGAGGCGAGGTCAAACAGGACTGTTCGTTGCTCTGGGCTTTCCTCGATAAGTTCCATGAGAGCTTTGAACGAGTCTATGACAATCAGCCGTGGCCTACGCGCAATCAGCATCTCGGTAACTATGTCTGGAAGCGCCGCGATCCCTCGTTCTCTCACAATTAAGCCGAGGTCTTCGTAAAACACACTTTCGGCGACCTTCGAAGGATCAAAAAAGGCGTAAGTCTGTCCGTGGCTTATGAACTTTTCGAGCGGTTCAGAAAGTGTCGTCAGATAAAGTGCCGGTGACTGCGGACTGGAATTGGCGAACGTGATTTGTTCAGCGAGGATTGTCTTTCCAGTTCCAGGAGCGCCCATGATGATGTTCAGAGTATTGGTCGGGAACCCGCCGAAGAGGACTTGATCCAATTCGGAAATCCCGGTACTGAGTCTTTCGGAGACCAATGGTTACGCTCCTGTTTCTTTGATCGTCAACTGTAAGAGCTTCGCGACCGTTTCGATCAGATGTTGTTCCTCGAAAGGTTTAAGCAGGAAAGCATCTGCGCCTGCCTCGGTTGCTCGATCTTTGGCGTGCAAATGGCTGAAAACCAGCACGACAATGGATCGTGTTTCAGGATCCGATTTCAAGGCCCGGCAGAGGCTCAGGCCGTCAAGCAGGGGCACCAGCACTTCGGTCACCACGATTCGAGGATTAAGTTCGCGGGCGTGTGCCAACGCAGCGATTCCGTCGCTCGCAAATTCCACACTGTATCCCGCCTGTTCAAGAAAAAAGCGCTCCAGTCGTTGAACGACCGGATTGCGTTCGACGACGAGGATCAGAGCACGCCCTTGTTCTTCCTCGAGAAGGGGATTTCGGGTAACAGGGTCAGCCATAGATGAGGTCAGCCATAGACATCGCAATCCGATACATTGTCACGGCTAAATCAATCGAAAAATGGGGGTTCTGAGCTGTGGTGTGACTCTATACCAGGGGCTGTCCCTCTTGCAAGTTTCAACTACAGCAGTTCAGCAGGAGTCCTCCCAACACGCCGTGTTGGGTCACAAGCGAGGTCCCCGGAGGTTTTGGCGCTCGTGGCCCTGATGTAGAATTGCTTTGGGATTAAGATGGGGCCTGATTCGGCACCGTGGGCCGGCCGCTCCAGTCATTCTCCAATCGAGGAAACTCCAGATGTCACACCCGGCAATTGAACAACCGCAGCCCAAAACACGCATTGAAACCGATTCGATGGGTGAAATCGGTGTTCCCGACGACAAATACTGGGGCGCGCAAACCCAACGTTCACTGATTCACTTCAATATCGGCGATGACAAAATGCCGCGCGAAATGATTCGCGCCCTTGGCCTGCTGAAAAAGGCCTCAGCGCTGGTCAACCAGGAGCTCGGAAAACTCTCGTCTGACAAGGCAAAGTTGATCACGGACGCCGCCGACGAAGTCATAGCAGGCAAGCTTGATGAACATTTCCCATTACGCGTGTGGCAGACTGGAAGCGGCACACAAACAAACATGAACGCCAATGAAGTCATTTCCAATCGCGCCATCGAAGCGGCCGGCGGGATAAAGGGCAGCAAGAAACCGATTCACCCGAACGACGATGTCAATATGTCGCAGTCTTCAAATGACACGTTCCCGACTGCGATGCACATCGCCGCCGCTGAGGAGCTAAACCGGCTTATTTCAGAGGTACAGAACGTCCACGACGCGATTCAGGTAAAGGCCAACGAATTTAAGGACGTGGTTAAGATTGGGCGGACTCATTTGCAGGACGCCACTCCATTGACAGTAGGTCAGGAAATGTCCGGCTGGGCCAGCCTTTTGTCCCGTGACATTGAACGATTGAAGATGGCGTTGCCGGGATTATACGATCTGGCGATCGGCGGTACGGCAGTGGGGACAGGACTCAATTCTCATCCCGAATTCGGAGAACGGGCCGCCAAAAAAATCGGCGAACTAACAGGCTTGCCGTTCAAATCACACCCAAACAAATTCGCTGCGCTGTCGGCCCACGACGAGCTTGTCTTTGCCAGCGGCTCGCTCAAGACGCTGGCAGCATCGCTTATGAAGATCGCCAACGACATTCGCTGGCTCGCTTCCGGTCCACGCGCAGGCCTGGGAGAGTTAATCCTTCCGGAAAACGAACCCGGCTCGTCCATCATGCCGGGCAAAGTGAATCCCACGCAGAGCGAAGCAATGACGATGGTGGCCGTGCAGGTCTTTGGCAACGATGCCACGATCACCTTCGCCGGATCGCAAGGCAACTTTGAACTAAATGTCTTCAAGCCTGTGATGATCCACAATCTGCTGCATTCGATTCGCTTGCTCCACGACGCTTGTCATGGCTTTGTTGAATATTGTATTGCCGGAATCGAGTTGAACCGGGAGCAAATCGATCATAACTTGCAACAATCCCTGATGCTGGTTACTGCTTTGAATCCGCACATCGGCTATGACAAAGCGGCGCAGGTTGCCAAGAATGCTCACAAGAAAAAGATTAGTTTGCGAGATTCTGCCGTGGAACTTGGGTTTCTATCCGGCGAGGAGTTTGACAAGTACGTTAAGCCCGAGGAGATGACGCACCCTTGAAAATTGCCTACTGGCGATTGCCGATTCTTGATTTCAATAATTCTTCCGCAAGGTCTCGTCTACTCCAGCCAATCGCAAATCAACCTCCAATCGAAATATCTCATGCCTGATCGCAAAGACCGAGTAAAAGAAAATGTCGTAGGCGCTTACTACGTCGACTCAACCTGCATAGACTGCGACGTCTGCCGCGATACGGCGCCCGAGAATTTCACCCGGTCGGACGAAAACAGCTACTCGTTTGTTTTCAAGCAACCAGAAACCGAGGAAGAAAAGGCATCTTGTGAAGAAGCGCTTACCTGCTGTCCTGTTGAGGCGATCGGTAATGATGGTGAATCAAAACCGTAGTTGATTCCGCTTGCCGCTAGAGAATTACAGCTCAATCCGAATCCATCCATCCTCAGCGATGACTCGGTACGTCTCGAGTTGTTCAGGAACGGTGAGGCACTCGCCGGTTCGCACATCGAATTGCCAGCCGTGCAAGCCACACTCGATCGTGTAACCGCACAGCGCACCTTCTGCTAACGGCGCGCCCTGATGAGGACAGAAATTGTTGGTGGCATAGAATTCGCCATCCACATTGTAAAGGGCCAGTTCAGCTCCTTCAGGCAGCTCAACGGTCGCGCATCGGCCAGCAGGAAAGTTTTCAGCGCGGCCAACAGTGATGATCTGACCTTTTCGCGTTGATATTGTTAAGTTGTCGTGCTTAGTATTGAATGATTGCATCGCGTGAATCGTAACAAAACACCTTTTCGAGGGCCAGGACAAGCAAGAATTGCCGGCGGGCGCGTTCTTCGTGCGGCGCTCACTTTCACTCTCTCCGAGCGCGAGATTTCCGAAAACCATGAAGGAGCTATATGAGTAAACGACTGTTACGAATGATTAGCGCGATGGTGCTCGTCTTTGCTGTTGCCGGCAACACCCTCGCCAAAGAGATTACCGTTCGAGGACGGCTGCAAAAAACGGTGGAAGCCGGCGGTTGGCTGATCGTTGACGGTGAGCACAAGTATCTGATTTTGAATGCGCAACGGTTTCAGAATGAGAAATGGTTCAAAGAAGCTGCCGAAGTTGAAGCGACCGGAGAGACCAAAGACGTAATGACCACTTACATGGAGGGCACGCCGTTTGAGGCACGCACAATGGGTCCCTTAGGTCAGCGCGGGTCGGAAAGTGCCGGTGATCAGAAAGGTCTGACCCGCGTGCTTGTAACTGGTGATTCTATTGTGCAGGCCCAGCCGGATACGGCTATTCTGACGATTTCAGTCGTTACGCAAGCCAAGCGGGCGATCGACGCGCAGCAGGAGAATGCAACAAAGAGCGATGCTGTGGTGCGGGCATTGAAAGCCGCAGCAGGCGCCGGGGCGGAAGTCAAAACCAGCGGCTACAGCCTGCAACCCCAGCGTTTGTACCGCGAGAACCAGCCGCCCACAATCACGGGCTATGAGGCACGCAATAGCGTCATCGTGACATTGAATGACTTGACGCGAGTCGGATCCGTCATAGACGCCGCCGCACAAGCCGGCGCCAACGATGTCTCCGGTATTTCTTTCACGCTAAGAAAAGACCGGCCCGCGCGAGATCAGGCCCTGGGCGAGGCGACTCGTGAAGCGGTCGCTAAAGCGCAGGTGATAGCACAGGCTTTGGGCGGGCGCGTCGTTCGCATCATAGAGGTACAGGAGGAAGGTACGACAAAACCTCCACAACCAAGGTATTCGGCGGAATCCAGCCAGGCAAAACTGGCCTCTACCCCGATCGAAGTCGGCACACTCGACATTACTTCTCGCGTTCAATTGATCGCAGAAGTGGAGGCCGGCCGTTAGAACCAGCACCCCCGAGTAGTCATCAGGCGATGGCCGCCCTCGACCATCGCCACGCCCCCAGCACTTATGGTTTTTTGCAAATCTCGTTCGCTGGAGAGCGAGAATAACTTTCCTTGCAAGGAGGGAAACCAATGGCTAGATATCGTGAAGAGCTCGACAACGAGAGGGACTATTACAGCCGGGGACAGCGACGCGAGGCCTGGGGATACAACGATCCTTACTCTCGCGGTCGCACTTTCAATGAAGACGATCGACGTCCGGATTACAACCGGGGACGGTTTGGTGAGCGCGCGGACTACGATTACAACGAACCCCGATATAGCGGCTCCGAGCGTGAATATCACGGCGACAGTTACGGTGGTTCGCTTTATGACCGCGGGGAACATCTGCGGCGAGGATTCCGGGAACATCGCACAATGGAGCGCTCGCGGCTTCGGTGTCACGAGATAATGACACGCGATCTCGCCGTAGCCACGCGCGACACCACGATTCGTGAGGTCGCGACAATGATGAAAGAAGAGGATACCGGCGTGATCCCGGCTGTCGATTACGAAGTACCCGGCGGCAACGGGAAGCCGACCTCTGAAGAGCGAACCTATGACACACGAAACTACAGCCGCTCAGGTAAACTAGCAGGCCTGATTACCGATCGCGACATAGTCATTCGCGCGGTTGCTGACAATAAGGACTGCTCTACAACGCGAGCTGAGGAAATCATGTCGACCGATCTGTACACCGCCAAACCAAACGATCGAGTGGTCGACGTGATACGCAAGATGGGCGACAAACAGGTCCGGCGCATTCCCGTAGTCAGCGACAGTGGACGCCTTCTCGGCATGATCTCGATGGCAGATGTCGCCAGAGAGACACAAGATGACTACGAACTATCCCAGGCCTTGGAGGATATTTCGCGAGAATCATCATTCTGGCGAAAGATCTTCAGTTAGATTGAGCTTGTTTACTGCATTCGAGGGAGGCCGATCTGGGCCTCCCCTTTTGCACCTTTATAGTTCTTTCCCTTATGCTCTCCCCATGTCAAAACCAGATCGTGACTTTTCGCTGATGCAGGTGGGCCGGCGTGTGCGGCCTTCTGGCCGCCTGTGGAACCCATCGGCAGATGTGTACAAAACGAAGGAGGGATGGCTGGTAAAAGTCGATCTGGCTGGTGTTTGTTCTGACGAACTGGAGATTGAGGTTAATGACTCATGTTTGTTTATTCGCGGGTGCCGGCGCGATACGCTTTATCGCGAGGGCTTCAGCTATCACCAAATGGAGATAACCTACAGTCGCTTTGAAAAGACAATCAATTTTCCCTGCGAGATCGAAAGCGCTTCTCTCGCACACGATTACCGGGATGGTTTTCTGATTGTGAGCGTGGGCTGCTCCTGACAAGTAGGGATAATTAATCATGGCACAAGAAAAGGACAATCCTTCAAAACCCCAACTGCCGGATGCTCCCGCGGAATCCGAAGCGTTGCAACCCGATCGTCCGCCATTTGAGCTGGCAGTGCTGCCGCTGCAAAGCACTACTTTGTTTCCTGAAACGGTTGTGCCGCTGTCAGTTGGGCGACCACGCTCGATAGCGGCCGTCGAAGCAGCGCTGTCGACGCCGGAAAAGTTAATCGCCTGCATTACGGTTCGCCCCGAGAGCACGGGCGGCCAGGATGGCCGTCCCAAGGATCTTTACGATGTCGGCACGCTCGTGATTGTTAAGCGGATGGAACGCGTCGAAGATGTGCTGCATATCGTGGCTCAGGGGACAGATCGCATAAAGGTGCTCGAATGGAAACAGGAAGATCCCTACCTCCGAGCGGTGGTCCAGGTCCTGCCCGAGCCTAAGATCGTCGATCCCGAGGAAGTCGAAGCCACAAAGCGCAACGTACAAGCGATGGTCCAACAGGCCCTGGCTCTGCTGCCGGGAGTCCCACCGGAAGTTCGCGTTGCCGTTCTGGGCTCTGTAGAACCTGTGCGTCTGGCCTATTTTCTCGGCTCGATCCTTAGTCTCGGCGTTGAGCAGGAGCAAAAGATGCTCGAGGCCAATACCGCCGACGAGCTCCTGCGCCTGGCCCATAGCTATCTGGCGCGTGAACTGGAAATCATTCAGCTGCGCTCAAAGATAGCCACGGAAGCGCAAACCGAGATGGATAAAGCGCAGCGCGACTACATCCTCCGACAGCAGATGAGGGCAATCCAGAAGGAGTTGGGCGAAGACGAAACAGGTGAGGCTGCGGAAGCTGCAATGTTGCGTGAGCGGCTGGATAAAGCAGATCTTCCCGAAGAGGTTCGCACCGAAGCCGAGCGCGAGTTGAAGCGACTCGAAAAGCTGCCGCCAGCCGCTCCTGACTATCACGTGATCAGGACTTATCTCGACTACGTGCTCGAGCTGCCCTGGCGAAAGTCGGTTGAGGATAAACTGGATCTTAATGAAGCGCGGCGGATACTCGATGAAGACCACTATGGTTTAGAGGATGTCAAGGAAAGGATTCTCGAATTCCTGGCGGTCATTAAGCTGCGCCCCGACACAAAGAGCCCGATTCTTTGTTTTGTGGGTCCGCCAGGCGTAGGCAAAACTTCGCTGGGACGTTCCATTGCCCGGGCCCTGGGAAGACCTTTTGAAAGAATGTCATTGGGTGGGGTACGTGACGAAGCTGAACTGCGCGGACACCGGCGCACTTATATAGGAGCAATGCCGGGGCGCATAATCCAGTCGATCAGACGCGCAGCGGTAAACAATCCCGTGATGATGCTGGATGAGATCGACAAACTGGGCGCAGACTACCGCGGCGATCCTTCCTCAGCGCTGCTCGAGATACTGGATCCCCAACAAAACAATAGTTTCCGGGATCATTATCTCGATCTGCCGTTCGATCTCTCGAAGGTTTTCTTCATTGCAACGGCCAACCAGTTGGGTCCAATCCCGCCGGCGTTGCGCGACCGCATGGAAGTGATCAGCATTGCCGGCTACAGCGATCGCGAGAAGCTGGAAATCGCCCGGCGCTATCTGGTGCCGCGGCAGATCACCGAGAACGGACTGAAGGAGAATCAACTGGAGATCCGTGACGACGCGCTGGAACTAATTGCTACCCGGTATACCCGGGAGGCGGGTGTCCGGCAATTCGAGCGAAATGTCGGCAGAGTAGCACGTAAAGTTGCTTTGAAAATTGCACAGGGGCAGGCCGAGAAGGTTACGGTCGGAGCGGCCGACATTTCCGAGTATCTTGGACCACCAAGGTTCTATCCTGAGCAGGCACGCAAAGACCTGCCGGCCGGAGTCGCTACCGGAATGGCCTGGACTGAGATGGGTGGCGAAGTGCTGTTTGTAGAAGCGACCCTGTTACCGGGCGGCAGAGGATTGACCATCACTGGCCAGTTGGGTGAAGTAATGCAGGAATCAGCCAGAGCGGCTCAGTCATATTTGTGGTCCCATGCGGCTGAGTTCGGTCTCAGTCCGGAGCTCTTCAAGGATTACGGAGTGCATCTCCACGTTCCCGCCGGTGCGATTCCGAAGGATGGTCCAAGCGCGGGTGTAACCATCACAGCCGCGCTGGCCTCGCTTTACAGCGGCCGGCGCGTGCGTCCGGACACGGCCATGACAGGCGAGATTACTCTGTCGGGTCTGGTGTTTCCCGTGGGTGGAATTAAGGAGAAAGTGTTAGCCGCCTACCGCGCCGGGATTCGCCGAATCATGTTACCGCTGCGTAATGAGGCAGACATAGAAGAAATACCCGAGGACGTGCGCAAGGACCTGCAAATTGTATTCTTGTCGAGAATCAATGAAGTGATTGATGCTGGGCTGGAAGTGCTGGTAGCGAATCCGCCACCGCCGCGCATGCCTTTGAGCGAGCGAGATCCGGGTCTACGGCCATCAGATTCAGAGCCTCTGGCCGCCCAGAGACTTTCTAAACAGTAGCGCACGGCGAAATAAAGTTAGCCACGGAGATACGCAGATAAAACCGGATCTGAATTTAAGCAGTTGAGAGGCTTTGCGCCTTTCCAATTCTTATTCAGATCCGTGTTATCCGCGTTAATCTGTGGCCGATTTTTTGTAGCTGAATCAGGCGCAGGCGCTGTTGCTGCACAGACCGGAGCAACATTGCGCACTGGTGGTACAGGGCTGGCCGGGCGGCAAACAGGTGGCCGCTTGCACCGCCGTGGGCGCTACAATGGAAGTCACCAGCGGCACTGCCACTACCGCTGCCAGGCCCAGCACTCGCACCATCTCGCGCCGATTCAAGCCCGCGCTGATCAAGGCCGCCGGCACAGTCAGTTTCTCTGCCAGCAGATGATCCCGGCTGAACTGCTTGAGCGCAAACCAGACTACCCGCTCGTCGATTTTCGTCCCCAAACGTTGCGACAAGCGGCGGGTGATCTCTGCCGCAGTCAATTGGCCGTTGCACTCTTTCCAAACCAGGGCTGCCGTTTCATTCAGGCAATGGGCCTTATTCGTTTCGGTATCGTAGATCAGAATCTCATTATCAAGCTCCCGCACGATTAATCCGTCTCGACGCACTTGCGGCTTGTTATCCATATCTATTGGCTCCTTATCGCCCTGTTTCCAATTTTATAGCAACTTCTCGGCTTTAAATCATTTTGGTTTGTTGCGCCAGTCGATCACCGGTTGGCGCGTAAACCCCGTGTCTTTTGCTTATTGCCCTGAGTACAACCACCAGTGCTTACGGATCAAGACGTGGCTAAGGTCAGTATTAGAGACATAGCCGGGGGCGGGGACGCAGTTCAGCAGTTTACGCCCGGATCAGCCTAGGGCCGGACGATAACCTTGATCGCGACACTTCGTCAATAGTGACGCAGTAATTTGGGTCCAGCCCGTTGGTTCCGTCATTTAATCCACAGATTTCGCAGATTACGCAGATTAGCGATCAAAAGTGAGAGAGCTGTGTTGCGCTTTCAGGTTTTATCGCGTGGACCAGCACCTTAACTTAATCTACATAATCTGTGTAATCTGCGGATGAATATGCGTAATCTGCGGATGCCTACTGGCCGCAGTCGCGGTTGCTGCGGCTCACAATCGTGCTGAACCGCTGTTGATACTCCGCAGAAGTTATGAACGCGCAGACCATCGAGCGATAGTTGCCCGGCTCCCGGTTGTTCAGCACGTCCAGCCAGAAGGCGTAACCACCTGCATCCGGATCTCTTCCCAAATAGCCGAAGTATTCGCTCAGCACAAACGCCCCGTTGTATTCCACCTGGCGAAACGCTGCGCTTTCCGTCAGCGCCCGCAACGCCAAACTGCGACTCTGGGCCACACTCGTGCCCGAGTTATACCTCGTAATGAAGCCTGCTCGCTCAGCGCTCAGATCGATGCCCGACCCCTGGCTGACGTTGCGCAGCAGGGCATCCACAAAGGCTTCGGCGGTGGCTTCGTTCTGATAACGCGCCACAAACTCTACCCGGCTGACAAAGCTTTCCGCAAACGCTTGCTTCAACGCCTCTAAATTGGGGCCATCCACCACCTGCCGGCGGTCGCTCGTGAACTCCTGATAAACCGGTTGCCGGCCCAGCGCCCCTTTGTACAGTCCATACAGGTAGGCTCCCGTCCGTTGAAACTCCGCTTCAATGAAGAAGGCCGCGGCTACATCCCGCCGCCACGTGTGCTGGCAAACCGCATCACTGCCGCAGCCGAGGATCTGGTCGCTCCAATAATTGAGCCCGCCTTCATCCGGTTCGCGGCCCAGCATGTCCAGATACTGCTGGCGCACAAAGTATTCCGCCGTATCCAACGGATTGGCAGCTTCAGTGAGCGCCGACGCAGCAAAGCTCGCTTCGGTTCGTTCACTCAACTGACTGAAGGAACGATTAGCGGGACTGAAGCTGAAGTTCGATCTTGACGGCGTCACGGTGTAGAAGCCATTAGTTTCCACTCCGTCGAAACGGTAGTTGCCGCTGGCGTCAGTAATCGTCTTGCGTGTTTGCGTCCCTGCCAGGTTGACTACTGTGCCCGCTATAGGAGCACCACCCGACGTTGTGATTCTTCCCCCGATGGTTGCGGTCGCTGCGGTGGGAACCGGCTCTGCGACTGTCCAGTCAGTAGTAAACGTGGGTCCAACCCCAAAGTTGCTAAGGCCGTTAACAGTCGCTGTGTGTGTGGCTGGATTGACGCAGGGAGAGCCCGCCGGCGGACAACCGGCGGCGTTATTGAGTACGGCAATCGACGCCCCAGTTACTGCGATAATTCGATATTGTGCTTCATTGCCGAATACGTCACCCGCCAAATACGCATAACTCATGTCGGCGGTCAAAGAACCGGCTTGAGTAAGAGTCCAGTATTCGTGCAACGACACCGCCGCATTCAGCGAAGGCTGTTGCGGCGTATTCGTTCTCACTGTCAAGGTGCCGCCTCCGCTCGCATTGCCGAGGGTCAGAGGCGTGTAACCACTCGCAGTACCGACGTGGAAAGTAAAGCTTGCTGGAACGACAATCTTCTTCAAAGCACCGATAACATGGCCGGAAGTTCTATTGAGAACACCACTGGCGCCGATAATCACATTGTTTGCGCCGGTGGTGACGGTGCCACTCACAAAAGTCATCAAAGTGTTAACCGTAACATCCGCGCTCAGCGACACGCTGCCAGTGCCAGTGTGAGAAATCATCAGGTTGTCAAAGGCAATACTCGAAGCGCCAGAGACCGTCTGGGTGTTATTGGCGCCATTGAAATTGACGATGTTGTTGTTGGGTGTAAACGTTCCGTTGTTGGTCCAGCTGCCAGACACATTCATCGTTGCGCCGTTAGTGCCGGCCAGCGTTGTTCCCGGATCGATTTGTACATTATTGAAGGTGCTGCTGCTCGTAATGGACCCACTTTGCACGCGGAAGAGACCGGTGACGGTTAATGTGCTCCCCACGGCTGTAACGCCACCAGTACCGGTATGATTTATGGTGAGGTTATTGAAGGTCGTACTGCCGCTTAGCGTTTGAGTATTGTTATTGCCCGTCAGATTTACCGTGCTGGCACCACCCGTAAAGGCTCCACTATTCGCCCAGTCGCCGGGCACGTTGATCGTGGTAATGGTTCCGGCAGCGAAGGTGCCCGTAGAAATAGTCATGTTGCCGGCCAGGCTCAGCGTAGTCGTACTTCCCGCACCAGTAAGGGCTCCGCCACTCTTGTTCATCGTTAGATGATTGAATGTCTTGTTGGCCAGCGTGCCATCGATACTCTGATCGCTCGATCCATCGAACGTGACCGTGCCTGCCCCCGGTGTAAACGTCGTACCGGTCGCTTCCGTAAAATTGCCAGCCAATAAGGTGCTCGCAGGTGCAGCAAATGTCCCCGCAGAAAATGTGAAATTGCCATTGATGTCCAGCGTTGTCGTGCTGCCACCGACACTCAGCGTGTTGGCCGCCTTATTGATTGATAAGTTGTTGAATCCTTGAGTGACGACTGTGCCGTTTATCGCCTGCGCTCCGGAACCATTGAAGTTCACGGTTCCCGACCCTGGCACAAACGTACCCCCGTTGTTGGTCCAGTTGCCGGCCACGTTAATTGTGGAGGCTGTCCCGGCAGTAAAGTTGCCGGCTGTAAGCGTGAGATCTCCACTAAGCGTGAGGCCCGTGGTGCCGGAAGCGCCGCTGAGTATTCCACCGCCCTTGTTCATCGTTAGATGATTGAACGTCTTTGTTGCCAGCGTCCCATCAATGGTTTGATCCGCGGCGCCGTCGAAGGTGACAGTGCCTGAGCCCGGAGTGAAGACAGTACCGGTGGCCTGTGTAAAGTTACCGGCCAATGTGATGCTCGCCGGCGCGACCAACGTCCCCAGGCCAAGTGTGAAGTTGCCATTGATATCCAGCGTTGTCGTACTACCACCAACGCTCAAAGTGTTGGACGCCTTATTTACCGAAAGGTTATTGAATGTTTGGCTGGCGACTGTGCCGTTAATCGCTTGAGCGCCTGCGCCATTGAAGTTAACGGTGCCGGTGCCTGGCACAAAGGTGCCGCCATTGTTGGTCCAGTTACCAGAGACAGCCATCGTCCCGCCATCACTTTGCAACGTCGTACCACTATCAATCTGCACGTTCGTCAATGTGCTGCTGGAGATGAACGTGCCCGATTGAATACGCAACAAACCGCTAACGGCAAGCGTACTGCCACTCGCGGTGACGTTGCCCGCGCCTGTGTGATTGATAGTCAGGTTATTGAAAGTGGTGTTTCCAGAAAGAGTTTGAGTGTTGCCGTTGCCATTGAGAACCACTGTGCTGGTGCCGCCGGTGAAAGTCCCGCTGTTGGCCCAGTTACCCGGTGCATTGATCGTAGTAATCGTTCCGGCTGCGAAAGTGCCGGTGATAATACTCATGTTGCCGGTCAATGTGAGGGTAGTCGTGCTGCCGCCGCCGGTCAGCGTTCCGCCACTCTTGTTCACCCCAAAGTTATTGAAGGTTTGAGTCGTCGCAGTCCCGTTCAGGTTCTGCGCGCCTCCGCCAATGAACGTGACTGTGCCGCTACCCGGAGTGAATGTACCGCCGTTGTTGGTCCAATCGCCGCCAACGTTTATGAACGAGGCGGTACCGGCCGCGAACGTGCCGGATGTCAATGTCATAGTCCCGTTGAGAGTGAGTGTGCCCGTGTTGCCACCCACGCTCAGCGTCTGCGCGGTCTTGGCTACGGTTATCCCGTTGAATGTCTGGCTTGCAGCTGTGCCATTGATGGCCTGAGCTGCTGTGATGCTGTTGAATGTTACTGTGCTCGAGCCTGGCGTGAAGATTACGCCGTTATTGGTCCAATCACCCGCGATAACGATCGCCGACAGCGTACCGGCATTAAAACCTGCGTTAGCAAGCGTCAGTGACCCGTTAATGTTCATTGACGTGGTAGACCCGCCGACACTCACTGAGCCGCCACTGGTAAAAGTCAAGTTGTTAAAGACCTGATTGAGAGCAGTACCGTTGATGGACTGCGCTCCTGCTCCATCAAACGTCACTAAGCCCGTGCCCGGAGTAAATGTTGTCCCAAGGCCTGCAGTCCAATTGCCCGCCACATTGATATTTACAGCAGTACCGGCTGTGAAATTACCCGTTGAAAGGGTTAAGTTTCCATTGATGTCCAGGGCTGTAGTACCCGCCGCGCCACTTAACGTGCTGCCGCCAGTCTTACTAACCGTGAAGTTGTTATAAACCTTGGTTGCCAGTGTCCCGTCGATGCTTTGCGCGCTCGAACCATTGAACACAACTGTTCCCGTACCAGGCGTGAATGTGGTTCCCGTCGCCTGCGTCCAGTTGCCGGAAACATTGATGGTGGTTGCCGTGCCCGCGGCGAAGGTTCCGAGAGTAAGCGTAAGCGGCCCGCCCACTGTGAGCGTGGTAGTACTTCCTCCAACGCTCAGAGTATTGCCGCCTTTATTAACCGTCACGCCGTTGAAAGTCTGAGACGCGGCAGTACCGTTTATTGCCTGAGCCACGGCACTGTTGAATGTCACGGTGCTGCCGGCGCGAGCGGCAAACAGTCCACCATTATTCGTCCAGTTTCCGCCTACGTTCATTCCAAAATTGCCCGCGCTCACGTCCAACGTACCCGCCGTTAAAGTTACGTTGTTAATGATGGTAAGTGCTCCCAGCAGTGTTTTTGTTCCGGAACCTGAGATTGTGAGGTTCCCGTAATTCTGAGCGCTGTTTAAGGTAGCCACAGACTGGTTCGTGCCGGAATACTCAATTGTGCTGGTTGCACCAACTGAGTGGGTAGAGAAGTTCGATGGCAGAGTGTTTGTGCCACCAATCTTCAATAATGTTCCATTACTTACGGTGAGTGTGCCACCAGCCACCGTACGATTGGCAGTAAAGCTAGCCAGATCAAACGTGCCGGCGGTAAGGGTTAGATTGCCGGTGACAGAACTGTTGACGCCGAGTGTAAGAATACCGCTGGCCTTATTCACTACCAGGTTGTTGAATGCCGGCGAAGACGGACCACTGATACTCTGCGCGCCCGTGCCGTTGAAGTTGAAAGTACTTGTACTACCGTTGAATTGACCAAGGTTGCCCGAACCGCCGTTATTCAAGTCCACGCTGAGGTTCCCCTGGAGATTGAATGTCGCGCTGTCGGCATTGAGGATTCCGCCCTTAGTTGCTTCGTGGCCGATCGCAAAATCGCCACTAACGTTGATAGTGCTGTTATTGCAAGTAAGAGTACCTCCCAGGACCGAAAAGTTAGTGGGCGAGAGGGCGCTACCGGCGTTATTGGTCCAGGTGCCGTTGGTCGCGACTACGACGTCGCCGCCGATGGTCGTGTTCGTGCCTGAAAGGGTTGTGGGAGAGTTGGCAAAGACGCTCCCGCCCCCGTTGGTGGCCGTATTGCCGGAAAAAGTGATACTGGGGCTTGTGCCGTTCAGGGCTAAGCTTCCGCCGCCAACATGTATGCCTCCGCCCCGATTAGTTGCCGAATTTGAGTTGAAAGCGGTTGTGGCCACTGTGGTGCCTATGCTTTCAATGATGATTCCACCGCCACTTCCGCTGTTGGCGGCGCCGATCGCCTGATTGTTAGCGAAGGTTGACGTCGTGATGCTCACCGAGCCAGTTCCCGAATTGTGAGTAAACAAGTCTGCGCCGCCGCCGCCCGCTGCGATCGATGCTGCGGTGTTGTTCTGGATAGTTGTGCCTGCGAGGGTCATCGTGCCCATACCGGGAGTGCCGGGGATGGGATGACCTGGCGAATAGCCAACACCACCTCCGCTGGTTCCAGCTGAGTTTGCGAGATTGACGTTTGTGCGATCTACTCCCGGGGCGCTCGTGCCTCCGATCGTGCAGTTAGTAATATTGAGGGAACCGCCCGTGATCGAAAGGCCTCCTCCGCTGTAGTTAGCGGTCGCCGTGTCCCGATTGTTCGAGATAACGACGTTGGTTAAGTTGAGTACGTTGTCTTTGGCGCCGCCAACCAGACCCGCGCCCCCGATTCCGCTACTCTCTCTCCCTCCAGTAATCGTCAGCCCGGAAAAGCTCCAGGTGAGCGCTCCGATGGTGATAGGCACGTTCAAACAAATAACGCGGTCACCGTTAGATGTTCCGCCACCAGTACCATTTCCAAGTTGCCTAATAATCGTGGTGGCCGATCCTGCGCCCGTAAAGGTTGTGGGATTGTTACTCTCCAGATCGCCGATGGTGTTGCCGGTTATAGCGTTTTCGTTAACACACCCTCCGGTGCCGTTAATGTTCAGAGTGTAAGTACCCGCCGGGAGGTTGATAGTTGATCCTGAGTTGATAGCAAGATTTGCGAATGTCACCGCTCCGCGCAAACTGCAATCGTTCGCTACCGCGTTGGTGCAAGCAGTAGCTGCGGCCACGTCATCAAAGCGATCTACTGTGATTACGGCCGTAGGCGCCTGGGAAATTATCGTAGGATCGGCAGTCCCCGTTTGTAACAAGACGATGCTACGCTCGCCGTTCAGTTTTTGAGGAAGCGCCAACATCGCGGTCGGAGCTGAAGTCACATCCAGATTGACCTCAGCGATATCGCCAGCAGTAAGAGATTCAACCGCGGCTCCGCGCGTAGAATCGATCTGGTGAAGAATCTTGAGTTTTCGCTCGCTGCTGATTGGGACAAACAAATCGTCAGTCTCTGAAAAAGAGACATGAGCGCGCGCCAGCAAGTTTTGCGAAGCGGCATTCGTTCCCACGACGTTGCCGGTGACCACTTCGCGTTCGGTGGTCCAGGCCTCGCCCTTGCCGGGCTGCCAACCGGTAAGAGTCTCAACATCAGCGTCTGTTCTTGTCTGCTTCATTCGAGCTCTGGCTCGCTGGGCGATTTCTTCTTCGCTAAAGGGTTCGGTGTCTACGTGCCCGCGCTGAAGAATGCGGACTGTTCCATCTTCCCCGATCGCAGCTAGCTGCTTTCTGGCTTCGCGATTCCAGATAAAGAATCCTGGTGCTAAACCCATCGCGGTAAACGGTATGTCAATTCGTTCCACTCGCGATTGCGGATCCACAGTTAGTTTTCTTCCCCATCCGTGAACGATAACGATCTGGCTACCCGAAGCAACGGCAACGTCCATAAACGGATCCGAATCCATTTCCCCAAATTCAACGGCGCTCGCCGGCGACGACAGTCGATAACTCACAGGTTCACCTGCGAGACCGCCTTCGGCCCCATCATAAAGAAGCAGTGAAGCACCACCTGAGCCGGAAACTGCCACCGCGACGTCGGCGGAGCCATCAGCGGCTTTGAACTGACCAGCGGTTAAGGCAGTCACCGATCCGGGCAAGGAGATCTGTTGCGGAGTCCCCAGCCGGCCTTCTTCATCGCCAGCCAACAAGAATAGTGCGCCACCCTTCGCGGCTACCAGCACGTCTATACGGTTGTCCTGATTGAAGTCGCCCAATTGCAGAAGGTCGGCAGGTACCGGGACCTGATAGACTTCCGCCTCAGGCAGGAGAGGATCAGGATTGTAGCCTTGTTGGAGACGGGAAAACACCGATTCGTCCTTCGGGGCAAATGCGTCAGGATTACCGCGTTGGACAGTGACAATTCCCATTCCGTTGTACGAATATCCCGCAACGACGTCAGGCGTGCCGTTGGTACCGAGATCTGCTGAGGCCAACGCCCGAGGCTGGGCGGTGCCCGAGCGGAGCGCATTGGCCAACGCCTGGTCGCCACGATACTCGACCTGCATTTGACGCCCGTCTCGAAGATTAAAGTATGGCTTGCCCCTTCCGGCAGCGTTCACGGTAACTTCTGATTGATTCCAATTCTTCGAATCGACTCGGACATACATCGCAAGCGCCACGAATGCGATCAGCCCGACAAGAGCGATCAGTTTAATAGCTTTTCCTGGAATCAGAAGGGATGTGAGGTCACCGTGAGAACGATTCGTCACGCAATACATCGTAAATCTCCTTGTCGCCTAGAACCTTGCCGTTGGTGTGACGGCACATTTGGAAGTCTGACGCGTTCTTGAATATGCGTCATCGGCCTGCCTAACGAAGAGCGCAGTACTGATAGAAAACGAGCGGCAGCCGTTGTGGTTCGGCTGCCGCACGTATCAAACAGCGTCCGGCACTGGACGAGCTATTGATGAACTAACCCGATCTACCTATACGCGATCCAGTTAGCCATTCAGTTACAACCGAGAGCCGCGCGCGCGTTATTCGCTGAATTAATCAGCGGTTGTCCCTGCGCTGACGTGAGGGTTCCGTTGTTGATGAAACCACTGACCTGGCTAATGAAGTCGTTCAGCTTGTTGCAGGCTACATTAGTCTGCCCGTTATTGATCGCAGTTAGCGCCGCATTCAGCTTGCTCACCAGGCCCTGGCTTTGTTGACCGCTTAACGGCGGTTGTAACGCCTGCACTCTGTTGATGAGATCCTGAACAACCTGTGAAGCTGATCTAACGGTTACAGTGAAGCTGCACGACGTACTGTTGTTGGACGCATCTGTAACAGTGTAAGTAACAGTTGTCGTCCCGATCGGGAACGTGGCGCCGCTTGCCAGGCCTGCGGTTCGCGCCGTCACCGGATTAGGACAGTTGTCGGTACCTACGGGAGCTGTATAAGTTACCACCGCGCCCGACGGACTGGTTGGCTCGACGGTGATGTTTGCCGGACACGTGATGCTCGGCGGCTGGGTGTCACTGAGTGTGAACGTGCCTGAGCCGGCGCCGGTGCAGAGGTTCGTATCCGTAACCGTGACATTGTAAGTGCCCGCAGCGGTCACGTTGATCGGGTTACTTGAGGAAGTGAATCCTCCTGGGCCAGTCCAACTGAACGTGTATGGCCCAGTTCCGCCGCTTACCGTTGCCGTGAGCGTGCCGTTCGGTGAATTCGGACACGCAGTTGCTGAATTTACAGAAACCGTCGGATTCTGATGCACAGTCAACGTCCCGGATCCGGCGGCAGTACAACCAGATCCATCCGTCACGGTTACGTTGTAAGTGCCGGGAGTACTGACAGAAATTGGATTAGCGGTCGAAGTGAATCCACCTGGACCGGTCCAGCTGTACGTCACACTTCCAGATGCGCCACTGACTGTGGCTGTCATGGTGGCCGGCAGCGCGCTGGCACAGACAGAAGGTGAATTAACGGTTACCGATATATTCGAAAGCGTGACAGAGGTCATTACCGTCTGGTTATCGGCCACTGCATTGATGGTTGCCGATGTCGTGCCTGCGGTTAACGTCGCGCTCGCAGCACCGTCTACAAACTGAGTGCTCGCATTCGATAGAGTGCCCGAGGTTGCGGTGAAAATCGTTCCAGCTGGAACCGGAAACGCCGGCAGGCCATTCAGCTGTGTAGTTAGTGCGCCGCCGCCACTCTTTTGTTTTATGTCGGCAGAGATTGCCGTTGACCCCGAGCCGCAAACAGTATTGGGCGTGGCACTAATGCGAAGTTGAAGATAGCCGAGAGGAGAAATGGTACCGTCTGGCGCGCGAAAATCATTACTTGCCGGGCCGCTGTTGGAACCCCACCAGTTATCCTCCGCTGAAAAGGCGCCTCCACTCTTAAAGAAAGTAAGGCCATTGGCTGCCGTGGAAGTGCTGTTTCCAACCAGACGCGAGTACGTGACGGCGACGCTGCCGCTCGATCGAATGGCGCCACCAAATAAGGCACTATTACCAGTCAGCGAACTCGTGCTCAAAGTCAACGGGCCACTTTCAACTGTTATTGCGCCGCCGCCTGCAGCACTGGCGGTATTGCTGGTAAAAGATGAGCTATTGATACTGTAAGTGCCGATCGAACTGTTCGAGTCGAAGAGGTCCGCGCCTCCGCCCCCGCCGGCCGTAGAAGTGGACGAATTACCATTGAATGTTGAACCGCTGACATTAAGAGCGCCCGTTGAGGGTGTTCTGCCGATTGGATCGCCGGCGGTGTAAGCCAAGCCGCCGCCGCTCCCTGGTGTGGTATTCGTAGCGAAAGCTGTGCCCGATACTGTGAGGTTACCTCCAGTGTTCAACATGCCGCCGCCACCGGCAGTGCCGGCACCGGTTGCGGAATTTCCGGATATGATGCAGCCACTTACCGATGTCGTGTTGTTGATCGATCCGGAGATAATGCCGCCACCGCCAACTCCTGTCGTCTCCTGACCTCCACTGACGGTCACGCCTGAAATACTGAAATTAAAACCCGCGTCAAGAAAAGGGTTCACTTCCAGAACGCGATCATTTGCCTGAGTCTGCTGAATCGTCGTCGTACTCGAGCCCGCACCAATGATCGATGTGTTGTTGGCCGTGACGTCGAGATCCCCAATCGAGTTGTTGCCGTTAAACCCTTCTCCAGTGCCGGCAATAGATAGCTGATAGGTCCCGGCCGGCAAGTTAATCGTTGTTCCTGGATTGAGGTTGGCGAAAGCTACGGCCCCGCGCAGACTACAGTCGTTCGCAGACGCGGTACAGGCGGACGCCCCCGCGTTGTCGTCAGTTCGATCGACCGTAATGGAAGCGAGCGGCGAGAGAGTCGTCGAATTCGCCGTCACAATGCCTGCGAAGAGACGTTTATGCAACGTGACGCGGCTGTTGCTTCGTTCGGTAGAACGGGATGCGGAAACGACTGAGCGAGACGAAACCAGGGCTGCTGCGAATACAACCAGGATCGCCATGAACATCACGCAGGCGGACGAACGTGCCTTAGCCGATTGGCGTCTCGTATCAGCAATCGACTGTCGATCGTGAGAATGAAGCATGTTGCAGGCTCCTTGTTCCAGTCACTAATGTTTATCTGGAACTTTCAAGTGGCAAGTAACTTCTCGCGGCAGATTCACGGCAAATTCTGCCTGTGTGGATAGCTAAGACCGCGTGAACCTCAAGTTCGTGGCGGAAAGACTCCCTGCAGGGCGATACAAAAATTAAGCGTCAAGTAAGGTTGCATATTATTGTGCGGCAGGCTGCCTCCAGCTAGCGCCAGCGGGGCCGCGTTCATCTTGCCGGTGGGCGGAGCCTCATGATAAATAGCCAGAGAACCGCGACCAAAAGGTGCCTGTGCCCAGATATTGTTTACTGGTGTAGTTGAATCGCCGTTGCCAGCTAATGCGCGACCAATTGCGTGCGCATGAGCCGGCATCTCCGACTCAAGCAAAGTGACAAATTCCGTGCCGCTTGATTCTCCAAGATCATGTAGAGACAAGCCAGGGCCCTGGCCCGGATGCATCGGAGCGCTACCTTGCAGGTTCGGTAGAGCGAAAGTGCTTTTGCCATCGCCCCCATACGTCGTTCCCAGCAACGAGAACAGCGCGGTGTTCTGACTAATGGGCATCAACTGACCGTCGCAGAAAGCCCAACCGTGGGGAGCGAAGTTAAATGGAAAAATTCTGATCTCGGCAACAAAAGGATCCGCCATGATTTGTCTCCCTCTTCTTCTAGTTTGGCGACGGAAAGATTCCCTGGAGCGCTATACAGAAGTTGAGCGCTAGAAAAGGCTGCATATTTTGATGCGGTTGACTTCCACCAACATTCGCGACTGCCTGTGCCGACATCACAGCATTTCCCTGGCTGGTGGTGTACGCAGTCTTGCCGCTGTTAGCCCAGTAGTTGCCAGTGGTTCCTCCCTGAGTTGCGTTTGCCGCGCCACCAACGACAGCAGAATTGCTGTTAAAACCGTGTGTGTGTGTCGGCATCTCACTGCTCGTTAGCGTGTGTGCCTGCTCGCCGGCGCGCTCGCCTAACGTATGACCACTGCCCATGTGGATAGGAACCCTGCTGCGCAGATCCGGCAAGGCGAAAGTAGTCACGCCATCACCGCCGTAGGTTGTACCCAACAAAGAAAATAACGCCTGGTTCTGATTTATGGGCAGAAACTGGCCATTGCACATTGCCCAACCCTTCGGCGCAAAATCAAAACTGAAGATCCTGATTTCTGATAAAAATGGTTCAGCCATTGGCGGCTACTCCCTTTGTTTTAGACTGACTTCGAATAGCGATTAAAGTCCGACCATTCGTGGCGGAAGCTTTCGCATTTAGGTCGGACTCGGTGCAATCCCAAAAAGGCTGATGATAAAGTTTAGGCAAAGATACGGCATGAAATTGGTGTGCGGTTGCGAGCCTCCATCCGCATCGCTGGTGATTGGCGGGTTGGTTCCCATCTGAGTATCTGAGGCCTGAGTACTGTATTGTGTGACGTCTGAGGGCGCCCAAACGCTGTTTGCCGGATCGCTTGTAGTTGCTTGCCCGCCGGAAGAACATGACAACGCGTGAGTATGAATCGGTATCTGGTTTACTGTGAGTGTGACCTCTTCAACGCCGCCCGACTCCCCTAAAATAAAGCCATTGCCGATATGGATTGGAATCCGGCCACGCAGATCGGGCAGAGCGAACGTGCTTTGCCCATCGCCCCCATAAGTCGTGCCGATTTTTGAAAATAAGACCTCGTTCTCAGAGATTGGTAAAAGCTGCCCCTCACAGAACATCCACCCGGCCGGGGCGAAATTACCGGCAAATATTCTGATTTCACCAACAAATGGTTGCGCCATCTTTACTGTTCTCCTAAAGCTTGAGAGTTAAATCAGACTCGGTGTCTCAATATCAACAGCTGCACCGACGAGGAAAATGATAGCGTTGAGTAACTGCTTGGTTGTTTGGTTTTCCTGGTTAGAACCCGTGGATGACCGAGCGCCGCGGAATATATACTGAATTGGGGACAATTACAAGAATTAATTGAGCAGAAAGATCTTGTCCCGCACTGCATCAATCCTTGTAAGTTTTATGTTGAAACTTTTCAGAAGAAGAAATAGACTGCACTTCGCTTTTCAGCCCGAGAACCCCTTACTAGGAGATCAACATGGCCAGTTCACGTCGCGATTTTTTAAAAAAAGGAACCCTTGTGGCTCTTACTGCCGGCGTGCCTGCGGTATTAAGAGGAAATGTTAACGCGGAGCAAAACATACCTGCTGCGCCGGCCGGTTTTGGCCTCACGAAATCAGCTTTCACGTCACAATTGAACACGAAGTTTCGGGTCAACGCGAATAATTCAAAAGTGACTTTGACATTGGTTGACGTCGTTGACTTATCAGGAAAGAAGGTAACGAAACCCGGACGAGAGGCTTTTTCTTTGCGGTTTCGTGGCGACCGCGAGAGCACTTTCAGACAGAGTACCTACCTGATCGAACACGATCACCTCGGTCTGTTTTCTTTTCTGCTTGTTCCGATCGGTTCAAGAGACAAGACAGTTCAGTATTACGAAGCGGTTATTAATCGTCTGCATCCGTAAACGATTTCTCCTCTCTTCGCTGTTCAAGAATCCTGCGACATCTCGAAAGTCTTCACCGGCTTCTGAGTAAGCGTCTGCGAAAACTGCAACATCAAATGAATTCCGTGCTGCTCGAGGGCTTCAAATCCCAGCCGCCGGAATAACGTTAACGACGGACTATTATTCTCTACATAAATGCGAACTGGTTTTCCACTATGCCTTCCTTCGTCGAGTAGTTGCGTCAGTAGGTGAGAACCAATCCCGGCATTTCGCTCTGCCGGCACCAACAAAATATCTACAATCCGTATCTCCTGTTCGAGACGAGCGACATAGAGTCGTCCCACCGGTCTGCCCTCAAAAATAATGATATGGTGTTGGGCGCTGGGATATTTTTTTTTGTAATGCTCTTGCTGGGCCGAAAACTGCATCGCAATGAACATCTGTTGTTGCTCAACGGTCCATGGTACAAGTGTCATCTCCTCAGCTCTTGTACTTCCGTACAACGCAAATAAGAAAGCCTCGTCGTCCGGAGACACAGGCCGAAGCTGAATAGATTGCGCTACCGAAGATCTAATCATGCGTTTCGAATTTTCAAACCTGATGTTTGGTTGAAGCCATCGGTTCAGTTCGGAAACGGTTGAATACTGCCTCGTAGTAATAACCTTCGCCATCCTGACGTATCGGAACAATGAAAAGCGAGAACTGTCCCATGGCATCATGCTGTAAGACGCGCGTACCCTGTCCTAGAAATCGTTCACTTGGTCCGCGGAACACAAGTGAAAACTGTTCGTGCCCTGGCGACAATTTGAGTTCTGACAGCTCAATGAGTTCCAATTCCGTGCCGCCGGCGTCGCTGACGTTGAATGTCGTTTTAATATTTCGAGCAAAATCTTCGTAGGCCAAAGCAGGTTCCATCAGTCTTTCCTTTGCTATTTGTGTGTGTGTAGACGGACCAGGATCACTTTCAGATAAATGGCTTATTTAAAATCAAGGCCATGAAGTCGTCCATTCTCGGTCCATAATAAAACGCCCGGTATAAAGGCGAGAATGAAAGACCCGTCATCTCTAAATCCTCCACAATCTCTCGAAACCGGCAGTCAAACTCGCTTTTCGAAATCACACTGTATGGGATCGAAAGCCCATATTTTCGCAGTATGTGATTTAAGCAAAGGATGCGTTCCTCCCGCCCGTTGAGCACCAGCACTTTGTCGTCTACCCCCAGAAAATCACTCAACGCAAGCAAGCGAGAACTGAACCCCACCTTAGCAGCACAACGCTTCAGATGACCAAAGTGGATTGAATACTCCTCATGATTCAAGTGAAAAGACTGGGCCGGATATCTATGTTCAGCACCATACTCGGTGATGATCAGTGTACCTCCGGGCGAAAGGTGCTGCCAGGCTCGCTCAATGAAACGAAATGCTCCTGCATTGATTAGGTAGTGATCCGGCGAACCTTCGTCTTCCAGGTCATATCTCTTCAAGTAATCGGCGCCGCTGCCTTCCCAGACCTTGCTATTCAAAGTGCGCGGCTGCGCGGTCGAAGACTCACCGGATCGCCGGTGGATCTCAGCCACCGGAAAATCTGCAATAACTTCATTGGCGATAATTAAATCGAAAGTGCGCTCGGGAATATTGAATTCTGTGGCATCCTGATGGAAATGATTGGCCGCGGGAAGCAGGTCACCCAGGAGCTCTTTCTGGCATTCCATCAGGACCGGAGACAAATCCAAGATGTAATAATCCAGTTTGACGCCATGAGCATGATCCAGTTGTTTCGCTTGCTGGATGAAACTTCGCGCGAAACTCCCAGTCCCTCCGCCGACCTCCAACACACGCAATGTAACCAAGTCGGGCAACTGCGGAAGCACTTCCGGACGCATCGCTACCTGACAAAAACGAGCTCCGTAGTCAAACCCGCCAAGCACTTCACTTGAGAAGCGGAATGCGTGATTCAATGTAGGCTCAATCTGGTCAAACTCCCAAGATGAGTCCTCGATCCCATGCAGGTGGAAATCGCGCTGTAGCTCAGGAGTCTCCGGGCGTGAGGAAGCGTCCCACCTTGAAGAGTGATAGAAGCTGCGTGGCACACAGTTGAATGGTTTGAACGGATTGTCCATGTCCTCGAGCTGACGCGTAAACTTTACGAGTTGGCGCTCGGGTGCTGTAAGGAAGTCTATTGCTTCCCTTAAACTCTGGTGGAAATCAGTATGATCGTTAACTAGCAGGAGGTTCGTTATTTCAACGAGCGTTTTTTTGCCATCCGCGAGCTTGAAAATTTCAGCACTCAAGGGCGGTACTGGTTCTTCTGTGATCTTTGGCAGGTCGTTCGTTGCTGGTGAATACACCCGGTGCGCCATGGACGTGTGCACGAGCGATATTTCTCCGCCCTTTGCTTGATACATCAGTGCCGGGTTCTGTAAGGGCCGAATGACGTGCTGCCCCAGAAAGGGAGTTAGCGGATCACTGTCAATCTCAATAAGAAAGTCTTTTTTGAAAATTTGTTCTAATTGCGCGCCCTCCTGACCAAAGCTCGTTAGATTCTTATCGTTCAATGAAATGCAGTTGCCCATGGTCGCGGCATGCAACAGAGCGCGAATTCTTTCACTCGGCTCCAGTACTTCGCCGGTCAATCGATGGAAAACGCCGTGCTGAACAACGCCTGGAATAAGATGACTCTCGACAAAGCTCACAAAGGGACTGAGACGAAAACGAAGCATTGTTCAGCAGTTTAGGTGGAGGTCGCAATTCAAAAGAAATCGAACCTGCGGCTAGCCGGAGCGGTTTCGCGAAATCACGTGAAAAGTGGAGTCCACCTCATTTCTAAATAGGCGGCATCACCGCCGGTGATCGAAAATCCGAGTCGCTGGTAAAGCCGGACGGCGCGGCTTGACGCCAGCACATGAAGACCCACGGGCTTACCAACTGCTGCGGCGTGCTTCAGTAATTCCCGGATTAATGCGCTCCCTATCCCGGCGTTCCGGTGTGGCTCCAATAGAGCAATGTCAACGAGCAAAATTATCTCCTGAGTTGTATCTACTAACATCCTGCCAATTGGACACTCGCGGCGAAGAATTATTCTGTTATCCGCCTTTGGGTAACATCTTGTTTGCGCGGCGAATTGAATATCTATAAAAGCTTCCCATTGCGCTTCAGTCCAATCAATTGCAGATAATTCCGCCCCGCGTGTACTTTCATAAACCTGCCGCAAAAAAAATTCATCTTCGACGGTGGCGGGACGCATAGTGATGCCATTGTTTAAGTTGGACAAATCCAATCGCTCACCTCTTAAGTTGGTCCCTCAGATGAAGGTTTCTGATCAACCGATGAAGGTAGTTAGGATGGACTTCCAGAATCTTGGCCGCCTCTGTGTAATTGCCGTCGGCCTGTTCCATCGCTTCGAGAATGATCTGCTTTTTCGTCTGCGCAACAGCTTCGTGGTATCTCGGCGACGGCCTTTCGAGCACGCTTGTTTCCAGGATTACTTCGGGCAAATCTTCAGGCAAAATCCGCTCAGTCGTACCCAGAACT
This sequence comes from Pyrinomonadaceae bacterium, assembly GCA_035644135.1. Classification (GTDB taxonomy): domain Bacteria; phylum Acidobacteriota; class Blastocatellia; order Pyrinomonadales; family Pyrinomonadaceae; genus PSRF01. Next base: position 68,264 of record DASQPD010000020.1, read on the forward strand.
ACTGCCCGCTCAATGGCGTTCTCCAACTCGCGGACATTTCCCGGCCAATCATAATCCCTGATCCGCGCCCGCGCTTCGGCTGATATTCCTTCCACGTGACGATTGCATTTCGAGCTGTACTTTTCCACAAAGTAACTGGCCAGCAAGGGTATGTCGTCCCGTCTTGAACGCAGCGGCGGCATCTCGATCGACACGACATTCAAACGATAATAAAGGTCCTGGCGAAATGTCCCCTGTTCAATAGCGTGTTCAAGATCCTGATTCGTGGCGGCGACCAGACGAATATCAACTCTGATCGTTTTTGTTCCGCCCACGCGCTCAAACTCTCGCTCTTGCAATACGCGCAACAATTTTACCTGCAAAGGCGGGGGAATCTCTCCTACTTCGTCAAGAAAAAGTGTTCCTCCCTCGGCAATCTCCAGGCGACCTTTCTTCTGAGCGAGCGCCCCGGTAAAAGCGCCTTTTTCGTGGCCAAACAACTCACTCTCGAGTAAAGACTCGGCCAGCGCAGCACAGTTAACTGCCATGAAAGGCTTTCCCGCGCGCTTGCTGTTCTGATGAATTGCGCGCGCTGCGAGTTCTTTTCCCGTCCCGCTTTCGCCGCAGATCAATACGGTTGAGTCAGTGGGAGCGACTTTGGAAATCAACTGATACACCTGCTTCATTGCCGAGCTCTCACCGACCATGTTGTGCTCAATATTCACGTCTTCGAGCAGCCGTCTATTTTCACGTTCCAGCCATTCGATGTGCCGCGCGTTTTGTATGGCCACAGCGGCGATCCCCGCGAGCGCCGTCACCAACTGCAAATGATCCTGATCGATCTGAGTGGCGATCTCTTTGGTGTCGAGATAGATCACGCCTAAGGCCCGCTTGTGCATCATCAAAGGAACGCACAGTACCGAACCCGGATTTGAACCAATCATGCTTTCAGTGGCAAGCACCGGATCGGTCGCCGGATTGCTCGCGAGCAGGGCTGCTCCATCGCGCATCACCTGCCTGGCGATCGTCCGGCTTACTTTGATTGTTTCGTCAGACCCGTGCCCGCGATCGAGGCCAAAGACTGACTCAAAATCCGGCGACTCGCCATCACTCAACAAGATCGCGCCATGCTGGGCCGGCACAACTTCAAATAGCAGCTCTAGTAACGTCTTTTGCAGTTCTTCCAATCCATGTATCGCGTTGATCGTGGTACTGATTTTCATCAGCGCGGACAGGTCGCGCGCCATCAAATACAACGCATCGTCGAATCGAAGTTGAATGGTCGAGCCGCTTTGTACGTTTTGGTCGTCAAACTGCACGCGGTTGGACTCAGTCAGCACCTCGCCATCGTGCAGGAGAAAAAGAAACTGCGACTCACCGATACGAACGCGGTCGCCATGTTGCAACCGGCGGGTCTTTACGGGCACGTCGTTGATGAAGGTGCCGTTTAGACTCTCGAGATCGTTTAAGACGAACTCACTCCCCTGTTTCAGGACTTGTGAGTGACGGCGTGAGACTGATGGATCTGGAATGCAAAGCGTGGCCGCTGTGTCGCGACCGATGACAACCGCTTCCTCACCGACCGTGAAAGTAGCGCCCTTTAGTTTGCCGGAGATAGCTGCGAGTCGCGGATTCATCATGCTTGCGTGAGAGTGTTACGGGCTACTCCGCAGAGTTTACGCGTCTCCAAAGGTTCGAGCAACCGGAAGTGCAAAGTCCGAATTCAGGTGCGCCCCTATGGGTTAGCAGCCCGGTTACTATCCAAATAGATACCGCCGATGAGCCAAAGTCTATCTGATTGGATAGCCAGGTTTGAGTGACGATTGCAGAAGATCGTTAGTCGTTGGGATTTTCGGCCAATATTCAACCAGGGTCTGTGTGGCACCACATTCGCAGAGCATAGCGGCGACTTCCGAGAGTCGCACCAACATCAGGCTCAAGCGTTAGAAGTCGGTAAAAAAGTTTTTCGGTCGATATCGACCGCGCCCCCAGTGGGCAGAGGAGGAAGCATGAAACGGCAAATGGTAAACGGGCTGACGATGTCAATTCTGATAGTGACGGTAGCTTTTGTGACCTCAGCAGTAACGGCCAATGGGCAGTCCCAACGTACCGTAACACACATTCCGTTTGATTTTGTGATCGGCGCGAGAACACTTCCGGCGGGTGACTACGAAACCAACTCGGCGATAAGCAGCGGGGCTGCTGTGATGGTCAGGAGCACCGAAGCAAAAACCGCGGCAATCCGGCTGACGAATTCCATCCAGCCAAATCCAGAAAAGACCCAGGCGCGGCTGATCTTCCACCGCTACGGTCAAACCTACTTTTTGGCTGAAGTGTGGGCAGGTGGTGACAACCCAGGACGCGTATTGGTGGAGTCGAAGCAAGAGCGTCAGTTGAGGCGCGAGCTCGCGGCGGTAGCGCAAAGCAGTTATGAAACAATTGAGTTGGTGGCAGCGCTTCGCTAAGCAAAAATAATCCGCGCAGCAGGTGGTGAGCTCTACTCGTCCACAGCTCTCCCCTGACGAAAACCAGAACGGCAACCCAACGCCCCCGGGTTGCCGTTCTTGGTTTTTGCAAGCTAGGGCACGATTCGCCAGTTGTTAGTGGGTTCGGTAGGTATCGTCTTGTGTCGCTCGACCCAGTCGATAATCAAGTCCCGAATTTCTTCGCTCGAGCGGTAAACAACCGGAGCATTTTTGTACATCGTGTAGCCCCCGCCGCCATTGACTCGGTAATTGTTTGTCGCCAGACGGAATTTCTGCATTGGACTTACCGGCTGACCCTGGAAACGAAGATTTTCGATCCGCTGGCCGAAAGGCTTGGAGATATTCAGGTCGTAGGTCACGCCTTCGGCGACGTCAAAGTTGTAAGCAGGGATCTTCTCATCGACCAGGTCAGCAGCCGCCTTGCCGGGTTCGAATGCTCGAAAGTATTTGGCGGAATGCTCCAAAGCATCTTTTAGTTGCTGCCCGGTTACTTCCAGTACCACAAGGGTATTTTCATAAACGTAAAGCCCGGCGATGTCCCGCACGGACATAGTTCCCTGGGGTATCCGAGCTTCGGGATTAAAGCTGGCGGCCATCGAGACGTCAGCCTTTCCTGCTTCGAGTTGCACCCGCTGGATCAAATCCAAAATTGCCGTATCCCGAAAACGGGCGTCCCGGGCAGTCAGCTCTTTGACAGATTCGCCAATGGGTCGCGCTAACCATGCCTGGGTCTCTTTGTCGTATGGCTCAGCCAATTTAAGAGCTTCTTGATCAGGCTCGACATCAGCGGGCAGGGTACGCGCGGACTTAGCAAACACCCGCCAGTGGTCGCCATCCCTGTCAAAATAAATATCGACTTTGGCGAGATGTTTGCCCCAGTAGTTCGCCTGCGTTAACAGCACGCCGTTTATATACAACGACGGCACCTCACGATGAGTGTGACCCATTAGAATGAGGTCTACGCCGGGAACGTTGCGCGCGACTTCGATGGCTTCGTTTTCGTTTGGGACCTGTCCGGGATTGATCTCGCCCGTCCGTAGATCTTCTTCCAAACCCATGTGCATTGAGACGACTACAAAATGAACCTTCTCCTTCTCATGCAACAGCGCCACCCATTTCTTCGCTTCGGCTACCGGCTCGTGGAATTCGAGGCCGGCATAGTTGGGCGGATTTTCCCAGTTAGGAATGCCTGGTGTGGTGAGCCCAAGAACGCCTATGCGCACGCCGGCAATCTCCTTCACGAGGTAAGGCTGATAATGCGTGTGGTCAGTGCCCTGGTCATAAGTATTTGCGGACAACCAGGGAAACCGGGCTTCGCTGCGAGCCTTCTCGAGCACAGACAAACCAAAATTGTACTCATGATTGCCAACTGCCATGGCGTCGTAATTAAGCGAGTTCATCACCAGCATCATCGGGTCCGGCGGCCGGTTGTTTTTCTTGTTGTGGTAATACTCGAGCGGAGTCCCCTGAATCGTATCGCCCGAGTCAAGCAACAGGGTGTTCTGGTTCTCTTTGCGGGCGCGCTTAATCAGGGTCGCGATCTTCGCCAAACCGCGATTGTCGGGAGCGTTCTTGTAGTAATCGATTGGATAAATATTTCCGTGTAGGTCGGTGGTCGCCAGGATCGTAAGGTGCACGCGCTTTGCTGCGGCACCTGAGTTTCCGACCGTCAGCAGTGACACGGTCAAGATGAAAGCCAGGTAAAGAATGGAATATCGCTTCATTTGTTTCATGCGCTGGAGATTAACTGATTTGGGAGATAGGAGCCCAGCGGCTGGTCTCGCTTAGCGCATCCTCAGTGTTCTCTGTGTCTCTATGGTGAGTGTTTAGTTAAGTAAATTCAGATCCACGAAATCTCACGAAATAGAACCAGGGAACATTTCGTGTATTTTTGTGTCTTTGGGTTTGTGTGATTTCGTGGATCGGTTTTTATCTCGCAAGAATGCGCAACAAAACAAGAAACCGGTGTCAGCAATCAACGGTTGACAAAAATTTCCGCAGCCGTCAATCCGTTGATCTGCACCTCGTGGATCTTTTTGAAATTCGACCGGATGAAAGCCAGCTTTTCCTGGTTCTCAAAGTAGGTTCGACCCCGCTGTACGATTACATAAGTGATCTGTGACAAAGTGGCCGGTTCGAAGTCCGCACTGGAGATGGCCTGCGAATTCAAATCCGACCGGGCAAACCGCTCAAGATAATAGTGAGTCACCGCGGGCGTTTCATGCGCGATAATTGCCGCTTTGGGCGCGGAGTCACAAATGAACCGGATAGCCTCGCGCAAACCATCATCGTAAAACTCGTCGTGTGGGAAGAAATATCCAGCTTTACCCGCTGCCAGAGCATTTGTGTAAAGCGCATAGTGCGGGCCGCTGCTATAGGCGGTCCAGGATGGGATGGCCACGAAAATGATTACTGCAGCGGCGTAGACAATCACCCCTCCATTCTTCCACTGCTTGAATCGCGAGACCGCAAACCGCGTGAGCGCGACAATTCCCACTGCAGAGAGCATGTAAACAAAAGGCATCAGCGAAAGCGTATAACGCAACCACTTAGCACCGCCCAGCGAGTACGGAACGATCCAAAATAGGAACATGAAGATTAGAAACGCGTGCTCGGGATGTCGCCATCGTTTGAAAGATACGGCCAGACCCGTGAGCAAAGCCGTGACCACGAGCAAAGGCATTTTAATAGCCAGGAAAAGGGCATAAAAGTAGATCGGTGTCCCCCAGAATGGCGTGCTGGACATGTTGTTCTTGTAAAGATGATCAGCGAACAAGTAGCCGGAGTGGACCAGCAAACGCTCGCCCATGTAGGCATTCAAATAATCCCATACCTGCGGCAATAGCACGGCGGGGTTCGCAAGCAGAAAGAATACCAGTATGAGAATGTAGAACCAGCCCGGCGTCTTTCCCGTTGGCTCGCCTGGTTGCGCCTTTCGCACATGAAAGTTGTGATGGTAAAGCATGTTCAGGCCGAAATAGTGGGGGAAATATTTCGACGCGATCATCCAACCGAAAGTTGCGGCGCTCCGGATATAGTTTTTCCGTCTGACTGTTGCCAGCCGCGGACTGGTCAGCTTCGCCCGCAGATAGAAATAGAACGCAAACAACATGAAAAAGACGAGCAGCGTGTCTTCTTTGCCAATCCGATTGAGCGCGATCGCATTGACACCAACGGTCCAAAGCGCGGCGGCAAGCAGACCGGTCCAGCGTTCGAACAGGGCGGCAGCGAGTAGGAAAAGCGGGATAGCGGTTAATGCACCGAATAACGCATTGGGGAAACGCAGGGCTGCTTCTTCGCTTATGCGCTCGCCGCCGGTTGCCTGCCACGCATTGGCTGCGCTTATCGAGCCCCACATAAAGAGCTTCATCAGCATCGGGTGTTCGGCATTTGCGGAAAAATCGTTTCGCTGATACGCGTGTACCGCGTCGAGTTTGTTCATTTCGTCTTCCGCAAATCCGATGGCTCCAAGTTGATTTGCCCGCAAACCAAAGCCCATTACCAGCAGCAGAGCGAGCGTCCCGACGACACTCCACTCCACCCCCGCCAACCAAACAAGGCGGCTGGGCATTTGCATCGCACCTATTCGCGGGCGATCGGAGGTGATCTCCACACCAGGTGCGGCAGTGCTAAGATTAATGTCTTGATCCAATTATGAAACCCCAAATCTCAAAGGTAGAAAACCAAAACCGGTTGATATATGTGATACAGATTAATTGCCCGGTCTCGATGGTTATGGGCCGGAGCTTGCGTGAACGATGCTCGCAAAAGCAGTTCCGCCCGCGTTAGCCGTTTAGAATACACTCTGCCGGGCAACATGAATTTTGTCGATCAGCAAGTTAGACCTGTACTCTCGACCACCGCCGGCGGCTCGGTTGTTAGCTTAGACTAAAATGCTTTATGGTTGTAGCGACCAACAAGGCTGTCAGAACTAAATTGCACCTGTCCGGATCTTGCTTGCACCGTGGATAATCTGATTACTTCAAACATTCGCCAGCGACCGATTCGCACGTTGGTCAGCGTGGCGGGAATAGCTCTGGGTGTCAGCCTAATCATGCTTTTTACAGGGCTGGCGCGGGGGATGTCTGACGATCTGCAAAGACGGGCCTCAAGTGTGCGAGCCGAAATCATTTTCATGCGGCCCGGTTCAGGAGGGCTGATTTCGTCTACGCTCAACCTCGACGTTAGATACGCGGATAGGTTGAAAGAGATACCGGGGGTCCAGGATGCGCTGCCCGTAGCGCGGTATATTTTCCAGGGCAGAACTGGCTTTGGCTTTGAACAAATTGAGGGTGTCGATTGGGACGCGTACGCGAAAATGAACGGTATCGCACTTGTCGCCGGACGCGCACCGCAGAGCTCTGACGAAATCGTTATCGATGAAACCAAAGCGCAAAACAACAATCTCGCAGTCGGTATGATGTTAAAGCCTTTTGGTAATCAGGAATATCGAGTTGCCGGCATCTACGCACCGGAGTCCGGCGCGCGCGTGAAAATGACGCTGGCGGCAATGCAAGAGGCACTCGAGGCGAGCGGTAAATGCAGTCATATCCTGGTCAAGGTCTCTGATCCAAAGGATGAGATGGCAGTGGCTCAGAGAATAAATGAGCAGCTGCCGGGAAACAAAATTCAGTTTTCACGGGAATGGTTCACCAGCATCGAGAAGAGTATTCCGTATCTTCCGGTGTTCTTGCGAGTACTAGTCGGATTGGCCGCCGTGGTGAGCGGACTAGTCGTAATGCTCGCGATGTACACGACCATTACGGAGAGGACCCGCGAGATTGGAATTCTCAAGGCAATGGGCGCTTCGCGCGGTTATATCGTCGGCATCATCGAAAAGGAAGCGGTCCTTATCAGTCTGATAGGACTAATCGCCGGATTCATGGTGTCCGTCGTAGCTGGTTATCTAATCCATCGCGTTTATGGCCTGTTGTTCGCATACAGCTGGGGCTGGGCACTGACTGCGGCGTTGATTGGTTTGGGTGGAGGTGCTCTCGGCGCGTTGTATCCGGCGTTGCGAGCCTCGAGTCTCGATGCTGTGAATGCTCTGGCTTATGAGTAAATCAGAGCGTGCCCCCTGACAATCCTGGCGTTTGAGCCGCATCCAGTTGCTCCGGATCTTTAGCAATATTCTTTAGCGAAAGACCCCGCCGGACAATCAAACTCACGCCAATCATCGCCCAAAAAATGTCGCGGGCTTTGCGGACGATGGCGAGTGTCACGCCAATCGCCGTGGTGAAACCAAGCACTTTGGAAAGCATCCCCGTTCCCGCTTCGTCCACTCCAGTTCGAAGCGGAACAAACTTGAACGTCATATTGATAATTCGATTGACTGATTCGAGAATGAAAGCGGTTAGTAGTGTAGGTGGAGCTACATCGCTTATGAACAGGAGGGTTGTATAGATCTCGGCGACTCCGGCAAGATGAAAACAAACCTCCAGCGCAAAAATCGGGAGCAGCCGGCCTCGGTTTCGCGCATAAAACCCGTAAACCCGATCCTCCAGCGTCTGAGCACGGGGAATGGCTTTCTCAACCCAGTTTCGTTTTAGTCCCCGGGTGTCCAAGAAACTGAGTGCCCCGCTCAGAAATTTCCACCGTTTGTGTATGACGATGTATCCGAGGCAGGCCACCACCGAAGTCGCGATCAACGCGCCGATGCTTGCATAACGCAAAGGCTTTGGCAGTTGAAAGCTCAGAAGCAATGCGGTAGTGCCGGAAAAAACGAAGATCACTACAGAGAGGCTATAGAAAATGTTTTCCAGGGCAATCGCTGAAAGTCCCGCCAGCAACGGCACGCGATCCCGAACAAATGCTGCTTTGGAAGGTTCGGCAACTGCGATGCTTACCAGAGGAATGATATTTCCAAGCGCGTCTCCCATTAACCTCGCGGCGAACGCATCTCGAAAGCGAAGCCGGTAAGGAGATTCAAAGCATTTTGTCCAGGCGATCGAACGAACGATGTGGCGAATTGAAGATATTCCCAGGATCAAAAGAAAGGCGCCGCCCAGTCGCCTGATCCCCGCGATGATCTCTGATGGTCCTGCTTTTCGCACAAAATAGGCGAACAACATCAAGCCCACCAAAGCAAAGATGATCCCCACGGGCGCGAACCGGCGGCGGGCGGTCTGGTTTGAAGTAGGTTGATCGTTCACCTGGCTTGTTCTTCCGGCATAGACTTTAAAATGCTCGAAAAATACGGTATCACAAGGCTTTTATTTTCCGGCAATGTAGTCCCTCAGCTTGAGATGGTCAGCAACTTCAGCTAGAGCCGTGCCAGCGCAATTCTGTAACCGGCTCTCCGTTGACATACACCGAAAAACTTATTACCACGGAGACACAGAGAACACGGAGTTCGCGCAGAGTTGAGATTGCCATGCTGCCCTCACACTCTTCCTCTTTTGCCTTTTTCGTTTTGCCTTGATTATGATGCTATCCGTCCAAACCTGAACTACTCTACCTGGAAACTGAAGTGGCAAATATGAGTCACCCCCAAACAACAACAGAACAGCTTTCCGGCATACCGTTGACTGCTCTTTCAGAAGACGAGCAAATGTTTCGAGCGAGTGTGCGCGAGTTTGCCGAGGGTGAGCTGAGGCCGCGCGTCGAAAATATGGACGAGCACGCCAAACTCGATCCAGATCTGGTGAAGCACTGCTTTGATCTCGGTTTGATGGGCATTGAAACACCCGAGGAATATGGTGGTGCAGGGGCAACATTTTTTACTGCAATTTTGGCCGTCGAAGAATTATCGCGGGTGGATGCTTCGGTCGGAGTGCTGGTCGACGTGCAAAACACGCTGGTCAACAATGCCTTGATCCGCTGGGGTAACGCCGAGCAGAGGAAACGGTATCTACCCAAACTTGCCAGTGAACAAGTGGGCGCTTACGCGCTCAGCGAAGCGGGTTCGGGCTCTGATGCTTTCGCCATGCAAACTCGCGCCGTTGATAAAGGCGACCACTATCTCCTGAACGGACAGAAGCTCTGGATCACAAACGGTATCGAGGCAGAAGTTTTTGTTCTCTTCGCCAACGCAAATCCGGACGCCGGCTATCGCGGCATTACCGCGTTCGTAATCGAAAAGGGTTTCCCCGGCTTCGCAGTCGGTAAAAAGGAGAACAAGCTGGGCATCCGGGCCTCGTCCACGGTCGAACTGATTCTCGAAGACTGCCAAGTGCCGAAGGAGAACATCCTTGGCGAACTTGGCAAGGGTTATAAGGTTTCCATTGAGACCTTGAACGAAGGGCGCATCGGGATTGGGGCACAGATGATCGGGATCGCCCGGGGTGCGCTCGAGAGTGCGCTCGCCTATACCGCCGAACGACAGCAGTTCGGCAAATCGATCAACCAGTTTCAGGCAGTGCAGTTTCAACTCGCCGAAATGGCCACGGATTTGGAAGCAGCCCGGTTGCTGGTCTACAACGCGGCCCGAATGAAAGACGCGGGCATGAACTTCGTTAAGGAAGCGGCGATGGCCAAGTTGGTTTCTTCGCGAGTCGCCGAGCGTGTGGCGTCGAAAGCCATTGAGTTGTTCGGCGGATATGGCTATGTGAAGGATTACCCGGTCGAAAAGTACTGGCGTGACTCAAAGATCGGCGCGATTTATGAAGGCACTTCGAATATGCAACTGCAAACAATCGCGAAATTGATTATTGGGAAATAGGGCCGGAAGGGATTTGGCGATGACTACATCACGTATCGACCTCTTCAAACAGATGCTGGAGAGCGATCCGGCAAACAGCAATATTCTGTTTGGTCTGGCGAAAGAGTACGAAAAGGCCGGTCGCCATCAAGAGTTAATCGAAGCTCTGAATCGCTATATCGAAGCGTCAGATGATGAAGGAAATGCCTTCGGCATGTTGGCGCGAGCTTACGAGCAAACAGGTGAGCGTAATAAAGCAAAGCTGACTTACCAGCGTGGAGTTGAAGCTGCCACTGCGCACGGACATCCTTCCATGGCCGAAGAATATCGAACGCTGTTATCGAGCGAGTATGAAGACTGACACGAAAGTTCTGAAACTGGTCAAACGAAACGAGCCGTTGGAAAACGGGCCCGGTGTGGACGTCGCGGAAGTGACTGAGCATCACGGTTTGACGCGCGCGCAACTGTTGCACATGTACCGCGTGATGTACCTGTCGCGTCGCCTTGACGATAAGGAGATTCAGCTCAAGGGACAGAATAAAATTTTCTTTCAGATCAGCGGAGCCGGTCATGAAGCTGTGCTGGTTGCCGCCGGCATGGTTCTCAAACCGGGTTACGATTGGTTTTATCCATACTATCGAGACCGCGCACTTTGTCTTCAGCTTGGTATGACTCCGCTTGAACAATTGCTGTCGGCGGTGGGCGCGGAGAAGGATCCGAATTCTCATGGCCGGCAGATGCCTTCGCATTGGGGCCACCGCAGACTGAACATTGTTTCACAGTCTTCTCCAACCGGCACTCAACTTTTGCAGGCAGTTGGTTGTGCGGAAGCAGGATATCGCTTTAGCTTGATCGATGAACTTCGGGGTCGGATTCTTAACTTTCACGAAGACGAAGTGGCCTACGTCTCCCTTGGCGATGGCACGACCAGCGAGGGCGAGTTTTGGGAAGCCTTAAATACCGCATCGAACCTTAAGCTGCCGGTGCTTTTCCTGGTTGAAGATAACGGTTATGCCATCAGTGTGCCGGTTGAAGTGCAGACAGCCGGGGGAGACATCTCGCGATTGGTAGAAAACTTTCCCAATCTTTACGTCGAAAAGTGTGACGGCACCGATCCCCTTGAATCGCTCAATACCTTGCGCCGCGCAGTACGCCATGCGCGCCAGCGACAGGGTCCGGCGCTGGTGCACGCGCACGTAATTCGACCGTATTCTCATTCTTTGTCGGACGATGAAAAGCTCTACCGGCCGGACGAGGAGCGTGCCAGTGATTTAGAACGCGATCCGGTAAAGCGTTTTGGGGCGTGGCTGATCGATGAAGGAGTCATCAACCAGAAGGAGTTGCAGCAGATCAAGGACGAAGTCGATCGTGAGGTGAATGAAGCGGCGGACGCGGCCCTCGCCAGCCCCCAGCCGTCAACCGAAACAGTCACTCGCTATATCTTCTCACCCGACGTTGATCCCACGAGTAAAGACTTTGATACGGAAGACGGAGCGACGTTGTCGGGCACCCCGGGGACCATGGTTGATTTGATCAATCGCTGTCTGCACACCGAGATGGCACGCGATCCCAGGATTGTTGTCTTTGGTGAAGACGTTGCTGACTGCTCGCGCGAAGGAAATCTCGAACGGGTCAAAGGCAAGGGCGGTGTTTTCAAAGTCACGGCCAACCTGCAACGGAAATTTGGCAGCTCGCGCGTGTTCAACTCCCCACTCGCGGAAGCGAATATTGTCGGCCGGGCAATAGGCATGGCCACCAGAGGATTAAAGCCGGTAGTGGAGATTCAGTTCTTTGATTATATTTGGCCGGCCATGCATCAAATTCGGAACGAACTCGCACTTTTGCGCTGGCGCTCGGCAAACGAATGGAAGGCCCCGGTAGTAATTCGTGTCCCGATTGGCGGCTATTTGAAGGGCGGTGCTATTTATCATTCCCAATCCGGAGTTTCAACCTTCACTCAGATTCCGGGTTTACGCGCCGTCTATCCTTCAACTGCTCTGGACGCAAATGGTCTGCTGCGCACGGCGATCCGCTGCGACGACCCCGTATTGTTCTTCGAGCACAAACACCTTTACCGGCAGGCTTATAACAAATCGCAGTATCCGCCCGACGAATTCATGATCCCGTTCGGTAAAGCGAAGACTGTGCGCGAGGGAGAGGACCTCACTATCGTTACTTACGGTGCGCTCGTGCAACGATCGCTGGTTGCTTCGAAGCAGGCAGAGCAGCAGGGCATCAGTGTCGAAGTAATTGATCTTCGCTCGTTGGTTCCCTACGACTGGCGGGCTATTGTTGAATCAGTGAAGAAGACAAACAAAGTGATCATTGCCCACGAGGATTCTCTTTCATTTGGCTTTGGCGCCGAGATTGCCGCTCGCATTGCCGATGAACTCTTCGAATACCTGGACGCTCCCGTACGGCGTGTGTGCGCGCTGGATACTTTTGTCGCCTACGCGCCTCAGCTCGAGGATGCAATCCTGCCGCAGGTTGCTGACGTTGCAAAAGCTATCGTCGAGCTCAACCGGTACTAAAAGAGCCTCCAGTTGCCGAATACTTGCGGTACATTTGTGTATCGTTACGTATCGCAGTTTCTTCATTCTGCCTCACTGATGGATTCCTTTTTCAATACATCTCGAACATTCGTCTGCGCGATTTTCCCCACTCGCGCTCCTTGCCTCAAGAAACTTGACGAACCCTTCACCATTGAGACACAGAGTACACAGAGATTGCACGGAGACCTGTCAAATCATTCAAAATCCTAACACTGGCATAAAGGTTGCGAATCTCTATACGGAATCAAGCCTGCAGCTCTCCCCGACAGAGTGCTAATCGCGATTGACTAAATGCGAAGGAGGAAACGCATGAAGAAGCATGCTTTTGCAGTTTTGGCGGCGGTTATCCTGAGTCTTACGACCGCCGCTATGGCTTTGGGGCAAACTCCCCAAACGCCGAAAACGACTACAGTTGTGCAAAACCCTGATGGAACCTACACCGTGATAGAAGTTCCGGCGGGTAAGGAGATTCAAGTCACATTAGATCCCGCGATGCCTACCGCGGGAACAGGCATGGCGACAGTGTTGCGTGATGATAACGGTACGCGGATTAAGCTGCATTTGGCTGGACTGCCCAAGACGACTACTGCAATGACTTTGTATGCAGTAGACGAAACCGGCGCCGTAACTGCCCTTGGACCAGTGGTCATTACCAATGGTGAAGGTGCGCTTACAACAACTACGCCCCTGACGAAGTTCATGCTGATCGCATCGCCGGAAGGGTCACTAACTGCGTACAACGCTTCAACGCCAGTATTTTTCAGGAGCGCTGTGCCTGAAGGCTTGGCAGTTATCCCGCATACCACGGCTCCTGTTGGTGAAAAAGTAGCCGCGACCACGGCCGCAGTGACGCCGGGTGATGCTTATTCGGTGCCAATGCTAAACATTCCCGCCTACAAAAAAGGGGACGATACAAAAATCAAGGTCAATTTCACCGGAGCGTTGACGGGTGCACGGGCAAACGTCTTCATCACTCCCAAAAAAGGTGGACCAACGGAAGTAAATGTTCGTTTCCATGACCTCAAGGAAGCGCCCGCGGGACAGGCTTTTATTCTTTGGGCTATCTCTCCCGACGGGAAATTCGAAAAGCTTGGCCAAATAGTAAACACCGGCGGCAAGAATGAGGCCGAGATCAAATCTCAAACAGCATTGCCCGACTTTGGTTTGCTCGTAACTCTTGAAGATGCCACCAAGCTTGGAACCAACCCGGCCGGTCCCAGGATTGGGGACTTCGTAATAGTGCCTTAAAAGGTTCCTCGATAAGGCTTATCCGAAGGTCGCCATTTTGGCGGCCTTTCTTTTCCGTACGAAAAGTTACAGTAACGACGAAGGCGTAACAAAACTGCCCGAGGAACCTTGAGAACTGACCATTACCTGAGAGATCGACCTGAATTCGGGAGTTTGTAACAAATCTGTTTCAAATCGGCCTTTTCCTGAGTTAATATAGACCCAGCCGGAGTTGCCCGACGCAACTCCTCCCCCGACTGACCAGCGCTATTAGGCGCGATTAACGACGAAAACTGAAATCCCCCCGATTTCTCCAGTGGTAATTAACGATTATGTACAAGCGTACCTTCCCCCTTTCGCTGCTCTTTGCCGTTGTCCTCCTGGCAACCCCATCAATCCGGTCCCAAGAGAATCTTCCCGATCTCGTCAGGCAAGTTAAGCCTTCCGTTGTGGCCATCACGACCTACGATGCGTCCGGCGAAGCCCTGATGACAGGCAGCGGATTCTTCGTTCGCCCGGGTCAGGTGGTTACGAACATGCACGTCATCCGCGGCGCGGCGCGCGTGGAAATCAAGACCCTTGACGGTAAAGGGAAAACATATCCGGTAACCGGCGCAGTCGCCGTGGACGAGGAAGGCGACCTGGTAGTCCTGAATGTTGACATGCCTGCTGAGCGTGCCCGCTCAATCGAATTTTCGCCGGTGCTGCCCGACGAAGGAGAAAGGATCTTCGTCGTTGGTAATCCGCTTAAACTTGAAGGCTCCGTAAGTGATGGAATCGTCTCGGCCGTCCGGGAAGTGCCGAACCTCGGTCGCATCATTCAGATCACGGCGCCCGTCTCGCACGGAAATAGCGGCAGTCCGGTCTTTAATTTGAAAGGACAGGTTGTCGGAGTCGTGACCGTCAAGGTCACCAATGGTCAAAACATTAACCTGGCTATAGCAGCCGGGCGCGTCGCCCAGCTGAACACGGGCCGGTTGCGGCCACTTAGCGAAGTCTTCAGACGTGAACGAATAGTGGATCAAGCTGATCCTGCGTATCGTAACGGCCTCGAGTCTCTATGGCTCGGCAACTATGACAACGCACTGGCATACTTTGAGAACGCCGTTAACAAGAACCCCAAACGCGCCGACGCATGGATTCAGGTGGGTTACTGCAAGGTAAAGCAGGGCAAGAACGATGAGGCCATTCGTGCTTACCAACAAGCATTGCGGCTCAAGCCTGACTCAGGAGACTTACGCAACAAGCTGGGGGATGCTTACTATTACGCTGGACGCCTGGAAGACGCCATAGCATGCTACAAGGAAGCGGCCAGATTGCGACCCGATAATCCCGAAGCATATTACAACCTCGCTATCGCTTACGATGAATTGGGAGATCAATCGATGGTGGCGGTTCAGGCCCAGCTGCTACAAAAGCTGGATGACAGGCTATATCGCAAGTTTCTCAGTGAAGCGAGGCACTGAACAGGTTTAAGGGGTTACCAGAAGGGAGCGCCCGCTTAGGCAGCGCTCCCTTTTCTCATTGAGTTCCCGACTGACCTGTAAACACGTTTGCATTTACGCTTTCCGGGTTTCCCAGCACTACGAATCGGATATTGCGCATGTATTTTTGCGCGACCCGTTGGACGTCCGCGGGCGTAACTGCTTTCAAGCGCTCGATCACTTCTACTGAATTGCGCCAACCCCCAGCAAGCAGCTCGGACTGGGCCAGATCACCCGCCTGGGCAGCGTTGGTTTCCTGTCCCATGTAGTAACCGGTTAAGTACTGGGCCACGACAGCTTGAATCTCCTGCGAGCTAATTGGCTCACGTTGTAGTCGAGCAATCTCGTCCAGCATTACCCGGACGGCTTGATTGGCATCTACGGCCGTCACATATATACCGCCAATATTCGCCGCCTGGCTGCGCAAAAAAGCATCGGGCGCGTACGAGAGGTTTCGCCGGACGCGGACCTCTTCAAAGACCCGGTCACGGAGAATTGAACTGGCTATCCGCATTGCATCCATGTCTGGCGAGTTGGGTGACGGCGCGGTGTACAAGCCCTGAATGTAGTTGGTAGGGAGTGATTTGGCCGTGACGTCAACCGTCGACTTATCAAACGAAAGTTGGGGTACCGACTCAGGGTGATAGTTGCCTTTTGGGAGCTTGCCAAAACTTGAGGCGACCAGATCGCGGATCTGCGCCGGGTTCAGATCGCCTACAATGACAAGCAATAGCCGTGAGGTCTCCATGATCTTCTCGTGATAGCGCCGCAAATCCTCGGGAGTTAATCGGCTCAAACTTTCCACCGTTCCCTCTGTGCGGTTCAGGTAAGGATGGCCCACATAGGCGACCCGGTCCTGCAACTGCTGCAAATAACCATCAGGATCATCGCTGTCATCTCGCCGGGAGGTCACCTGTCGCTGTTGGATCAGGGCCACATGGTCTTTCGCGAACGAGGGATTCAAGGCGACATCCGAAAAGATTTGCCACGACCGTTCAAAGTTGGGGCGGGTGCACCGGAGCGCCATTACGGAATAGTCGCGATTAACATCAAACCCGATCACCGTGCCCATCCTCGAGAGTTCGCTGCGCAAACGTTCCCGGGAAAAGTTGGCGCTTGCCTCTGAAGCCACGTCCAGCATTAGGGCCTCAATACCAGCGTTTTCGGGAGTGATATTTCGGGCGCCTCCCCGTATGAATAACCCGGCAGCAACCGTCAAACTTCCCTCGCGTTTTTTCACCAGCACCTTGAGGCCGTTAACATCAAATTCAGTAACTAGCGCAGCCTGTTTCGCAACGACACCTTGCAGCGCCTGATTCTGCTGTAACTGGATGGTAATCTGATTTTGGGCTTTTTGGGCTGACGACTCCTTTCCACTTGCGTGGCTTTGCCCGACAGTCAGGAAGGCGGTTTGCGTGAAAAGCGCAACCACCATTAATAATCCGCTCAGCCGGGACACGATGAAATGTCGCCGTCCTCTTCGATTTGCCCTCTTTGTATTCATTGCCCTACTAATTCTTCCGGTTGAAGTTTGATCTTTGCCTGTGCATCTTCAGAGAGCAAAGCCAGACCGACATGGGGTTTGCCCTGAATGTATGTGGTTACGTACCGGCTGATGTCGCCGCGTGAAGTGGCTCGCAAGCGCCCCAGATAACCGCGAAAATAATCGAGCCCTGTAGAGGCCCACCAGAAAGTCAAGGTGTGTGCGTAATCGCTCGTCTTCTCGCGATCGTACAGATCGTTTGCCTCTAGCAATGCCTTAGAACTCTCGAGTTGCTCGTCGGTGAAGTAGTCGCGGTCATTGAAGTGCGCGACTTCGTTGTAGATTGCCTTCAAAGCTGCATGCGCTTTCTCTGGCGTGGTTTGTGCGACAATCGCAATCGGCCCAACGTTCCTCTGCGTGTAGTATCCGATGGTGACGCCTGTTACCAGGCCTGTGTCCACCAGAGCGCGTTGAAAACGCGAATTCGGTTGCGTCAGGATGTAAGAAAAAACATCAGCCGCATAAGTCGCGGCGTCGTCCTTACCAATTGAAGGACCATGCCAGCCTATGTTGAAGATTACATTCTCTACGGGCTGGGTGATGACTGCACCTTCGTTCTTCGGCAATGGCGGATGCTCGACCAGGGGAAACTCGACGAACGGATCTTTTTCCCGACGCACCCAGTCGCCAAAAAACTCCTGGGACAGCTTAAAGGCTTCCTCGGGGAGTACATCACCCGTAATCACCAGCGCCGAGTTATTAGGCACGTAATAGCGCTGCTGAATCAGCCTCATCATGTCCGTGGTTGCCGTTGAGACGGTTTGCCTGTTTCCTAGCGGACTCTTCCGGCTCGGATACTTATAAAAGAGCCTATTAGTCATCTCCTGATTCAAATAGTAGAAAGGGTTCGATTCGTTTCGGTCGATTTCTCCGATCACGACTTGGCGCTCGCGCTCGAATTCCGCGGCGTTAAAAAGCGGATAGCGCGCGGCATCCTTCATGAACTGTACCGCGGTTCGCAGATTGGGGCTCGTAGTGGTGAAATAGTAGTTGACTACTTCCTCGCGAGTTGATCCGTTGTAGGCGATTCCGAGCTGGCCGATTGATGCCAGGTAGTCTTCCTGGTTCGCGATCGCGCGATTCGCTTTAAAAAACATGTGTTCATAAAGATGCGAAAGACCATTGAGCTCAGGCGGTTCGGTGTACGAACCATTTTTTACGCCTAACTCAATGGTCACCAGCGGCACTGAATGATCTTCAAGCACGATCACTTCCAGACCGTTTGCCAACACGCGGTTGGTCAGTTTCGCCTCGGGCAAGCGGGCAGGCGCGGGTGCGGGAGCCGCAACGCCCCGCCGGCTCACCGGAGCCCGGCCGGTAGCTTGAGTCAGCAGCGAAGCAGCCGGCGCGGAAGGCACAAGCAACGAGTAAAAAAGTAACAGGAGTAACAAGGTGCGTTTCACAAAAAAGCTCCGTAGATTAGTTCCGGTATGCATCATCGTTGGCGGCAAATCACTCGGTTGTCACACAAAAACCAACAACTGATCTGGGGTTTCACTCATCGGACAGCGACGAGTTCGATGTCAGAGGTAACGAATTAGATGTTCAACCAGAGTACGCTTCATCCTGTTCAATCTTTGACAGTACCCAATCAAACTCTCCCGAGGTTATCTTGCCGCCGCAAAATTCACAAATGCCGGTCGCGTTGACCTTCAATGGCGCTCCGCAGTTTGGACAGTTGAGGGTGGGCTGGGCAGGCGCCGGTTTAGCCTGACGATTTCGAATGAACGTCCAGTATTCCGTCCAACGTCGCTCATTCGTCTTTGAGCCGCTTACTATCTTGCCACTCTGATCGATGGTGTAATCGTATCCTTGCGCCCAGATCCGCAGGGTAATCGCGTGGTAATAGGCATCCTCCTGAATCTTAACGGGCTGCATGGCTGAAATGGCCACCTGATCCAGGACATTCCTCAGTCCCTGCCGTTTGTATGCATCGATCCAGTATTGGTGCATTTGAAAGATACTGTCCGTTTCGTGTGGTCTTGCCCGTTCCCAATTGAGGCTCGACCATGCTGCCTGTAGCTCGTTGAATATCAGGCGTGCGCGCTCCTGAAAGGCGCCCCAGGAGAACGAGGGGTTGTTCGCTTCAAAGTCGCTCCGCACTCTGGAGAAATTTGCCTGCACGACGCTCGGCAGGTCGGTACCTGCCTCTGGCACATCAGACGTGAGCAGTGGTCCCCGGGCTTCCTTGCTGAGCAGCGTAACCTTTTGCACGTACCACTGAAATTCGCCACTGTCGATCTTGGTCAAACAAAAGGCGCAGGCGCCGACCGAATCTTTCTGCAACGGAGCGCCACAACGTGGACAGTGCAAGGCAGTTGCCTGGGCTGGCGGCGGCGATAACCGGTCGCGCTTGCGCTCGAGCTCCCAACGCTCACGCACGTAATAAGTCATTTCCGAGGGACCACTGCTGGTCTTTACAACCTCGGTGTAATTGGTTTCGAAAAGCAGGCTTATCGCCACCATAGGCGTGTCCAGGCCACTCACTCCGGCCACCTGCATCGCGCCCACAATGATTCCTTTCAGTTCGGCCAAGCCGGCGGGATTTCGTTGCAGCAGCATGTTTCGCGCGGGTCCGCTCAGGTAAGGAGAGAACTCGTCAAGCGCCGCCGTTCCCCGGCCGCGCGCCTCGTGCGCCTTGCCATACAACGCGTAAGCAAAATCAGTGAAGACGATTTCCGAGAAGTTCGGATCGAACTTTCTTAGTTGGTTGAAAGAACGAGCAATGTTTTCTGGTTCGGCGCACGCCTCCATGGCCGCCTGAATCGAGGTAACGCCTGCGGAGGAAAACAGCTCTGTCCGGGCCGTTGTGGCCCGGCTGCGGCTCGCAAAGAAGTAGATCACGCCACCCACCACGACAATGTCGAGCGGAATGCCGATGATCGGATACTCAAGCGTCAGATAGAGCAGCAGGCGAACGGCTTGAAAGATTAACCAGGCTATCGCGCCGCCATCACCCCCACCGCCACCACCATGACCGCCGCCGCCATATGACTGGCCGCCGCCGACCCGCGCAAATAGATCGAGCGGAAGCAGCAGTATCAGGCCCGCGAGCGCGAGCCAGTGAAGAACCTGCTTGTTCCGAGGCCACTTCATTTCAATTCAAATCGCGGCAAGTCGGGCAACTCATTCGGATTCTCCCCTGTTGCCGGCAGATGCTCTTCGAGCAATGTGCCGAGATGTTTAATTGCCTTTTGAAGGGACTTTGGATCGGGATGCCGGCCGGCCTGATGCAACTCAAACAACCTCTGATTCCACTCGAGCGGGTGCACCGCTTTGAGCACGCCTCGATCGGCAATCAACTCGAGCCTGCGCTCGAGCAACGACAAGTAGACGAGCACTCCCATCTCCGCTTGAGTGTTTGCAATGCCGGCATCGTAAAACATCGCTGCGGCTGACTTGCGCACGGCCTCGGCGCGAAATCGCGCGCGCGTCAACTGACGACGGATTGCATTACTGCGCGAAGACACGAAGGCGCCCAAGGCGAATAACGCTATAACGTCGACCACAAACCAGTAAGGATGAAAGTTAAAAGGTGAGAAGACCAGAAACAGCAGACCAGCCAACGCCAGGATTGCGCCGAACAAGTAGTCTGCCTGCCGGTAATGATCGGACCGGGCCTTGACTACGATTACCAACTCGGCGTCAGTCTTCTTTTCGATCTCCCTTACGCACTGAGCGAGTAACTCGCACGCAGACTGGTCGAATTTCGCGTGACTCATTCGGGAACGAAGCGAGAACTCTCGAGTGGGATAGACGCCAAAGCAGTCCTATCTTTGCATGGGTCTAGTGGTGCTGCAAAGGAAGTTTGATGTGGCAGGCTCCCAAGGGCTAGCGATTCTTTGCCGTGCTTAGCAGTGTGCGCGCCTTCAGCCTGAGCATCGTCCGATAAGGAGCAGCCTCGGCCCGCGCTGAGTTTGCTGACCAGATTATTCTGGGCGTGCCCCGAGAGGTAACTTCACCGGTTAGAAACATTCCATAGCTTCGTCGTTCATTAGGCACATAGAGAATTAGCCGGCGAGCGAACCGACGATCGCTGGAATTGCCCCCAATGAATAGGACTTCGGGATACCCATCGTCGTCGGCATCCATTGTCTCAGTGGTCCAGGCTGCGTGACGAAACCCTTCCACATCGAGGGGACCACGCGCGACGATCCGAAAGACACCGGCGCGCTTTTGCATAACAAAAAAGTGCGTTGAGCCAGATTTTTTCGCGTTCTGCACGGCGACAATTGCCGGCCCAGACTCGGTTCCGACAATTTCAAGACGGGTGGCCCGTCCGCGCGATACTGAAGCAACAGCTCGCCGTACCTCGGCGGCCGAAATGCTGGCCGGATCCGTTGATACTCCGGAACTCAGCGGTTGGGCGACGTCTGCTCCGCCGGGCTGCAAAGCGAGCGTCGGCTTCGGCTGTTTCATCCCGACCGGCCCGCCTGACAACGCCGCTATGGGGGCCGGTTGCCCCGTTTGATCGCCCGCGCTCTTGCTGGTGTATCCCCAGGCAAGCAGGGCGGCGCTAAACGCCAGTACCAGCGCAAGCGGCGTCCCAACACGAAAAAGTAGTCCCGTCCCGGTTCCCAATGCGGCTACTGTAGACGAGAGCGGTTCCAGCTCAGGCTCAAAGCGGTCCGGCTGGCGCAGGCTTCTTGCCAACATCGCGCGCGCATCCGCTGCTGTGCGCGGCCGATCCTCAGGTCGTTTGGCCAACAATGTATGAACGGCCACCGCCAGTGGCTTTGGAATGTCCGGACAAAGATTTGGGAGCGGTGGCGCGGCTGCTGTGGCCTGCTTCACCAGGACGGCCGACGGCAACACATCCATGAAGGGAGGCCGTCCCGCGAGCATTTCGAAAAGTAACACTCCCAAACTGTAGAGATCACTGCGTGCGCCGACTCTTTGGCCGAGGCATTGTTCCGGTGACATGTAACGGGGAGTGCCGATAATCTGTCCCGATCCCGTCGTGGCGTGGGTCGAGGTCGATTCAGCTGATGTGGCCAGCACCTTTGCGACGCCAAAATCGAGTACGCAAACTCCGCGTTCGTTGAGAATGATGTTTGAAGGTTTCAAGTCGCGGTGAATAATGCCGAGTTGATGTGCTTCTTCGAGGACCTCGCATATCTCGAGTGCGATCTTGACCGCTCGTTGGGGGGAGAACCGGCCTTCCCGGTTTAGTGCCTCAGAAAGGGTGACACCATGGACGAACTCCATAATGATGAAGTGCCGTCCATCCGGCAGGTTCCCGGCATCAAAAATCATTGCCGCGCGCATATGTCTTAGCCGGGCCATGGTCCTGGCCTCGCGCAGGAAGCGGTCGGCAACGTCGGGATCGGCGGCGAATTCCCGTTTGATGATCTTTATTGCGACGGGGCGTTCCAGGCCCAGGTGGACGGCCCGGTAAACCGTTCCCATTCCACCTGTTCCGATTTCACCTTCGATGCGAAATCTGCCGGCAATAAGCTCGGGGACATCCATAGTGGACCTTCTTTCGGGACAAAAGGTCGCTCGGTGCGTTGCAAGCTATGCGAGGAGAAGCGCGCACCCGTGCGCCGCCTAAATAGGAATCCGGATTTGGAAATCGAATCGGGGGAGAGACTTTGATCCTGCTGTGCTGGGGCTTGGTTAGTGTAGCACCTTCCAGACGGGGTGGGAATACTTAGCCGGAAGGAAAGGAGAATGCTTAGCCGGGAAAAGAATCATTTTCCATTCGTCATTTGACATTATTTGACATTGAGCATTTGACATTTAACCACCCGCTACATACTGAGTCATTCGCTCTTCCATTTCCTTCATTGCTTGAGCACGCTTTTCCTTCGGTTCGTCTGCTTCAAAACGTTGAAAAAGCGCGTAAGGCGTCTCGGCCAGCAGCCTAAGTTCCCAGGCTTCTCCTTTGTTGTGCGAAGGCCGCGAAAACCACAACGCATCAATCGCCGCTTCGCGCGCCTTTTTGTTGCCCGTCGCAGCATAAATCTCATTTGGCAAATCCTTTAAACTTTCGCGCCGCAATAACACACTCTTCAATTCCCACCCGTGTTTTTGATAAGTCGAAGTGATCTCGTTCATAAGATCGGTTTGCATTTAAATAAGCTCCGGCCGTTTCCAGAGTATACTTTGTTTACCAGAACGCAGCGAAGATCGTTTGAGTCAAAGCTTCTGCAAACGATCGCGACTGAAACGTCGGAGTTGATGATCCATAAAATCACACGAAAAAGAAGGACAAGCATTTCGTGTGCTTTGGCGGATCGTTTTGTTTTCTGGCAAAAACGCACAAGACGGCGAGACACTCGCAATTTGAAACGCAGACTCCGCAAAGCCAGCACACACGCCAAGTCAGGCCAGGGCTCAATAATCGATACTGGTTCAGTCTGCACTGGGAGCGCGGGCGTCTCGCCCGCGGCCCACGGGAGATCGATCAGATTGCGGGCGAGACGCCCGCGTTCCCAGGACAAACTGAATCAGTACTCAATAATCAGCTCTTTGCCATTCCTGCTCTGTGGTCTGATATGCTGTGGGCAATCTGCCCGAGCTTCGGAACATAGCTGGACTTTACCCGATCCTTTTCTTATGACCATCGCAATCACAGAGCACAGCCCGCTTGACGAGCCGGTTTTCTTCTACGAAGCATTGGCAAAGGCTCTGAAAAAAAGAAAGATGAAGCTGGAGAGTATTTGTCCGCTCAATGACCCCGTCGCGCGTAGGATCCTGGAAGATTACGGGGCAATGTACATTGCCGATAAGAAAGTCATCCCACCACCGCAGTGCGTCTTTACCACCGAAGATCAGGTGACGAGGTTTCAGGATAATGCCGGGTGGGCCACTGAGAGTATTGGCTTTGACTATGTCGAGCTACAACCCGAAGCAATGAAGGCGCTGATCAAGGCGCGCCAGGAAGCACAAAAAGAAAATCTCGACATCACGCCTCGTGACGGCGCGGAAGCCGCGCGGCGCAACTACGAGGATAGTGTGCGCCTCTGGAATAGTCGCTTTCTTCCGGCTCTCGATTATTGGTTGCAACAGGAAAGATTAACTCTGCAACAGGTTGAGCAAATGCGCACGCTCCCGCTCCATGACCAGGTGGCTGAGGTGCTGGAGCTGGAAAAGAGCAGCATTTTTTTCAGCAAAGATCTTTCAAAATCGATTTTGTACTCGATTGCAGCGCCAGGCACTTCTCAGCACATTGCAATGCTCGCGTTTGATGTCAATGAGTTTGACAATCCTCGCGTGCGTGAACTTCTGGCTAAGCACGGCTGGTTTCAGACTGTACTTAGTGACCTACCGCATTTCACATTTCTCGGATTGAAAGAGAAAGACCTGCCAAAGCGGGGATTGAAAAGCGTAGAAGTGAATGGGCAGCTCTTTTGGATACCGAATGTGCCAGCTGGCGCTGAGACGCATCAGTGAGCTTTGCCTGTGATTGACTCTATTGCTTGCCCATCTTGACCGGGATTTTCATTTCCTGGCCATCCCTGATGACGGTCACGTTGACGGTACTGTAGGGAAGGGCGCGGCGAACTCGAGACTGCAATTCTGATCGGGTTCGAATCGGGATCTTGTCAAACTCGACAATGATGTCGCCGCTTTTTATGCCGGCCAGATCGGCGGGACGGCTTTGGTCCACAGTTCCCAGTTTGACTCCGTATTTGTTGGAGTTCGGAATGGCAACCCGCTCCACTTCGTCACTTTGATAGCCGAATAGACCATGACCCTCCGGTCTGTTGCTAAAGGTTGCCCTCAACCTTTTGGAATCTTCATCTGAGATAGTTGTTAGCTTGGTGGTCTTCGTCTCGCCATCTCGCGTATAGATCACGTCGACGGTTTTTCCCACAGGTGTGTTTTGCAGCAACTCGGTCATTTCATCAGTGTCTTCGACCTGTTGTCCATCGAAAGACGTGATTATGTCGCCGCCGACCAAACCTGCTTTGTCTGCCGGGGAGCCTGGAGGCTCAACATTCCCGAAGGTCAGCCCGCCGTCAGTACTCTCGAATCCGTTGACGCCGACGAATGACTTGGGTGCAGGGGCCGGGGCGGCGGCAAATCCGCCCCGGCCACGAAAAGCTTGTCGGGCTGGAGTAAACAACGCGGTAAACACACCGGAAGTTACAAAAAACACCAAAAGTCCAAGAAACATCCAGGTCATGCCACTGATTTTGCGACGCCGTTTACAGAGCTTGCCGCCTGGGCCCGCCGCGGGCATGTTTCCCAGACCGTACGTTGTAACCACCGATTGCTGGGACGCTGTTGTTCCGACACCCATCCCAACACCCGGATGGCCATTCTTAAATCTGACTGTGTCCGTGTATTCGGCGAGACCTTCACCCAGACGAAAGCCGCAATTCCGACAGAACCGCAGTCCGGCCGGCATGGGTGAGTGGCAATTCGAGCAAGTTGTAACGCCTTGATCCAGTTCGGGGCCAGGCTGCATTCCGGGATTCTGTGACATAGGGATCACCCACCTCTTTAGTTGCAGGCGGCACGCTGACAATCCGAGGATTTGTCATCAGCTTCCTACAATTTTCTTTAGTCGGCGCCACGACAAACTGATGTTTGCCGAACATTTGGTCAAAAACCTATACGCCAAAGAAACGTCCGCAGTTGCATCAACGCCAAGCCTAACTCAGGCGTCTGGCGAACTCAAAGACCAAAAAGTACTTGGAATTTCTCATTTGTCACAGGAAGTGGTTGTTGATGGCATTAAACTGATATTGAGAATCAACCAGCCAGTTTGCGCCTTACGAATGGGTGAGGCGTGTGAGGCGACTGAGGTTGTCGTATTGATACATTGCTCACGACACCATCAGACAGGGTTGTTTTGACTAGCCGTCAAAATCGTGTTGCAACGGCGTAAACCACTGGGATCAACGAAGCGGAGCGGATCATTCTAGGTGCAACGCTGCCTATGAACAACTATTGCCTTGGAAATGCCGAGATGAGGGTCACCTATGCCCAATTATTGGAACACACTTTCAGCGAATACTTAAGCCCGCTGCGCGAGAGCACCAATATTCCATCGAAGTGTCGACCCATTTTGTGAACCTACTGAGGTCGTTCCAAGTTCGAGCCATACGCAGGAACTCGCAAATCGCTTCTGCTTGTTGTTGGCTAAAAGCGGAGAATTGTTGAAGGCTAACGGCGCGCACAAGCTCATTATTAATCTGAAGAGGATCCAGTTGGAGCACCAGTCTCTCTGCATCGTCGGTCTCAATCTCATCGCCTGTGCGGCTATTTATCAGCTCTTCCAAAATGAGCGGAAGCAAATAATGAACCTCTTCGGGCTCATAGTTGTAAAAATTACGCCGCAACTCCAAGGCTATTTCATGGGCTAGGGGTCCACGACCGTCTGCCTTCTTAAATGAGTCTGGACACGGAACATCAGCAAATGCATTCTTTAGCATCCGACAAACCCGGGTTTCGTCGACATCCTGATCGGACATTAGATCTCCTCAAGGAAGAACCGGTATCGGAAACGGCCCCGGCGGAGGAATCCACTTAGGCCAGTTCGTCGGAGCTGGGAGTGGCGGCAAGTTGCGCCACCAGTCTCGTATCTGATCAAAAAGCGAGGGTTCGTTTTGTAATTCGCGCGGCTCTGGAATGTCCATATAAGCAAGTTCTTCAGCGTTAGCTGGAAGTCCCGTATTGGTGTTGTCGTTTCGATCAAGACACTCCCTCTTAAAATCCTCAAGATTTTCTCGCAAGACCTTCTGCGCTTGTTTCAGTCCTCGATAATGACTGGCTCAGGGAGTGGCATTTCAACCCATAATAGGCTTCGCGCAAAGTACTTAAGAGGTACGTGTGGCGCACGAGGCTGGTGAACCGCTCAGACTACAACCTGCCGGTTTATCGCGGCGCACTCGGACAACCACCTGGCGCCGTCAATTGGACATCCTGTCAGCATGAGCGCAATATCTTATTACACCGCAGTGGTCTCGGCGGTCTCTCAGCAACTATCCAGGAGGAGCTTATCCGTGGAAGTTACGAAGGCGCTCGCGGCGCTGCAACCGCTATACGGCAAGGGGAATGTAGAGATCGTCACTTTGGACGGCCGCCGGATACGCGGCATAATTCGGAGCTTGAAGACCACCCAAGCTCTGACCACGCCGAGCGTCAAGATCGAGTGTTCGAACGGCGATATAATCAAGATCCCCTTTCCCGCAATTGCGGAAATCAAAGACCACAATCAGTAGACCGAAGTCTTACCCCATCGCTTTGCCCCCTTCTCCCCACCGTGCTCTTCGCGTATAGTACGCCGTTCTGCAACTGCCTTCGGGCAGATTATTCCGAGAGGGTCCTAATTTGTCGCTAATGATTGAGGATCTGGGAGGTCACGTCGCCACCGTCTGGTCGGAACTTCGTCCCGCCACGCGAGGCCTGGTCGAGCGTGCCCTACAGGCCTCTCACAATGCATCTCAATCTCGAAATGTTCCTTACGATGCCCGAGCTGATCTCGAGCTGAGCCGTTTTCTCTCGGCGCTTGACGATCGCGCATGCGATGCCGGCGCGGTGCTAGGTTCGGAAAAGGAGAGACGGTTGCGGATGGTGGCCGATACTTGTGCTTTGGTTTTGCAGGAAAAGACTCAGTCGGCCGAAGTCTTTGCGCAGTTAGTACGCCGCGCGGACGCCCAGCGAGACTATAAACGCATCGATGCGCTTGCCGACGCTTTGACGACACGCTTCGCGCCCAGTGAAATTTGCGAACTCGCGCGCGCTGACGATGTGTTCGTCCGGGAACTTGCCAATGAAGCGTTGGCACGATTCCCAACCTCGGTGTTGTTAACCTTGTTGGGGGACCCGGTGGATACTGAGGTTGCGCGGGAAGCGCTGCGACGTCAGGTGATTGAATACGGATCTGACGAAGCCAGGCAGATTGTGAATGCTATCGATCAGAACTTTGAGTAGGTAACGCAAGCTGTTAGCTTGCGTTGGCACGGACTGTTCAAGCGGACGCTCATCTCTTACGTCCGCGAACGCAAGCTAACAGCTTGCGTTACTCACTAAGTTCGTGCAGCCGCTGTACTACCTGGTTGATTAGCCAGTTAGGTGTTGAAGCTCCGGCGGTGACCCCCACCCGGCTGGCGCCCTCAAGGTCACCCGGGTTGATTTCGGCGGGTGTTTCGATCAAGAAACTCTTCTCACACTGTTCCTCGCAAACCGCCAGCAGTTTGACGCTATTCGATGAGTGGCGACCGCCAATCACGTAGAACACATCGACTTGCCCTGCCAACGCGCGGGCCGCGTCCTGGCGATCCCGTGTGGCTGAGCAAATCGTGTTTACTACCTGGGGCTCGCTGTCGGTCTTCGCGCGCACCGCCTCGGCAACTTCCAAAAAAGTCTTCAGCTTGATCGTTGTTTGCGAGACAACCAACGGCGCGCGGAGATTAGGCAACGCAGCGACCTCGCTGGCATCACGAACAACGTAGGTATTGTCGGGAGCGTAACCGACAACGCCAATCATCTCGGGATGATCCGGATTGCCCGCGACCACGACATCCCTGCCCTGCCGGGCAGCTCGCTCTGCAAGATGCTGTACGCGCGTGACAAATGGACAAGTCGCATCGACAACCTTAGCAGCTCGTTCTTCCAGTTCACGTTGGACCTGCGGCGTCACTCCGTGCGCGCGGATTACAGCGATGGTATCTGCGTCAGCTTCATCAGGAGAATCGATGGTGGAAACTCCCTTGGCTCCAAGCCTCTCCATTTCCTGCGCATTGTGAATCAACGGACCCAGGGATCGAATGGGACGCACCCCTTCATCCAATGCGTCCTCCACCATTTCGACGGCCCGTTCGACTCCAAAGCAAAAGCCGTATTCGTCAGCTAGTAAGACTTCCATAGGCTTCACTTAGTTAACCGGCTCGGTCTTTCCTTCCGCTGTATTCTTCGAGCAGGCCTGTTTCCATTCTTCTCGCAAACGATCGCCGCCTGCGACCCGCTCGTCAATCCACTCAATCTCTTTATCGACCACAGTCCGCACCACATTCAAGAAGGATTTCTTAAATTCTCCCAAACTATGCGCTATATCCCGCGGGAAAACTGCGTAGGAAACGTCACCCAGATAACGTAGGGCGTCGCAGACGGCGCCGGCTGCGCTATTCACGGATTCCCTTGTTTCTGACGCATCAAAGCCCATGTCACACCTCCACACTGCAAACTCATTCTAACACCAAGCTTACGAGCACACGAACCGCTTCGTTCCCTGGTAGTGGGTCAGTTTTATGACGCGAATCGACAATATCCCGCAAAGGCGCAAAGACGCAAAGAAAGTCTTCGGACCGCAACCGACAAGTTTGGGGCGCCGCGAATGGTCTGGTTGCCCCTTTGCGTCTTTGCGCCTTTGCGCCTTTGCGGGACTCTATTTGGTGATAACTTCAACTGGAACTTTTGCGGGAGGCTACTTGATACCTATGACCATTGAGTCCGGACCAGCCAAATGCTCGACCCTCGTCTGGCGGAAGCCGGCCTCGCGCATCCAGCCGGCGCAGTCTGCGCCCGTGAAGTCGAAACCGCTGGGCGTCTCGATCAACATATTCAGACTCATCAACAGACCGAAGACATTCTGTTTCCTTTCATCATCGATCAGCGCTTCAAAGATTATGAGTACGCCACCGTCCGGCAGGGCGCGATAAGCCTTATCAAGCAGCATTCGTTTCTGGTCCAGACTCCAGTCGTGCAGGATATGGCCCATCGTGATCGCGTCAGCTGAAGGCAGTTCCTCTTCAAAAAAATTGCCGGGTTGAAATCTGACTCGATCGCTGAGCCCATTCGCCTCAATGTATTCTTCGAAGATTGGTTTAACTACCTCTAAATCAAAATTGACTCCATGCAGGTGCTTGTGAGTACGGCACACCATGGCTAGCAATCCACCCTGTGCACCCCCAACATCAACCACGGTGCGATAGTCGGCCCAGGGAAATTTCTCCGCTATAGCCTTAGCCGCGCCCATGCTCAATCCGGTCATGGCTCCGAGGAAAAGCCGAAGTCGCTCGTTATCGCCGTATATCGCCTCGAAAAGACCGGCGCCGCCTGTCTTGATTTCATTTTGCGGAAGTCCGGTTTGCAGACCTTCAGTCAACGAACCCCAGAATGGGTACAGTCGTTCGTTAGCCATTTCCAGCAGCCCGCCAATGTAGTGAGGCCTGTCACGCACGAGGAATTGTTCACTATCGGGACTGTTGCGATAGAGACCGTCTTCACGTTCGAGCATCCCGAGCGCGACCAGCGTATCGAAGAAGTCACGCGCTGCTCGCGGATGCAATCTCAGGTGCTGGGTTAATGAGACGGCGTCCAATGGACCACCGGCCAGTTCGGTAAAAACCTGCAACTCGATCGCGCTCAGCAATGCTTTAGACGCCCAAAATCCTAAACCTAACTGCATTATTCGTTCAGGTGTGATTTCAGACAAATTACTTTTCCCCCTTCAGTCTTGTTGGAATGACAGAAACAGAATAGATCTCCGAACTCACATTTCTCCCTCAGGATGTCAGATTGTTAAGCGAAATTCCTGGAGTGCGACGGCATCTTACGAGCCTTCGAGTCGGTAGTAAAGACCCCTGGGAGCGCGGGCGTCTCGCCCGCAATCTGATCGATCTTCCGTTGGACGCGGGCGAGACGCCTCGGTCCCAGGCTCCCGTGCGGTGCGGGCGAGACGCCTTGGTCCCAGGCTCCCATGCGGTACGTGCGAGACGCCCGCGCCCCCAGGCTCCCGTGGGACGCGGGCGAGACGCTCGCGCTCCCAGGCTCCCGTGCGGGGTGCGGGCGAGACGCCTTGGTCCCAGGCTCCCGTGCGGTGCGGGCGAGACGCCCGCGCTCCCAGGGCCAGTATCAAACAAACTATTGACGCAGCAACCGCGGCCTGTCTAAGATGTTTGTGCGTCAACGCCTCTCGCCTCCGGGACGCAATCCACCAGCACAACAAGTCCGTAAGAATCAGCTGTCGGCCCCAAACGTTGTGCCTTCCGGAAAATAACCAAAACCCCAGAATCTCAGCCCCGACCACTGGCGGTCATGGACCCACGATCTCGAACCAATCCTTGATGAAGACTTCCTACGAGGGAGCCGATTATGAGTGCCCAAGCTGAAATGTGGCGTGTGACCACCCCTGAAGGTACCTTTGAAGCAGATCTGGAAACACTCAAACAGTGGATCGCGGAAGGCGCAGTCATAGCCACAGACAAGGTCAGCAAAGGAAGTCTCAATTGGATTGACGCCGGCCGCGCTCCAATGCTGCGATCCGCATTCCTTGCCAAGTCCGGCAATGTGCCAGCGCCGGTCACGTCCACTCAGAACGTTGAAGGGACAGAGCCGTTCGTGCCCCTCGCCAATAGCATTGCTCAATCAGGGCCCTCTTATCCATCTTCGGAAGCCAGCAATCCGACCGCATCAAACACTTGCCAAAATCACGCCGATGCCCCGGCGTATTATGTCTGTCGAGTCTGCGCCGCTACGTTTTGTGAAACCTGCCCGAAGTTTGTGAACAAGGTTCCACTTTGCCCCGCTTGCGGAGATTTATGCAAACCGTTTCAAGAGACTCGAAGCAAGGTCGTCCGGCAGGCATTCCAGGGATCGGGCTTTGGCTTTAGCGATTTCGTGAGAGCGCTGCGCTACCCACTCCAACACAAGATCGCGCTCCTTTGTGGCGCGGCGATTTATGGATTTCTCTTGCTCGGCGGTTTAAAGGGCCAGGTTATCGCGTTTGTAATCATGTTTGGCTGTATCTCGCAGGTAATCAGTCAGGTGGCCTGGGGCCGGCTCAACCGCAGCTTCATGCCTGACTTTAGCGCGTTTTCTATGTGGGACGACTTCGCTGTGCCGCTCGGACTCGGAATCGGGATCATCATCGTGACGTGGGGCCCAATGATTCTCCTCATCCTCGTGCTTTTCTTCGGCGTCTTTAGCGGCGGACATTCTCCCTCAACTGCCCTGCCAGGCACCGCAGCACAGTCCGCGGGACCTACTGAGAAGGATCTGTCAGTCC
Organism: Pyrinomonadaceae bacterium; assembly: GCA_035644135.1. Taxonomy (GTDB): domain Bacteria; phylum Acidobacteriota; class Blastocatellia; order Pyrinomonadales; family Pyrinomonadaceae; genus PSRF01. The sequence goes on from DASQPD010000020.1 coordinate 100,139, forward strand.
TCACCGATCCCAACGCAGATGCGAAACAGCTCGAAGAGGCCAACCGGAAGTTGCAGGAAACGCGGCCGGGCAGCGTTATCAGCCGCGAAGCTGAAAACTCGAAACAACAACAGAATGATCCGGCTGCACCGATGCGGCTGCTGCTGCCGTACCTGGGTGCCAGTATCTTCATAGTCTTTCTCTTCTTTGCATTCTTTTTGTGGGCCGTCTTTTATGGACCAATGGCTCTGACTGTTGCCGGTTATACGCAGAATTTCGGCTCAGTAATCAATCCTCTCGTTGGATTGGACACGATCCGGCGTATGCGCGGAACATACTTCAAAGCCTTCGGCATGGTATTGCTGCTTCAGGCAGTGAGTTTTGTTATTGCCTTAGTCGTGGCGATCGTCACCGCTCCGTTCGCCCTGCCGTTCGTTGGTAATCTTCCAGCTAAGTTCATTGATGGCTCGGTCACTTTCTACTTCAATCTTGTTATCGCTTGTCTGCTCGGCCTCTCGCTATACAAGTGTGCTGATCGTGTCGGGATCACGGTAGATTGATCGCTGAAATGGCTTACCGCACAGGTTCGCGCAGGACGGCGTCAGCGGCAACCGCCGCCAAACGAGCCGCCTCGGGGTGTGATCTCTTCAAGCCGGCGATCTGCAACAACGCTTCACCGGTGCGCGACAGCATACGAAAAAGATCACCTTCCTCAGCCCCGGTATCATGAACCAGAGTGGGCCAATCAGTACCCGTGGCCCAGTAAGCTGCTGCCCCCGCGGCAGAAAAATTTAGATCGGGCGTTGGTTCGACCCCGTATTTCCACTCTTCTGTAGCGACACGAAAACCGATGTCTTCGAATTGAGACAGACTCTTCACCAGCGAATCACCCAATTCCAGCTCTCCGTAATCACGGTCTTCGTCCGCGGAGAGAGCCGCCATCGCAGATGCGAGCTGGGCAAAGTCGAGCGACTTGAATATCCCACTCTCGAGCGCTTCCCCCACCAGCAAGGGCCTGTCGATGTGAAGATCTGCTAACCATTTTCCCCGCTCTCTGACCTTCTCGGCCTCAAAGTCGATGTAGCCAAACAAGGACAGAATCCTCGCCCGCTGCTCAAATGGTTGCCAGACGTCATCGCGCGCCGCTTCGATCCGCCGTCTTGCACGATTGACGACTTCAGCATCGTCCATTGCGCTCCAAAGCGCCTGGGTACATCTCAGACGTTTTTCCGCGCCGGTCTCAGACGGGACAAAAGAGTCGATGAGATCGTCCAAAGCCTTCAGGCTCTCGCTCTCTTCAGCATGTGCGTCGCGCAATCGGGGTTCTGGCAGGGCCAGGTCTTTGCCCCGGGTGTGAATCTCTTCGAACGCCTCATCGATCGCTCCTTCACGCAGGCGATAGAGAGGGGCGTAGACTCTGCCAATGCGCCCCAAAGCCAGACTCGCGCTGCGTCCATCTTCCCGAATGCCACGAATATTGCCATCGCGCTTTTCGGTAACCATTACCAATCGCCGCCCACTGCGACCAATGCCAACGACTCGGCCTGGTTGGACCACCTCGTCGAGCCAGCGATGCAGAACTTCCGCGCGTGTCTGCGGCCTGGTTTCCTGCAAACGAGCTCGGGCGCTCACCAACCGTTCCAGTCCGAGTGCCGTCGAGGCGGGCAAGTCACAGCCGGCCTGTCTCAACTTCTTCTGGATTCGTGTCTCAGCTTCTGCGCATTCAACTTCGAGGCGAGCAACTCGATCCGCAACGTCACGATGAGCAAAGCTTTTTTCGGCTATGTCCCTAACCTGAGCAAAGCTGCCATACGCGTCGAGCAGGTTAAGCAGCGTTGTATAAGTCGCCCGAAATTGGCTGACAAGCGGATCTGGGGGCGCTCTGAGCAGATCTGCGATGCGTTGCGGATCCTGATGAAGGCCGGGAGCAGCGACAATAAACCCGACATTGTCACGTCCTCGGCGGCCCGCCCGCCCGGTCATTTGTTGAAGCTCAGAAGCCGTTAATTGCCGCCACCCGTTGCCCGTCCGCGCATCCGCGCCAGTAAGAACAACTGTGCGAGCCGGAAAATCAACTCCGGCGGCAACCGTTGCGGTCGCAAAGATCGCATCGAGCAACCCGGCGCTCATCAACTTTTCGATTACCAGCTTCCAGGCGGGCATATGTCCAGCGTGATGAGAGGCCACTCCGCCGCGAACGATCGTATCCCAGTGACGATGACCGCGAATCTCCGGATTTTCAGCCACAAAACCCAGCATGAATTCGCGACGGGCTTCGCGACGTTCGTCGGTCGCTTCCCGTCGAGCGAACGCGGCTTCGGAGGCAGCCTTGTCGCAGCGCCTGCGCGTTGGAAGAAAAACAATCGCGGGTAACAAATTGTACGAACCAAGCGCCGCCAACAAGGTAGCTGGAGGCATCTCGGGCATGCTGACCTTCATATTCTTTCAATGGCGAAACTTGCGCTTACCAATTCCTGCGCGAACCTCTGTCGCCCTTTGCAGCCATGTTGTCAATTTCCGGATTGAATCGCCCGCGCTCGTCCAGCAGGGGCAGAAGACGCCTGTCCGGTAACAGGAAAGCCGACCGTAATGGCACCGGCCTGGCTCCGGGTCGCCTGACCACACCACAGTGAACACCACGCACTTCCGAAATCCACTTCGCAAACTCATCTGCGTTCCCAATGGTGGCCGACAGCAGCAACAACCGGATCCGCGGTGGGGTAAGGATGATGGCTTCCTCCCAGACATGACCGCGATCTTCGTCGGCCAGATAGTGTGCTTCATCAAGCACAACCAGGTCCGCATTAACCTCGCCAAAACCACGCAAAGAGTCGAACAGTTGATTTCGATAAATCTCGGTTGTGCCAACGATCAAAGGGGCATCAGTGTGCTCTTTACGATCCCCAGTTAAGATTCCCACCTGATCGACGCCAAAGGCCTCGCCGAATTCCTGATACTTCGAGTTGGTTAAGGCTTTGAGTGGCGTTGTGTACCAGGCGCGCCGTCCTGCTGCGAGCAAACGCCGGATCTCCTCCCGGGCAATCCAGGTCTTGCCGCTGCCGGTGGGGGCTGTCACCAAAACATCCTCAAATTCCAATGCAGCCAGTGCTTCCAACTGAAACGGATCCGGCTGGAAAATGCCTGCAGGTGGGCTGCCAATTCCCTCGAGCAGTTTTTTCACATCTCGTGCAGCTGGAGGCACGCGGTCATGATGCTGCTTGTTGGAACCTGAGTCGCGCGCGCCAACGTGCCTGCGCCGCTGGCCCCTCCCTCTTTGCTCTTCACGCCTTCTCATTTATCTGGGCACCTGCATAAACCGATTCTAACCCAGCACCCTTTGAGGTGTTGGTCTGCGAAGTGCTAACCTCTAATTGGCTTCTGAGATCGCTCGCAACGTCGGGGCCGTCGAGAGCGTCTAAGCACGGGAACAAAAGCCTCGAAATAACGTTTTCTTTTGGAAATGGTAGAAATCTTCGCACATTTTGAAGTCAACCGAGAGCCACGATGGCCGATTTTACTACGGCTGGTCATCGCCTCGTTGGTATTGCATGTGACCGTGCTCGCTTGTGTCATTTATGTGCCGGCCGTGCGCGAGGCTTTTAATGTTGCGGCGCTATTATCAGGCACGAACTTCGTAGATAAACCCTACGTTCAGACGCAGATCGGCGACGACGTTCAGATTGTTCAATTGGAGAAGTTTCATTATCCCGAAGGTTATTTTGCAATGGACGCAGGCCTAATCGCCGAGCCAACTCCAACGCCGCTTCCCTGGGCCGCAGGTTTGGGCTCCGGCATAAAATCCGAAGCTGCGAAGGCCGAGCCGTCCCCGAGTCCGACACCTTCAATCTCGCCGATCCCTGCGAATGACAATAGTGCTGGTGCGAGTGCATCGCCGGCAGTTCAGCCTGAGCAGAACGCGAACAACACTCAACCTAACCAAACTGACGAAGAGAAGGAAAAGGCGCAGGCAGAGAAGGCTCAGGAGCAGTTGGAAAAAACCGCTGCTGCCAACGGCGTTGACCTGCCCGTTGACAACGAAATCAACCGGCAACCCCTGAAGGATCTCGCGAGTTATGCAAACGATCTAAAGAAGGATGGGAAACTCGATCTCGATCAGACTTTCGAAGTTGTGGTTGAAGCCGAGTTGGATGAAACAGCCAAACTACAAAAACCAAAATTTACTCAGAAAGCAGGAGACCCCGGCCTGATCGATCTGGCGGGACGAATGATTGCTGCCTTGAATGACAGTAAAATCCTTGTTCTGCTCAAGACTCTGAATGAAGGCAAGCCCACCAAGGTAGTCTTTCTCATTAGACAGGATCAGTCTGAGTTGGTCGCCAGGATTGAATCGGATGTCAGCTCAGAACAGAGCGCGCGACAGAAAGCCAGCGTGTTTAACTTAATGCTTGCTGCCGGGGAACAGGCGCGAAAGGGTAAAGACGAAGCCGTCCTGATGCGAAACACCGCAGCCACTGCGGAAGGGAAGAAAGTCGTATTTAACTTCTCTATGCCGCGCCAGGCCGTGGGTGAGATGATCAAGAAGCAAATAGCCTCAAACGCTAAAACAAAACAAGGTTGAATGCCCTGGGTGGCCCTTGTACCGCTTATGTCATGACTTTACTGGTTTGCCTCTGCCTCTGCCTGTAAATTAAAATCACAAAACATCACTATGACAGGGGCGGAAAACCGTCATTCGAACGACTAATAACAGAACGATTTAACATATTCCCGGTATGCAGGTGTTGGAAAGATGATCGACAAATTTTTAACTAAGGTATTCGGCAGCAGCAATCAGCGGTATCTGAAATCTGTATTGCCCATTGTTCAGAAGGTCAATGATCTCGAACCCTCTATAAAGAAGTTATCGGACGAGCAGTTAAAGGCCCGCACAGCGGCATTCAAAGAACAGGTTCAGGCAGCCGTGGCAGACTCGCGCGACCTGGATGACCGCAAACGGCGGGAACGAGAGATCCTTGACGAGATTTTGCCCGAAGCTTTCGCGATCGTGCGTGAAGCAAGTGTGCGAACTACGGGCATGCGCCATTTCGACGTGCAAATGATCGGTGGCGTGGTCCTGCATGAAGGCAAGATCGCGGAGATGCGCACCGGCGAAGGCAAGACACTCGTAGCCACCCTGCCGTCTTATCTGAACGCACTTACCGGGCGGGGCGGCGTTCATGTGATCACAGTCAACGATTACCTTGCATCGCGCGATGCGGAGTGGATGGGCCAGATCCATCGCTTCCTTGGTCTTGAAGTCGGCTGTATTCAGAATGACATGGACGACTTTGAGCGTCAGACTGCCTACGCCGCCGACATAACCTACGGCACAAATAATGAGTTCGGCTTTGATTATCTGCGCGATAACATGAAGTTTGATTTGACCACCTGCGTGCAACGTGGTCACTACTTCGCTATCGTCGACGAGGTTGATTCAATCCTCATTGACGAAGCCCGCACCCCCCTCATCATTTCCGGCCCATCCGACGAAGCAACTGACAAGTATTACAAAGCGGACGCAATCATTCCGCAACTTCGTCGCGGAGAAGAAGTCGACGGTGTGAAGACCGGCGAGTACATCGTCGATGAAAAGGCGCACACCGCTGTGCTCACCGAGGAAGGGGTTGATCGAGCTGAGCGATTGCTCGCGGTGGGAAACCTTTACGATCCTTCAAACATGGAATTGCTTCACTGTGTCGAGCAGGCGCTGAAAGCCCATACGCTGTACAAACTCGATCACCAGTATGTCGTGCAAGACGGAGAAGTCATCATCGTTGACGACTTTACCGGGCGCCTGATGAAAGGCCGGCGCTGGTCCGACGGCCTGCACCAGGCGGTCGAAGCCAAGGAAGGCGTCCGGATCGAAAAGGAAAACCAAACCCTGGCTACGATCACGCTGCAAAACTATTTCCGGCTTTACGAAAAGCTCTCCGGTATGACCGGAACCGCGGAAACTGAAGCATCTGAATTTCACTCGACGTACAAGCTCGACGTCATTGTGATTCCGACGCACATGCCGATGGTGCGCACAGACTTCTCGGACGTGATCTATCGCACCCTGCCCGAGAAGTGGGATGCCGTGATCGAAGAGATCAAAGAATGCTACGAGCGCGGCCAACCGGCGTTGGTTGGCACGGTCTCAGTAGAAAACTCCGAGCTGATCTCGCGCCGCTTGCAGCGAGAGGCTGTACCACACAACGTTTTGAACGCGAAGTATCACGAGCGGGAAGCAGAAATCGTGGCCCAGGCAGGCCGCAAGGGCGCCGTCACAATCGCCACTAACATGGCCGGACGCGGCACGGATATCCTGCTCGGCGGCAACCCGGATTTCATGGCGCGCGAATTTCTCAAGAAAGAGGAGGTCGATCCGGACGAGGCCAGCGAGAACCAATGGAGCCAGGCCTTTGCTCGAGCGAAGCGAATTGTCGAAGAAGAACATGAGGAAGTAGTGGGCATCGGCGGCTTGCACATCGTCGGAACGGAAAGACACGAATCTCGCCGGATTGACAACCAGTTGCGTGGGCGTGCCGGCCGCCAGGGCGACCCGGGCTCGTCGCGTTTCTTCCTGTCTTTGGAAGACGATTTGATGCGCATCTTTGCCGGCGAGAAGGTCAAAGCGTTGATGCAGCGCCTGGGCATGGAGAAGGGCGTCGCGATCGAGTCAAAGATGGTGTCAAAGCGAATTGAGTCGGCTCAGAAATCCGTTGAGGGTCGCAACTTCGAAGCGCGCAAACACCTGCTTGAATACGACGACGTCATGAACAAGCAGCGCGAAACTATTTATGGTTTGCGCCGGCAGTTGATGGAAGAACCGGATCAACGTGAATACATCCTGGGAGTTGCGCGCGACCTGTTGAGTGATATTACGCAGCAGTATCTGAATCCGGATGCTTCGCCTGACGATTGGGACGTTGAGAATTACAAGCTCCAGGTCCACACGATCTACGCCTTTGATGCGGACGCGGAACGAATTGACTTGCTGAAATTGACTTCGCCGGAAGTTGAGCAGGCTATTTGGGAACGTCTGGAAAAGCATTACGCCGAGAAAGAGCAGCAAATCGGCGTTGAGGCGATGCGCACCTACGAGCGCATCATCATGCTCAACATCATCGATGCACAATGGAAGGACCACCTGCTTTCTCTTGATCATTTGAAGCAGGGTATTGGCCTGGTGGGTTACGGGCAGAAGGATCCCCTGGTTGAATACAAGAAGCAGAGTTTCGTGATGTTCCAGCAGATGCTCGATCGGATCGACACAAACACAATCCGCTCGCTCTTTAATCTTCAGATCGTTTCCGGCGACCCACCTGAGAATGTTCGCCGGCGGGCGCCGCGCCGTCCTTCTCCTATGACGTTTACCGGTCCGAACCAGGGGGCTGCTGCCGCCGGTGAAGAAGCGGGCAAGGTGAAAACCGTAGTCCGCGATCAACCAAAGGTTGGTCGAAACGAACTATGCCCCTGCGGCTCCGGCAAGAAATATAAGAAGTGCCACGGCATGGCATAAGTCATGCAAATTCCCTATCGCTGTTCCCCACCATGCATAAATCGAACTGGATCCGCGTCCTTCTGCTCGTAGTAATTGTCGCTGGCCAGATTAACTCTAATCAGAATAAGACTCCCGCGTCCGCGGGCGACGAGCGGGAAAGTGCATTTAGTCTATACAAGGCTGGAAAAACCGCCGAAGCCATTGTCCTCTTAACCAAAGTTGTTAAGGAGAACGCCCAAGACTTTGAAGCGTGGCTTGTCCTTGGCTTGGCTCAACTTCAAAAAGAGGACTTGAAGGACGCCACCAAAAGCATTGAGACAGCACTGAAGCTTAATTCTAAATTGGCGTTGGCGCATGCAGGACTGAGTTACATTCTTTTACTGCGGAACAAACCATCCGATGCAATGCTGGAAGCTCAGACGGCACTCGACTTGAATCCCAACATTGAGAATGCCCATTATGTAATAGCTGTGGCCCGATTGCGGGCTGGAGAAAAGCAGGAAGCTGTTAAGCATGCCGAAGCCGCTATCAAATTGAACCCACAATTTGCTGCTGCCTATCTGGTAAAGAGCCAGGCGCTAGTCGCTTTTGTCAGCAATGCTATGGTTGTCAATAAGGAAGAGGCACCTGAGACCCACAAAGATCACTTAATCGAAGCTGCTGCAGCTCTGGAAAAATTCCTTCAGCTGAACCCAACTGCGCAGGAAAACCGAACATGGACTGAACAACTTGAAAGCTTGCGTTTCTTCGCAGCAGACAATCGCCAGCAAGAAGATCGAGTGTTTAAGGGTTTGGAAGTTACCAAAAAGGCGCATGTTAGAAGTAGACCCCAACCCGCATACCCAGAAATCGCCTGGAGGAACAGGATTTCGGGAACTGTCGTTTTGCGCGGCATTTTCGCGGCTGACGGTAAAGTAAAACATCTATGGATCGTCGAGGCTCAACCTATGGGCTTGACCGAAGCCGCCATCGAAGCGGCCCGGCGCATCACGTTTGATCCTGCGACAATAAATGGCCGCGCCGTCTCGATGTATATTCAATTGGAATACAGGTTCAGGTTTTAACTAACACCTCTGAAATGTTTCTAGCTAACTTGAATTCGCTGTGCGTTATCTTCGAAGAGCTGTTCAACGAGTTATAGACAAGCCGGATGCTGATCAGCTAATTTGAAGATCGATCGAACGTTTCCCGGCTGATCGCTCACCTTGGACACTGAACTCAAAACAACAAACCCGGTGGTTGAAGCAATCATTAGCGGCACTGCCCCGCAACCGGCGCGGTTGGCCGCAGCGCGAGGCTTGTTGCCCCTGCCGCAGAATGATCTGCTCGAGGTCCTGGTTGCCCTCCGGGAAGCGGGCGATGCGGAGATCGCGGAAGCTGCCGCATCAACCCTCGAGTCGCAAACAAAAGAAGAGTTCTTGATCGCCGCAAAGGCCGACGACACGTCACCCAGCGTGCTCGGTTTCCTGGCAACAGCCACCGGTAACGAGCGCGAACTCAACGAGGCGGTAATTCTTAACCGCAATACACCCGATCGGGCAATTGCCGCACTTGCTAACACGACCATTGATGGTTCCCTGCTCGAGCTGATTGCGATCAACCAACAACGGCTGGTCCGCTCTCCTGAGATTATCGATGCCATTCTCCAAAACGCTGCGCGCACAAACGAAGCCGAAAGACGCGCTCGTGAGACGCGTCGTGAATTCTTTGAGAAGGAACGCGGGGCCCAGCAGATTGCCGAGGAATTGAGAGCGCGAGGCAAAACTGCCGCAGCCGAGTTTTTTGAAACCGCCGAACTGACCGGCGCCGCCGGCGAACTCAGCCTGGACGATGCCTGGCTTCTGGCCCAACACATAGAGGTATCGGATGCCGAGCTGGATGATTCCTGGTTGCCGTCTGAACGTTATGAGGAACTGACCGAGACCGAGGAGCAGATTGCGGCAAATATTAAGCGCATTTTTGAAACTGAACGGGTCGAGACCGGGGAAATATCACCCGAACGCGTATCCCTCATTCGTCGCATCATGTTCATGAACGCCAGAGACCGCATGAAACTGGCGATGAAAGGCGACCGTGAGGCCCGAAGTATACTGATCCGCGATTCGAACCGGGTGGTTTCGACCGCGGTTATTAATAATCCGCGCATAACGGACCATGAAATTGAAAATATTGCTGCCATGAGGACAGTGGCTGACGAAGTGCTGAGGATAATTTCGCTAAACCGCGCCTGGGCCCGGTCATATCCGATCATCCACAATCTCGCTCGTAATCCACGTACTCCCATTCCGAGCGTGGTCGGAATCCTCCCACGAATCCACACTAAAGATCTGAAGAACCTTTCGCAAAACCGCAATGTTTCCGAAGCCGTGCGCCGCCAGGCCACTCGCCTGTCACAGGCTAGATCCGGGCAATAGAGCGGCACCGCCGGAAAGTGTTGCGAAGTTTTGGCGAAATAGTTACTAATGTTCTTGACACGTCACGAGAGTCTAGTATAATTTCACACCAGACTGAGCCTTGGGACAATTCTTCGTAGCTCGGCAGTTCTTTTAAGTGCTTCGGCTCCGGCGTCAGGGGCGCAGAAGGTGGTGAGAATTTATCGCGGTTGCGGTCTTTCATCTTATTCAACCGCATGGCTTTATCTCGCCCGTCGAAACGCACCGCCTGAATTACGGGATCGGCCCTAAGTGACGATTCTCAGTCCTGTGCCAACGCCATTCCGATTTACCCCGAACCTACCCGGTAAAGTTTGCCCCGCCAATCGCATGATTGGCGGGGCTCTTCCTTGTGGGGTGTCTTCTGGCCTCGGTGTTTACTTTTGGCAGGCGATGGCTTTTACGTCCTCAATCTCGTCCGGTTGCAATGAAACCATGGGTTTGAGCCCGGCCATTTCGGCGAACAACTGTTCGTACTGATCCACGATTCGATTCCAGTCGTAGTATTGCTGCACCCTCAATTGCGCTCGGTTGCGGTATGAGTGGACCAGCGACCCGTCGCGGAGCACCCGCTGGAGCTTTTCTGCCAGATCAAATTCGTCGCTATACGGAATGCCCGCCTCTCCGACCGCCTCGATATTCTCCGGCGTCGCCAGCGTCAACACACAATTTCCGTAGCCCATCGCTTCCAACAGCGCCGGGTGTGTGCCGCCCACCTCAGTCGCGTGAACATAGCAATAGGCATTCTGTTGCAAAGCCCGGTAATCCTGACCGAAGACGAACCCTGTGAATATGATGCGCTTGTCTCCGCGGGCTCGCGCCCGCAGATCGCTGATGTACTCATGAGCGTATGGCGCATCGCCGACAATTAGCAGGCGATATGCTGTGCGTACTCGCTTGAATGCCTCAATGACCAGGCGGGCGTTGTTCTCGGGTTCGAGGCGCGAGACGTACAACACGTAACGATTTGGCTCGACTCGCCAGCGCCGCACTGTTTCGGGATCCGGACGTCGTTCAACTTCAGAGCCATACGCAATCATCGTCGAAGTGGCGTTGTAACGTGCCATATAGTAATCGTGAATCACGTGGGCATCGGTAACTGTGACATTCGGCAGGATAGTCGCGAGCCTCTCGGCAAGCAGGTAATAGCGGCGGCCGAGCCAGTTCCATTTCTTGCGCTTATGCTCAAGCCCATCAACGTTAATCACAACCGGGGTGCCGGTAAACCGCAAGATTGGCGCAAAAGGAGCATTCGCGGCGTTACAGATCAATGCAGCGTCAAACCTTGAAGGCACCGCGTGAATAGCCGAGATAAAAGCGTGAACGATGGTGTCGAAGTATTTATGACGGATGGTGGGAAGGACTCTTAATTTTACGCCGTGATATTCGAGCTGACGAGGCGAAACGTAGTGGGCCCGGCAATATACGGTAACGTCATGACCCCGAGCGACGAGTCTGGTCGATAGATGTTCGGCAAAAGTTTCAAACCCGCCGTAACTAGCGGGAATACCGCGCGTTCCAAGAATCGCTATCCGCATACGTTGTGACTAGAACCAGGTCGCAATCTGTTCTAACCAGCGGCTCCCTGTTCGAAGGCCTTCGTTCGGGCGACGGTACCAACAACTTCTTTATAAACAGCAAGGGTGCGCCGTGCAGTTTCGCGCCAGTCAAATTTGCGGGCTTGAGCCAGCCCTTTGCCGCGAAGATCATCGCGACATTCTGGATTATCAATCAGGCGCTCAATTGCAGAGCTGAGCGCTTCAACCTCAAAGGGATCAACCAACAAACCTGCGTCACCCACGACTTCCGGCAGGCTGGTCCTGTTTCCCACAATTACCGGGACCCCACACTTCATGGCCTCGAGCGGCGGCAATCCAAAACCTTCAAAATACGAAGGATAAACAAAGCAGACCGCCCCGGAATATAACGCCGGCAAATCGCCTTGCGGCACATAGCCCGTCACAATGATCGAGTCCAGTAGGCCGTTATCTTGAATCGCCCGTAGTGTTTCGTCGTAAAGCCAGGCGCGCTTCCCGACCAGGACCAGTTTCGGCAGCTTACTATTGGGTCGCACGCGGCGCAAGTATGAATACGAGGCAATCAGACGACCCAGGTTCTTTCGCGGCTGAATCGAGCTGACCGATAAAATGTAGTCACCTTCTATGCCATAAATGTCGCGCACACGTTGAAGTTCGGTTGTGTCCGTTACCGGCTGAAAGGTTTCCGGGGCAGCCAGGGGAATGGCAGTGATCGACTCGGGCGAAATGCCATACGTCGAGATTATGTCCTGACGTGCATGCTCAGACAGGGCAATGATTCGTGCGGCCTTGCGGGCTGACCGCCTCACTGTCAGTCGCAACTGGGTACGACTACGCCTATTGAATGTCTGCGGCAGGTGTTCAAACGAAAGATCGTGAATGCTGACCACAACCGGGCAAGGTGCGAAAGGCGGCGAGGTAAACTGAACGTGCAAAATATCTACGGGGTTCTTGCGCAACTCCGCGCTGAGTGTCAGTGGGATTCTGATCAGTGGAGTATGGGGAAGCGTGGTCCGAACTGTGAAATTGGGCCAGCGATTACTGAACCGATCTACCGCCTCGCGCTTTGTGACGTATAGCGTGTATTGGTTAACGGGATCGATTTCCGCCAATGCCTCAATCAGGTTGGTGGCATAGCTTTCGTTTCCCGCTAGCCCGGCGCCAACTGAATGAGCATCAATTGCGATGCGCAAGACCGCCTCTTGCTCCCGTGGTTACACCCAGGAAAAGTGCCTGGGATGCATAATCTGCTTCACCGGATGATTGTCAAAGGAACGCAACCGGTCGGCTCGTCACGAACTCAATAAAAACTGAACGTCTATCTTACTTGGTTTTGCCTGCCGCAGACGCTTGCGAATCGCCGCCCTGTTGACCGCGCGTGTCGCGTTCACGAATACGTGCCGCTTTGCCGCGCAGGTTGCGGAGATAATAAAGCTTGGCTCGACGCACCCGTCCTTTCTTGACCAGGTCGATATGATCGATGATGGTCCCGTGAAGAGGAAAGATCCGTTCTACGCCAACGCCGAAGCTTGTTTTTCGCACGGTAATGGTTTCTCGCGCTCCACCGTGTTTGCGAGCGATCACCACGCCTTCGAAAGCTTGCAGGCGCTCCTTGGTCTCTGATTCCTTGATCCGAACGTGCACGCGGATGGTGTCGCCAGGCTGAAACTCAGGGATATTGTCGCGCAGTTGATTTTTCTCAACACTATCTAATCGATTCATTTTCCCACTCCAACAAGATTATTTCAGATTCCCGATTCTTGATTTTTCGCTGGCGCTTCCTCTGCGCGCTTTGGCAACACAATAGAGCCAAACCGATAATCAAATGTGCAAATTGCTTAAGACCCCGCGGAACAGTTGTCACCGCTCTGTTTACTCCAAAAGATCGGGCCGGTTGCGCTGGGTCTTCGCCAACGCAGCTTCCCGGCGCCAACGAGCAATCTCCGCATGATTCCCGGTCAGCAAAACCTCAGGTACGCGCATACCCCGAAAATCAGGCGGCCGCGTGTACTGCGGAAAGTCGAGCAAGTGCCCGGAAAAAGATTCGTGCACCGACGACGTGTCGCTACCAAGCGCGCCCGGCAATAATCGAACTACCGCATCAACCACGACAAGTGCCGCCGCCTCGCCTCCAGAAAGAACATAGTCCCCAATGGAGATCTCGTCTGTAGCCAGGTGTTCAGCAACGCGTTCATCAATGCCTTCGTAACGGCCGCAAAGCAGAACCACCTGCCGCGCTGTCTTTGAAAGATCCTCCGCCAGGCCCTGGTTGAAAACTCTTCCTTGCGGCGACAACAACACGACCCTTGTTCCCTCCGCGTAGCCAGTACGCTCATCGGATCCGGTCAGCTCCTCGACCGCGGCAAAGAGCGGCTCCGGTTTAAGCACCATTCCATCGCCCCCACCAAACGGTCGATCATCCACTACGTGATGCCGATCAGTGGTCCAACGGCGAAGGTCATGCGCCTTGATTTCTACCAGTCCCGTGGTCCGGGCGCGCCCGACGATGCCGTATTCGATCGGCTCACGAAAAAAGTCGGGAAAGATGGTAACTATATCGAAACGCATCTCAAACGGTTTCCGATTCGTGACTGCCGACTTGCGACTCAGGCAACTGCGGTCACGCTATCCACAAAGGCAAATCGTCAATCAAAGAGCTACAACTCAAGCAACCCTTCCGGAGGATCAATCAGGATCGCCTTGCCAGCGAGATCAATTCTGATAACAATTGGCTCGGCCAGCGGCACCAGGTAATCCCGCTCTTTGTCAGCTTCCACCACCAGGGTATCGACCCCACCCGCTTTCATGACCTCGCGTACACGGCCCAACTGCCGTCCGCTCGTGGTAGTAACTTCGCACCCCTCAAGTTCCCAATCGTAGAACTGGCCAGTGGGAAGCTTGACCCGTTCCGACTCAGGCACTGCGAACTCGAACCCAACAAACCTGGCTGCGGAGTCGATGTCATCAACGCCTGCCAGTTTCAGAATCACTCGCCCCTGTTGGAACCAATGATCCTCGAGATCGGCTCTCGATCGATTTCCATTCGGATCTATGCAAATCAGCCGCGTGATTGCGTCAAATCGTTCAGGGAAATCTGTCAAAAGATCTGCAACGAGCTCGCCTTTGAGTCCTCTGGTTCTGGTGGCTCGAGCCACAACAACCAGCGGTTCCTCGCTCTCGCGCTCACCAGTCATTCCATTATTTCCAGGACGAAGCGGTGTTTCCTTTTCGCGCTCACTGTACGGACCAGCGCGCGAAGTGCTCTGATGGTGCGACCCTGTTTGCCGATGACCTTGCCCATGTCGTTCGGAGCAACGCGGATCTCGATCAGCGTCGTGCCATTCCGCTGGATTTCCCGCACGTCGACAGCGGCGTCATCATCGACCAGCGCTTTCACAATCATTGCAATCGTCTCACGCATAGCTCACCGCGGATAACCAGAGAACAACCAGCCGTTATGCTCCGGCTTCAGCTTGCGAGGCGGAGGCTTTTGCAGTCTTTTTGATCAGCCGGTTAACAGTGTCGGTTGGCTGTGCGCCCTTTTCAATCCAATAACGAACGCGATCCATGTCCAACCTGATCTCCGCTGGATTGCGGGTCGGGTTGTAAATGCCCAGGTTCTCCAGGTAAGCACCGTCGCGCTTGGACTGTTTTTCTTTGACCACCACCCGGTACGATGGGCTCTTCTTCGCACCGGTACGCATCAATTTGATTGCTAACAATGTTTCGTCCTCCTCAGCGTTGCCGATTTCCAATTGCCGATTGCCGATTTATGAAAGTCAATCGGAAATTGCCCAATCTACTCACCTTCTTTTCTTCTTTCGCTTTTTCTTTTTCAACTTCTTACGTGACGGTCCGCCCGCCAACGAAGGTACCGTCATTTCGTCGCCATTTTCGCCCATCTCGCTCATATCCGGCATGCCGGCCATGCCCGCCATGCGTCTCATCATCTTGCTCTTTAAGCCGCCACCGCCAAACAAACCAGAGCCGGAAAGCTGGCGCATCATCTGGCGCATCTCACTGTATTGCTTGATGAGCTGATTAACGTCCGCCACCGCCGTTCCCGAGCCGCGCGCAATTCTGCGGCGTCGATTTGCGTTGAGGATGCGGTGGTCAATGCGCTCCTGTTGCGTCATCGAATCGATAATCGCTTCGGTACGCTTGAGCTCCTTTTCCATCTGTTTGGATTGCTCTTCATCCAATTGCGGCATGCCTATGCCGCCGAGCAATTGATCAGGAAGTAGCTTCATGATCTTGGAGAAAGAACCAAGTCGCTTAACCTGCCGGAGCTGCGAGCGGAAATCGTCGAGCGTGAATTCGTTCTTCTGAAGCTTCCTTAACTGCTCCTCAGCTTCGCTCTGATCGACTTTTGACTGCACCTCTTCAATCAGAGACAAGACATCGCCCATGCCCAGAATGCGTTGGGCAACGCGATCAGGGTAGAAGGGTTCCAGCGCATCATAACGCTCGCCCACGCCGACAAACTTGACCGGCTGTCCGATGACCTGCTTGATCGACAGGGCTGCGCCGCCGCGAGCATCACCGTCCATCTTGGTCAAGATCACGCCAGTAATGCCCACTCGCCGGTGGAACTCTTCGGCTGAACGGACAGCGTCCTGACCCGTCATCGCATCGGCTACAAACAGGATTTCCACCGGATGCGTTTCCCGCTTGATCGTGACCAACTCCTCCATCAAAGCGTCATCGATATGGAGGCGGCCGGCGGTGTCGATCATCAAGGTATCGAACCCTGTTTGCTGCGCGTGTTTGAATGCCTCGCGCACCAGTGTGAGCGGATCGTCTGTCTGAGGTTGTTCAAAGATCTGCTGGCCAGTCGCCCTGGCGATGACCTTCAATTGTTCTCGAGCAGCCGGCCGGTAAACGTCAACCGATAACAGCAGCGGCTTGCGTTGCTGATTCGCTACCAGCCAACGGGCAATCTTGCCGGTGGAAGTGGTTTTGCCGGATCCCTGAAGACCGACAATCATCACCACGTTAGGTATCTGCTTTGTAAAGACCAGCCGCGACGACTGACCTCCGAGCAACTCGACCAACTCGTCATAAACGATCTTGACGACTTGCTCGGAAGGCTTTAGCTCCTGCCAGACCTGTTGTCCCTCTGCCTTTTCCTTGACAGAGGCGATAAAGTCTTTGGCGACCTTGAAGTTAACGTCTGCTTCAAGCAGTGCCAGACGGATCTCACGCAACGCGGCATCGACGTGTTCCTTCGTCAGCACACCCTCGCCGCGCAGATTCTTCAAGGTGCGCTTGAGCTTATCCGATAGGGACTCAAACATATAACACTAGGCGAAGTTCCGCACTGAAGACGGAAACGAAAAGAATAGCGGCCACTCAGAGGAGTGTCAAGGTAAGGGCTGGAGACGGAAGTGGGTCAGATGTCCGACATGCTTCAGCTTGTCGCCGACTCTCGCAGGAAGACCTTATCGCCTGAAAACGACAAGCTGAAGCATGTCGGACACCAAGCCCTGGATTCAATGGCAAATCGTCTCCACGCAACGCTGAAAAGCGTTTTTGGCTAATTTAAGATCTGTACGGTATTGGTAGCATGTGTTAGATTCAGTACCGTTTGAATAGTAAACACGGTGCGCGGCTGACTGCCGAGTACCAGCCTCCCACCTGCCACGACCGAATTGCGCGTTGAAAAGTGCAGCTAATTGGTACTTTCTAGGAACTAAATGGCTAAACGTGTCGGTTCAGGGTCCACTGACCCCACCGCAAAGAACTCCTCAGGCGAGCGAGGTGTGGTTGATCTGGCTGACGCCCGCGTCAGACTGCGTTCTCGTGCCCGGCCCTCAAATGATTCGCTGATAGCGGAGTTGGACGAGATCCGCTCGCTTCTCGACCAGGGTCTGTCCACCGAAGCCAAGTCACGCCTGACCTCGATCATCTCCACTGGTCGAACCTATCCAAACATTCTCGCTCTGGCCCGCTGCGCTCTCTCAACTGCACTCGAGATGCAAGGGCATTATCGCGAGTCTCTGGCCGCGGTGGCGATGTACGAGTCGCCGGAATCACGAGAGAAATTCGACGAGCAAACCATCAGTCATCTCCGAGTCCAACTGGGGCTCGCGTACAACTACAACGGCGACCATCCAAAAGCGATTGCCATGCTCAAGTCGGCGCTGCGCGATTATCAGGAAAGCGGCGACGATGCGAGACTCGGACGCACCTATTCAGCCCTCGCGCGAGTCTATCGCAGCATCAGTGAGTTTCCGATTGCGCGTGACTATGCCCAACGAGCCCTTGAACACTTTCGTCAGGCAGGTGATTGGCGCGGCCTGGCGGACGCATATTTTGCTATCGGCCTCGCCGACATTCAGGAAGGCTTATACGAGTCTGGGCTGGAAAATCTCGAGCAAGCCCTGAAGCTGATTGGAGACCGGCAGGCTGCTTTCATGCTGGGCAGAATCTACGCAAACATGGCCGGCGCCTGCTGGTTTCTCAAGCGGCCGCAGGAAGGCATTCGCTATCTCGAAAAAGCGATTAATTACTACGAGCGCACGGACCATAAGACCAATGCCGCCGACGGGTACAACAATCTCGGCATAAACCTGATCCTGATCGGCCAGTGGCAGCGCGCTCAGGAATCGCTTGAGCGTGCGCTTTCGCTTGCTTCCGAAGTCGATGAACGCGGGGCCAAAGTGCCGATGATTCTCGACTCGCTCGGCGAGCTGCACATGCTGCGGGGAGAGCTTGACGAAGCGAGAGACTACCTGCTGCGGGCCGTTACGCTGGCGACCGAAAATGGGAATAAGTGGTATGCGGGTCAGGCGGTAAGGACACTCGGGCGTTGTTACCTCACCATGAAAGACGATTCAAGAGCCCTCGCCCGTGGCAGACAGGCCCTGGGCCTGGCGGACGAGATTGGTGACCGCCAGGCGATTTGTGAATCACGCCTAATCCTGGCTGAAGCTCACTTGTTAAGAGGAAACCTGGGTGAGTCATCGGCCGAGCTGCAAAAGATAGCGGCAGAAACTACCGACTCAGCTACTGATCTGGGCTTTACCGGTGAGGCGCAGCGACTGGCTGGGGTCCTGGCCATGCTGCAGTCAGATCCGGCAGCCGCTGCTCAACATTTCGGTAGTAGTGTTTCCATATTTGACATGTTGGGTGATCGCTATCGCGCGGCACGAGCTCATTACGAGCTCGGACTCGCCTATGCTGAAACCCAGGCCCGGCGCGCCTCAGAACATCTCTCGCGGGCCGTCAACACGTTTCGTGAGCTGGGGGCCCGTTTGGATCTCTCACGAGCTGAAGAGGCACTGGCGCACCTTGATAGAGCAGCTCCGGAGCGCGGTCAGGAGCAATCGGCATTAACGCAACTTTTGACACTGCGCTTAGCCGAAGCAGTAGCTTCGCGAGAATTACTCTTGCGCGAGTTGGCAGCAGTGATGGGTCAGGAAACCGGCGCACGCCGCGTTTTGATCAAGGAGCGAGACGAGCACAATCAACCCCGGTTGGTGATCGCGCACGGTTACACTCCCGCGGAAAGTGCCAAGATCACGGCAGAGCTGGGAAGCCTACAAAACGAGGAGGACCGCGAACGTTACGCCAAACGTAACGACTGCGCTGTTATTCAACTGAAATCCGCGAACGCCCCACCGGCAACACTCATTATCTCGCCGCGATCCAGAGCCAAACTGCCCGGAGACATGTCTCTTGAACCCTTGATACGTGTCGTCGAACTGGGGATGGATGTCTGTGCCCTGCGGTCGGCGAATCACAAAGGCGCGCGCCCTGAACAACCGGACGAGCTTACCGGTACCAGCCTGCTACCCGGGTTTATCCACTCGAGCCCGGCAATGACGCGGCTGGTAGAGGAGGTTCACAAGATTCGTTCATCAGACGTCACTGTGTTGGTGACGGGCGAGTCGGGAACGGGAAAGGAACTTGTAGCGCGAGCCATCCACGCGATTTCCGCCCGGCGCTCAAAGGTGTTCGTCCCTTTTAATTGCACGGCAGTGCCGAAAGAACTTTCCGAGGGATATTTATTTGGCTATCGAAGGGGCGCGTTCACCGGTGCGGTTACCGATTCGGCTGGCGTGATTCGCACGGCTGCCGGAGGAACACTCTTTCTCGATGAAATCGGCGATCTGCCCCTGGACGTGCAGCCAAAGCTGTTGCGCTTTTTGCAGGAGGGTGAGATTCAACCGCTGGGCGAACAGCGTCCAAGCAAGGTTGATGTGCGGATCATCGCGGCCACCAACACCGACCTGGAAGAGATGGTGGCCCAGAGCCGGTTCCGCGAGGATTTGTACTATCGCTTGAACGTGATCAGGTTGCGGGTGCCGCCCTTGCGGGAAAGGCGTTCCGAGATTCCCACGATTGTGAGCTATTACATCAACCACTATTCGGCCAGATTCGGGCGGAAGGATATTCAAATTCAGCCGCAGGCAGTTGACCTGTTGATGGTCAGCGAATGGCCGGGTAATGTTCGCCAGCTTTGCAATGAGATTCAGCGCATCGTTGCTCGCGCCGAAGATGGCACGACCATCACACCGGAACAACTCTCACCCGAGCTGAAACGCACCTCTTCGCCGGCCACGCCGACTACTACCGCATCGACGCTGGCTTCGATGCCGGCCGCTGCGCTGCAAGGCGGCACGCTTGCAGATGCTTTAGCTGAGGTCGAACGCCGGATGATCGCCGACGCCTTGCGGCGGCATGGCGGCAATATCTCACGCGCCGCCCGCGAGTTGGGTCTTACTCGACGAGGTCTCTACCTGAAACTCGAACGCCACGACTTGAGCGCGAGCGCCTAATTTCCGGCTATCCCCAAAAGAGTAGGGACGTTTGTGCTGATTAATTCGGACCTGGACTCAGTCTGAACTTTTCTACGCGAGCCGGCCTCTCTGGCAATTTCGGCGATTGCTGCGATGTCGAAGGGCTTTGAAACTACCCAATCTGCCTTTATCGCCAAGCGAGCCTCGCAACTTATGGCATCGGCCCACCCACTGACGATCGCCAGAGGAATTGTTTCCGAGCGTTTGCGAATCTCACGGGCCAGTTCCCAACCGCTCATTTCCGGCATACCGATATCGGTGATGATAACGTCAAGCTTGCCTTTTCTCGAATCGTAGATATTCAGCGCCTTTTCGCCGCTCTCAGCAACCAGGACTTCACAGCCTTCAGCTTCCAGGGCCTCGCGCAGGACGTCGCGCACGGCAGGCTCGTCATCGACTACGAGCACGCGCACCGTGTCAGCAGCCGTCGAGGTTTCGACGTTGAAGAAGTAACCTGCTGTAGTTGCGGGCGCCTCGCTCGCAATTGGAAGAGAGATGCGAAAGGTTGTGCCGCGGCCGGGCTCGCTCTCCACTTCAATGGAGCCGCTGTGCCGCCGGATGATACCAAAGCTTACGGCCAGGCCCATGCCAGTGCCGGCGCGTCCTTTGGTGGTGAAGAACGGGTCGAACAAACGGGACTTCACTTCCTGTGACATTCCGGTCCCATTGTCGCTAATGCTTAGCAGGACGCGCCCTCCTGACTCTTGCGCGCTCATGCGGATCTCGCCGCCACCGGGCATTGCATCGATAGCGTTGTAGATCATGTTGACGAGCACTTCGCGGAGTTCCACCGGATCGCCCATGACCGATGAAGTACAGTCGGCAAAGAGTGACACTCGAATCTGCGGGCCGTTTTCGCGGGCTTCCCAACGCGGCCGGCTCATCTCGCAGACATCCTTCATCAACTGGGCCACGGAAACGGTTTGGAACTCGCGGCTGGGCTGGCGGCGAGCAAAGTCCTGGATGCGGCGGATGATCTGGGCGCCGTCTTCAGCGCTCTTGATGATCATCTCGATGCCGCTGGTGATTTTTTCAGGGTCGTGGGTGCGCATCAACAGTTGGGCGCGTCCCAGGATTCCGGTGAGGGTGTTATTGACGTTGTGGGCCACGCCGAATGAGAGTTCACCGAGGGCTGCCATCTTTTCGGCGTGAACTGCCTGTTCGCGTTTCTGTTCGTGTTCGGCATGGGCGGCGGCGATGCGTTCGAGGCAGGCGCGGAGGCGATCGCGGGTAAGTTTCTGTTGCGAGTTGGCGAGCAACTGATTGGCGCGGGCGCCGATTTCGCGGCGTTCGTCGTCGCCGAGTTGTTCGCACATCTCCTCGATGAGGATCAAGAGGGCGCGCCCGGCCCCCTCATTATCACCACACCGCTCCGCCACACGGCGTGCACGTTCTAGGTTAGGCTTCGCCTCATGGCGCAATCCTAAGCGACAGAGCACTAAACCCTGCGTAGTAAGCGCCTCTGCCAGCAGTGCGTCCTCCTCAGTCGTTTCTAGGGTATCCACCGCCGATTTTATGCACTGCTGGGCCATCTCCAACCGATTAGAAGCCAAGTAGAGCTGTGCAAGGGTTTCATCGACTTGCGCACACCTGACATCATCACCAAAGTCGTCGAATAGGTGGCGTGCACGTTCGAGATGGGGTTCTGCATCCTTGAACCTACCCATCGTGGATAGCAAATAGCCACGATTATTCTCAACACTTGCTGCATACCTTCGGTTCCCAATGGCTTCGAATTGGTCAAGGGCCTTGGCGAAATGATCAAGTGCCCTTTCAAAGTGATCATTGCAACCTTCAGCGGTACCAAGTTCCTTCAGCGTTGTCGCCAGTTCATGGTGAAATCGAGCTCTTGTGAGTATTCCACAACCATCTATGATCGGTGTCGCTTCAGCCAACAAATCAAGTGAATCGTGCAATCGACCCGCATGTCGATCCACAATTGCCAAGCGTATGAGCGCCAGACCCCTGAGTTCGGAATCTCCATCGTTTAGGGTATCCAGCGATTGACGCAAGGTAATCCGTGCGAGGTCAAAAAGCCCTTGGCGAAAATAGCAGTAGGCGAGCTCAATGTGCCCTTCGGCTGCTCTAGTTTTCGCAGCCTCATATTCGAAGAAAGCAATCGCCGCACTCAACAGACGCTCGGCGGCTTTTTGGCCTCCCTGGACTTGCCGCGTACTAGCGACCCACCCACTGAGTGTTCCCGCGGTGAGCAGCAACTCAGCGGCTGCAATCCGATTCAAACCATCCACCTTAGGCCAATCGCCTATCGTCCACCATTTCTTAAGGGCCGCACAACCCCCGTCAAAGTCGCCAAGCTCAAGTTGCTCCCTAGCTACAGTACAGCAAGCCTGAACCCTTTCGCTCAGGGTTAGGTGCGATGAATGAATGTGCTCCAGTAGCTTGGTTTCTAACATGTTTTCCAGGTCCGTCCGGGAAACTTGATACGGGTGAATACCCGGTAAACGGTGTTACCTCCGTATACAACTGCGAAATCTACTGTGCCAAACGCAAAAAAGCAGCAAGATCCGATGGTTTGATTCGAAGACCAGTAATAGTCACTGTTTGAAGCTCGCCCCCTGGATACCAAGTATACGCCGTATTCATCTATTCGCCTCATGGCTATAGATTCGTGTAAATAATTGACATCAAAAGGTTTCACTGCGATTCATATTCAGTAACTAGTTGTGGCACATTCCTTGATTATGGGGAGTGAGCAAGATGAGTAATTGCCTCAGTCGGACAATCCGCAGCAACGAAATTCCCGACTGAGGCGCCACCCAGCAAACTGAATAGTTCACTGAGGAGAATTGATCATGAAAACCGTTAGACGCATCCTTTTTGCGACACTTCTTTCGCTTGCAACCGTTTCTACAGCATTTGCCGGAAATATTCCCACCGGAAAGGATGGCAATATTCCCACTGGCATCGCCGGAAACATACCGACTGGCGTAGTCGACGTCGCTCTGAGTCTCCTGTCTTTCGTTTACTGACGAGACTCGCGAGCGGTCACGTTGGCAAGTCTCGGTCAATTTGCTTGGGGTTCTTCCGCGATTCGCTCGATCTGACTAAAAACTTGGCAAGAAACCCCTGCTGAGACCTCTACTGGCAACCCATATGCCGCAAAGTAGTTTTTCGGCAGTTCGCAACTCCCCTTGAGGAATGAGGAACCAACATGGATATTAGAGTTAGTAGCACAAAAGCGACCATGGTTATGGCTCGAACTCTGATTACAACCAAGTCTTTACTTCGCGGTTATATCCATCCCAATGATCAGGCTGCTGTTGTTAGCAGTTAGTCGTCGGTGGAACCTGCTCTGGTAATGGTTGTAAGGGATTTGCGCAAACGCTCTCGGGTGGCTTCTTGCGGTGAAAGGGCCAATAGCTTTTCAAGCCGGGGCGCCAGCTCCCTGAGTTCGTCATCACCCAACTGGTTCGACATTTCCTCGACGACAAACAAAAGAGCTCGTCCGGCACCTTCGGTATCGCCACAACGTTCAGCAAGCTGGTTTCCCCGATCGAGGAGCCTTATTGCATGGCTAGAGTTACCTAATCGCGAAAGAACTATTCCACGTGTTATTAGGGCCTCAGCAAGTAATGCTTCACCATCCCCCTCTTCCAATGTCTCTACTGCTCGTTGTGCTGCTTCGTCGGCTGAGTCCAGCCGTCCTTCCGCAAGATGAAGGCGCGCTAACGTTTCGTCGACTTGGGCACGGCAGACTTTGTCACCAAAACTGTCAAAGAGACTTCGGGCGCCTCGTAGGTGCTCCTCCGCTTCTCTGAATTTCGCCAAGTTCAGCAAGAGGTAGCCATTGTTATTCTCAACGACAGCGGCGTAACGATGGTTTCCAACTGCTTGGAATTCGTAAAAGGCTTTATGATAGTACTCTAGGGCCACTGGAAAATACTTCTCTTGTTTTTCCGCTTTGGCGAGGTTCTTTAGCGTCGTCGCAACTTCTAGATGGTATCGACCAGTTACCCAGGGGCCTACGAGTTTCGCCAAGCCAGAGGCCTCATTTAGGCAGGTGAGAGCATCTTGCAGTCTTCCAGCATGACGCTCAATAATAGCTAGTCTAACCAAGCCAACACTGCGCAGGTCCCGTTCGTCGGGTGACAATTTGCGGACGGCACTCAAAATTGTTAGCCGCGCTAAATCAAACAACCCTTCCCGATAGTAACAGTAACCGAGTTCGATCTGCCCCTCACACGAACGGGTCTTGGCTCCAAGGTGTTCGAAAATGCCAATGGAACCGTTTAGAAGAGCTTCAGCGTGTTTCTGACCCGCAGGTATCTGCCGCGCGCTCGCAACCCAGCCTGTCAACGACCCAGCGGTAAAAAGCAGATCCCCTGCCGAGTAAGAGCTCAGACTTTCCAGAGTGGGCCATTCGCCCACTGTCCACCAGTTTCTAAGGATCTGACAGCCACCCTCATAGTTGCCAGCTTCAATCTGCTCGCGAGCAATTGCACAGAAAACCTGTATCTCCTCAGCCCGAGTGGGGCTCGCGGACCGAATCTGCTCCACCAACGATTGATCAAGGGCTATTCCGGCTTCACGCTCAGCAGTCTTCAGACGTTCCGCTCCCTCATCCCCCAGCGCTTCTCGGAATAATTTCAATGAAAAGACATAGGCCGCGTGCCATTGATGAGCCGCCGGATAACTCGTCTTCAGCTCCGTCGCGCGCTTGAGTTCGCGTTCCACTCCCGTCCAATCCCACTTGTAGCGCGTCTTGACCGGCTCAAGACTCTCCTCCGTTGCGGGAACAGACTCAGGCGTCGCCGTCTCAGCTCTTGTCGCTTTCCGTTGGGTTTCGGCGGGTGGAATATAGTTCGTGGCCAATCGCAAGTAGCAGTCGACAATGCCCGCATAGGCCAGCGCAAAGTTTGGGTCAAGGTTTATCGCCTGCCGGAAAAATATCGTCGCTCGTTCCAGCCCCTCCCTGGTGAATTTGCTCCAGTGAAACCGGCCCTGCAAATATGCCTGATAGGCATCGGCGCTCTCGGTATAACGCTTGGTGAGTCGCTGCTCATCGTCTCCCGTAAGCTTTAGTCGGAGGGTCGCCGAAATCTGCCGGGCGATCTCCTCCTGAACTTCAAAGATGGCTTTCGATCCCCGATCGTAATTGTGACCCCACAGCTGCCACCCATTGGCGACATCCACCAGTTCGGTGCTTACCAGCAGCCTGCGATCCAACAATTGAACCTGACCAACTAAAACTGCATCGACGCCCAGCTCGCGTCCGATTCGCTGAGCATCTAACTCCCTCCCTTTGTACCGAAAGACGGCGTTTCGCGACATGACGCGCAATTGCGGCAATTGTGAAAGACTGTTAATGATGCTTTCAGTGATGCCATCCGAGAGGTACTCCATCTTCTCGTCGTGACTGGCATTCGCAAAAGGAAGGATCGCCAGGAACCGGTAAGACCTTTCGTTTTGGCCGAGTTTGCCATCGGCCTCTGCGTCGGCCGCCGGAACTTCTGTAATCCTGCGCACTGCGCATGTGAAACGATAGCCACGACGCGGTACCGTCTCGATGTAATTCGTGCCGTCGCTGCCCGCACTCAATACTTTGCGCAGGATGGAGATGTTCTGCGTAAGGTTTGCCTCCTCCACATAAGTCGTGGGCCACACCTCGCTCATCAGTTGTTCCTTTTCGACGAGGTGTCCGCTGTTGCGCAGTAATACCAGGAGAGTTTCGAGCGCTTTCGGCGCGAGCGACACAGGTCGTCCATCGCGCAGCAAGACACGCTCTCGCCCGTCGAGCAGATAAGGGCCAAACTCGTAGAGGAACTCGTGGCCGTCAGTCATTACCAGTTCTTGGTCCTTAGAATTTTATAAGAACTGATTGAGGGCGCTCTAAGGACTTACGGATGCCCACTCGGTATTTTCACGTCACGTGAGAAAGCGTTGCGAGGGACCAAGCTTGGGTCGGCCTCATTCTAGTTAAAAGGCCACCACAAATGCAATAAAGAGTTTGGCTCCCGCTTCGAGGTGGGATCGAGGTAAAAAGCGACTCTTTCAAAATAGTCCTCACCCCAGCACCATCGCGACTTTGCGTCTCGAGGCTGATTATCGCCCAATCGTCAGCCGAAGAGACGCAACAGTCGCGGCGGTGACATCCGCAGATTACGCAGATTACGCAGCGCAGCAGAGCCGCAACCAAAAACCTAAGACATGATCCACGAAATTACACGAAATAAATAGAGGAGCTTTCGGGTCAGTTGTTTTTCGGTTCGTGTAATTTCGTGGATCGCTTTGTTTACTCGCCATAAAAACCTGGTCAAGAAAACAAGACGTTGCGCGTTTGTATTACAGATTTAGAAAACAGTAAACAGTGGGCAGAAAGCAGTAGGCAGGCAGAAAGCGGAAGGCAGAAAGCAGTGGGCAGATAGCAGTGGGCAGATAGCAGTGGGCAGATAGCAATAGGCAGATAGCAATAGGCAGATAGCAATAGGCAGAAAGCGGAAGGCAGAAAGCGGAAAGGCGATCCGGCCGTACAAACTTGCCTACTGCCTTCTGCTTACTGCCTTTTGCTTTCTAATCTGTGTAACAAACCGCCAATTTCTTGTTTTCTTGAGCAGGTTTTTTTGGCAAGTAAACAAACCGATCCACGAAATTACACGAACCGAAAAACAACTGACACGAAAGCTC
>DASQPD010000021.1:0-52673 GCA_035644135.1 Pyrinomonadaceae bacterium
CGTAATTTTATCGGGAAACCGAAAGGAGAAACTAAGAGCAATGGCTACGAACATTAGACCTCTTCATGACCGCGTCATTGTGCGCAGAATTGAAGAAGGAGAGCAGGTGCGGGGCGGGATCATCATTCCCGACACCGCCAAGGAAAAGCCCCAGGAGGGTCAGGTGGTCGCCGTCGGCGAAGGCAAATACAAAGAGGATGGCACCCGTCAGGCTCTGGACGTCAAACCGGGTGACCGTGTTCTTTTTGGCAAGTACAGCGGCTCGGAGATCAAGATCGATGGCGAAGAGCTTCTGATCATGCGCGAGGACGAGATTCTCGGCATTCTCGAACGAGCCGGTGCAGCAACCGGAGGCAAAAAGGGCAAGTAGTCAGAAATGACCGCTGCCCTTTTCTTTAGATAAATTCCACAATCAGCAGGAGAAGAGATAGACATGGCAAAGCAAGTCATTCACGGTGAGGACTCGCGGGCGGCGATCTTGCGGGGCATCAATCAGCTCGCCGACGCGGTGAAGATCACTTTGGGGCCCAAGGGTCGCAACGTTGTGATCGACAAGAAATTTGGCTCGCCAACCATCACCAAAGACGGGGTGACGGTGGCGAAGGAGATCGAGCTCAAGGATTCGCTCGAAAACATGGGAGCACAAATGGTTCGCGAAGTCGCCTCCAAGACTTCAGATGTGGCCGGCGATGGCACCACCACCGCTACCGTGCTGGCACAGGCGATTTTCCGGGAAGGCGTAAAGACAGTCGCGGCCGGTGCAAACCCGATGGCGCTTAAGCGCGGAATCGACAAGGCTGTGGAACGGGCCACTGAGGAGATCAAGCGTTTGGCCAAACCGGTTAAAGGTGACGCCATCGCTCAGGTGGGTACTGTGTCCGCAAACGGCGACCAGACGATTGGCAATATCATCGCCGAGGCGATGAACAAAGTCGGTAAAGACGGCGTGATCACCGTAGAGGAATCAAGGACGATGGAGACTTCACTCGAAGTCGTGGAAGGTATGCAGTTTGACCGCGGTTACCTCAGTCCTTACTTCGTCACCGATCCCGAACGCATGGAAGTGGTGCTCGAGAATCCTCTGATTCTTATTCACGAGAAGAAGATCAGCTCGATGAAAGACCTGCTGCCTTTGCTAGAGCAGGTTGCAAAGATGGGCAAGCCGATGCTGATAATCGCGGAAGATGTCGAAGGCGAGGCGCTGGCTACCCTGGTTGTGAATAAGCTGCGAGGAACCTTGAACATTGCCGCAGTGAAAGCCCCAGGATTCGGCGACCGGCGCAAAGCGATGCTGGAAGACATCGCCATCCTGACCGGCGGTAAAGTTATCAGTGAGGACCTGGGTATCAAGCTCGAAAACGTCAAGCTTGAGGATCTGGGACGCGCCAAGAAGGTCACGATCGACAAGGACAACACCACCCTCGTTGAGGGTGCCGGCAAGCAATCGGACATCGAGGGTCGCGTCAAGACTCTGCGTGCCCAAATCGAGGAAACAACCTCTGATTACGACCGTGAAAAGCTGCAGGAACGGTTAGCGAAGTTAGTTGGCGGTGTGGCCGTGATCAAAGTTGGGGCGGCGACCGAGACAGAAATGAAGGAAAAGAAAGCTCGCGTCGAGGATGCAATGCACGCAACACGAGCGGCAGTCGAGGAAGGAATTGTTCCCGGCGGCGGAGTTACGCTCGTACGTGCGGCCAAAGCGCTAGAGAAGTTCACGATTAACAAGGATGGCGAAGGGGATCCGGACGAACAGATCGGTGTGAACATTGTTCGCCGCGCCCTGGAAGAGCCGTTGCGCCAAATCGTTCAGAACGCCGGTAAGGAAGGCGCTGTCGTAGTTGAGCGCGTCCGGTCGGAGAAGAACGAAAGCTTCGGTTTCAACGCTCAGACCGAAGCCTATGAGGACCTGGTAAAGGCTGGAGTCATCGATCCTGCGAAAGTCACTCGAACAGCACTGCAAAATGCTGCCTCGATTGCCGGATTGATGCTGACAACGGAAGCAATGGTTTCGGAGCTTCCTGAAGATGACAAGAGCAGCCCGGCCATGCCGGGTGGCATGGGCGGAATGAGCGGCATGGGAATGTAAGATTTCCCAGGCGACACAGGAAAAGGCGGCCTCGTTCTTGAAGAAGAGCGAGGCCGCTTTAGTTTTGGGCGCCCAAATCAGGAACTGCTATTTCGATTTGGAGTCAAATCGGGCCTCAATCACACTACCACTCTTCTTGCCATGTGTAAGAGTCAATGCTGGATAAGTTGAGTGCTCGGGTTTCAATCCTTTGATCCCAAGTTTTCGTTCAACTTCATTAATCTCCGCTTCGCCGGCTTCGATCTCCATGAAAAATCCAAAAGGCAGATCATCGACGACTATTTCGGCCTGCCCCAGGTGCCATGTCATTCGCCGCTTTTCGTAGACAAGAGCCGGCGCGAAACCGAGCGCTTGAAGGATCGCATCCAATGCATCCGCGTCCCCAACCTCAGTTTCGTCCTCCCGCTGATGTTTGATCGAAGAGGTGGTAGGAAATCTCTCTTTGTAAGTAAGGATGGCGCGTTGTCCCACGCGGCGCAGCCGGAGCACTGAGCGGCTGAGATCGATTTGCTCACCGCCGTAAAGAGTATTTTCCTCGAACTCGGTAGCTTTAAGTTGGGCGCCGAGCGCTGATAGACGCGCGAGCACAGCCTCTCGCTGTTTCTTCGTCAGTCTAAACTTCTTTTCGATTTCGATAGACATTATCCATTGCCAATTGCCAATTGCCGATTGCCGATTGCCGATTGCGAATTGCGTACGAATTGCGGATTGCGGATTGGCGGGATCATTCCAATCGGCAATTGGCAATCGGCAATGTTTCAGTCCTGTCTTATCCAGCGCAAGACCTCGGGTATGGTCGCTTTCTTGCCATACATCAGCATACCGATCCGGTAGATCCGAGATGCCAGCCAGATCAAAAACAAGGCGGTTCCTGCCGCCAGTGACAGCGAGAGAATAATCTGCCAGGCAGGCGGGGTCTGCGATACGATCCGCACCACCATTGTAATCGGAGAGAAGAGCGGGAACATCGACACCCAAAATGCGAATGATGAATTAGGGCTGCGGATTACCGGAAAGCCCAGGTAGAGGCCAGCCACGAGCACGAATACCACTGGCATTGCCAGTTGCCCTCCCTCCTGGGCGGTGGTCACCATGGATCCGATCAGGACATAGATGCTTGCATAAATAAAATAGCCGGCGACAAAAAAGAGAAAGAAATATACGAAGAAAGAAAACGGCAGATGAGGAATCGCGACGTCGTCGTACCCTCGAGCCGCGAGTGCGCCGACGCCATAGACCGACAGCACTATGAATGCCAGCGTCCAGATTCCCAATTGCGTTACCGCCACCAGCGAAACTCCAATAAGCTTTCCGACCATCAGGGTGAAAGAGCGAACAGACGAGAAGAGTATCTCGGCGATCCGCGTCTCTTTCTCTTCCACAACCGAGCCCAGGATCACCTGACCGTAAAGCAGCACCGTTATGTAGATCAGAAAGGCGATGACAAAAACCAGTACGAAGCCCGCGCCCGTATCCTCCACTCCCTCCTCGCCTTTCTGATTTACTGAGTGGGTTTCGAGATCAACCGGTCGGGATAACTGGTCGATGTATTGTTCTTTCACGCCGTTCGCGACGAATCGCTGTCTGGTAATTGCCCGGTTCAGGCGATCTTCGATCTCTTCGCGCGTGATAACGTCGCCGACGTTACGCCCGTAATAGGTCGGATTGCTTTCGCTGTTTTTCAGCAGGTCCGCCGGCAGTACAAGATAGGCGTCCAGTTCTTCTCTGCTGATTCTGGCGTTCAACTCTCGTTTCAGATCGGGAAGTGAACGCCCGTTCACATTAACCTCTTCCACGAAAAACCGTCCTCGCAGGGCGCGCCCTGCTTTCTGGAATCGATTCTTTGCATTTGCGTTGCGAGAACCCACGAATTTTTCCCGATACTGAGCCGAGTCGTCTTCTTCGTCTTGTTGCAGCAAAGCATCGCGGACAGGCTTGGACAACTTCCCGCCCTCGGTCAGGTCGATAATCGCCAGGTGTGTATCTTCTGTTTTCATGCTCATGAGCAGGCCCGGAACAATCGTGAACACTGCCAACATTACCGGTCCAAGGATTGTCATAAAGACGAACATCTTCGAGCGGACGCGATAGAGATACTCTCGCTTAACAACTGCCAGGAACTTGTTCATACAGCCTCGGTAACTTTCTCGATGAAGATGTCGTGCAAGCTGGGCTCAATCATCTCAAACCTGCCGATGATTGCCCCGGTCGCTACCAGCCTCTGCAACAACTCTTGAGCACTTGCTTTCTCCGCCAGCAATACCTCCACACCGTCGCTATAGCGCTTGACCGCACTGACCAGTGTTCGATCGTCAAGCACTCCGTCCCCGCCTTCAAACCGCAGCGCAACCGCATTTCTCCCAAAGGCTCGCTTAACCTCCCGGATGCTTCCCTCCAGAACCTTGCGCGACCGATTGAGCAAACATATATCGTCACAGATCTCCTCGGCCAGCTCCATTTGGTGAGTGGAAAATATGATTGTGTTACCTGCGGTCTTAAGTTCGAGGACAATTTCCTTCAGAAGTTTTACATTCACTGGATCAAGACCTGAAAACGGTTCATCAAGTATCAGAAGATCGGGATTATGCAATACCGCGCTGACGAATTGGACCTTCTGCTGCATGCCCTTTGACAGCTCTACCGATCGTTTGTTTTTCCACTCGCTTAGTTTGACGCGCACCAACCAGTCATCAATTCTTTGCTCAGCCTCCTTGCCGGAAAGGTTTTTCAAAGCCGCAAAGAAGCGCAGTTGATCGCCGATCTTCATTTTCTTGTAGAGCCCACGCTCCTCGGGAAGGTAGCCAATTCGATCTTGCACTGCCTCGGTGATCCTGCCACCAAATAAATCGATCCGGCCTGAGTCGGGAGCTGTGATGTTTACAACCATCCTGATCGTCGTGGTTTTGCCCGCACCGTTTGGACCAAGCAATCCGTAGATTCGTCCCGCAGACACAGCGAGGCTTAAATCGTTTACCGCCACAAACTCGCCGAAGCTCTTGCAGACGCGATCCAGTTTGACTGTTAATTCATTTGCCGGCATGGGAGCTGTAGTTTTCTTTCGCTGAGGTGACTATAGCGGAAACCCGGATTCCTGAGCTCAAAAAAGTTTTATACGACTCCCTCAAGCTGAATGTTTTGGTTGCGCGCCAGGCCGCACTTGATACATAGTTACTTGCATTTTGCCCTTACAGGTAAATGGAAGTCGCTAGAGCTCGGCGGCCCAATAAGTCTCCCCAGGACGAAACTCGTGCAATCCTTTGCGTGTGGATTATGCCTGCGCAAATTAGGGTCATCAACACAGTCCTCGTAAGCCTGCTCTGTTGCGCGTTAACTCGAACCGCTGCACCCGATCTCTGCGCGCAGTCTAAGCCGAACCCCGTACAAGATCAGGGCGACGTCGTCCGAGTCTTCACCGAACTGGTGCAGACCGACGTCATGGTCTTTGATAAGCAGGGCCATGTGGTTAATGGACTGAAGCGCGAGGACTTTCTTCTCAAGATCGATGGGAAGGAAAGGCCAATCGATTTTTTTGAGCGGGTAACGGCCGGCAGCAATGAGGAGTCCCAACTCGCTGCTGCACGAGGCACATCCCCCATGCCGACTGCCACGCCTCGGAAGGGACCGGTGCCGCTTGATCGCGGTCGAACGGTTTTCTTCTATGTAGACGACCTTCACTTGGACCTCAATGGCCTCACCGCAACGAAGAAACTGCTGAAGAGGTTTCTGGACGATGAGATGGGTCAGAACGATGAGGTCGCCATAACTTCCGCTTCGGGCCAGATAGGATTTCTCCAACAACTCACTGATAACAAACGGGTACTCGCGGCCGCCTTTGAGCGCATCCAGTTGCGCCCCTACAACGTTCGCGACATGGACAGGCCGCCGATGAGCGAATATCAGGCGATCCTAATCGAAGACAACGACATCGACGTGTTGGAATACTTCATCGATGAAACGCTGCGCCTCAATCCAGGCCTTATGCGTGATACCGCGTCCAGCATCGTGCACAGCCGTGCTCGAGTGATTCTGCAAGTCGCTTCCCACATCACAGTCGGGACGTTGGCCGGTCTGGAAAGCCTGATTCGCGGGGCAAACAAACTGCCGGGTCGCAAACTTGTTTTCTTCCTCTCGGGTGGATTTCTTCTGGATTATCGAAACTCAGACAGTAAGGATCGTTTGCAACGCATCACGAGCCTGGCAGCTCGAAACGGTATAGTTATCTATTCAATGGATGCTCGCGGTTTGGTGGCGAGCTTGACTGATGCCAGCAGCGAATCGAACTTTGATCCTTCAGGCCGCCTCGCTAGGTCGACCATGGGTGAGTTGACTGCCAGTCAGGACGGTATGCACGCGCTCGCTAGAGACACTGGCGGCCGCGCGATCTTTAATACAAACGATTTGAAACCGGGGCTTGCCGGAGCGCTAAAAGAAACTTCCTTTTATTATTTGCTCGCCTGGAAGCCGGATCGCCAGGCCGGAACGACCAGGCGTTTTCGTCGGATTGAGGTGAGCGTTCCTTCGCGATCGGAGCTGGTGGTTCGCGTACGTCGAGGGTTCTTTGATATTGAACCCGAGCCGCCGGTGACCACGAAAAAGCCCGATACCCCACCGGCAACCAATCCGGCAATCGATAAACAAATACAGGAGGCGCTGGGAGCTCCCTACCCGGACCGGCGGCTGCCCATTTCACTAACACTCAGCTATTTGCAGACCCCGGACGAAGGCGCGAGACTTTCAGCTTCGATGGAAGTGCCTGCCGAGTTTCTTACCTTTGCGGCGGATAAGGGAACGTATCAGGCAGTGTTGACCGTCCTGGGGGCCTTCTTCGACGACCGGGGGCGGCACGGGCAAACTTTCACAGGGCACATAAATGTGAATACTCCTGCAGAGGAGGCTGCCAAGGGTTACAAGCGTGACCTGACATACACCTATCCCATACGGGTTCAGCCGGGTATTTATCAGGTGAGAGTGGCCGCAAAGGACGAAAGAAGTGGACTCGTCGGCAGCGCCCAGCAGTGGATCGAGATTCCGGATCTTTCCAAAGGAAAACTTTCCACGAGCAGCTTGCTACTCGGAGAGCGCCCGGAAACAAGCCTGGCCGCGGTTTCAACCAACACTCCGAATCCGACAGATACGGTTGGCTTGAGCATCAGCCACCGTTTTCGCAACAATTCATATCTTCGTTTTCTTGTCTTTGCTTACAACGCGGCGCGTTCTACAACTGACGGGGCGCCGGACGTGGCGATCCAGATACAACTCGTGCGAGATAATCAGCCCGTCCTTACAACGGCGTTGAAAAAGATAGCGACCGAAGGTGTTTTGGATCAGGCAAGACTTCCTTACGCCGCTGAGATACCGCTTACCGGGTTGCCGCTTGGTTATTACCGTCTCCAGGTAACCCTGATTGATCGCATTTCCAAAAACAGTGTTGTCCAGCAAACCCGGTTTGAGATCTATTGATGTGACACTGCGAATTTGTAACGCAAGCTGTCAGCTTGCGTCACCGGTTGAATGGGCTCAACCAAACACGCAAGCTAACAGCTTGCGTTACAACTATCCATGCAGGAGACGCAAACGACCATTCCGTGGAAACCAAGCAGGCAGCAAGTACTGGCGGCAGAAGGCAAGACGGTCAGGGATGTTATCGCGGCACATCTGATGGTTCTTTTTTGCGGGATAAATCCCGGCCTTTACACGGCTGCGGTGGGTCATCACTTCGCGCGCCCGGGAAACAGGTTTTGGCCCGCGCTTTTCAGGTCGGGCTTTACTGATCGCCAGCTCTCACCCTTCGACGAAGAGGAATTGTTGAAGTCTGGCTGCGGAATCACCAACGTCGTGCCTCGCGCCACAGCGAGTGGCGATCTTCTGACTAAAGAGGAGTTGATTGCCGGTGGATTAACGCTTAGGGCGAAGGTGCGACGTTATCAGCCGAGGATCCTGGCAATCCTCGGTCTTGGCGCCTACCGCACTGCGTTCAATCAACCAAAAGCTATCGTTGGACGGCAGGAGGAACAAATCGGCAACACCGTGTTATGGGTGTTGCCGAATCCCAGTGGCTTAAATGCAAACTATCAGCAGGCGGATCTGGTTAAGCTGTTTCGGGAACTAAAGCTCGCGGCATTAGCGCCACAGGCGTGATCCGAAACGACCCACCAGTTACGCTTTCGCTTTCCTGGTTCGGGCCTGCTTAACTTCGGCCGCTTCCAATGCGGTCTCGACGTCTTCTACTTCTTCAGGTGGCGGAATCACAGCCTCCATACCGAGTGCCTGGATCCACAATTCGCGAGTCCATCCTTGTGTATGATAGAGATGCTCGTCTTCTTCGTCCTCAACCTCCTCATATGCATCCTTGAGGAACTCGGCTGCGTCTCCCTCGAGCTGATCGACAAGTTCGCCAATCAGTTCCCAGTTCAGATGGTCTTTTGTCTCGGCGAACACGACGCATTCGGCAGCGACAATCTCAGCCGCTGCTCGAGGCGCTGATTTCAAAGCCATCTCCATAGCTTTCACCAGAGACTCACCGATGTGACGGACAACTTTGCGACCGGGCGTTTCGGCATCTACATCAAGGTCCAGGTCCCTGAGAATATCTGAGACTATCTCAACATGATTCTTTGTTTGATCCAGGTATTTTTTCCATTCCTCCTTCAAGTCCTCGTTCATGACGCAGCGTAGCGCCGTTGTGTAGACCTGGACCCCTCCCTTTTCCGTTTCGAGCGCCTGATACAACAGGTCAATAGTTTCCTTATTCAACAATTCGCTTGGTTCAGCGCCTGCTTTTTTCTTGCTTGCCATAATCTCCTCCCCTGGTTTATGAAACGTAACGCTTTCGCTATGCTCCGCAGATGCGGATTAGATCTACTCGTCGGTGCTGACATAGCAAACAGGATGCCGTCTGCGCGGGAATCTATTCCAAGTTGTTGCGCCTTCAATTGCAGAGGAGTTCTGCTCAATGCAGCCGGAGCTCGAGAGCCTCTTTTGTACCCGGCTGTTTGAACTTGCGCCGCACTCCGTACCATTAACGAACGATATGATCAGTAATTGATGGGTTCCACACTGCTTTTACACTAAGGGTCCTGACTACTAACTAATTCACTGGCTGCCAATTATGAGAATCCCATCGGGAAATGGAGTGTAACATCCGGTCGCTTCGCTCGCGGTACGGTACAGACCATCGCATCTTTTTGTGCAAAGCCGTTCCGCACTACAAATTCATGCATCAAAGGTTAGGAGTGCTATGATACCTACTTCAACCCTTTTGTATTTTGGAGGCAGAAAATGAGCTGGAACCAACCGTCTTTCAGTCAACCGTCCCTGGCATCGCCTGACATTCGCGACGAACGCGTGAGCGCGTTTTTGGGCAAGGTATATGGCTGGATGTTTGCAGGACTGCTGATTACAGCAGGAACGGCCTTTGCGGTAGCCTCATCGCCAGCATTAGTCGAAGCGATTTTCGTAAATAACCGGCTGGCGTTCTGGATCCTCCTGATCGCCCAACTCGGCCTCGTCTTCTACCTGTCGGCGCGTGTGGCCAAAGTAGCGCCCACGACTGCGGCGGGCCTTTTCATGCTGTATTCGGCCCTCGTCGGCGTGACCTCATCCGTGATTTTGTTGCTGTATAATGGGAACTCAATTGCCTCAACGTTCATCGTTACGGCGGGTATGTTTGGCGCCACGGCGGTGTTTGGCACCGTTACAAAGCGCAGTCTTGCGGGCGTGGGTCAGTTCATGTTCATGGGACTGATTGGCCTGATTCTCGCTTCAATCGTTGGGCTGTTCTGGCACAGTGACGCCCTGCAATTCGTGATTTCAGTTGTTGGCGTGTTGGTCTTTACCGGGCTGACGGCCTGGGACGCGCAACGCCTGAAACATATGGCTGTGGCTCTTCCTGATGGGCGGGTTGGGGCGTACGCGGTAGTCGGGGCGCTTTCCCTCTATCTCGATTTCATCAATTTGTTTTTCTTCCTGTTGCGGTTCACCGGCAATCGCCGAAACTAAGCACCATTGCCAGCCAATTGCCGAGTGCGGTTTAGTTTAGCGGAGTTACTTGGCAGCAACTTTTACGATTTGTTTGCCCAAATTCTCTCCGGTGAACAGACCTATAAAAGCCTTCGGAGTATTCTCAAAACCTTCAACAATAGTCTCGACATTCTTGAGCTTACCTTCAGCAAACCACTGGCTTAACTCGCGGACGCCGTCGGCAAACCTCGCCATGTAATCGGTAATAATGAAGCCCTTCATCATGGCGCGGTTAACCAGCAGGTAGGGTTGCGGGCGCAAGCCAATATCCGGGGCATCGACGTTATAGATCGAGATTTGCCCGCAGATGATGATCCGTGCGCCTTGTCGAATTAACGGCAGGGCGGCGTCCGATACTTCGCCCCCAACGTTGTCGAAATACACATCAATCCCGTTCGGACATGCCTCTCGCAAGGCAACTGAAATATCACCAGCTTTGTAATCAATCGCTGCGTCCACCCCGAGTTTATCGCAGATATACCTATTCTTTTCCTCGCCGCCGGCGATCCCGACAACGCGACAGCCCTTGATCTTCGCGATCTGGCAGACGGCCACGCCAACGGCGCCGGCTGCACCGGAAACAAGCACAGTCTCGCCTGCTTTTGGCTGACCGATGTCCAGCAGCCCGAAGTAGGCAGTCAGTCCCGGCATCCCGAGAACACCAAGCGCCGCTGTAACCGGAATCCTTGGATCAACTTTCGTGAGCCCAGCGGCCTTTGTCACGTTGTACAGTCGCCAACCGAGCATGCCTGTAACGATGTCGCCTGGCTTGAATGCGGGTGACCTTGATTCGACTATTTCGCCAATGCCCCCACTGCTGATGACTTCGTTAACCTCAAACGGTGGTACGTACGATCGCCTTGCGCGCATCCTGGAACGCAGGTAGGGATCGACGGAGATGTAAAGTGTGCGCACCAAAACCTCTCCCTCCCGAGGTTCCGGGACTTCTGTTTCGACAAACGCGAAATCATCGTAGGTGGGCATGCCTGTCGGACGACGGGCCAGTCGGATTTCTTTGTTCTGCATGAGCCAATGATACGACCCGAGCTGTCGATCAAGAAAGGTGCACTGTCAGACTAGCCGCCCTTGGTCGAAGTTCTTTCGGACAGCACCCAATGATCGGGGTCTAATTCTACTTTAGAAGGCCGCATCGGTAACTTCAGTGCAAATGGCGCTTTTGGACCAAAAGCGTTCACGGTGGTGTAGACTTTTTTCCCGTTAAATGTCATTGCCACCGGCAACACCATGAACCAGTCGGGTGGGACATTCTCTTGAGATACAAATCCGGTCATGAGGATCTTGCCATCAGGCTGATCCTGGAAATGATATTCCAACTGGTAGGAAGGTAGATCTGAATGATAAACCCATTGATTGAAAAACCAGTCGAGATTATTCAAACCATAACTAGCGGCGATGGGTGATCTGGCGAAATGTTCATTTGCCACCGTGCGAAAGTCATCGGTGGAAGCGAACCCGTTTCGATGCCGGTTGACAAAGTCAGTCATCATGGCAAAGAAGGCGTCACCCTTTCCGGTGTCGGGATCGGTTAGAAGGAAGTGCAGCATGCGAAGCACCAGGGCGCCCTTATTGTAAATAAGGGTCTGGTATGCGCCGAACGTCTTAGTTGTATTCAGACGGTGACCCAGGATAATCGGACCGACATCCACGAGTCTTCCTTTGCCCATGCCGTTCAAGGTTCGCGGCGGGTCTCTGAGCGACTCGCGCAAACGCGCGATCAGTTCGTCCCGCGAGCCTGGCCCTGAACGCAAGCCTGTGTAGAGTATCCCTGAATACTCAGCAAAGCCTTCACTCAACCACTGATCCCGGTAAGACCGCCAAGCCACAATGTCTCCCCACCATTGATGCGCCGTTTCGTGTGCGATGAATACGTAGGTGTGTCTGTTTGCACGATCCGTGGCCGGGATCATTAATAGTGCCGGAAAGCCTTGACCAAAGTTGAAAGGATGAAAGGCAGCTCCAAACACGGGATAGGGATATTTGCCGAACAAGGCGGTGAAGTATCGCAGCGAGTTGTCGAGCTCGGCCATGATGAAATCTTCCTTGATGGCCATCATCGAGCCAGGCATCGAGTCAAAGATCAAAGGAATCGGATCGCCGACGCCTCCCTGGTCAAATCTGACCATTTGGGTATGACGCTCGAACGGCGCGAGCGCAAAGGTGACCAACGCCACCGGCTGTTGCATCTGATACTTCGTCACCACCACATCCTTGTTTTCCGGATCCGGCTGCTCGCTCAATCTCACGCCCACACTGGCAACGTGCAGTCTCTTTGGGTGCCGAAATGTGAGATCAAAGGTGGCTCGATCCAAATAGCCTTGTCTGGGAAACCATGTTTCGTTTGATCTTGGATAGTGGGAATCGCCCACGGTTTCTGCGTCGTACATAAAATCGCCTTGTAGACGAAGTTCAAGATCGAGTTCCTGGCCGCTCTGCGATTCATCCGGCAGAAAGAGCGTGAAACCGCCTTCCCAATCCTCCTGCGCAAAAGGCAGCTCTACCCCACCCAGCTTAGCCTGCTGTAGCCGCATCTGCTTCTTTAATCGCCAGCTTTCGAAGTGTCCGAGACTTTCGCCAATGCGAAATGGCAGCGACCGAACATGCGGAAATCTCGTCCTCGATTCGATCCGGGCAAGCAAACGAACGTACTTCTTGTGATCGCGCAGATCGACGTCCATATCGTAATGGCTAACGTCCAGGAGGTCGTTCACATTCGAATAGCTGACGTTGCCACGCTGGTAGTCCGCCAGCGCATAAAATGCCAGCCAAACTTCGTTACTCTCAGTTTCATCCTTGTAGTTGTAGATCAGCCCCTTCTCGCCACCGTTAATATCGAAGTTGGCAACCGGGATGCGGTTCTGGAAATCAAGGAGAAAACTGAACCGTCCACGTTTGCCGCCGTCGAAAACTGCGAAAAAGAACCCGGGTTTCTCCTGGTTCAGAATTGATACCGCGAGGCGCGCCGATAGATTAGCGCCGGTATCTTTCAATACTCGCACTTCCGCCTCATTGGCAGTTTTCTGGGCGCTTTGGTCAACCGGGCCGGCCGTGGGTTTTTGGCCCAACTGTTCAAAAGTGTCGTCGCTGAATCGCAGCACGCAAGTACGAAAATCCGACTCTACAACCTCTTCTCCCAGCAAACGCTTTACGTTGTCTTTTTCAAATTCATTAGGCGGAATGGCTGCTGTGACTTTGCCATCGCCCACGAAGACTGCCCCGGTCACCCGGCCGTTGATTGCGTCAGCAAAGTAGAAAGTTCCAGTGAAGGTCATTTGCACGCGATCGCGACTGAACACCAACCCCGAAACAGTGGCTGAACTGCCGAGCGTGAAGGACCTGAGCTTGTCGTAAAGGTCTTTGCCAGCTGCAGCAGGGTTGTCCTGCGCCTGGGTCACTGGGCCAAGTAAGATGACGGCGGCAAACAATACTCGAGTTAACAGGAAGCCAGAAGCCCTGAGGATCGACCGAGACATAAGATTCTCCTGGAGGGGAGTGAAGATACCGAGCACACCCTAAAGCCAAGGCAACCTGTAACGCAAGCTGTTAGCTTGCGTCCGACGTTGACTAAACAATCTCACGCAAGCTAACAGCTTGCGTTACGGTTGCCCGCCCTGATGAGGTTTCCGTCAACCATTCACTTACAAATACGACAGGCACCAGTCCCGGCGGCGTTGCTTCACGCCGGCAAACCATTTGCACAACGGGTAGAGCAAAAGCACCCCCGTGATCCAGCAAGCGTAAACAACTGCCAGGTTAAAACCTACACCAGGAGGTGGGCCACTCGTGAACTGGCTGCCAAACATCCAGGCCACCGGTTTTCCGGTGATGACATGCAGCAGCACGGAGAGGAGATGAGCGGTGGGCCATTGAAGCAGATAGAAAAACAGTGGTACTCGACCAAAAGTTATAAAGAAATCTCGCAGCCGCGGCATCAAGCCGCTTTTCGCTTGTTGTTCGCGCGGCCCGGCCTTGTATCGCTCAAACAGAGCGAGCGCCAGCATTGCCGGACCCAGGGTCATGAGCAGGAACAAAAGCGAGGGCGGGTACTTAGTCACATTGAAGAATGAGATTATCGTCAGAGTTAAACTTTGCTGTCTGGACCAATGCGATGGGTCGCCATAAAGGTTGACACCTCGCAGTATAAAGAAGAGTGCTGTTGCAACTCCGCCCAGCCACAGTAACAGTCGTTGTCGTCGAGGCGCGGGAAGTTGATAAAGCGTCCCGAAGGCGAAGCCAACCGCCATCACCCCAACCCATGGAATCAAAGGGTAAACCACAACGATGACTGGGCTCGGCCAGCCGAAAATGGGGAAAGGCTCCCAACCCTGATGCAGGATGATGAAGAGCTTTCCCCAAAGACTTGGGACCGCGCTGTCCGGCCCGCGCCAGCCCTGCACGTGAAAACGATCCAGCAGGTTGTGCAAGGCAATCATCAGGAGACCGAAGGCTGCAACCACCCGGACCGGCAAATGGATCAGTGCAGCAAGAAAGATCATTGACAGTCCAATCACCCAGATCACCTGGGCGACGCCGAGAAATCGATAGTCGACGTTGAAGAAAGCCCCAATGCGAACAGCGGTGAACTCGAGAAAGATCAACCACAATCCTCGGGTCAATAGGAACTTCGATAGGTCCCGCTTGCTCTTGCCACGGGCCAACTGCAAATAAGCGCCGGTGCCCGCGAGGAAAACAAAGACTGGGGCACAATAGTGAGTAATCCAGCGAGTGAAGAACAGCTTGGCGCTCGTATGCGTGAGGTCGGTGGGGTCAAAGCCCTGGAGGGCAGCGTAGTGCACAAAGTCGCGTGTGTGATCCAGCATCATGATCACCATCACGATGCCGCGCAAGAGATCGATTGAATCTAAACGTGAGCGAGGTGGGATCGCCGGCTCTGGAATGACAGGCGGTGGCGGAGGAACAAACTCAGGCTGCTCAGCATAGGGTGAAACACTTTCGGGCATGGCAACTCCGGTTAAAACGCGAAGGATTTTGCCGGATAGTACGGCCTCGATTTTCGTGACCTATCCCAGCTCGATTTGCTTAACTGAAGTGATCTGTTCAAGCGAACGCAACTGAGTAAGCGTCTCCGCCGGGACAGGAGCGTCAACTTCAATCACGGCCATTGCCTCGCCGCCCCGCTCTCGACGGCCAAGATGAAACCGGCTGACGTTGATTCCGGACTCTCCAAGAGTTGTTCCGATCTTCCCGATAACGCCCGGGACATCTCGATTGCGAGTAACCAGCATGTGCCCGTGAGGCAGAGCTTCGATGTGGAAATCATCAATTTCAGTGATTCGTCCCTCGCGAGTTTGGCCGCCAAAACCGAAAAGTGTTCCAGCCACCGCCTGTTCGCCGGCGCTCGTGAGTACGACTGTGCGAATAGACGGAGCAAACTCGGTGGTTGCTCGTATGTAAGACGTCTTGACCGTGATGCCGCGCTCTTCCGCGATCATGAACGCATTGATGATGTTGACGCGAGCGCTGATTCCCCGCAGCAAGCCGGCCAGAAACGAGCGCGTCACCGGCGCTGCGTCAAAGTCAACAATTTCGCCCGCATACTCGAGTCTCACTTCCCGTACCGCACTATCCACCAATTGTGCTTGAAACCTTCCCAGCCGATCGGCCAGTTCGATATAGGGCTGTAGCACATTGAGCTCCTTCGTCCCCAGCGCGGGTACATTTACTGCTCCGCGAAGTGCGCCGGTCAGCAGGTAGTCGCGCATTTGTTCAGCGACGGTGAAGGCCACGCCTTCCTGGGCTTCCGCTGTCGAGGCGCCAAGATGAGGCGTTACGATTACTTCCTCGCGTGACAGCAGGGGATGATCCGCGGGAGGTGGCTCTTCCGTGAAAACGTCCAGGGCGGCGCCAGCAACGACACCTGACTTGATGGCTTCGAACAGCGCATTTTCATCCACCAAGCCGCCGCGCGCGCAATTTATCACCCGGACGCCTTTTTTCATTTTCGCAAAAGCATCAGCTCCCACTATTCCGCGCGTCTCGGAGGTTAAAGGCGTGTGCACGGTCAAAAAGTCAGCTCGTTTGAAAACTTCATCCAGCGATGCCAGTTCGATTTGCAGATCGCGCGCCTGATCGGGAGCTATAAAGGGATCGTAAGCAACGATATTCATACCAAAACCACGCGCTCGGTTAGCCACGACACGTCCGATACGTCCTAGACCGATGATTCCCAAAGTCTTTCCCTGCAACTCAGTACCGACGAATTGCTTTCGTTCCCAGCGACCGGCCTTCAGACTGCTGTTTGCCTGGGGTAATCGTCTGGCCATAGCAATCAACAGAGCGAGCGTATGTTCCGCGGTCGTGATGGTGTTGCCATCAGGTGCATTCATTACTACGACCCCGCGCGCGGTCGCGGCCAGGACGTCGACGTTGTCGACTCCGACCCCGGCTCGACCGACGACGCGCAGACGGGGAGCGGCGTCGAGCAATGCTGCGGTAACCCTTGTTTCGCTGCGGATAACCAGGCCGTCGTAATCGGGCAAATAACGGCTAAGCTCGGCTGGCGAAAGTCTGGTTTTTTTCTCAACCGTGAATCCGGCTTGCCGCAGGGGCTCGAGGCCGGAGTCGCTTACATCGTCGGCAACTAATATTTTTGTCAGGCTCATTGGTGCGCGGATTATAGCGGTTTTTGTTTCGGGGTGTCTTGGCGGCAAAGTGGTAAACTCAAATTCGCGGTTAATGGGTGCCGTTTCAACTATCTTGCGCATCCGCGCTTTCGGCGACTCCGGTGATCCACGAACTAACACGAAACCAAAAACACTTCGTGTAGTTTCGTGTCTTTGGTTCGTGTGATTTCGTGGATCGATTCGTTTACCCCGCAGAAATGGTCAAAACAGCCAGAACATCGGAATTTGCCATGACGACGTCGCGATTCATAGTACTTGCATAAACTCTGCAAGGATGGACTAAAACTTGATCACCACCATTTGTCTAAACAGCAGTTCGAGACAGTTTAATGAAGACTGCCTCGCCGCTGACATCAGCGAGTTACGCAAGGACGAGCAGAACATTGTCTGGGCAGACGTAAGCGATCCTACGAGCGGGGATTTTGAGGAGCTGGCTGAAGAGTTCGGCTTTCACCCTCTGTCGATTGAAGACTGTCGTAACGAGCATCAACGGCCAAAAGTTGAAGAGTTCCAGGGTTACTATTTCATTGTCCTTTATGAAGCTGAACTTGCCGGTCCGAGCGATCGGCTCGAGCTGCGAGAGCTGAATATCTTTCTCGGCAAGAACTATCTTGTCACTGTTCATAGTCGTCCTATTCGGGCTATCGAAACTGCTAAGCGCCTCTGGCACGAGTGGCTGGATCGTTCGGAACATGGCTCGGGATTGCTCGCTTATTTGTTGATTGACGCAATAGTCGATGACTACTTGCCGCTGCTTGACATCATCAGCGAGCGCATGGATGACCTCGAGGACTCAATCTTTGCGGAATTCAGCACCGAGGCAATTCAAGAGATCTTCACCATCAAGAAAAAGCTGCTGCATTTGCGTCGCGCGATCACGCCTTTGCGCGATGTCTTTAACACGCTGCTGCGTCGGGAGCAGCCGCTCTTCGCCCGTGAAATTCATATCTACTTTCAGGACGTGTTCGATCATCTGATCCGGGTAGCTGACACAATCGACACCTTGCGCGACATGCTCAGTTCCACCATG
Organism: Pyrinomonadaceae bacterium; assembly: GCA_035644135.1. Classification (GTDB taxonomy): domain Bacteria; phylum Acidobacteriota; class Blastocatellia; order Pyrinomonadales; family Pyrinomonadaceae; genus PSRF01. The sequence continues at coordinate 17,798 of DASQPD010000021.1, forward strand.
GAGGCTTACCTGTCAGTGGCCGGAAATCGGATGAACCAGGTCATGAAGCGACTCACTTCAATTTCGACGATCCTGATGTCGATGACCCTGGTAGCCGGGATCTACGGGATGAATTTCATCTTTATGCCGGAATTGAAATGGCGCTATGGCTATGTCTATGCGATGCTGGCGATGGTCGGAATCGGATTCGCTCTCTACCTGTACCTGAAGAAGGTGAGATGGCTATGAACTTTCATTCGAAACGCAAACGCCGGAAGATCGACACGGCCCGATTTGCTGAACAACTCGCGCCGCTCGAAGAGCTGAACAAACAATCAGCTCAGGTCAATCAGTCTGACGGCGCCAACCACGAGCACGGTGCGATCGTGGTCGACAGTAAGCATATGAATCTGCCAAAGGGAGTGGAGGACGAGCGGGAAACGAAAAGTGGAATCGAACCGGTTGTCTTACTAATCATGGGGTTGCTGCTCGGCTACATTGTCTTTATTGCCTGGCAGATCAGCCAAATGCCCGCGGCGTAGGAGTTTCCCCAAAAGTGCTGCGCCTTCGCCTCAAATATTAAAGATGGCGTATGCCATACAGACTATCCTTGCATCCGGAAATACTTCTCATCGATCATAACGCTGAAAGCGTTGGCTAATTTCAGCCCAGGGTTGCGCTTTGGCAACCCTGGGGTTGAGAATCCATTTAAAGATTTCCTCGCAACTCCGAAGGAGTTGCGGCTTCGGTGATCCCTCGGGTAGTGGGTATTAGTGCGTTGCTGATTTAGTAGTGCTCTTAAAACCAGAGCAGGCCAAGAAAATAAAAGCCCAAGCCTAATCCGACACTGATCGCGGCCCATGCCGCCAGATTGAGCTTCCTTCTTTTAGGAAACCAATAAGAAGCGAAAGCAAAGACCGTGAATGCAAACCCGATCGCTATCGGCGTTGAAAACCCTGCCCGCTCTAACAAGTATTCAAACAGCCGGAACCCGCCAATGGTTAAAATAACCACAATGAGAGATCGGAAAGGGGCCGAAATCGAATATCTTTTGTCGTTCATAAAGTGTGACCCTCAGACTTTTCTGATGGACGCGCAGAATAGGGATCATGCACGAGACGCATTACAGCGCCCCTAAACTTTCTTTTCAATCAGCAATACCCTGTGGCCCCAATACAACTCTCGCAACTCCTTCGGAGTTGCGAGGAGTCTTTTAATACGTTCTCAACCCCAGGGTTTCAAAGCAAACCCTGGGCTGAAATTTGGCAACGCTTTCAGCGTTCAGTTTCTAGTGACTCTCAAGTCAATTGAGTACAGACTAACTCTCTGTGGGACTTCAGCTACATCGGACCGCCAGTATCGCTGCCATCGGCCCGATCACTGTGGCGTTCGTTGGCCTGCCCATCGGGCGAGGCTACTGACTGATCGCTTGCGCTGGTATTCGATTCGGAAAGCTTTTGACTCTCCTCGAGATCTTTAAGTGTCTCTTTGCTGGTGGCTTCTGACTTACGCTCCTTGAGTTCCTTTTCTGGCGACTCGCCCCTTTTTGGTTCTTGCATCTTCCCTCCTTAAAAGAGCCAACGAATTACTTCGATAAGCGAGACCGCCACAGCTGCGTAGGCACCCGCAACAAGATCGTCAGCCATGATTCCCAATCCCGCCTCCAGAGATTCAAGCCGCCGTGCCGGGTAGGGCTTGATGATATCGAACAGTCGAAACAATAGAAAAGCGGAGGTTATCGCGATCCAACCGGGATCGAGTCCGGGGACGACGGGCAATAGAGCAATCATCTGCCCGGCAACTTCATCGATGACCACTTTGCCCGGATCTTTGCGGCCCGCAAGCTTTTCCGTTCGCGACGCTGCCCAAATGCCAACAAGCGTAACTGCTGTGATGACCCACAATTCGATTGCAAGGAAAACGTACCAGGAAGAAAACCGAGCAAAGCTGTTTGGAGGGGTGAAGAGGCGGAGGAGCCAGTAGGTCAAAGAGTGCAGTAGGAAATAAATACCCACTCCGACCAGTGAACCCAACGTACCCGGTGCGAGTGGGGAATAACCCACGCCACACGTTGCAATCGTCAAAGCAAGATAATCCTTCAAAGAACGCGCGCGCCCGGCAGCGGCTGCAGCGGGCTGTGCGGTAGCCTCGGTGGGATTCAGCTCGTCGCTTGATTCCTTGATCGCCATGATGGGGCTGGAACCAATTCTAACCCAAGAAACGTCCGCGAAATCATACGAAATAAAGCTTGATGTTTACTGCACAATTCTTCCGACCAGGTCGTACTCCTGCGCTGCCGTAATTTGCACCTCAACGAAACTTCCCGGAACAGGAACAAAGTCGTCTGGTGCATCATTGATTAGAACGCAACCATCAATATCAGGCGCCTGGGTTTCCATTCGCCCCTGCCAGAGTAGATCGCTCTCAGTCGAGTCACCTTCAAACAGCACGCGCACAGTTTCACCGATCCGTTTTTTGTTTCGCCGTCGCGAGATGCGGGCCTGCTCTTTCATCAGAATGCCGCGACGGTGTTTTGCAACTTTCGGATCTACTTTTTCGCCCAGCTCAAAAGCAGGCGTGCCCTCTTCGTCTGAATAGGTAAAAACTCCAACGCGATCAAACTCAACGTTGCGAACCAGGTCGAGTAGTTCGTTGAAGTCTTCTTCAGTCTCGCCCGGAAAACCTGTAATGAAAGTTGTCCTGACAGCGATATCCGGGACCCTAGCACGCACTCGTTGAATCAACCTTTCCAGGCTGGCTCGATTGCCGCCACGCTTCATCAGGCGGAGAACCTTTTGCGACGCGTGTTGCAAAGGCATGTCCAGATACTTGACGGCTTTGGGCTCTTCTGCAATGACACTCAAAAACTCATCACTGATATGCGTGGGATAGGTATACATCACTCTCACCCAATCGATTTCCTCGACGTGCGAGAGTTCACGCAGCAACCGCGCCAACGCGTCAGTCTTACCCAGGTCTTCGCCATATCTCGACGAGTCCTGGGCCACCAGAATTATTTCTTTGACGCCCTCCTCGGCGAGTTGGTGGGCCTCGGCAATGATAGAACCAAAGCGCCGGCTGCGAAAGTGGCCACGCATCTGCGGAATAAAACAGAAAGCGCACGGCCGGTCGCAACCCTCGGCAATCTTGACAAAGGCGTAGTGCGACGGAGTGGCCAGCACACGTGGCGTCGACTCGTCGTATAGATACGTTGCGCTCTGATTACCCAGCGGGACCACGGGCAGCGAACGAGAGTCAACCTTGGGATCACAGACCTTGAGGATGTCCATGATTTGATTGGTTCCAATAAAAGCGTCCACTTCCGGAAGCTCAGCTTTCAGTTCGTCGCGGTAACGCTCAACCAGGCAACCGGCCACGATTAGCCGGGTGGCACTACCCTCGGTTTTCAAACGTGCCGCTTCCAGGATCGCTTCTACCGATTCGTTCTTGGCACTTTCAATAAATCCACAGGTATTCACGACTACCATATCCGCATCCGACGCGTCCGCGGTGATCTGATAGCCGTTTGCCTTGAGCTGCCCCATCATCACCTCACTGTCAACGAGATTTTTCGGGCAGCCTAAGCTGATAAATCCAACTTTTTTCATAAAGGTTTTAGTGGCTCATTTCGTGTTTTTAGTGGATCATCTCCCCCCGCGTGCGAAGACAATTGATCCACGAAATTACCCGAAAACAAGACCAAATCCACTCAACTAGTCATTCCGCTTTTCCATGGCGATCAACCAGCGATCAATCTCCGTCAATTCTTGCGGAGATAGAACATGCGACCCATACCGTACCCGGTGGTAAGCATCAGTGATCCGCAAAGGCAACTCCATTTCGGTCTGCAACGCAAACTCCAGGGGAGTTTGATCATCGCTGCGCTTGATTCCACGTTCAGCCAACACCCGCACGAGGCGCTCGTAAAACTCTATCGGGGCCAGATCAGCTTCGGTGCGTTTTCGAGAGAGCCTCAGCCCGCGCCATCCCATGCGCCAGAGTCGCAAGCCCACGAGGATTAACAACGAAAGCAGCGCCAGGACCATGACTGCCGTCAACGGATTTTGCCAGGACGACCAGGGGGCTTTTTTCAAGTCAGCGAGGGTGCGGCTAAGCCAGTGCTGATACTGAAACACGCGGTTATGAAGACTGGTAGCGAGTGAGCGCTGCTCTTGCTGATCGTAGCCGACAACATACTGAAACCAGATCAACTCCAATGCTTCGGCACGCTTGCTTAGCCACGCTGAGATACCCGATCGTTGCAGCCCTCCGCGACCTGCGGGTGGCGTGGGATCGAAGGTGACCCAGGAATTTGTTTCCGGGAAATAGACTTCGACCCACGAATGCGCATCACTTTGCCGCACTGTGTAAGCGTCGGCAGCTTCATTGTACTCGCCCGGCAGGAACCCATTGACGAGCCGCGAACCAATGCCCACAGTGCGCAACATTACGGCCATCGCCGTGGCAAAATACTCGCAATGTCCGGCGCGCACGTTAAATAGAAAATCCGCGAGCGGATCCGCGCCGGACGCCTTTCTGTCCAGGCTGTAGTCGTAGTTGGTCCGCAGGTGACTCTCAATTGCAAGTGCTGCGTCATATCGATTGTGCGCATTCGCGCTGATAACTACGTCCCGTGCCAACTCTGCAATCCGAGGATCCAACCTCTCCGGAAGTCCCAGATACCTTGCATACGCGTTTGAGTATTGGCGCCGATCCCCACGCAGAATTTCGGGTTCTGGCTCGTAGGTGTCTGAAAGAGCCCGGTAAATCAGTCGATCGACCTCGTGCGGACGAAACTGGACCGACCCTTCAGCATCGACGCGTACAGAAGGAAAGTCTCCTTGAATAAGCACCGGACGCGGCGCTGCGAACAAAACCGCTGTGTCGAGAGGTTCAAGGAAGACCGTCTGACCGACCAGGCGATGCGGCGCGTCGGTGCTATCGATACGAAAGGATCCCCGGTCATTTGCCTGGAGCTTCGTAGTTTTGGCTTCGGTGGATTTGCGCCAACTGCGACCCGTGAATTCGTCCAATGCAATGCCGCGCCATCTAAGTCCCTTCACTCGTCCTGTTTCGTTTTCGTCAAGTCTGACGCGCATTACCACCTGGTCATTTCGCTTTAGGGTACCGATATCGCCGAGCGCAACGTTTTCAGAAAATCCGATGAAGCCGCTCAAACCACCGTTACCTCGCGAGATGAGCGGAGAACCAGAGCGCGGTGCAACCAGGAACAGTGGGAACGCAAGAACAAAGATGAAGCACAGCAACAGCAGCGCTGTCAGCGGCAGCCGGTTAGCATCAGCGCTGTTTTTTCCGCGCCGGCGGGCTGCGCGTCTGAACATTTTCGAATCCGGAGGCACCAGCACCCTGGTCTCCACCGGCTTCACGGTGCGCGTTGCTTTTCGGATTTCAAAGGCAATAACAGTCGAGAGAGCGCAGAGAAGATAAAGACTCAGCGTGCCGAGGAACGCCGGACTGAAGCTGAGTCCAGCCGCCAGCAAAACTTCAAAGAAAGAGATCAGGTAAAGAAAAACCCAATCGCGATCAGACTTGACTTGCACGAGCTTGATGGCCGAGAGAAAGACAATCAGATGTGCCAGGGAATTTACTCCGAGGCGGCCCGCAGCTTCGCCCATCGCTTTCTGAAAATACCAATCGACGAAGAACAGCGGTACCGAGAGCAAAACGATCACCAATCCGGTCCGCTCAGACAACTGCCAATGACTTCCCTCAAGTTTCCAGGCGACTACCATCAAAACGGCAAACAGGAAAACCAGGATCGGATGCAGGCCTCCGGCAACCGCGAGCGCCAGCATGGCGACAGCGATCATTGCGTAGGAAGAGGCTCGAAAGTAGGTATTAAAGTCCATTTTTGCCTGCAAAAAGGCAGTAAAGGATTATCTTTGATCTGCCGGTTAAAGGGAAATGCAAGGGAAAAACGTATTTACTGAGGATCACTGAGGGAAGTTCATGCGTTGCATTAGGCTGATAAACCGCGGATCGTCGCGAAGATTGTTCCACTTTGGTTCAACCTTCATTATGACCATCTTCGGGTCCCTTTCTTTGTAACCTCGCTCGAGCCAGGCAAGCGTCTGCTCGCGATCGCCTAGTCCGTTACAGATCACTGCCACATTATAGGCCGAGACGTATTGTCGCGCTGACAACTTCAACACTTCATCGAGCTCGGCACGCGCTGCGGCTTGTTTTCCCGACTTAGCAAGAGCATAAGCAAGGAAAGCCGTTTGGTGGGTGCCCACTCGCAACACCTGCCTCGACTTACTTGCTTCCTCAACCGCTTCTGAGAACATGCCTTTTTCAGTGTAAACCGCTGAGGCCCAGAAATGCGCGAACCAGTAATTCGGATCAAGTTCAGACGCTTTCCTGGCACTGGCTAAAGCCTGATCGTACTGCCCTGCATAAAAAAGAACCTGAGCTTCCTGAGCATTAGTTAGCAAGTTTAAGGGGTCGAGTTCTACGGCGCGGTTTATTTCGGCGACGGACTCCGCGCGCCGGCCGACTCCCATGAGCATGATGGCGTAAAATTGATGAGTATCTGAGCTGTTGGGATCAAGCTCCAGTGCTCGTTTGAATTCATTCTCCGCTTCGGTCCATTTCCAGTCATAAAAGAAAGTCACGATGCCCAATGCGGCGTGCCCTTCGCCCAGACTGTCGTCAAGGGAAATGGCCTTCTGCGCCATCAGCTTCGCTTTCGGCAACCATTCAGTTGGAGGCATCTCTCCCGATAGCGTCAGCGCGCGATATGAATTTGCCAGTCCGGCATAGGCCACCGCATACCCTGGATCGAGGTCAATCGCTTTTTGGTAATAGGAAATGGCGGTTTGCAGCTCGGGGGCAGTCAATCTCGCAAAATGGTAATGCCCCTTGAGATAAAGCTGATAGGCTTCGGGATTCGTTGTGTAGCCTTTGCGCAACCTCTGCTCGTCGGCGCCTGACAGACGTGCTTGCACGTTGCGCGAAACATCGCGGGCGATGTCGCCCTGCAGGGTAACCAGATCCGTTAGCTTTCGATTGTATTGCTCCCCCCAAATCTGGTTACCGCTTCGCCCATCGACCAGCGATAGGTACAGCGTCAAATCATCGCCTCGTTGAACCACGCGCCCGTTCAGGATGCCCTGCACGGAAAGCTCGGAGGCAACTTGTTGGGAATCTACCAACCTCCCTTTGTAACGAAAAACCGAGTTCCGCGCTTTAACTGATAGATGAGGAATCCGCGACAGGCTGTTGATTAGTGTCTCGGTCATACCGTCCGAAAGGTATTCCATCTCGGCATTGCCGCTTTCATTCGTGAAGGGCATCACAGCGAGTGATTCGATTTGACTGCGCTTATCGGGCATGAAAGAACGGTAAGCAAGGAGGCCGGCAATTCCGATCAAGACGGTCAACGCGGCAAACAACAACCACTTCCGGCGCCCTATTTGGGAGGACCCTGGTCCTGTGCCTTCGTCGATAGTCGTCATGTCTTTTTTTTCCGCTGTGGCGGAAGCGAGCAAAACGGTTGGCGCTTCACTTCTTTTTGGTGGGGCCTGACCTGCTGTCGAAAACCCGCTCGCGACCACAGGCGGTTCTGACGTTTCTCGCGGCTTAAGATCCAAATCTCGTCTTAGCTGTTTGAGGTCGGAGTAAAGATCCTGCGCACTGCTGTAACGCTTTTCGCGGGCTTTGCAGAGCGTTTTAAGAACAATGCGTTCAAGTTCCTGAGGCACTTCATTATTGAACTTGCGCAAGCTTTCGGGCTCGTTTCTTAGTATCGCCGCCAGGAGATCCGTAGTCGTAGTTCCGCTAAAAGGCTTCTCGCGTGCGACCATCTCGTACAGCACAACGCCGAAACTCCAAACATCGCTTCGCGCGTCCACAACCGCCCCCCGCGCCTGTTCCGGGGACATATATGCAGCAGTGCCGAGGATCATTCCTGCCTGACTGAGAATCTGCTGCGTCTGATCTTCACTCTCAGCTGCGATATTCTTTGCCAGGCCAAAATCTAGAATCTTCACGCGCCCTCGCCGATTTACGATGATGTTAGCGGGCTTAACGTCGCGGTGAACAATGCCGTGCGAGTGTGCTTCCGCCAAACCGTCAACGACTTGCAGGGCAATGTCCAGGATCTCGCCCAGATCAAGACCGCTTACCTTAGTCTTTTCAGAAAGCGTTTCGCCCTCTACATACTCCATAGCAATAAAGGGAATGTCGTTGTGATCGTTGATTTCGTAGATCGTGCAGATGTTCGGGTGATTGAGAGCGGAGGCTGCCTGGGCCTCGCGCAAGAAACGGGCGGCACGTTCGTGATCCTTGCAGAACTCGGCTAGTAAGAGTTTAAGGGCAACACGACGACGCAATTTCAAGTCCTGGGCTAAATAGACCTGGCCCATGCCTCCAGCGCCAATGAGTCTTTCAATTTTGTACTGACCCACTTGGACGGGAGGCTCGTTACTTTTCAACAGCGACATAGGTTTCATAGCGGATCAATGTTCCCACTGACAATAAAGCCAATCACCGCAAACCATCAATCACGTTCAAAGGTTACTGAAAGAATTTCATCCAGGAGGACGTGCCATGTCACTTGCCTGATGAACAGCCGCCATGCTTACCCGGAATGCGAGTTTAGCTTTAAATCTAGCACAAACGATTACCGCCTGGAGATTCTGCGCGCTCATGCCCGAATCCGATTTGTTGGGCAGGGAAAGTCTTTTTGAACTTTAACCGCCGCTTTTGTCTCCAGAGCCAGTCGGCAAGCTCGAGCAGCAACACAAATTTTCCGCAGGTTTCGTCCAATAATCGTTGACGAAGTTCCCCTTTCGGCATTATGTTCTCACTACTCAGAAGCGGTGGGCAGCTTCTTCGACCCACCATCAATATTTCCCGATCGGCCTGTTCCTACGGCCGGTCCAGATTATGAGAAAGAAATCGAGCACCGGGGCGGTCGCCTGAAACGCGCCAACGGAAAAGTTGTTCGGATTATAAAGGTAGAAGTTGCAGACTTCTGCGCCGCGGCAATCTTCCACACATTTCCCATTCACATTCATGAGAGGGCTGCATGGCTGAACAATCAATCAATAGAATCCTCAAACAGAGCCGACGAATTCAAGTCTTCACAATCGGACTGTTCTTGTTGTTTGCGGCTATCTCGTTTAGCGGCGGCAGTTCAAGATTAGCCGGGGCCAGCGAAGGAAAGAAGAGTGCGGCCCATCCTACGGAATCAACGTCAGTAGCTGCGCCCGCGACGGCGAAGACGGGTTACAAAGCGTCGCCAAGAACGGTTAAGAGCGAGTCTCTGTCGGCGACTAAGCCGTTCGAGCCGCAGGGCGGCGGTGGGTTTGAGATTCCTTCATCTGTGATCGCCGGAGGCGGTGGCTCGAGCTCGAGCGTCAGTCCTAACTTTGGCTTGGTTGGCACTGCGGGCCAGGCCGCAGCTGGTACAACATCGACATCGAGTAACGGCCAGTTCTCAGTGACCGGGGGCTTTTGGCAGCAGCAGCCTCTTTCGACAGTCGCAATATCCGGTACGATCTCTTACTGTGCGGCCGCTGTTCCTCCGGGAGCTGCGACGACCACAGTCACTTTATCGGGAGATGCGGCAATGGTGACGTCGACGGGCGCGGCGCCATCCAGCGGAGCCTACTCGTTTATTAACCTGGCGCCTGGCTCTTACGTCGTCACTCCTTCGAAGACTGGCGCGGTGAGTGGGATAACCACTGTTGACGCTACTCGTATCCTGCAGTTCTTAGCTTCAACTCTTACTCTTACCGCTTGTCAGCAACTGGCGGCTGATACTAGTCAGAACTCAGTAATCACTACTACCGACGTCACTCACATCCTAAACTTCCTTGCGTCAAACCCACCGGTTGCCAGCAACCATACTGGTGAATGGAGGTTCAACCCCACTAACCATAGTTACGTATCCATAATCACCGACCAGACCAATCAGAACTTCGATGCAATGCTCCTGGGAGAGGTATCAGGAAACTGGACTCCTGCAGGACCATCAATCGACGGTGAAAAACTCGGTGGATCTATTACTCCCTCGGCCACTATCCAATCTCCCTTGGTACCGTGCGGGGCGCCGCCGATCGCAGTAACCTTACCTACAGCTTCAGCGGGGGTAAACTTAACTAACTTCACACTGCCAATACTGATCGGCGACACAACGGGAGAGTCGGTCACAGGATATCGCTTCACGTTCACCTTCGATCCGGCAGTTGTGGGTTTACAAGCAACGCCGACGGACGCTACAGGTACATTGAGCAGTGGTATGAGTATCCAAACAAATTCATCCACTCCGGGGACTTTGATTATAGTTGCCGCCCAGGCAAGCCCGCTGACGGGCTCAGGAACGCTTCTAAAGGTGAACTTCACGAGAGTTGGTGCTCAGGGAGCCACGACTACTCTCACCTGGACGCAAAATTTTCTAGACGATGGCAACAATGATTGCGTCCACCCATCGACTCCAGTCAATGGAGCCATCGCCATCGGCGCAGCACCGTCAGCGTCCAATGGGATCGTCGTCGGCCGCATTACCAGTCCGGACGGATTGCCCGTAAGCGGCGCGGTGATCCGGTTAAGCGGCACACAGAATCGCAGAACGATCACCGACTCTGATGGCAATTACCATTTTGAGAGTGTAGAGACGAACGGCTTCTACACAGTGACGCCATCGCGGGCAAATTACATTTTCAGTCCATCGCAGCGCACATTTAGTCAGCTTGCCGAAAGGACCGAAGCAGCCTTCGGCGCTAACTTTACCGGAGATGCAGCAAATCCTCTGGACACTCCAGAATACTTCGTGCGCCAGCAATACAAAGACATCCTCGGGCGCGAACCTGATGAAGGCGGGTTGAGCTACTGGAGCGATCGAGTAATCGATTGCGGCAGCGACACACGCTGCGTCAGTACGCGCCGCTCAGAAGTAGCGGCAGCGTTCTTCATCGAAGCTGAGTACCAACAAACCGGCTCGTTCATTTACGGGCTCTACAAGGGTGCGCTCGGACGCAGGCCCGTCTATACGGAGTTCTCGTCAGACAGGCAGCAGGTTGTTGCGGGAGCAAATCTTGAGGCCGCGAGGCAGGCTTTTGCTGAAAGCTTCGTCAGCCGGGCGGAGTTCACCTCGAGGTACCAGCAGAACACGACGGCTGATTCCTTTGTCAATGCCCTGCTAACGAACGTGAGACAAGCCTCGGGAGTCGATCTTGACAGCCAACGTGCTGCCTTGATCAACCGATACAACAGTGGCTCGAATCTCAACCAGAGCCGCAGCCTGGTCTTGCGCGACGTAACTGATACTGCCGGATTCCGGCAAGCGGAATACAACTCCGCTTTTGTACTAACCGAATACTTCGCGTATCTGTTGCGGGATCCGGACCAGGGAGGCTACGCATTCTGGCTCGATGTGCTCAACAATCACGAGCAAAATAATTATCGCTCGATGGTCTGTGCCTTTGTCACCTCGCGTGAATATCAGGAGCGCTTCAGTCGAGTGGTAACGCACAGCAACGCTGAGTGTGGACAATAGAGATAACGAGGGAAAGTTAAGCCACAGATTAACGCTGATTACACGGATTCAGAACACAATCGCTTAGGCGAGACTGTTAAACTCACTTTCTGTTCTGATCGGTGTAATCAGCGTAATCTGTGGCTGATTTGTTCTTCCTAAGCATTCGCATCCTTGCAAAGGGCAGCACCCGCAATGGCGGCTAAGCCCAGATTAATGCGGATTAGACGGATCAGAACATAAACGGTTTACGAGAGTTTCATCCGTTTAAGACAGTTTCATAGCCTTTCTGTTCTGATCCGTGTAATCAGCGTTAATCTGTGGCTGACGTATTTGCAGAATCGCGCCTCAGGCCCTCCTAAGCATTCGCGGGCAAAAAGCTAAGAAGCAATCTAATCGCAACATCTAAATCATGATTTGGGTGTTATAGTTTTCACAACTGGCGATTCTTTTTTCTCCCCAATCGACGGAGCAGAGGTCGCACTGCCCAATCCTGACGGCCAATTCAGCCTTTTTAAACGTTAACAGGAATGTACAGAAAGAGGGACCAGCGGTGAGTATTCAAGCAGCTGCCAGACGCGAAGAACCCGGCCAACGGACAAACATAAATAAAGACAACTGGCTCGGGTTTGTGGGAGATGTTCTCAAGTTCACCGGCGAAGTGCGTTTCAAGTCGATGCTGCGCATTGATGGCCATTTCTCAGGCCAGGTTACTTCCTCGGATGGGACGCTAATAGTCAGCAGCGGGGCCCAGGTCACTCAGGCAGTGATAAACGTCGCGGTAGCAAAAATCAACGGCACAGTCGAAGGCGACATTCACGCCAGCAAGGAACTCGTGCTCGGCCGCACCGCGAGCGTAACGGGCCAGGTTACATCCCCGGCACTGATTGTTGAAGAGGGCGCCCTCTTCAACGGCACCTGCCGCCGCACTTAACCCCACGCAAACGTCAACTTCAATTCAAGCTCAATCAATTCGCACAGTCAGAGTTGATCTGTGCTGATTGGGACTCAAGTCGCGGAGACCTCATCATGGAATGGACAAGTCAAGCGACAAGTCAAGCTTAGTAAGTTGCAGGTTAGGAAGGGGTGCACTACAGGGGCTGTTTAATTGGACAATTCAAGCTGGGTAAATTTGCAGGTTGGGAAGGGGGCAGTCATTAGCTTTCAAGGTTCATAAGGTTCAAGGCGCCCCCGCTCAAGGTTGAATGCCAGGCCCTTAACGCTATTCGTGCTGTTCTCAGATTAACTGCATTGATTGATTAAATTCTATGATGAAGCCTGCGCGACTTGAGCGGGGCGCCTTAACCTTCTGAACCTTAAAGCTAATGACGGCCCCTTCCCAACCTGCGAATTTACCCAGCTTGAATTGTCCAGTCGCCACTGTCAGATTTCTCAGAGCTTTTACAGAGTGACAGACGAGCCTCACACCTTCCGATCTTGCGCCCCTGCCAGACAATCTATTAAAGTTCTCACCACTTCAGCGGGTTTCCAGCTCAGAAGGAAGCTCTCATGCCGGCAAAGGGCTTTATTCAACTCCAGTGGATAAAATGGGTTGGGGTGCTCATCGTACTACTTTCCCTGCCCTGCGCGTGGCGAACGACTTCCGCTCAAGAGCTACACAAACGGAAGGTGTCAAGTATGACAAACTAACTGTCGTACTGATCAACGCAATTAAAGAGCAGCAGCAGCAGATTGAAAAGCAGAGTTCACAGATCGCTCAGCTCCAGCGACAGATCCGAGAAATCCGTACAGCTCAGCGTCTTCGAAATAATCGCTCTATGCGACACCGCTAATCGCTAAGGCGCGCAGGTTTGATCTTAGAATTTTGTTGGACAATTCAAGCTGAGTAAATTACAGGTTGGGAAGGGGGGCTACTCAATGATGAGGACTGGCTCTCCAGCGGCGCGTTTGTCAAGGTAAGTATTGAGTCTGGCGGTATCGTTCTCACTCATGTGAGAGAACGAGGCGCCCACGAGCCATTTTCCTATACCCTGATCATTGACTTGACGATTGCGGCTGACCACCGAGACAACCGCGCTGATGGGCCCGTTAGTAAGGTCAACGGTCACAAACAGAAGCCGATCTGGTCGATAGATCTCCTGTTCAGAAAACCTCGTCCCGACGAAGGACAAAGTCAACCCAGACTTGCTGATGGACTCGCAGTGGCCCCGTGAGGGTTCGGACCAGGTTATTTTTCCGGTGTCCAGGTTCCTATCAGCCAGATGGATCGTTGCCGGCAAGTGGGCGTTAAACCTCGGGGCGCGCCGGCGACTGCCAGGCGTCTCTATTTCGAACGCGGGGGCCCGCTCTACCCGGCCCAACGGGTCGAGACCCTTGAATTCGAGGCCGCATTTATTGCACAACAACTGGCGCAGACCCAAAATCCTGAGCGGAACGGGAGGGTCGTTGTAACCGCGCTGGATCCGTGAACTCTTGCATCTCGGACACTGCATACCGCAAGCATTTTATCAATGTTTATCATCCGAGGGCTACATCTTTTAGCGATCTAACCGATCAACATGACCTCGCTTCCTGTGGTTTCGGGGATCACTGGTCCGGCGTCCTTGGTGGCGCGCTTGGCGGGGGCTGCATTCGCATTCGACGCAACTGCTCTTGTTGTTCGGGTGTTAGATGGTTCTTGATTCGCACGCCCAAGGTGATGTGCAACCTCTTAATCTCTCGTTCAATGTCCAGCACCTTATTGAGTTCAGCAAGCGCTTGCTGCTCATTCACTGAACTGGATTTCAGAGTCTCGTGCAGTACTTCCATCTGGTCCTGAAGTTTCCACTGTAATTCATTGAAGCTGGTCGTCGTCTTCTGAATCTCGGCGCGGATGAAAGTCTTTTGTTCGTCTGTAAGTCCCACTTGTCGAGCGTGGCCCAAAACCAGGTCCGGAGGGAACATGACGTCGTTGAGCGGGTCTGGATTGGGCGGATTCGGAGCATTGGGCGCGTTAGGTTGATTCGGCGCGTTAGGCTGATTCGGCGGGTTCCGCTGATCGGGTCCGCCTGGCGGCATTCTCGCTTCGGGTTGCTGCGGTGCCGCCGGTTGTTGGGCCACAGCCATGGTTGCGATTATGACGACGCCTCCCAGGAAAGATGCGAGTAAAACGCCGATTCTTTGCATCATTGATTTGCTCCTTATTGATTCGGCAGAAATGTTTTTAGTTCCTCTACCGACTCGTTCAATTGTGGTAATGACCTGAAGGCGGAACTTGTGGGAGATTGAACCAGTGTCGCCGTTGGTGATTGCCAGGTCGAAATAGCCACCGCAATCTGCATTATTGAGTCTTTGGTTCCCGTGTGAGTTTCCCGGCCCGCTGTGAGTTTCTGAACTCGACTGATTGCGCGAACCCGGCGAGATTTTTTAGGAGTGTGAACTGTGCCCGCTTTGTGAATAGATGCCGTCACGCTCGTAAACAAGTCGGGCGACGAAACGTGTCCTACAGTTTCAGTTGACTGCTGATCGTGCCTGCTTCGGGACCACAAGATCAGCGAACTCAAAGTGGTAAGGAGCAGCGCCGCCGTAATTACCACCAATGATCGTTCTAAAGTGGCACGCCGTTCTGGCCGTGCCGCCTGTGCACGCTGCCACGTGTTCTCGAATTCTGGTGCAAGGCTTTGATCTTCAAGTTTCAGTTCACAAAACAGCGCCAGAATTCTCTTTTCGTCGCCAACCAAATCCATAAGCTCCTTCCTCTCGATCCAGGGCTTCGCGCAAACGCTTTTTCCCACGCTCGTAGTGCCGGCGCGCACTGCCGATAGAAATTCCCATTACCTGAGCGGCTTCCCGCAAATTCAAATCCTGATAAAAAACCAAATGCAAGGTCTCTCGTTGACGGTCAGGCAGACGCTCGATCGCCATTCGGAACCGGCTCTGTGTCTCCGAGCGCTCGAATTCCAGTTCCGGGTCCGGGTTAGGATCAACGCGGAAAGCCCTCGCGTTCGTTGCCGGTATCGCCGTGACTGAGCGGAACAAAGCCTTGCGACGCTCCGTGATAGCTGTGTTGCGAATAACTGCAAACAACCAGGTTCGCAGTTGGCACTCACCTCGATAGCGCGCTTTCCCGTCGAGAATCTTAAGGTAGACCGTTTGCAAAACTTCCTCAGCCTCTGCCCGGTTGCCGCGGCAGCAACTGCGCGCCCAGCCAAAACTGGCGCTATGAAGTTTTTCGAGCTCCCGTCTCAGCTCCGCGATTTCCATCGTGCGACGCTTGCGAACTGCTTTCTCTGGTAATTAGTCGTTTGAGGGGTCAGATTATATGACCGTCGCGGTTTTCGTGTGATTTCTTGGCTCCCGGTTCGTATTTCGTGGCCCCCGGTTTTCGTGTTATTTCGTGGATCGGTCTTTGGATCGACAAGAACGGATCCACGAAATAACTCCGAGTAAACGAAAGTTTCGTCTATTCATATCTCAGCGCCACCAACGGATCGACTTTCGTCGCGCGTCGCGCCGGTATCAAACAAGCCACAAAAGCCACCAGGAATAAGACCATGGGGACTGCCGCAAAAGTCGCGAGGTCCGTCGGGGCCACCTCGAACAATAAGCTCGACATCACACGGGTGATGGCCCACGCGCCCGCCAGCCCAACGACCGCGCCAATCAAAACCAGCGACATAGCATTTCTCAACACCAGCTTCAGCACGTCGCTCATTTGCGCGCCCAGCGCAATGCGGATGCCGATCTCCTGTGTGCGTTGAGCAACCGCATAGGTGGTGACGCCGTAAATGCCCATGGCAGCAAGCAACAGTGCTGTCGTGCCAAACACTCCGAAGATCACCAGACTAAAGCGGCGCTGATCCAGGGATGAGGAAAAGACCTGGTCCAGGGTACGAAACTTGAGAGGCAGTTGCGGATCGAGCGATCGGACAGCTTCACGCATCACGGGCACTAACGCGGAAGGCTCAACCTGAGCACGAGCCACCATGCTCAAGCTAGGTGATGGTAACCGCTGCAATGCATTGGCATAGATCGTCGGGCTAATTGCCACATCGATCCCATAGTCGTGCACGTCGCCCACAACCCCGACGACGTTCAAGAGGCGGAAGTCCCCATCCATGTTACCGAACTGAATTATCTGACCAATTGGATCTTCGTTTGGCCAATACTTCTTCACGAGTGATTGGCTGATTACTGCTGCATTAGCAGAGTTAGTCCCGTCGCTGGCATCGAACGTCCGACCGCGAAGCAAAGGGATCCTCATCGCGGCAAAATAACCTGAGCTAGCCAGACGGTATTCTGCGTGCCCTTTCCTCGCCGGGTCGTTGTTGATAAGGAAAGTCCCATCGGGCCCGCCTCCGGTCAACGGCAAGTTACTAATGCTCCCGATTGCGAGCACCCCCGGAATCGCGCTCAGACGCTCGAGCAGTTGTTTTTGAAAGAGTCTCTGGCGTTCTTCTTCCGCGCTGAACTGAATGCTGGTATCAGGAGCGACGCCCTCTTCCATCAACCGTTTGTACGACTGTATGAACTTTTGGTAGCGCTGCTCGTCCGCGGCCCAGGGCGTCGTAATTGGCAGCGATAACTCCATTGCCACGGCGCTCTCAGTGCGAAAACCGGGATCAGTTTGCAACAGGCGATAGAAGCTCTTTCCCAGTAATCCCGCACCCACCAGTAAGATGAGTGTCAACGCCATCTGCGCCACCACCAACAGACTTCGCACTCGCCGGCCTGCGTACCCACGCGCACCGCTCCCGGTCTCTCTGAGACTTGTTTCCAGATCCCTGGCTGAAAAACGAAACAGCGGCACAACTCCGAGCACCGCCGCCACCAACAATGAAAGGCCTAAGGTAAAAGCAACCGCTCGCGCATTTACTCCGATCTCACTCATGCGCGGCAGGCTCTGCTGATTCAAACCGAGTATTACGTTAACTCCCCAAAACGAAAGCAGGACGCCGAATGCTCCAGCCGTAAGAGCCAACAATAGGTTCTCCGTGATGAACTGTCGCGCCAACCGCAAGCGGGTCGCTCCGAGCGCCGAGCGCACGGCAAAGTCTCGCTGTCGCGTTGTAACCTGGGCGAGCAGCAGGTTCGCCACGTTTGCACAGGCCACCACTAACAAGAATCCGACCGCGACGAAAATCATTTCCAGAGCGCTGCGAACATTTCCGACCATGTATTCCTGCTGCGGAATGGTGGCGAAATCTACGGCATCCATTTCCTTGCCGTACTCTTGTTTGAGTTGTTTACCGATCGTGCTAACTTCGGTCTTCGCTTGTTCAATCGTGATGTTGGGACGCAGCCGGGCAACGACGCTCCAGTTGTGAGCCGAGCGCGACACTTCCTGCGGAAATAACTCTCGCGGGATCCAAACCTCGGCTTCTTGTGGGAAGGCAAAACCGGGGGGCATGACTCCGACAACTGCGACGCTCTGATCCATCAACCGTAACGTTGCTCCGGCCAAGTCTGATTTTCCGCCCAGCAATCCTTGCCACAATCCATAGCTGACCACGGCTACCGGCGGGCCGCCTCGCTTGCTCTCTTCGGAAAGAAAGGTGCGACCAACGATTGGTTTGACGCCCAGCAAGTTAAAGAAGTCGCCAGACACCCAGAAGATTTGAGCGCGAACTGGCTCACTGCCTCCCGTGACGGTGGTTAAGTCTCCACCGTATTGAGCGATGGCCTCGAGTGTCCGACTGCGGGCGCGAACGTCGAGATAATTCGGCTCGGCAAAGGCTATTTTCACGCCGCTCGGATTGACCTCACGCAGTTGCACGAGTTGTTCGGCGTGGGGATATGGCAAGGGCCGCAGCAAGACTCCATCCACGACACTAAAGATCGCCGTAGAGGCGCCAATACCGAGTGCGAGTGTAATGACGGCGATGGCGGTGAACCCCGGCCGCTTCGCGAGGCTCCGAATACCATAGCGAATGTCTTTGATTAATGTGTCCATAGGTCATTCACCTAAACTGGAAGCGCAAGCGTCTCGCCTGCTGGTGGATATGGGCCAATGTTTGAAGAAAGAAGGCAGTAAGTCTACTCGCTTCAGTCACTTTATCGCTAGGCATTTTCCAATAGGATTTCGGAAAATTCCAGAACACAACCGGAATGGACTTAACGCTGAAGGCGTTCGCGAATTTCAACGGCGGATTGCGCTTTGGCAACACTGGGAAAACGGATCCACGAAATCACACGAACTTACACGAAAGCCCTTCGTGGTTTTTCGTGTGCCTGGGTTCGTGTGATTCCTTTACAATTGACGGCGACCAGACTTTTTACGAATTCGGCGCCTTTCGAGGGTTTTGAATCGGCGTAATCTGTGGACAAGCCTACCAGAGTTATCAATTCTCTTGCTTCTCGGTACTTAATTATTTAGAAACTACATTCTGGCTCGCACCGCCTGACCGCCAAGGCAAGAAATCGCAGAGCGGCCCCAGATCGATTCAAGATGGAGGTAACGTGGTAGGAATCTCAGGAAATTGGCGCGATGGAGTCGTGGGGGTCGGAGTCGTCTGCCTCGTGATGATTCTTGGTCTCCAATTGCTGTTGTCGGTAAGGCGACAATCTCAAACCTGGGATGAAGCCAACCACATCTTTGCCGGCTATAGATCCTGGACTCACGCAGATTTTGGGCTCAATCCAGAGCATCCCCCAATGTTGAAACTGCTGGCGACAGTCCCGCTATTCTCGTCGCCGCTGAAAACGCCTAAGTTAGAGGACCGCTACTTTAAAGAAGACGCATTTCTGGGTGGCAAAGATTTCCTCTATCAGAACGACGCGGACAAGATCCTGCTCCTCACTCGTATGGCAGCGGCAACACTCACCCTGCTGTTGGCCCTACTGGTGTTCATGGGGACTAAGGAAATCTTCGGAATGGGCGCAGCTTTTGTTGCCCTCGCACTCCTGGCATTCGAGCCAAACCTGCTGGCCCATGGAGCACTTGTCACGACCGACGCGGGGCTTTCCTGTTTCATGTTCGCCAGCATTTACGCTTTCTACCGTTACGTGAAAGCTCCATCACTCTGGCGCCTGGGCGTTGTTGGAATATCAGCAGGGCTTGCGCTCGCCGTAAAACATACTGGCATTCTTGTCTTTCCCATTCTTTTACTGCTCGCGATCTGCGAAGCCGTTCGTTACCAAAAGCGCACAAGCGGTATCAAACAGGCACTCAAGCTCACCGCCTCACTGGGTGCCATAACCGTAATCGCCCTGGCGATCTTGTGGTCCTTCTATGGATTTCGTTACGCAGCGCGCCCGAACGGATTGCAGCTGAATCCGCCCCTGACCGAGTATGTGCAGGGACTAAAACCTCATGAGACCTGGATCATTTCCACGATGGCGCGATGGCACGTTTTGCCGGAGTCATATCTTTACGGATTGGCGGATGTACGGTTAACCGCCGAGTATTACACCAGTTTTCTATTAGGAAAGATTTATGCCCACGGAGTCTGGTTCTATTTTCCCGTCGCCTTCTTGATCAAATCAACGCTCGGCTTTCTTGCACTGTTGTTATTGACTGTTGCAGCTATTGCAACTCGCCGGCTGAATTGCTGGAGGGAGATCTTATTTTTGGTCATCCCGCCAGCCTTCTACTTACTAGTGGCAATAAGCGTCGGGATGAACATCGGAGTGCGCCACATCCTGCCGGTTTATGTCTTCCTCTCGGTGCTCATTGGAGGTGCAGCCTGGGCGTTGATTCGACAGAATCGTAGATGGGCTTATGTGGTTGTGATGCTTTTGCTTTTACACGCGGGTTCTTCCTTGCGAACGTTTCCCACCTATATTGCTTACTCAAACGAACTATGGGGAGGACCATCGCAAACATACAAGTACCTGACGGACTCGAATGCCGACTGGGGACAGCAACTCAAGGCGACGAAGCAATATCTGGACCAGCGTGGAGTCAAAGATTGCTGGTTTGTTTATTTTGCCGAAGGCGTAGCTGAGCCGAGCTACTATGGAATACCGTGCAAGCCTCTGCCCACGATAAGCACCCTCTGGTTAAACCTGCCAATCGAGGTTCCGCCCTCGATAGAGGGACCGGTGCTGATCAGCGCGAGCAACCTATCAGGCGTCGAATTTGGACCCGGCTCTCTTGATCCGTATGGACAATTCAAGCAGCTAGTGCCTACCGCGAAGATCGAACATGGTGTTTTTGTGTTCGATGGTCATTTCGACGTACCACTCGCATCAGCATTAAGTCGAATGCAGAAGGCTCAGAACTATCTCGTTACGAAGCAACCTGAGCAAGCCCTGGCGGAGGCGCAGGTGGCGGTGACGCTGGCGCCGAACGCTGTACAGACGCAGATGATGTTGGGAGATGTTCTTGGAGCAATGGGACATGCTGAGCAGGCCCGCTCGGCATACGAGAAAGCGCTGGTACTGGCAAAGACAATAGAGCCGGAATTCCAAATACGTTCAATTCCCAGCATCGAGCAGAAGCTTGAGTCGGTTCCTAAAGTTCGACTGTGAAGTCTTATGAGATGTTCGTGGTAGCGTCGGATCGTTGAATAGCGCAGTTGGGAAGGGGGCAGTCGCCAGAGTCAAGGTTCGGAAGAGACTCAAGCCGCCCCCGCTCAAGTTTGAATGCCATTCAATCAAGCCATAAACTGCACTGACAAGTTAATTCAATGATGAAGCCTGGGAAACTTGAGCGGGGGCGCGTTGAATCTTCCGAATCTTGACTCTAGCGACTGCCCCCTTCCCAACTGCGCTATTCAACGATCACCTCGAGAGCGCGGCACAATTCAGTTTAGACCTCAAGGAGGTTACCATGCGTTACTTCTCAATCCTCTTGATTTCCCTTTTTATACAAACCTCCGCTGCGCACGGGCAGGAGTTAACTTCGGCAGACGAGTACTCACAACGAGGCATTGCCCGCTTTGAAAAGAATGATCTCGATGGCGCGATTGCCGATTTTACAAAAGTGATTGAAATGAACGGCAAAGACCAGGAATTTTGTTACTACTTTCGCGGCATGGCACATTATCGGAAGGGCAATCCCAATCAGGCAATTGTTGATCTAAGTAAAGCCATAGCTATCAAAGCTGATCCGCGATTCTTCGATGATCGGGGGAACCTTTTGGCCAAACAGGGCGAACTCGATCGAGCAATCGCTGATCTTAATAAGGCCATCGAGATCGCGCCGCAATACGCGAAAGCCTATGGCGATAGAGGCCTTGTTAGACTGATGCGGGGCGAGGCCACGGATGCGGAACTGGACTTCAAGAAGTGCTTTGGACTTAATAGTGCACTTGAATCTCAATTCAGGGCGGCCGCCAATCAAGTCAAACAACGAGCCGTTTCACGTTATTTGCACGAAAAGCCTTCCGACCTGGAGATCATAAAATTTAGTTGGACAGAGGCGCCTTCAAAGGTACTGATTGCTCCTTCATCGGCTGCCATTCCTATTACTACATCACCCGTGAGTCCAACTGGCACCCGTGTGTTGGCGGACCCAAATGCGAAGGGTGAGCCTGGTCCTGCCGAGATTTTAAATCCCTCGGGAGCAGCTGTGTCTTCGCCTAGGAGCTCCGAGGAAGAGAATACGCGAGATGTAATCGCCTACAAATTCGCTGTCTCGATAAGAAATACGGGCAGCAAAACAATCGTAGGTTTCAAATGGGCATACTTTTTCGAACCCAAAGACCCGGCCCGTGAAGGGTTGGCTTACCTTTTTACGACTAAGACGAACATCTTGCCGGGGAAAGAAAAGACATTGAACGACTCAATCACTTCCAGCAGTGGCCCAAAGGGTTCGACTAAGATGCCCAGTAAACATAATCAAGCACTCTTCAATGAACGATTAGCCATACTTCGGCTGGATTATTCTGATGGAAGTTCATGGCAAAGCGCTGCGGATGTCGGCGGGCAGCAGAAAACAACTCCACCTCACTAGGCGGAGTCAGGCCTATTGCTTTTCATTTCGGTCGGCAGAATAGCGCGAGTAACGAACGCCGAGCTTCCACACTCCGACGATGTCTCTGGTCGCCTTAATATTTACGGTCGGATCACCGCTAATTAGCAGCAGATCGGCGCGTACTCCTACCGCGATCCGCCCGCGGTCATGAAAGCCGAAAGCGCGGGCTGGTTCCGAAGTTGCCGACGCCAGGGCCTCGAGCGGCGTGAGGCCTGAGAGCACCAGCAACTCCAACTCGTGGTGGAGGCTTAGACCGTGAGCCATGCCCGGGCCGGGGGCATCGGTACCTGCGAGGATGGAAACGCCGGCGCGTCGAAGAGCAGATACCGCTGCTTCAGCATTCGCAAGTCGCAGGTTCGCCCCAAAACCCGGAGGGAACTTCATCTCGAGAGAGCGTCTCATTGACGCCGTGATATATGGACTCACTTTAGGCTGGTCCTGCCACCAGGGTTTTGAGGAAGTTTCGGTCAGCGCTTCGACGACGCTCAGCGTAGGAATGACGAAGACGTGGTGCTCGGCGGCAAATGTGGCGAAGCCGGGCTCGGGCACCGAATCCGCGAAGATGTGCGCCAGGCCATCAACCCCGGCGGCAATGGCGTCGCGAGCGTCGCGCTGCGTCGTGACGTGGATGACGACCAGTCTGTTGCGCCTGTGGGCCGCGGCGACCACGTCTTCGAGCTGCTGCTTTGTAAACGTTGGAAACGCGTGCTCGTAAATGATCTTGATGTAGTCCCCGCCCTCTGCGATCCGGGCGTCGACGAATGCCTGCACGTCATCACCTGGGCCAAGAGTCGGAAACGGAGGGCCGCCCATTTGGGTCGGGTGGCCGCGTGGAACGGTGATGCCGGTGCCCGCCGTACGCAAATCGGCGACGTCCTTAATGCCATCGGCAGTGATCTTGTTCCGCAGCGCCAGGCTCGCATCGGAGCCCCACATTTCGAGCTCTGTCGTGACGCCGAAGTTCAAAGCATCACGAAGGAATTGCTCTCCCTGCGAAATACCAAGATGCACGTGCGCATCGATGAGACCGGGCAAGAGCGTTTTACCCTTGCCAGCGATTACTTCTGCGAATGAAGGGATCGGGATGTCCTGACCGACAGCACGAACCATACCATCGCGAACGAGGACGGTCGTGCTGCGAATCAGACGCGAACCGTCAAAGACGTCTACGTTGCGAAAGACGAGAGGTTTCTCGGACTGCTGAGCGGGGATGGAACCAGGTAGTGCCCAGAGGACCAGAAGACTCGCGAAAGCCGCCGTTAACGATCTCAATTGTCTGTTTGAACAATGCATGCATCGACTCTTTTCGCATTTCAGAATGGTGTGGCCATCAGGTGAGAAGACACGGCCAACAGTTGATTTCACGCTTGGCTAGACAATTTGTTTCACTAATCGCACAAGAATCTTAATCATTTGAGCGCCTTTAGGTTGCATTCTGGAACGTACGCTCGCCAATCAGCGTTCGACTATGAAGTCTTATGAGATGTTCTCGGTAGCGTCGAATAGAGTATCGATGACCCGACGCTACCGCGTGACGGTACTGACTTCATGACACGTGAGATGTGTCCTTTATAGTGCGGCTTTTGTGCCATCGGCAAAACCTTTGGCAGTTGCGACTGGACGATTCAAGCCAAGTAAATTCGCAGGTCGGGAAGGGGGCAGTCATTAGCTTTCAAGGTGCGATAGATTCAAGACGCCCCCGCTCAAGTCTCAGAAGCTTCAATCAGAGAATCAATCA
Organism: Pyrinomonadaceae bacterium; assembly: GCA_035644135.1. Classification (GTDB taxonomy): domain Bacteria; phylum Acidobacteriota; class Blastocatellia; order Pyrinomonadales; family Pyrinomonadaceae; genus PSRF01. The sequence continues at coordinate 41,876 of DASQPD010000021.1, forward strand.
CTCAATGCAGTTAAATGGCGGCGGGTTAAATGATCGGGAGGCACTGGCATTCAAAGTTGAGCGGGGGCGCATTGTACTTACCGAAACTTGAAAATACCGACTGCCCCCTTCCCGACCTGCGAATTTATGCAGCTTGAATGAAACTTTTGGCAGTATTCACTCTCGATGACGAAATTCCAGGGTGACGAGCTTCATTGACACAATAATTCCTCGACGCACTTTCTCATGCTTTGTAATGATTTGAGCTGTGCTGCAGTTAATTCAAACTCCATCGGCCCTAAGAAAATCTGTGCCTTCTTGCCTCCGGCCAGTTGCAGGAACTGGCGATAAGAAATCTCTTGAGATATGAACTCATTCACCGACTTCTCCGCATTGCTCCCCATAACCTGCAGTCACCAGCCTTGTCTTGCCTTAAATAGCTGAGTAACGAATTCGGGTTCGGTTGGTTCCATTTCGAGCGGAAGCCCTTTTGCCAACCGCCAGCGGTGAATCCATGACAGGCCTTTCATCACCTGCGCGTCTGGCAGCCGGTACGCTTTGTCCTTCAGTGCGTCTGCCAATGAAATAAACCTATACCCTCTTCGCTTCATCATGAGCACAAGGTCATCGAAATGATCGGCGTTAAGGTCATTGGCATGCAACAAAAGTGTTTGCTTGACTTCATATCCAAGTGTGTTCATTGAAAGCTTTTCGAAGAAATCAAATACGCTTTCCATATACGGAACGTATGCCTCAGCCAATCGTTTCATGGTGTCTTTGTCCCCGCGAACTTTAGCGTCACCATAAAGAGCAGCAAATATGAAATCGTTGTTATCAATAGTTACAGGGGCAATCGTATATCCGCGCGCGGCAAGAAACCGTTCAAGTCCTCTTTTGTATTCGATTGTAGGTCCGGTTTGGAGCTGGGTATGACGGAAATACCTCAGCTTCATGCCTCTTTCGGCAAGCAGCTTTTTAGTAACCGTTTCTCCGCGAATTACGTCCTTTTTGTACGTTTCCAGCGGTACCGTGTCGATACTAATGTGCGAGAAGGTGTGATTGCCCAACCCAAGGCCGGCATCCAACCACATGCGAAGCAGTGCAGTGCGCTGCTTCAGCTCTCCATTGGCATACAACTTATTCTCATTCACGAATCCGATGGCTGGAACATTGTTTGATTTTAAGCTCTGGAGCAAACGCGTGGTGATATCAGTCAACCTTTTCAAGTCGCCATTGCCATACGAAGACGGTAAATCATCGAAAGTGACCGCAACCTCTCGATGAGCGTTGACGCCAGGTGTTATGTTTTTGGCAGGTGTAAGCGCGGACAAAAGGAATAGACCAAAGCAAATGACAATAACTCCGACCTTCTTTTTCACAAGCTCTTCCTCCCTTCAAATTCGCGAGTGTGTTACCAACGATCTATTAGAAAACGCCAGCGTTATAGTGTTGTTTCGTGTGGATTCGTGGATCGCCTTATCAATCGAGGCAAAACGAAGTTCGCAAACCCAATCTCGAACCATTGTGACGTTTGTCCCCACGCGGCTTTGCACAAAAACTCCTGACTACCGCCACGTGGAGCGCGATCAGTACAGTACCGCGAGCGAAGCGACCGGATGTTGCGCTTCAACTAACTAATTGACTGGCTGCCAATTATGAGAATCACATCGGGAAGTCGAGTGTAACATCCGGTCGCTTCGCTCGCGGTACTGTACAGACCAATTGGTGCGAATACTGGACCAATTTCAATGTGCTAAGAACGCGCCGATTCTAGCATTAACTTAATCAATTGGAGGTAGATTCCGATCCACGAATGCTTTTAATCCCAGCGTTTGCCAAAGCGCAACTCTCGGCTTCAACTTGCGAACGCTTTCAGCGTAATTCGATGGAAGTCAGACGTCGAGTTGATTGACTCACGACATTGATCCACGAGATGACAGGAAATACCACCAAATAACATTTAGTGTTGTTTCGTGTTGCGCGTTTCGTGTGATTAGGTAAGGTGCTACACTTCCAAATTGAATGCACATGACGATCAAGAAGCTCAAATGAAATCTCTTCTCACCATCTGTTTACTTCTGATTTCAACGGCGTCAGTTATTAGCGCGCAGCAGAAGACAGAAGGCAGCAAGCAGAAGGCAGTACACAGAATCCAAACCCGTTTGCGAAACGCGCCTCTAACTCGAGCGGAAACGAGAGAGGCGGAACAGCGACTCGCTGACATGGGCTATTGGACAGGCGCGGTTGATGGACTACTTGATCCTGCGACGCGGTCGGCATTGATCGCTTTCCAGAAATGGGAGGGGCGGCCTGTTACTGGCCAACTTACAATCGGTGAGCTCGGGGCGATTCGCACGAGCACCTCCCCGAAAGCCAGGGAACCTGGATACGCGCATGTTGAAGTGGATCTGGATCGGCAGGTGCTACTAATGGTCAACACCGACGCTGGCGTCAGAGTTCTTCCTGTGTCGACGGGCAGCGACAAGTCGTTTATGGACGAAGGTCAGACCAGCATTGCTCACACACCCCGCGGCAGGTTCGTTGTTTATGACAAAAGTGTTGGGTGGGAAAACGGTGCGCTTGGATCGGTTTATTACGCCAATTACATCAGCGGCGGCGTGGCGATTCACGGCTATCCTAGCGTGCCAACCGAACCAGCGAGTCATGGTTGTATCCGGATACCAATGTTCGCGGCTCGTCAAGTAAGCAAGCTACTGAAGGTGGGAACAATCGTGCTGGTGTACGATAAAGTCTCGTTCGTTTCGGGAAAGTCGTGGGCGGAAAGCCCGAAACTTAAGCAAGCCGCTCTATTATCCGCAGATTACGCAGATTACACAGACGCGATTAAGATTAGATCCAAGACCGGAATGAAAAAAGGCCGCTCGAAGACTATTCGAGCGTGAATGATGCGATTTCGGATTTCGAATTGCGGATTGCGTTTTGCTTCGCAGGGCTGATTGATCGAGTAAAATGCGAACGTCGATCGAGTTCCCAGTTCGCAATCGACGTTCGGTATAGGGAACTTGTGTGACTTCTGCCAAGCAATTCGTGTGGTTCCTTTCCGGCTGAGTCGTCGCGGGACACACGTCACATTGCCGTTTGCGCTGTTATACTAACCCAGGCGGATTTGAATGACCTGTTACCTCACGATGGGTTGATGATGTTTGAGTGGGATCCAGTAACAGCACAACTCAATTTGCGAAAGCATCGCGTGTCGTTTGCTGAAGCGGCGACTGCTTTGTTGGATCCCTTGTCGAAACGGCTGTTGATCCGTACCATTCTGTTTCCGAACGCCGCTTTCTGACCTTCGGTTTATCATGGAGAGCGCGATTGTTAGCTGTCTCCCACACTGAGCGCGGACCCAATATTCGGATTATCAGCGCCCGAGTGGCAACGCGAAACGAGCGAGAGACTTATGAAGAAGATTAATCCCGAGATCGACGATTGGTTGCGGCCGGAATTTAAACGTGCAGAGTTGGGCGAATTAGTGCGCGGAAAATACGCCGTAACTCACGTGGAGTTTTCAGAGCTTCGTCCGTTTACTGATGGCTTGTGTTGGTGAAGACGAGAACATTCAGTTTGTGCATCATTCGCAACGTAATCATCGAGCTGGACACAAAGTTGGTGATTGGACTTATGAAATGGATAAAGCCAATCAGATCACTCTACGGTATTGGATCAGCGAATTCGGAAGCATTGAGGAACCGTTATCAAATCCGCCGTGCATCACGACCTTAGATCAGCGCTCTGATTTACAGGATCTACTGTCTAAGCACGTTCATATCCTAAAAGCCAAAGTAAGTGACGTAAATGGCTGAGCTAACGTGAAAACAGCAGCTCACAGTGGAGTGAAAACTAAGAAGCCCGCGAGAGCATGATGCTCATCGCGGGCTTCTTTAAGAATAATCCCGGCGACTTCCTACTCTCCCACGCAGTTTCCGGCTACCATCGGTTCCAAAGGTGGTCCCGAACCTTGCAGCGGCGCTACGCCAGAATTATTGCGTGGCTCGGGTCTGCTCGATTAAAGTCAATCCATTCTCTCTTTGTGAATGTCGTTCTCTTTTTGTGATTCTGTGGATCTAACTCAAAATGAGAAGACCTTTGTTGCGGCTGAAAGGGACCAGTAAATGGCCGGTTACCCGTCTAACCTGTCTTTTGCTGATCCTCCTTCCATGTGTGGCCGAGGCCGAACGTCTTCCGTTAAAGCCTTACACGGTCGCCGATGGATTGCCGAGTAACGTAATCAACAAGATCGTCCACGACTCGCGAGGCTTCCTCTGGTTCTGCACCGCCGAGGGTTTGTCGCTCTTCGACGGCTATCGGTTTATTAACTACGGAACCGCTGAAGGGGCTGCCGCACCCCAACATTACTGACATTCTGGAAACGAGCACGGGCGACTACTGGGTGGCGACCAGCGGTGGCCTCTGCAAGTTCGACCCGAAGGGTGTGCCTGGTAGTCAAGTAGCTTATGCAAAAGCGCGTTAGCAGAGCCACTTCACAATCCCATGTTCACGGTCTTCACTCCGGAAGGAGAAGATCCTTATACGCGAAGCGTCACGACTCTGCTTGAAGGCCGCGACGGAACGATCTGGTGCGGTACGCGGAGGGGGCTCTTCCGCCTGGCTCAAACAGATCGGCGTCGCGCGCTAATCTTGGTGGACGTGGGCCTGCCAACCGATTACCCATTGTCGGGTCTCATCGATGCGCTTGTGGAAGACCGTCACGGGACGCTGTGGGTTGGCGCGGCCACCGGTCTGTATCGCCGCTGGCCAGACGGAACCACCGCGCGATACAGCACTCAAGATGGCCTGCCGGACGAAAACCTTCATGATTTGCTCGAAGACCGTCTCGGTAATCTGTGGGTGGCGACGCGACTCGGCGGACTCTTCCGGCTCGCCACCACCGCCGGGCATGAGCGGCCGATCATCACACGCGCCTACAATCACAAAAATGCCCTCATGAGCGATTGGGTCTTTGATCTGCACGAGTCTTCGGACGGCAGACTCTGGGCCGGTACAAACTATGGGCTGGTTGAGTTTCCTCTGGGCGATGAATCACAGCGAGGCCCATCCCATGTCTACACGGAGAAACGGCTTCATTTATCACGAGATCACGAGTGTGACGGAAGACCGGGAGGGCAACCTCTGGCTTGGCTCGATCAACGGCGCAATGAAGGTCGCCCGCAACGGCTTTCTCACCTTTGGTGAGGAGGACGGGATTAACTCGGTCTTCTCCCTATTCGAGTCCGGCGCGGGCGAGCTTTATGCCTATGGCTATGTCCTCGGCAACAGAAAAGCCACCGTGTTCGAAGGTGGAAAGCTGGACACGCTCAATCCAGATGCTGTCTTGTACAAATTCAGCCTGGGCCACTATGACGGTGAACGCTTTACGTGGCTCATTCCGAATGCACTGAGAGGTGTGGATATCAGCTGGAGTGACAAACCTTTCGTCATTCAGATGCGCACAGGCGAATGGTGGATCGACAAGTACATATTCCCCCGAGTGGGCGACTTCGCTGAACTTAAGAGCGCCCGCCCCGTTTCGAGTCATGCACAACACTGGCCCCCGACGACGGCGGTCTATAGCATCTATGAGGACTCTCGCGACAATGTTTGGATTTCAACAGCTGATCCGAGGGGAAACGGCCTGGCCCGCTATGAGCGCGCGACCCATTTCCCTGCGAGACATGGCGGGCACAGAAGGCTTGCCGCCCCTGAAGGAGATTCTGCCCATCTCTTTTCAGGAAGACGCTGCTGGCAACGTCTGGGTGGGGTTCAGCAATAATGGCGGTCTTGCGCGTTACACGCCGGATCGTTTCATGGTCTTTAATACGGACCAGGGTTTACCACCGGGCACGATTAACGATCTGTATCTAGACCACACGGGCCGGCTATGGGTGGCGACGACGCGCGGTGGCGTGGCCAGGGTGGACGATCCGACTGCCGCGGTGCCGAAATTTATCCATTACTCGACGTCCCACGGTCTTTCCGGCGACTACACCAGCGCAATTACGGAAGATGTGCAAGGACGAATGGCTTGTGCAAAGCCTCTTAACAACGTTGCTAGCGAAGCGACGCTTCCACAGAATTAGGTACCTACGCGATTGCACAGGTGACAACCGGGTGCAGTAGGAGTAGCTTGTTGCGTTCGGACCTTCAAATGATTCCCGCTCCAGACAATTCAAAGGCTCAACCGCTCGATTCCGTTGCGCGGACTTCTCTAATCCGAGTTGTGATCATTGAGGATCTCCACGAGATACGGGATTGTCTTGTCGCACTGGTCCATGGCACGCCAGGCTTTCGGTGCGCAGCCAGCTTCGCCACTATGGAAGAGGCCCTGGCTGAAATAAGCGGAGTTGTGCCTGATGTGATTCTGACCGATCTTGGTTTGCCGGGAATGGATGGCGTCGAAGGGATTCGCCATCTCCGTCAGATCTGCCCGAACGTTCCAATACTTGCTCTGACAGTCTACGACAATGACGATCGAATTTTTACGGCCCTCTGCGCTGGCGCTTCAGGTTATTTATTGAAAACTACGCCGCCGGCGCGACTAATGGAATCGTTGAACGAAGTGGTCCAAGGAGGCGCGCCCATGTCGCCTGAAGTAGCGCGTAGAGTTGTTCAATTGTTCCGTGAGTTCCGCCCACCCGAACACGCGTCCTATCATCTGACAGCACAGGAAACCGAACTCCTGCGCTTGCTTGTGGACGGCCATTACTACAAGACCGCTGCACACCAGTTGCACATCTCGACCAGCACGGTTTCCTTTCACCTGAAGAATATCTACCAAAAGCTTCAAGTCCACTCGAAAACTGAAGCGGTTGCCAAAGCCCTACGGGAGCGCCTGATCTAACTTTCGTGTTAGTTCGTGTATATCGCGTCATTTAATGGACCAATGATCCACGAAATCACACGAAGTTTCTACCAAATAATGGGCCAATATTCGCTTTTCTGGAATGCACCTGTGTAGGTACGTAGTTACTTTCACTGACGACTAAGTGCTACAAAGCGCGCGTCAAATACTTGCTATGCTCCGTTTACATGTAGGAGTAGAAACAATGAAAGGGACCACACTACAACACGTGTTTCTGTTGTTAGTTCTCGGCTCGCTCGCCATTTCAATACAAGCCCAGACGACGACATTTACTTACCAGGGTAAGCTGAATGACACTGGCGCGCCCGCGAACGGGACGTATCTGATGGAATTCAAACTCTACGATTCCCTGAGTGACGGCACGCAGATTGGCTCGACGATCTCGAACCCTAACGTCACTGTCACTAACGGCCTGTTCACAGTTAATCTCAACTTCGGATCAAGCCCTTTCGTTGGTGCCGATCGGTATCTGCAAATTGCCGTCAAGAGAAACGCCGGCGATCCGTTCAGCGTCCTTAGTCCGAGACAGCAGATCGCCTCATCTCCATACTCGATTCAGACAATAAAGGCGCAGCAGGCGGACATGGCGCTGGACTCGCAAAAGCTCGGCGGCGTAAATGCGAGTGAGTACGTGACAAACGCGACGACGAACTTCGTGCGAAACCAGTCAGGGCAACAACCGTCCTCGAATTTCAATGTCAGCGGAAACGGTGTGGTGGGTGGAAGGTTTGGTCTTCGCACTGCGAGCCCGGCTCATCTGCTCGGTATTGCTGCTGGTTCTGCCTATCCCCAGTGGACCAGCGATGGCTGGATCGGTGGTATCGAACTTCCGAACATCAGCGCGATTGGTTGGCAGCCGAACGCCGCGGGCCGAAGCTTTGGTATTGGTCAAACTTTTGGAGGCTTGCACTTCTTCCGAACCACCAGCCCGCCGGGTTTGACTTCGACCCCACCACTTTACGACCTTCTCTTGTCCAATAATGGAAATATTGGCATCGGCACAACCAATCCCAACAGCACCAGCAAAGTGGAGATTGCCGCACAGGACGGACTAAGGATTAGCGGCTTCCAGCCTTTCCTAACTTTGAGCGATCTCAACGCAGGGAAGACGACGTTCGTGCAGGGAGTGAATGGCGATGCGGCTCTGATAACCAACAGCAGGCATGCGCTCGTCGTCAAAGACGGCAGCGGCAACGTAGGCATCGGCACCAGTAATCCGACTGCGAGGTTATTCGTCGAAGGTGAGGCGAATAGCGGTGTGGGTATTCAGGTAACAGGTGACGCTGTGCAAAGTCCCGATAAATATGGATGGGCCAAGGCGATGCTGTTCGTCGATGGTGGTGGAACTATTCTTCAGTGTTACAACGGTGTGACAGGAAACTCTTCATCAGGCTGCGGGTTCACGGTTTCACATCCCATTTCGGGGTTTTACACCGTCGATGTCGGCTTCAACGCAACTGGTCGGTTTGCGGTGGCATCAACCAAACAGGAGGGCAGTTTTCATGGTACCGCTGAGGTCAATACCGGCGGCGGTGTCATATTCGTCCGAACATGGAATACCAATAGCCAATTTCAGGAGGATCGATCGTTCACGCTTGTGCTGTTTTGACTCGCGCACGATTGTTGGCAACAAACGTGACAAACGGCTCACATTAAACCATGCGGAATCTCTGTCGTGAATAGTTAAATACCTCATTATTCATTTTTCGAGTTGCCGATATTGTGAGCTCGGGGCGCGCTTTGAGTGTGTGAAACCAAAAGGAGCCACTGCACTAAACATGGCTTCAACAGACCTCAGAACACGTGAGCGAAAGATTTGCAGGAGTAAGACAATGAATAGCGCCATCGTACGAACTGCGTTTGCGTTGTTGGTTCTCGGATTATTCGCAATATTGACACAGGCCCAGACGACGACATTCACTTATCAGGGCAAGCTGACTGACACTGGTGCGCCGGCGAACGGGACGTATCTGATGGAATTCAAGCTTTACGATTCGCTGAGTGACGGCACGCAGATTGGCTCGACGATCTCGAACCCGAGCGTCACCGTCACAAATGGCATATTCACAGTCAATCTCAACTTTGGCTCTAGTCCTTTCGCGGGTGCCGATCGTTACCTGCAAATTGCCGTTAAGAAAAATGCCGGTGATCCATTCACCATTCTGAGTCCGAGACAGCAGATCGCCTCGTCTCCATATTCGATCCAAACGATAAAAGCTCAGCAAGCCGACATGGCGCTGGACTCGCAAAAGCTCGGCGGCGTAAATGCGAGCGAGTACATTACAAACACGACCACGAGCTTTGTGAAGAACCAGGAAACGCAACAGCCGTCCTCAAATTTCAATATCAGCGACAACGGCGTCGTGAACGGAAGGTTTGGCGTCCGCACTACGACTCCGGCTCATCTGCTGGGAATTGCGGCTGGTTCGGGTTATCCACAGTGGACGAGCGAGGGCTGGATCGGTGGAGTTGAACTTCCGAACATCAGCGCCATTGGGTGGCAGCCAAACGCGTCCGGCCAAAGCTTTGGCATCGGTCAAACTTTTGGGGGCTTGCACTTCTTCCGAACCACCAGCCCGCCGGGCTTCACTTCAAATCCGCCAGCTTATGACCTTCTCTTCTCCGATAATGGAAACATTGGCATCGGCACAACCAATCCAAACAGCACCAGCAGAGTGGAGATTGCCGCACAGGACGGATTGAGGATCAGCGGCTTCCAACCTTTCCTCACTTTGAATGATCTCAACGCAGGGAAGACCACGTTCGTGCAAGGAGTGAACGGCGATGCAGCTCTGGTAACTAACAGCAGGCATGCGCTCGTCGTCAAAGACGGCAGCGGCAACGTAGGCATCGGCACAAGCAATCCAACCGCAAGGTTGTTTGTTGAGGGCGAGGCGAGCAACGGTGTAGGGACTGTCGCAACAGGTGACGCTGTGCAAAGTCCCGATAAAGGCGGGTGGGTGAAGGCAATGTTATTTGTCGATGGCGGTGGCACTATTCTTCAGTGTTACAACGGTGTGACCGGAAACTCTTCATCAGGCTGCGGTTTCGCGGTTTCACATCCCGGTGCTGGCTTTTACACCGTCGATGTCGGCTTCAATGCAACTGGTCGGTTTGCGGTGGCATCAACCAAACAGGAGGGCAGTTTTCATGGTACCGCTGAGGCCGAAACCTTAGGCAACACCATAAGTGTTCAGACGTGGAATACCAATAACCAATCTAATTCTGACCGATCATTCACGCTGATAGTTTTTTGATTCTGAGTTGCGTGCAGGGAAAACACACGAAAAACGTCCTCCACAGATTACGGAGATTCTAGTTGCCCTAAACCAAAAAAGCCCGCTCGAGAATTTCTCTTGAGCGGGCTTTTCGCAAATTAATCCCGGCGACTTCCTACTCTCCCACGCAGTTTCCCGCGCAGTACCATCGGCTCCAGCAGGCTTAACTTCCGTGTTCGGGATGGGAACGGGTGTGACCCTGCCGACAAAATCACCGGAAAAGTGATGCGATTTCGGATTTCGAATTGCGGATTTAGTTTTCCGCAAACTGCAACTCTTCCCTTAGCAGAACCGAAATCAGAATTGCTAGAAAAAATCGAATAGCGACTGCTGGAAGGCAAGCTTCGAATTTGAGATCTCAAATTAAGATCTCAAACTGCGCAAGCGTGTTTGTTGCTTGAGTAAATTTTATGGTCAAGCCAAGGGACTGATTAGTACTGGTCAACTGAGTACATTACTGCACTTACATTTCCAGCCTATCAACCTCGTGGTCTACGAGGAGTCTCACTGGCAGGAATAATCTTGAGTCTGGCTTCACGCTTAGATGCATTCAGCGTTTATCCATGCTCCACTTAGCTACCGAGCGCTACGGCTGGCGCCATAACTCGTACACTAGAGGTGGATCCATCCCGGTCCTCTCGTACTAAGGACAGATTCCCTCAATCCT
>DASQPD010000022.1:0-4121 GCA_035644135.1 Pyrinomonadaceae bacterium
CTCCGAGGACCTCTTCCTTAAAACGGATAGGCGAGCCACTGAATCCCAGAATACCTTCTCGCCTGATCCAAACCGGATCGGGCAGCCTTTCCCAGTCCCCATCCGACTGTTGCAGGACGATTCGGCGCCCGGTCGCTGCGATCTGGCCCAAGACCCCCGTCCCCACGGCTATTGTGTTCGCCGATTCGCTCAGTCCGGGAGGAAGGTTGCCGGACGCAGCAGCAAGACGCAGACAACGCTCTGCTTTGTCAATGAGCCAGACTTGGGAGGACGCGATCTCGGTGGGCTGCTCGATGGCCCGCGTGACGAGTTTGTTCAGTAGATTCTCCAGCGACTGCTCGTGCCCGATGTCCAGGAGCAGCTCCATGGCGTAATTGGGATCAAATCGGCTGTCACTGGCTGATTCCATGCCAGAGGAAGGTGTCAGATAATCCGCCTGTCGTCCACCACGACCGGTTCGATTTGTTGCCCGTTCAATTTTTTGACCCGGACGTGTCGTGGCTTGCCATTGCCGACAAGTGCCTGCCAGTGAGGCTCTTACTCTTGTTCATAGGGCATTGGCATGGCGACTGCCAACGGTAAGGACAGCGAAACACAGAAGTCGAGAAAATGAACACGCCCCAAAACAGACCGAGCTTCAGGTCCGTGGGTGAAGGAGACTTCGAGTCTGCAGTCTTGCACTCGAGTAAGCCCGTTCTTGTGTTGTTTTGCGCGCCTTGGAGCAAGCCTTGTCAGGTCATTAGTACCGTCTTGGCGGAAGTGGCGACAACATGCGCGGGACACATTGAGGTATTGAGAGTTGATGCCGACGACAATCCCCATCTGAGTCTGTGGTACGGCGTACAATCCATTCCGACTCTGCTCTTCTTCGTGGCTGGTAATCTTCGTGAGAAACTTGTAGGAACGGCCAGCAAAGAGGCGATCTCCACCCTACTGCGTCGCCACTGCGACATCGGCTCCAGCCAGCCCCTTCCGAGAAAAGATTAATGGCGTCAGCCCGCAGGAACGATGGTCGCGGCTCATCAGTTCACCTGAAGGATCGTTGCCGGGCTCCAGCCCCAACTTTCATTACGGCCCCGGTGCGGATTGCACTTGGTGGAGTGCCAGGAATTCAAGGATCTTTCCGCCTGGTATCAGCCCGCACGGGCCAGCCTGTCATTCTACTTGAAACAGTCCGGCTCCAAAGCAATAGATTTATTGCCAAAGAGGTACGATTATCCAATCCAAAGCCGTTCGATTCTTCGCACGTTCAACTTATCGACCGGATTTGGAATTGGAGCGCTTTCAACGCAAGCCACTGGGAAGCGGAAGCTTATGCCGAAAGTGAATCCGTGGCACGACCGATGCAAAAGGAACCCTTATTGTATGAATCGAAGACTCGTCATCAAACTGCTGCGACTCGGCAAGAGCCACCATCCTCATCTCGCGGCACAACCGACTGGAACAAGGCCCCCTCAATCTCTTTTGAAGAAACGATATGAGCACTGACTCAACTGATCATAGTTCGGACCGATTAGTCACACCAGACTTGGAGGTCCACATCCCGCCAGCACGAACTGAGCCTGACGCTGCGCCGCAGCAGACTTTCTCGCGGGACGGCACCTCGTCAGGCGATATGAAACGAAAGCTTAGGCGCCGAGTGCTTGCCATTGCGAGCGCGTTGGTTGTTTGTGTCGCCGCCGCCCTTTATTACTTGCGATTCATTGCGCCTTTTGAGTCCACCGACGACGCCTTCATCGAGGGGCACGTCACCCAGGTCGCACCACAAGTCGCCGGTCGCATTGCGCGGGTGCTGGTCAACGATAACCAGTTCGTGAACGCCGGAGAGGTGCTGGTGCAAATCGAGCCGAGCGATTACGAAGCAACGTTGCAGAAAGAGCGCGCCAATCTGGCATCGGCCCAAAGTCGGTTGGTGCAAGCCGGCGCCCAACTCACGGTGGACCAGGCGAAAGCCGAGCAGGAAAGAGCCAACGTGACCGCCGCCCAAGCCGAGGCGACACGCGCCGAGGCGGATTCCAAACGCTATGAGGCGATTGGCACCTCGGGCGTTTCGCAAAGCCAGATTGACCTCGCTGCGACACAGGCTCGTTCCACTGCCGCGAACCTCACAGCCTCGCGGAACAAAGAACTCGCTGCTGAAGCTCAAGTAAGTCTTGACCAGGCCAGCATCCAGACAGCGGCTGCCGAAGTGAAGCGAAGCGAAGCTGCCGTGCGCCAGGAGGAACTGAATTTGTCTTACACAGAGGTCAAGGCGCAGGAGTCAGGTTATGTAACTCGTAAAACGGTTGAAGTCGGCTCTTACGCGCAGCCAGGTCAAGCCTTGCTGGCGATCGTGCAGCGCGACGTCTGGGTGGTGGCCAATTTCAAGGAGACGCAATTAACTCACATGCGGTCAGGCCAGCCGGTGACGGTACATGTGGACGCGTATCCACACTTCAAACTCACCGGTCATGTGGACAGTATTCAATCCGGTTCTGGCGCGCGATTCAGTTTGTTCCCGCCGGAGAATGCCACTGGCAATTACATCAAGATCTTGCAGCGCGTCCCGGTGAAGATTGTCTTCGATGATTCGAGCGAGTCGGGCCCTACTCTGGCACTGGGTCCCGGGATGTCAGTCGAGCCGAAAGTACGAGTGAGGTAACGCGAAGATCTTGTAACGAGGGTGCCGCTGTGAATAACCAAGCCTCAATCAAAGTGAATCCCTGGCTCATCGCGGCTGCGGTGGTTGTGCCGACGTTCATGGAGGTGCTCGATACCACGATTGTGAGTGTCTCCCTGCCGAACATCGCCGGAAGCCTCTCTGCGTCCACGTCCGAAGCAACGTGGACGCAGACAAGTTACCTGATCTCAAACGCGATTGTGCTTCCTGCGAGCGCGTGGTTTTCATCCTTCTTTGGCCGCAAACGGTTCTTTCTGGCGTGTGTTGTTATCTTTACCGCCGCCTCGGTTTTGTGTGGCATGGCTCCTACCCTCGGAGTGTTAATTGTGGCTCGAATCTTACAAGGGGCGGGCGGCGGCGCGCTGCAACCGCTTTCTCAGGCGATTTTGTTGGAGTCTTTTCCACCCGCCAAGCACGGCCAGGCGATAGCGGTATGGGGTTTGGGTGTCGTCGTGGCACCCGTGCTGGGTCCGGTGCTCGGCGGGTGGATCACGGACAATTATTCCTGGCGCTTCCTCTTTTACATAAACCTGCCCATGGGCTTGCTCGCCATAGCGATGATTGTGCGGTTTATCTCCGACCCGCAGTACGTCCAGGCGAGCAAGCCGCGCCGAATTGATGTTGTTGGATTCGTTCTGTTAACACTTTGGCTGGGAACACTTCAAACGGTCCTCGATAAGGGTCAGGACGCAGATTGGTTCTCTGCGCCATGGATCTGCTGGTTCACAGTAATTTCCATCGTATCTCTCGTCGGACTGCTGATCTGGGAACTGCGCACCCCTGATCCGATCATGGATCTTCGCGTGCTGGCGAATCGCAATTTCGCGGTCGGCACCCTCGTGTTCACAGTTATCGGTGTCATCTTTTACGCCCCCCAAACGTTGCTGCCGCTATTCCTTCAAAATTTGGTCGGCTACAATGCACTCCAGAGTGGGTTGGCCCAAGCCCCGCGCGGGATTGGGATCCTGGTCGCGATGCCCATTAGCGGAATGCTCACGAGCAGGATCGAGAGCCGCAAGTTGGTTGCCGTTGGAATGGTTCTAACAGCGGTGGCCGCATGGATGATGAGCAACATTGATCTGGAAGTGGCCAAAAGCAGTTTCCTGCTTTCGAACCTCATTCAGGGCTTTGGCCTGTCGCTCACATTCGTCCCTTTGACGGCGACGGCTATGGGGCTGTTGCGCAAGGAGCAGATGGGCAACGCCTCTGGGCTGTTCAACCTGATGCGAAACCTGGGCGCCAGCGTTGGGATTGCGCTGGTCACAACGATGGTCGCTCGAGGGGCGCAAGCACATCAGGCGACTTTGGTGACGCACCTGACGCCCTTGGACCCCGTGTTTCAATCCCGACTGCAGGCAATGGGAGCAGCCCTCGCGCAACAGGTCACGGGAGCTCAAGCGCGGGTAATGGCCCCCGGTGCGATCTACCAATCGCTGCTGCAACAGTCGAACCTGCTGGCCTA
>DASQPD010000023.1:0-5492 GCA_035644135.1 Pyrinomonadaceae bacterium
ACTATAATTGCGAGCGACGGGAGTGCCTTGACCAGCGCTAACGAAACAAGCCGATTCATATTTCGATTTCGGGTCAATGCAGCGGTTTCGACATGAAAATTGCCGCGCCCGCGTCCTTCTGCAACGCGTAGCGCACAAAACCGGCAGCTTCATACATTCGCAGTGCTCGATGATTGTTATCCATCACCTCCAGTGTCAATTTGCAGCAACCAAGTTCCCGCGCCTTGCCTTCGATTGCCTTTAATAAACGGCGTCCGACTCCTTTACCGCGAAGTGCAGATAGGACCACAAAATCATGAATGTTGATGAGCGGTTTCGCGGCGAAGGTCGAGAAACCGATGAAACAGACCGCCGCTCCGACAGCTTGCTCGCCAGCGAATGCCAGGAAGACCAGGGTAGTTGGATGCCTCTGTAGTCCCGGGATTAATCGCGCTCGAACATTGGGATCAAGTGGTTTGGCTTTACCCATCGAGTCTCTTGAATAGGCGTCCACCATCGCAAGCACCGCCTTCTGGTGCTCGGGCAACTTCAGATCTGCCTCGACAATCCGAATCGGGATCGGCGCATTGCTTTGTGACTGTCCGACCGTTGCTTGCCTTGCCATATCATCAACGAATCAACGAGCGTTGTCGTACTCTTCGCCGAAAGTCATTGTGCCCAGCGCCATCGCCGAGACGCGCCAGGAGGCAAAGAGCAACGATAGCAATTTTAGTAGAAGAGAACGCATACTGGTTGGATGCGAACAGACGGTCATTTGGATTCATCCCCGAGGATAGCAAAGCCTGCTGGCTTCGCTGTAACGAATCGCGACTCGCTCGCTTTTCTTCTCGTGCCGTCTGATTGGCGCTCGTCCCGATGTAACCGTTCCACGATTTAACGTATCACGTTGGCGATAGCCTAAATGTTAAATGTTTAGACGCGACCCCATTTACCCCCCGGCGTTTGTCGGCCGCACTGCGGCAGCGCCGCTACTGTTTCAAATCATCGATAGTCTGCGCGCGACGTGGCCGGAACGATCCGTGCCGCATCAACCCCCGCCGGGAGCAAATTTGAAACGCGTGGAGTTCTGCGCGTTGTCGGGGGATCTCCCGAACCAGTTTTGCACACAGCACGCCGAAGGCTGGTTCATTCCGGGCGTGTCGCCTATCAAAACCTGCGATGTGCATCGTGAAGTGCTGGTTGATACCGCCAGCGGCCTGCGCGTGGCAATCGACGACGGCACACGTCAGCTAAAACGCGAAGTTTACGAATTCTGGCCGGGCGAATTTCTCACCCTGTTCGAGCAAGCCGGAATTCCACGCAGAGTCCCGCCTCCCTTCCTGCCGGACACTGGCAGCGAGCTGGCGAGTCGGACCGGACAGAAACCGATCATTGTGTCTCCGAACAGCAAAGAAATTCTGCTCGCTTCGAAAAAGACAATCCCGCTACGCGCCAAAGCCGATGCCGATGTGCGTCAAATTTTCTGGTTCGCCGGCAAGCGATTCGTTGGCAAAGCCGCACCGAATCAGGTTCTCGAGTGGACCGCAGTCGCCGGCGATTACGAAGTGACCGCGCTGGACGATCATGGCCGGGCCGGTTCGCATAGCGTCGTTGTGCGATAAGAATACCGCGAAGCGACGTTGTCTTCTAGGCCAAGCGCCTCCAGCGGTGAATTGAAAAAACTTGGTCCGGCCTTGTTAGCTCACCTAAACGCAAGTGATTTAAGATCAGATGATTCGAGTTGAGCGATTGGAATCCGGTTCGTATCAATCTCTGACCTCCCTGCGGATATTGAGCCCGTGAATTTTATGATGCGGCCCAATGTGATCGAGACGCACGAGCACACAGGCGATTTCAAATAGTCCAAGGGACCCAGCCAACTTATAGGAACTCGGGGGTCTGCGCCGCGGAGTAAGGCGAGGCCTCGGCGTCGGTCGGATGGCCAATTTTGTCTTGCGCTATTGATCTTCCGGGAAAGTCGCGGTTGGGGCGGTATCCGAATCTATTGCGTCAGCTTGATCGTTAATAGCACGTGAGATGGCTGCATCCAGGTAGAGGTAGGTCCATGTGGTAGGATCGGAAGGGGTCGGTGGTTTCGGATGGAGGGTTGTCCAACCAGGAATGAAGGGTCTGGTCATTGGTGTAAATCCAAAATCGGGGAATACTGTTTGTTCGAAGCTGATTGGAAGGGCGTTCGAACCACTGGTTCCTGAGTATGGTGTACGGACAGGTTCAACCTGTCTATTCTGTCTGAGCATGGAGAGTCGTTTATCTGAGTAGCGTAAGAAATACCCTCCCCAATCCATATTAAAAGTGAAAGGGGAAACTGGACATCCTTTCTTATTAACAAGGTTTCCCGAAGCACTTGTTGGATTGGTATTTTCAGGAAAACTGTTGAAAACGGATATAAAGGCAAATTCCCGTCCATCCAAACAGCCAACAATCGAAGCTTGAGTACCGTTACCCAGGTATCCTGCACGGTTACCTTCACCAATAAAGTAATTTGGCGCAATGTCTCCTGCACTTCTCGAAAAGATATCTGTTACAAAAACCACTTTTGTTCCTTTAAAGACAGAACCAGGGTAGAGCTTTTCATTCAATGAGACATCGAGGTATTGCGAACCTTGAAAATGCCTAGCCGCTTGAGCGACCGTATCTGACGTAAGATAATTTTCAGGCTGCCTTTGCGGATCCTTAAAAACATTGTACGTAAAATAGAGCTGTCGATTGGAGCCCATAAATTCCGCAATCGATAAGACATCTGGTTCTCCTCCAAGATTACCGGTCTCGTCGATAATGATCGCTTCACAGCCGATCGAATTGAACCACTCCATCATTTTACTATAGACGGTCGATAAGGATTCGCGGAAAATCCGAGGGTTTTGTGATGTGTTTGGATTCTCTGGAGCATAAGCGCCACGGCTATCCATAAGAGCTTCCGGATCCATAAATCTGGAATCTCTCTTATATAGATAGCCAATTATTTTTCCCCCTGTGAGGGCTGGATTGATTTGGCCGAAGTAATGTGCATTTAAATTCAAAGTGTCATCATGATAGAAGCCCATAGAGGCATAGTTAGGAGGGACATTGGGCCGAATAACCCCATTAACCACGTTCGCTGGGATGACAAGACCTTCAAAATGAGCCCTACCAGCTGATGGATCCTTGATGAATGGATAACCGAAGATTGTGACTGGGTTCGCTTGATCTGGTTCAAGCACACCACGAATAGTAAAGACTAAATTCTGAACGTTAACGAGATAATTACCTAGAGCAGCATCATACTGAAATAGGGGATTGTAGTAATTAACCGGGTAAGGACAATTAACCATGTTTTGCAGCCCACCAATGTTTGCTAGACCCAGGCCGGACACCAGGTTCCTGTAGTCATAGAAATTATGGTAGTACCAATTCACATAAGGTTGTCCGAGTCTTACGCTGTCTCCAAATGATTCATTAGCAGACCCGTTTTTGAGGGCTCTCCGCAAATTATCAAAGGTGTCGATCAATCGGCAGCTTCCCGGTCGGGTATAGATATTTCTTTCAACATGGGTTGCTGTCCCAAAAACGGCATAGAACCATGCAGCACAGGCGGCACAAAACTCATTATACGTAGAGGCAGGTGATATCGAATGATTAACAGTGACAGTGATACCAGGAGGAAGGTTAATCCATCCAGTGGCAGGATCAGCCAGCGATTGCAGGCTTGATGTATCTAAAGTCAATAGAAAGCTGTTGAAAAGATCATTATAACTTCCATGGGGTCCCTTATCGACAAAGCTACTTTTCAGGCCGAGGTTAGTTCCTGCATTGAGTAACCCTATTCCATTACGATAAGTTCCATTGAGAATAGATAAGGCGGCAGTTGCACCTTGTATTGTCACGTTCGATCCAGGAGTCACACAACTAAAGATTCCCTCGTCGATCTCAGGGTTTCCGGTATAGATCGTGGTCCAAGTATCGTTTGGTATCCCGATCGTTGCGTAGTAAGCAGTATTAGTGATCCGGATTTTTCTCAGCGGAGTTGTCTTCCTAAATGTTCCATTTAAAAATTGGCTTGTTATTTCCTCTGCAACCTTCGGTCCTACATAATTTAGCGCCCCTGTACGCTGACTCGTCGATAAATTCGCGAACGTATTGGCAGAGGCATAATATTTAAACAAGTTAACCGGATCATTCCAGTCTAGTCTGCTTGTATCTATTGGCGGATGCTCCATTTTTTTGAAAATGGCTAGACCTGCCAAAGTCGTTTGTCCGGAATAGTGATAATTGTAGTACTTAAATGCGCTGATCGTTTGATCATCGATTAGCTTTAAGGTGTCGCCATTAATAAGTGATAAAAGCGGGTCAAAAGAGCCCTCGAACGGAGGATTATAACCATTTACCAATTCGTTGGGGCCTTTATAGAAATAAGAATTAGCGGTAGGAACACCAGGTACGCAAGGAAGCGGAACTGGACGAGAATCAAACACATCGGGCTTCAACCTGGGAAATCTATCCGTTCCATACGTAGTGCAGATTTTCACAGGAGAGACGGAAGTATCAATGTAGATGTACTGATCTTGTAGTGCCGAAGAAGGTCCGCCTGCATAAAACCCACTCATTTGTCCAATCATCGTATTACGCCACCACCCATGAAATTTAGAATTGTTAAAGTTATAAGTAGAATTCGCATTGTTGAGCGCCAGCGCTGCGCCGCCAACACCGGTGTTGAAGTTGCCGGTCGCAAGCGGGTCGCAGCCTTCTGCTGGAGTAGGATGGCACGTTTCTGGCCGCGGATATGGCGTCGGCCGCGGCCGCGGCGTCGGAGTAGGTCTTGGTTCTGGCGTCGGGTTGACAGCTTGCACCTGTGGCGAGAGTCCCAGTGACCCAAGGACGACGAGCGCGAGTGTCAGGTAAGTAACTCGGTTAATTGCTCTCACGTGTTCCTAGTTGTTTGTATGAACAAGTCCTCGTTCGCGGTTGACCCTGCGGAAAGAGAGTCAGGAGGCTCTAGTGGGAGACACCTAACGGACTCAACGCGAGCGCGACTCTGGCAAACTGAGACACAGAGTGTCAATGCGATTTTTTAGCGTGACAAATGCAGTTAATCTGTCGCCTGCCAGAACAGTAAAGCGGCGACCATCGGCAGCGTATGCATCCGCAGTGAAAGCACTCGGCCAGTTGAATCAGTCTCCGATGAGCAGCCCTAGCTAAACCCGGTTTTGCTTAGATTGTCAGCGATTCTCTCCCAGTGCTTCATTGGACGACTTCCGATTTCATTACCGGATGAATTTCCCACACAACTCCGAAAGCTTCGAAAGCGAATCTCCGTCGTAAGTGCGCCAGAGGAGCGATGGTTAATTACTGCACCGCCACCGTTATGGTCTGCCCCGGGTCCCCGAAGAGTGTCAGGTAGCCGAGCCCCTTCCCGGCAGGCAGGGAAGTCACAGCGTTTCCTTTTCCGTTCGCCACGGTCGTGAATGCCGGGTCGTAGAGGTGCCACGCGCCGGTCGTGGTAATGGTGACTTGCA
>DASQPD010000024.1:0-23069 GCA_035644135.1 Pyrinomonadaceae bacterium
TCGCAAAAAGGTACTTCAATTGTCAAAAAACAAAAGGAGCGGGCTTTAAGCCTCCCAGGGAAGCTGCCCGCTCCTAACAATTCTCGCGTTTTTGCTTTGAGATTTGGGAGCGGGAGGCCGCTCCCGCGAATTATTGCCTGATGTAACGGCTATCTATGGACGTCGCTTGTCCGAGTCTGCCGCTAAACGTATTGACGGGTGACAAGCTCAGACCGGTCCGTAGACACACGCCACGCATGGCGGCCGACGGCTGCCATTTGTCTACGTGTTCTTTGTATGTCCTGCTCGTCATCATTGAAGTTTCTTCCTCACCGTGCGCGACATGACAGTCGCGCGAACTGTCTTGTATAAGACAAGACCACCGATCCTGTCAAGCAGTTTTCTGAAAAACCAAACTTGCGAACTATCACTCGCGTTGGCTTTGATAACTCTACTGCTTGGTTAGTTGCCCTGCGTTCTTGGAACTTGATCTGCAAAGCTCCAAAAGGTCGCTTTCATGAATCCACGCACCCTTTAGGTGCTTGGCCGTACGGAACCAGACCGCCCCAATAGGCTAAACAATGCTTGCCACGGCCTCGTTGACAGTCGAAAAATAGGCCCTTCGACGAGCACGGTCCAGGCGTTGATAAAGTGAAGTGCGGTCAACTCGCAGTTGGCGGGCAGTTTGGGAATGGCTGCCCGTCTTTCCCCGCAACATGTCATAAAGATCCAGCATGGCATGGTCAAGAAAATCATCCAGGGAATCACCCTCGGTGTAGGCGGCGAATGGCCAGCGACCATTGGTGGAGCACAAGACAACATGAGGATGGTTGTCGAGTGCGCGGCGAACCGCGTCTGCGCTAATGAGTGAGTCTCCCAATGTGCCGACCACCAGTTTCTCTACCACATGGCGGAGCTGACGAACATTGCCGGGCCAGGGGTAATCAAAGAGAGCATCAATGGCGTCGTCTTCGATTCTCAGCGACACGGTCGATTTGATCTTCTGCTCTGTCTGATGTTGGAAATATTGCATGAGCAATGGAATGTCGGATGCGCGATCGCGCAGAGGCGGTGTGTTGATGGCCAGCACCGCAATTCGATAAAAGAGATCCTCCCGGAATCGACCTGCGGCAACTTCGCGCGCAAGGTTTCGATTAGTGGCCGCAATCACGCGTACGTCGATTTGAATCTCTGCGTGTGCACCCACCGGCCGCACAGCACCCTCCTGCAATACGCGTAGTAGCTTTACTTGCGAAGCGGTAGACATCTCGGCGATCTCGTCGAGAAAAAGGGTGCCGTTGTGCGCGGCCTCAAATAGCCCCTTACGTCTTTGGTGTGCGGACTATGTAATTTCCGCCTTGCTTGGACATGCGACCCTAATGACCGGATTCGGTTATGCTTCACGCATGACGCCCGGCTATGCCCATGCAACTTGGGACGCCATGGTTGAAGGAGTCGCGAAGTTTGAACAACCTCTGCCACTCAAGCAGATCAGCCTTGTTGGCAGGAAGTAAGGCGAAAACCGGTCAGGAAAGGAAGGTTAGTTAGCTAAGCTGTCAAACCATGACGAAGACTCTCAGATTCTCCTCAAATTTTTGAGAGTCTGCCGAAAGTCTGCCAAACTGTGCCGTGAACGATGAAGGGAGGACAAAAGTAACGAAATAACCCAATAAAAATGGTAGGCGCGTGGGGATTTGAACCCCAGACCCCTACCGTGTCAATACGCGGACCAACGCGCGCGTAAAGCGCGTATACCGTTTTTTGCTCCTAAAATCTAATACCTGCGGCTAGAGAAGTCACTCACAGACCGCACAAATCGTATAACGCGTAGGCAAACCGTGGCAAAATCGTGGCAAATCGTTCGGGGGTCTATTTCTCCCGCTTCTTGATCTCTACTAATGCATTCTGAACGAGACGCAGAGAATCAACGACTTGAATTCGCGTCCCAACGACTGACAAAAACAATCCGGGCGAAGCAAAGCGAAGCAATAGGGTTAAAGACAAGGTCGAGGCAGGAAGAGAGTAGTTTTCTCGTCGCCCGGCTGACTACGTCTGATAGATAACCTTGCTGACGAGCGGATCGCCGGCCCGTCCCTCGTGGATTTCGCGGGCCCGCGATAGCGCCGCTTCAACGTGCGGAAGCATGTTCTCCTCGCCGAGATACCGGAGGAAAGGTGACTGCCTCAACAACTGTTCCGGTTGACTACGGGCGCCACACAACAGCAGCGTTCGGTCCGTGGCGCGCAGCCGCTCGGTGAGCCTCTCCAACTCGTGCAGGCCCGTCGCGTCGATTGCTGTCATGTTTCTGAGACGCAAAATCACCACGGGTGGGAGCGAGTCTACATCGACTGTCGCCTCGGACAGTTTCTCCGTGGCCCCGAACAAAAAGGGGCCGTGTATGCGCAGCACCAGGACGTAGGGAGGCAGCAGCTTGTCTTGCAGGACGTGCGGACGCCCGTCCTCGATATACTCCTCCGTCACCGGGGCCACCGTAGTCGTCTGCGAAACCCGGTAAATGTAGAGCAGCGCGGCGAAGAGCATTCCTATCTCGACCGCGACCGTCAGGTCGGCCAGCACGGTGAGGGCGAAGGTCATAACCCACACGGTTATGTCCGCTTTCGACAGAGTGAGTATTGTCCTTACTTCGCGCCACTCACTCATGTTATAGGCCACCACGAAAAGGATCGCTGCCAGCGTGGCCAGCGGAATGAAACGCGCTAGGGGCGCGGCGACTAATAAAATGACGATCAATGTCAGTGCGTGGACGATTCCCGAGACGGGGGTGCGAGCGCCTGACCTGATGTTGGTGGCGGTGCGCGCGATCGCGCCAGTGGCAGGTATACCTCCCACGAAAGGAACGGCGAGGTTGGCAATGCCCTGCGCGAGTAGTTCCACGTTGGAATTGTGCCTGTCGCCGCTCATGCTATCGGCGACTACTGCAGATAGAAGGCTCTCAATGGCGGCCAGCATGGCTACGGTGACCGCCGCGGGCAGCAGAGGGACGATGAGCTCAGGTCGAACCTGTGGTAAGGAAACGTGTGGCAACCCGGTCGGGATGCCACCGAACTTACTGCCGATGGTCTCCACGGGAAGTCCAAAAGCGGCAACGGCGAGCGTCGCCAGCACGAGGGCCACGATGGAGCCGGGGACGCGCTTTGTCATTCTTGGAAGTAGCAGAATGATGAGTAGCGAACTGATAGCAATCAGCAGTGCAGGCCAGTGGATGCTGCCGAGGCTAGCCGCCACGAGGCGCATGCGCAATACGAACTCGCTTGGTACTGCATCTGTCTCAAGGCCCAGGAAGTCCTTGATCTGTGTCGAAGCGATCAGGATGGCAATGCCGTTCGTGAAGCCAATCGTGACAGGTCGGGGGATATATTTCACGGCCGTCCCCAAACCCGTCACCGCCATGAGCATGAGGATCACTCCGGCCATTATTGTGACCATTAGCAGACCGGAAACTCCGTGAGCCGCGATGATTCCCGCTACGATCACGACGAACGCTCCGGTGGGGCCACCGATCTGAAGGCGCGAACCGCCCAAAGCAGATATAAGAAAGCCGGCTACGACGGCCGTGTAAATCCCTGCTTGCGGGGTGACGCCGGACGCGATCCCAAACGCCATAGCCAGCGGGAGTGCCACTAGCCCAACGGTCACACCCGCAATCAGGTCCGAGAGGAGGTCCTGGCGGGTGTAGCCAGCTCGCACGCACAAAAGCGATTTTGGGATCCATTTTTCATTCAGCGATATCACAGTTTTTCTATAAGAAATGGGATAGGAATGCCCTTGCCGGCTCTGTGCTTGGCCCAGACTCTTTACGCGGCCTTCTGATTAGTTCTTTGCCGGCATGAAGCAGTGCGACACTGACACACCGATCGGTCCTCTTCGAAAGAGTTTAAGTAGTCGACTGTAATCTCTTCTCCGGGCACGATCTCACGTAGTGCGAAGACGATCATAAATCCGTCAATATTGAACGCGTCGGCGTTAGGCTCGCAGGAGTGGTTAATATACTGCGTATCGTTCCCCTCGACGCTTCCGTCGATGTAACAGTCCGCGTCTAGTTCACTGATGTGTTTGCCATCGGATCCTCTCATCCTCAGCATGGCCTCCCTGTGAGTAATCCTTTCGCCGGAGTATTCGGCTATGGGGCTGGTTTTTGGAAAACGGACAGTCGCGAAACAACCGAAGCCGTTGAGGGGAGACTTCATGACGGACAAACCGCGCACCAACTTCTCCGTGCCCCTTGAGACGGGACCCCCGTTCCTTCGGCGGATGGTCTGTAACAGGTGGAGCATGCTTTAACGAAACCGTTGGGACGGATATCGGCGCGCGGCTTTAGTTGGCAGGACCCCGTGGATCTCTTCAAGCATGCTGCGGACGCCGATCAGGTGGTGGTTGAAGATCTCTTTGGCCGCATCAAGCAACTTGAATATAGTTTTGTCGCTGACGGAGTAATAGACGTTCGCTCCCTCTTTGCGCGTGACGACGATATTCCTGTTGCGTAGCACGGCAAGCTGCTGTGAGGCGTTTGCCTGCTCAACATCAAAACGTTGGCTAATCTCGTTCACAGTCAGCTCGCCCTCCCGCAAAGCATCGAGAATAGATATTCTCAACGGGTGAGCCAGGGCTTTGAAAAAGTCTGCTTTGAAGTCGCTCAGTTGCTGTCTCATTCAGACGCTCCGCATTCTTCGCAAGTCCTTTCCTGATCGTATATTTAACACGCAGACATGCGCATCTGCACATTCTTGCATATATTAACGGTCCTGCTGAGTACTCGTCAATAACGAAGCTGGGGCACACCAATCCTGATACGGAGTCGCGTCAGATTACTGGGTAGAACTCGCACGATCAACAACACTAGATATACGCCTAAACGAATACGCAACGCGAGTATCCGCCTGCAATTGAAATACAAGCCCCATTTTTTTTTGAATTAGAATAACCGTGAGCCCGCGACCACCCATTTCTTCCCCGTCCCCGACTCGCCGAGAATCAGCACGGTGGCATCCGTCGAAGCGATTGGAAATGTTGAAATCACAGGTACCAAGTGGCTGGGGTTGGGGGAGCATTCTGCGCCTCCTACTGCCTTCTTCTCTCCTCAAAATACGCGTCCCGCCGATGCCGAGTCGCTCTTGCTTACTCCAGCTGTCTTACACTTATCCGCCTCGGGATGTAGTTGCCGCAGTGGAGCGAATCTGCTCCGCGAGATCGGCATGCTTCGGATCGTAAAGGAAGGTCTTGGAAACCCGACGGACCGGTAGGAAGCTCCATCTTCATTCATCCCTCGGATAAATATCGCATGTTCTAATTTCGCATCTGTCTCTGCTTAACCCGTTCACTTGTCACCTGGTCTTCGGCCACGCTCGAACTGGGCAGACGCGCTTTCTTCGCGGCTCTTAGCGGCGATCGATCCTGTTAGGGTTCAGCATCCACTCGAAGAGTCCGCTCATTGCAGCAAGGAACAGCTTCTTTCGGCAAAGAATAGAAAGCCGCCGGACGCCAGCCTTGTGTAAATTTCGGTCAGGGGGCGAGATCTTCTCATCGAATTGCCGCGATCTACGCAAAGTAAGGCAAATGAGGGCTCCGGTAAAAGATCAGAGCTTGAATCAGCGAACGCAGAATGAAAGACCGTCATTTTACTGGTCATCTCGAACATTTTCATGACCATCGCGTGGTACGGCCACTTGAAGTACAGGCGCAAGCCCCTCGCATTAGTGATCGTTGTCAGTTGGGCCATCGCGTTCTTCGAGTACACCTTTCAAGTTCCGGCCAATCGCATCGGCGCGGAAGTGTTCAGCGTGACGCAGTTGAAGATCATCCAGGAGTGCATCACGCTTACGGTGTTCACGGTGTTCGCCTTCCTGGTCTTTCGCGAGCGCCCGCACTGGAACAACTTCGTCTCTTACGGGCTGATTCTCGCCGCCGTTTATTTCGCGCTTCGCACCTGATGCTCATGCGGAAAGCTTACGACCATCATGCGTAAGGCATTGAATTGAGAGGAGCATATAAGTAGTGAAGACCGTCATTCTGCTCATCATCTCGAACGCTTTTATGAATATCGCATGGTACGGACATTTGAAGTACAGGAATGAGCCACTGCTATTGGTCATCCTCGCCAGTTGGGGTATCGCGCTGTTCGAGTACATCTTTCAAGTCCCGGCCAACCGCATCGGCGCCGAAAAGTTTACCGTCACGCGATTGAAGATCATGCAGGAATGCATCACGCTCTTTGTGTTTACAGTGATCGCCTACCTGCTGTTCCACGAGCCGCTCAAGTGGAACAGCGTCATCTCCTACGTGCTGATTATCGCCGCCGTCTACTTCGCCTTTCTCGGCCAGCGCAAGGAGCCTGAAGTGGGAAAGCAAAGCGAAGAGATGGCTCAATCCTCCGGTTCGGAAGAAGATGTTCGCGTGATCGCCCGGTCTTGAGGGGTGCAGAGATGGGCGAAGAAGACAGACAGCCGAGCAAGCGAAGTTTGCGAGCGCTTGAATTCTTGAACGTGTTTCTCGCCGATGTGCCGGGCGGCGTCGGGCCTTTCCTGGCCGTTTATCTCGCGGCAGGTTACCACTGGAATCCGGAGAACATCGGGATTGCGATGTCTGTCGGCGGCATCGCCGGTGTGATCGCGCAGACTCCGGCGGGCGAGCTCGTTGACCGGCTCCGGCAAAAACGTCTGCTCATCGTCATCACTTCCATGCTCATCGCCGTCAGTTGCCTGGTGATGGTGATGCGGACCACGATGACGATGGTTCTCGCCGCGCAAGTGGTGCTCGGCGTCGTGTCGAGCGTTATCGGCCCTGCTGTCGCAGCCATCACGCTGGGTCTCGTGGGTCATCAGAAAATGGACCAACAGATGGGACGCAACCAGGCGGTCAATCATGCGGGCAACGTCGGGGCGGCGGCTCTCGCCGGGTTGCTCGGCTACTACATCGGGCGGCAGTGGATTTTCTACCTGGTCGTCATCATGAGCATCGCCAGTAGTATCTCCGTGCTGCTGATTCGTGAACAGGAGATTGATCATGAGCTGGCTCGTGGCGGAGTGAGTGCCAGGAATGAGAAAAGAGAGTCTCAAGCTTCCGACATCATGACGCTGCTAACAGATCACCGGATCGTGATCTTTGCGCTCGCCGTGATCCTCTTTCATTTCGCCAACGCGGCGATGTTGCCGCTCGTTGGGCAGATGCTCTCGGACGGAAAAGCGGAAGGCGCTTCGCTCTACATGGCGGCATGCATTATCGTCGCGCAGCTGGTGATGGTGCCCGTCAGCGCATGGGCCGGTCCGAAGGCAGGAGCGTGGGGGCGCAAGCCTGTCTTTCTCATCGCATTTCTCGTCTTACCGATTCGCGGAGTGTTGTATGTGTTGAGCCACAACCCTTACTTCCTCGTTTCCGTGCAGATGCTGGATGGCATCGGCGCAGGCATCTTCGGCGTCGTCATGATTATCGTGATCGCCGATTTAACGAAAGGCACGGGACGCTTCAATCTCACGCAGGGAGCTATTGGCACAGCCACCGGTATTGGCGCATCGTTGAGCACTCTGATGGCGGGCTTCATCGTCAGCCGCGCCGGCTACCACGCCGGTTTTCTCGCGCTCGCATGGGTGGCTGCAATCGCGCTGGCGGTCTTTTGGTGGTGCGTGCCTGAGACCAAAGAGAAGCGCGCGAGTAACGGGCGCCAGGAGGCCGTGCCTCAGGCGGCGACACCATGAAGGTAGCGAAGGAGGCGACCGGCGACAATTTGTTCGCCGCACTCAAGCGAACTGCCTCTGAGTTTTTCTTCACACAGAGACTGGCTGGATCGATGAAGTCACATTGAACTGTGGGTAGTTTAGAAGAGCGCACGCTTGGCCAATCGGTAGGTAAGCGAAGCGTCAGCTTGCCCGTCACTCTTTAAGTGTAAGAAGAGCACACAGCTTTGGTGTGCTCTCTTCTCGCACATTCCACACCCAGTCTCGCCTTTTTTGGAGTCTTACCCGTCTTTCGTTGCGTTTTGGACTTTCAGGTTCAGGCACATCCGTTGCAAAGTCGTTAGTCGCAGCACGATTTTCTGACATTTGTTGGAAACTTGTCTGTCGGATGCATTAAGTGCTCCGCAACTTGGAAGGGAGATTAATCATGTCTGTATTCAGAAAACGTAATCTGTTGGTTGCAATTGCAACCTTTGTAATCGGCGTCGGCGCTTGTGCGGCGATCTGGGGAGTGCCAAGGTTCATGAGACGCAGCACATCTATTAATAGTCAAGTGACTGCCTATTTGCTTGACGATCGAGGTAATGTCAACGGTCTGCTGCTGGCCAGTGGCGACCAACTACACTTCAGCCAACAAACGGGCGCGGTCGTAGGATCGCAGATCAAAGTTGGTGACGATGTAACTGCTACCGGCCACTCAGGTTCGCAATCAAGTTACGGTCGGGAAGTTCGCGTCGAACAGATTTCGGCTAACGGACGCACGATCGTCGAAGCTGAGGCCGGAATTCCACGTTCGCATGAGCCACACGACAAACGTGGGCCTAGAGATCGCGAAGATCGCGCTGGCCGCCCGGGTCCTTCAGATGCGCGAGCAGAGCGTGGGATACAGCCGCCGCCCGTTGGAGGAGAGGCCACGCCAAGTGAGCCAAATCGCGCTTCGGGAAATGATCCGAATGCCAAGCAAGCGCCCAATACGCAGCAACCGTCGGCGCCGTCAGCTTTACCCGCGCCAGTAATGTCGCCGGAAACATTCAAAGCTGCTGGCACGATTCGCGCGCATCTGGTCAACGGTCATGGTGGCGTGGATGGGCTAATCTTATCTAGCGGCGAGCAGGTGCGATTTTCGCCGAAGGTGGGTGAACTTGTAGTTGCCGCCGAGCAGGGTGCGACCACTCAGGTTAGCGTCGAGGGCAACGGCGTGCGCAACG
Source organism: Pyrinomonadaceae bacterium (assembly GCA_035644135.1). Classification (GTDB taxonomy): domain Bacteria; phylum Acidobacteriota; class Blastocatellia; order Pyrinomonadales; family Pyrinomonadaceae; genus PSRF01. The sequence goes on from DASQPD010000024.1 coordinate 8,876, forward strand.
AACGCGGAACAGTAATCCGTCCGACGCAGATTACAGTGGGCAACCAGACCATCGCACTGGGACGCTGAGTAGGGAGTGGCGTGAGGGCATCTTGCTCGTAATCTACTGCCGTGATTCACGGCGCAGGACAGGCGTTCGCGTGAATCACGGGAAAGGTACCCATGCTACGTCGTGCCGCATTTGACAGCATGAGATGGCAGGCGGAGCATACGGAGACTGCGGTAACTAAGACAATGCTGAAGACAATCAGAAGAACGAGTTTGCGAACGCGACTGGCATTGCTGGCCGCATTCGCAATCGTTGCTCTGGTAGTCGCTTTGTTTGTTGCGTGGCGACTGGCGCGCGCAACTGAGACCTTCGCTTTGCGTCAAGCGGATTCTTCGGTGCACGCTGCGGCGCGTGATCTAGCGCGCGAACTTCAGGCGAATCCCGATGGATATCAGAACATTGAACAGGCGATGCCGGCTCCCCCCGACGGTCTCCGTGAGAAAGGCCCACGCGGCGCAGACAAGCATGCGCGTCGTGTACCGCCTCACGTAGAGACACTCTTTGGCGCATATTCGGATCCGCTGGCCCGTCTCACAGCGATAACACTTCATCGCTTTCCTAACGTTGAAGGCGGCTTCTATCGGCCCGCGGACGGGGTGCTTATCGGATACGCCTCTCAGAAAGACCCCGCTGCTGGTCTTAGCGGAAACGTCTCCCCAGATCTTGTTGATTTAATCCGAGCCCTGGCGAGTCAGGCCGCTGCCAGCGGAGCGCCCGCATCGCACACGAGTCAAATAGGAAGCGACCGCGTCCTTATGGTTGTTTACCCCACGCAAGCTGACGACATTGCAGCAGCCTGGGCCATGCAGCGGCTGTCGCATCTATCAGGCGTTTCTGATTGGCCCAATGTGGCTGCGCTCGCAGTGCTTGCGCTTAGCATTATTGCGGTGAGCGGTCTGGCCTTAATGACGGTGAGGGATCTTCGCTTTGGTGTGGCCGGCATCGAAGCGGGACTTGCCGGGCTGACGAACGACCTCAGCCACCAGCTATCGTCGCCAGACACCGAGGAACTTGCTCGCATAGCGGCGGCGATCAATGAACTCGCTGCCACTCTGCGCGCCAACCTCGCGCGTCAGGCTGAACTGGAGCAGGATCTGCGTCGCAGCGAACGGCTCTCCGCTCTTGGTCGTGTCGTCGCGGGTGTGGCGCACGAAGTCCGCAATCCTCTGGCGGCGATGAAGCTCAAAGTCCAACTGGCGCGCCGCTCGTCTTATGCCGCTGAGAAGCTGGGCGAGACTCTTGGCGTAATCTCCGCGGAGATAGAACGGCTGGATACACTCGTGCGCCGGTTGCTTGAACTCGGAGGTCAGCAGAGACTCGAACACGGTGCAGTTGACCTTTGCGAACTCGTTTGTAGCCGGGCCGCTTTCTTCAGTGATTTGGCTGCACGCTCAGGTGTGGTGATCGCAACCAACGCGGCCCCGCAGAGCATCGTCGTCAAAGGTGATGGAAACCGCCTGGCGCAAGTGGTGGATAACATTATTCAGAACGCACTCGACGCGATGCCTGAGGGAGGTCGGCTGACGATCACCTGCAATACTTTCAATGCGCAGGACCACCCGCCGACCGCCCGTCTGAGTTTTGCCGATACTGGTCATGGTATCCCGGTCGCAGATCAGGAACATATTTTTGAGCCGTTTCATTCGGGGCGCGACACAGGGACGGGCCTGGGTTTAGCAATCGCACGGGCGATCATCGAGGAACATGGCGGGCGACTCAGCTTTGTCAGTCGTGACGGCGGCGGCGCTTCGTTTGTGATTGAGCTTCCTTTGCCGCCAGCCGCAGGGGAAGAAGTGAGCAATTGATTATCAAAAATCGGAGGACTAACTTTGGTAGAGCAATGAAGACGGTCATCTTACTAGTTATCTCTAACATATTCATGACTATCGCGTGGTACGGGCACCTGAAGTACAAGAGCAAACCGTTGGTCTGGGTGATCTTGATTAGCTGGGCAGTGGCACTTTTTGAGTACATCTTTCAAGTGCCCGCAAACCGCCTGGGCTCGCAAGCGTTCACCGTTACGCAGTTGAAGATCATGCAGGAGTGCATCACACTGGTCGTCTTTACAGTAATTGCCTACTTGATGTTTGGCCAGACGCTTAAGTGGAACAATGTTGTCTCTTACGCGCTGATCGTCGGGGCTGTCTTCTTCTCGTTTGGATTTTGACCGTCATGAAAACAGAGTTGGGCCAAGCAATCGTCGTCGACGACGAAATTAATCTTCGTGAAAGCCTCGTGGAGCTAATTGCCAGCGAGGGCTTTCGCGTGGCCCAAGCCAGCGATGGCGAAGAGGCTCTCGAGTTGTTGCGCAGCGGCGCGGTGGAACCGGATGTTGTCTTTCTTGATCTCCGCATGCCCAAGCTGGACGGCCTCGGCGTCCTGCGCGTGATTCAGGAAGAGAAGTTGACGAGTGTTCCCGTGATTGTTGTCAGTGCCTTTGGTGACAGCTCCAAGATGATCGAGGCAATGAGGTTGGGCGCTTACGATTACATAACCAAGCCGCTCGACTTGGATGAGATAGTCGCCACTCTGCACCGAGCTGCCGAGCAACGACGTTTGAGCCGGGCAGCGGAGGCAGCACGGCCTGTGAAAGAAGCCGAAGCAGCGGATTTCGGTGAACCCAACCGCTTCGAAATGCACGGCACCAGCCGCGTAATGCGCGACATTTTCAAGCAAATCGGACGACTCGCGGCGACGGATGCCACCGTGCTGATTCTCGGCGAGTCAGGGACGGGGAAGGAATTGGTGGCTCGTGCCGTACACTATCATTCAGCGCGCTCTCGCAAGCCATTCGTGGCGGTCAACTGCGGAGCCTTACCGGAAAATCTGATCGAAGCAGAACTGTTTGGCCATGAGCGCGGCGCGTTCACCGGCGCTGAACGTCAGAAGAAAGGGCGCTTTGAACTGGCCCACACGGGTACGCTCTTCCTCGACGAAGTGGGCGAGTTGACGCTGTCCGCGCAAGTGAAACTCTTGCGTGCGTTGCAAGAGCGGCGTTTCGAACGCGTCGGAGGCACGGATACGGTAGGCGTGGACGTGCGCGTCATCGCGGCGTCCAATCAAGACTTAAAACTTGCTGTCGATGAAAAGCGTTTTCGCGAAGATTTGTTTTATCGCCTGAGCGTGATCGAGATTCGCTTGCCGCCGCTGCGCGCGCGGTTGGGCGACGTGCCGCAACTAGCTGAATATTTCCTCGAGCGTACCGCCGCTCGTCATGGTGTGCCACTGAAAGTCCTTTCTGATGAAGCGCTTCGTTCCCTGATGGCTTACGACTTTCCCGGGAATGTGCGGGAGTTGGAAAACATGATCGAGCGGGCGGTAATTACGGCCGGTGCGGCAGTCGAAGTTCTTTCGTCTGCACATCTGTTCGGTGAAGGCGCGGCGACGATCAGTAATGAGGCGCGGACAAACCAGGCGTTCTTAGGTCTACCTTTTAAAGATGCAGTCGCGACGCTGGAGCGCGAATTAATCAGGCGGGCGCTGGAATCCTCAGGCGGCAATCGCGCCGAAGCCGCACGGCGTCTCGGGATCAACCGACGTCTCCTCTATTCGAAGTTAGAAGAGCATCAGATCCAATGACTCCTAAAGGACACCTTGGCCTGGTTGGGCAATGATCGTGAAATGCAGCGCGATCGCGAGCGATTGGTAAAGTATGTTGCGCACCTCAGCTCCCGATAAGTAGTCAAGGCGCACCACGGCCCGCTAGTTGGTTGGGTCGCAAGGATGATGGGCGCACCAGTTTCCGAAACGCGTGCTTCTTTGAACATGCGCCCCTTGATTTGTAAGACCCTACGATGGGGGAAAGATGAACGGTTATGTCCCTGCGCGGCTGAGCGAGTTTGCAGAATTTCGAGCGTTCAGACGCGACCCTTAGAGATCTCGGAGGATGTCTTTAAGAACTATTGGGTAATTGGAGCGTTTTGGAGCAACGGGAGAGAGTGAGAATTTAAGGAATTTGCAATTTTGCTGAGGAAAATGGTAGGCGCGTGGGGATTTGAACCCCAGACCCCTACCGTGTCAAGGTAGTGCTCTACCTTTGCTAACTCTTTTCAAATCAACAAGCACTAAATTTGCTCAGTAAATTTCGCACTGCATGCACTGCATCCACTCCTTCAACTGCCTGTTCAGCACCTTTTTGTGTGCCAATCTGTGCGCCCATTTTATAATAAGTCTCATCGCCCCTTTGAGATTACAGACAAACCAGCACCGCGCGCTTCGCTGCAGCGATTGTTAGGCGTGTTCAGATATTCAAGTGTCATATGAATTAACTCATCGTTGCTGTCAGCCACTTGTTTTGAAAAACCCGCCAGCACTTTGAATCTCTCAACGATTACGTCCCTTCTACCTTTATAACGGAGTAATTACCTGTCTCTTTACCTTCACCTTCGATCCAACCATAGTTTCCAATGAGTTTTATTCTTCCTGATTTGCAGCACGCTAGATTTAAGTATCTGCGAAATCGATGAAGTCTTGCGGATTGCCTCGGACAAGCTCAGGAGCTTACCCTTGCAAACCCATTGGGCCAGGAACCGAGTGAATGTGCTTGCGTGCGCAGATGAGCGAAGGCAAGGGCCGAAACGGCAGTCATCGGATGTCGAGGGTTTGGCCCGTGTCTCTATTGGTCCATGGTGTGGCGTCGCTCGCGATGGCACCTCCCGCGAACTAATTCATACCGTGCTCCGTGTACAACGAGATGGGATAGGCGATCCCTCCAACAACTTCTTGAACGCGGGGTCGAGTCTTCAAGATCTCTCACGCCTAGAATTTTGGAGAGGATATTGAATCTCAACCGGAATTTAAGAATCTGGTCAGGCTGCCGACGCGTACTCAACTAGGCTGATCCGAAGATGATGAAGCTACTAGTAAGCACAGTCGGCGTTGCTGCGTGTCACAACGGAGCCGAACCGTCGTTGGTACTCCTCCGACGTTAAGAACGAGCAGATCATGCCGCGATAGTTGTTCGGTTCGCGGTTATTTAGGATGTTGAGCCAGAAGTCGTAGCCGTTCTGGTCCGGATCACGCCGCAAGTAACCGAAGTACTGCATCAGCACGAATGCACGGTTGTATTCGCGGGTCTTGAATTCCGAAATCTCAATCACATCCAGTAGCACCTGCGCGCGTGTCTTGCCAGCATTGTTCATATCATCGATCTGCTGCTGGCGCTCGATTATGTACGGCGATAGCTCGGCAATGTCGAAGAGCTTGTTTACGAATTCCGCATTCGTGAGACTTGTCGGATACACCTGTAGAAACGCGGGCCGCTGCACAAGGGTATTGGCAAAATTGGCAGTGCTCTGCGCCACGTCAGCACCTTCCGGCAGTAAGAGTCGATCGGCGAAGAACTGAGTCGCACTGAGATTCGCGCGAGTGGTTGTATTGGACCACGTACCGAAGGCTGCTCGGTGCATGCGATAGACAACATAACCGGTTCGCTGAAACTCCAGCTCAACGAAGAAAGCCCCACTGACTCCAATGCGGCGGTGATGCACGCAAAGAAGATCTGTAGCACACTGAGTTATCTGGTTTACCCAGTAATCATATCCGGCCTGGTCGGGTTCTCGGTTTAGAAAGTCGAGATAGTGTTGGCGGACGAAGAACTCCGCGCAGTCGATGGGATTGGGGCATGACGGTGAAGTCAGCGAGAGCGCCTGCCAGTCGAGTTGTGAGTTGTATACTTCGGCTGCGCTGTTAGTGAGCCGCGTCTGGCTGCTGCCGTCGGCGTTCATCACGTAGATGTCAGAGTTACCATCACGATGGCTGATGAAAGCGATCTTCGAGCTGTCGGGCGAGAAGATCGGCGAATAATCGCCTGCCGGGCTGTCGGTGAGCCGCGTCTGATTCGTCCCATTGGCGTTCATCACGTAAATCTCATAGCTGCAAAAGGCGCCTGATGGGCATTGGGGGGTACCGACTCGTCTTCTGACGAAAGCGATCTTCGTGCCGTCAGGCGACCATCTCGGATCTGCATTCCATGTCGGGTAGCTGGTGAGTCGCTGCACATTACTGCCGTCGGCGTTCGTCACGTAGATTTCACGGCTGCTCTGATCGAATATGTCGCCGCTCACGAACACGATCTTCGTGCCGTCAGGCGACCATCTCGGATCCCAACCCACACTGAACCGCGTCTGGTTGGTGCCGTCGGCGTTCATCACGGAAATGTTAAGTCCTTGATCAATAAAATCATCAGCCCTGCCGAAAGCGATCTTCGTGCCGTCGGGCGACCACTTCGGCGAATAATCGAATCCCGGGTAATTGGTGAGTCGCCGCACGTTACTGCCGTCGGCGTTCATCACGGAGATGCTACCGATGAAGCTACCGGAACCATCATCATGACCACTCTCGAACACGATGCGCGTGCCGTCAGGCGACCAATCGAAGGAGTCGTCAATAGAAGAAAACCACTCGAGCGGGAAGAAACCCGTATTGTTGGTGCGCGTCTGGTTGGTGCCATCGGCGTTCATCACGTAAATTTCATGCTTACAACCGCCGCCGGATGTGCATCCGACACTGGTATCGTCTCGACTGCTGGCGAAAGCGATCTTCATGCCGTCGGGCGACCACTTCGGAGATGAATCCGATGCCGGGTTATTGGTGAGTCGCTGCACGTTACTGCCGTCCGCCTCCATCGTATAGATGTCAGACCGCGCGCCGCCTTCACTACTAACGAACGCAATACGACCGTTGGCCGCAGCTCTTGAAACTGGCTGGCCGGTCGGTTCTGTGACCCTCGCTCGAGTTGCCGCCTGTACTGTCCGCTCCGGAAAATGAATCGGCAGAGTGTTCCAACTCATCAAGCCGACTAATGTGAGTGTCAGTCCGAAGAGCAGTCGGGCGATATTTCTTTGGCTTTTCATACGAACCTCCTCTATTGTGCTGGGCCAAAAACTCGATCGCGGCAACCAGCCCCGCCAGCGCTTTTATTCCATTGAAAAGCGGGTCGAGACACTCGTGGCACACCCGCTTCCAATGACATTTCCGTTGACGTCAAGGACGTCATTTGTTGCCGTTGCCGTGTAATGATCACCCGTCTCGTCGAGTGTGAGGGCCGCCCTGACAACCCCGCTTCCGACAAACACGCCGGCCGCATCGTATCGCATGAAACGTAGGGCATAGGAATACTCGTTCCAGCCGTGCTCGCGTTTCCAAATTCCGTTACCGGGACTTCGAGATATGCTGGGGCCGATAGTTTCAAGGAATGTTCCGCCTTCTGCGAACGTCAACTGAATTCGGTTTGTGGCTATCGGCTCGCCGGTGTCACAGTTTCTGCGAGTGACTTGTGTAAGCCACACACCGACAAGACTTGGCTCATGGCCTTCGTCACTTTGGCCCGAAACCGAAACAGGTGGGTTCTGAGCCCTGATGGTGGATCGCGACGTCGCGAATGCGATAACGATCGCGATGATCGCTAACGTGATTGAGGTAACTGTCATCCTTTTCATAACGTTTTTCTCCTTCATTGGTGAGTCAGTCTGTTTTGGTCTTTCCGGGCTTCGGTTTGTGCCAGCCCAAAGAGTTGTTCACTTGTTACTTCGATCCGTCGACGAACCTTTCGGTTCTTGCTTCGCCGTTGCCGGCGCCGCTAACAAAACGGCAAGCAAAACTGCGAACGAAAAGACGCGCATGTCGGATCTCCTTTGCCTGACTAAAAAAGAAGCCGCCGGCACGGACCGTTCTGTCCGCTACGACGGCCTCCGAGTGTTTTCGGTCAGCCTAATTAACTTAATGATTCAGCAGCCCTATGTTTGCTCCCTGTGAAACCTAATCTTCTTCCTGGTTACCTCTGCCAAGACCGGCAAACCGTCCTGAATCTTCAGTTGCTCGATCTCTCCGTGTCGCAGGTCCGCACAATAGCGAACCAGTGCGCGCCACGCGGGATGAAGCGAATTGACGGCAAGCCTTTCGCCGGTTGTCGGTGTCGTGGCGTCCTCAAATCGGCTTCTGTGGTTCATAAGCTTGAACATCTCTTTCACCACTTCCTCGTCGGCATTGTCCGATAAAGGTAAGAGTTCCATTCCGAATCCCCCTGGGAATCCAATTTGATTCCCACGGGTCTCACTTCCTATAGCGAGAACTTTTGCCGTATCCCTCCATTGGACCATTCTTTCCGTACGGGGACGGTGCTATAATTCGCACAAGTACCATATCCCCATCTGGCTTCACGAGGCTTGTCAATGGAAGCGGCGCCCGACGGAGTCACGCAGCTACTAATCAACTGGCGTAATGGCGATAAAGCAGCGCTTGATCAATTGACGCCGCTCGTCTATGAGGAACTTCGCCGGCTGGCCCGTGGCTTTATGCGAAAAGAGCGCAGCAATCACACTTTGCAAACCTCAGCTCTAATAAACGAGGCATATCTCAAGCTGGCTGATCAAGACGAAACAAATTGGCAGAACCGCGCCCATTTTTTCGCGGTGGCCGCACAGATCATGCGTCACATCCTGGTCGATCACGCTCGCAGCTACGGTTACGAAAAACGGGGGGCTGGCGCTCAACGCGTGGGCCTCGATGACGCGCAGGTCTTTAGTAAAGAACGCGCGGGAGAATTAGTGGCGCTCGATGAGGCCCTCACGAACCTCGCCACAGTTGATCCCCGCAAAAGCCGCATCGTTGAATTGCGTTTCTTCGGCGGGCTCAACATAGACGAAACGGCCGAGGTGATGGAGCTTTCACCCACAACGGTTCAGCGAGAGTGGCGGGCCGCAAAAGGCTGGCTACAGCGCTTCATCAAGGGTTAAAACCGCGCAAAAAGTCTTTAGCGTGGAGCGATTTCCTTCCAGTTCTCGCTATAAGAGATAGGGACTATCTGCATCGTTTCGGCCTGTCGACAAATGATAGACATAGACCGCTACCGCAGGATTGATGAAATCTTTCAGGCTGCCCTGGAGCTTGAGCCTCGTGAAAGAACGTCATACATAAGCGAGGCGTGCAGCGGTGACGCGGCTCTCCTTAAGGAAGTGGAGTATCTCTTAGCCTCAGATGGCCAACAGTGGGAGTTGATCGGAACTCCTGCATTCGAGATGGTGGCCCCTCTGCTGGCCAAAGACCAGCCCGCGCTGGAGGCCGGAGATTCAATCGGCCACTACCAGGTCGTTTCTCTCCTGGGCGCAGGCGGCATGGGGCAGGTTTATCTGGCGGAAGACGCGAAGCTCCGCCGGAAAGTCGCGTTGAAGCTGTTGCCAGCGAGCTACACCCGCGATGAATCACGATTGCGGCGCTTTCAGCAGGAGGCCCGCGCTGCATCGGCGCTCAATCATCCAAACATCCTGACTATTCACGAGTTGGGCGAAGTAAATGGAGAGCAATTCATCGCGACTGAGTTCGTTGAAGGCGAGACGCTTCGCGAGCGTCTGAATCGCGCGCCACTGAACTTAGCTGAGACACTCGACGTCGCAGTCCAAATCGCCGGCGCTTTGGCAGCTGCGCACAAAGCAGGAATCGTCCATCGCGACATCAAGCCGGAAAACATCATGTTGCGCCACGACGGCTACGTAAAGGTGCTGGATTTTGGTTTGGCCAAACTCACCGAACAGCAAGAGCCGGCGACGCAGACGAGAGCTACCGAGAACGTGGACATTTCCTCCGGCCTGGTGATGGGCACAGTGAAGTACATGTCGCCCGAACAGGCCGGTGGCCGGCAAGTTGATCCGCGCAGCGACATTTTTAGTTTTGGCGTTGTGCTTTACGAGATGATCGCGGGCCGCCCTCCATTCGAAGGGGAAAATTCCAATGAATTGATCTCCACAATACTCAAAAAGGAACCGTCACCATTAACTGAGGTGCCTGAGGAAACACAGCGCCTCATCAGCAGGGCCCTGCGCAAAAAGAAAGAAGACCGCTACCAGACGATCGAGGAGTTGCTTGCAGATCTGAAGAGTCTGAAAGAGGACAAAACAGTCACCAACGTGGGTGCTCAACATCAGCGTGGAAGATGGACAGGCTCAGCGTTTTCGACCAGGAAAGTAGCAGCGATCTCGACGGCCACGACTATCGAGTACGTCATCAGGGAAATCAAGCGGCATAAGACCCGTACGGCCCTTGGGTTCGTAACCCTGGTCATTCTGCTCGGGGCCATCGGTTATCTCGGCTATAGGTATTTCTTCAGCCGTCGGTTGATCGATTCGATCGCTGTGATGCCATTCGTAAACGAAAGCGGCGATCCTGAACTCCAGTATCTATCCGACGGGATGACGGAAGATCTCATTACTAGTTTGCGGAAGATACCCGGCTCGTCGGTCTTTCGTTACAAGGGCAAGAACACCGACGCGACGACGATCGGGAAGGAGTTGAATGCTCAGGCGGTTCTGTCTGGACGAATCGTTAAGTACGGCGAGGATTTTAGACTGCATGTCGAGCTCGTGGACGCCCGGACGCGGAATCTTGTCTTTGAAAAATCCTACAACAGAAAACTTTCAAATCTTATCGCCCTGAAGCAAGAGTTCACAGGTGACCTTGCCCGCACGCTTCGTGTAAAACTCGGCGCGGACCAGCAAAAGAAATACACGGAAAGCGACACGGCATATCAGCTTTACCTCAAGGGGTTGATTGAATCTCGAAAATTAACCCCGCCGGAGATTAATAGGGGCATTGAGGATCTTCAGCAGGCGATCAACAACGATCCGTCCTACGCTCTCGCTTACGCCGCCATCGCCAGGGCGCACATCAGTCTGGCGATGGGCGGCGAGGCACATCCGAGTGAGTTTGAGAAGGCCAAATCGGCAGCGCTAAAGGCCATCGAGATTGACGATAGCCTTGCCGAAGGGCACAGCGCTTTGGCGTACACGATCTTTGTTTACAACTGGAGATTTGCCGAAGCAGAGAAGGAGTTCACGCGCGCTTTGGAACTCGATCCGAACAGTTGCGATACACATCGACAGTACGCCGACTTCCTTGGAAAGACGGGTCACCGCGAGGAGAGCAGGGTACATCAAAAACGGGCTCTCGAGATCGAGCCGATGGAGCCGTGGTACAACGTCGCTGTAGCAAACGGCACGGACGGTGACGCCGGGCTGGAAAGAATGCGGTCCGCGATTGCCCTCGATCCGAAGTTTTACTTTGCGCATATGATGGCGGGTGTGATGTATAACGCCAGAAAAATGTATCCCGAAGCAATCGAAGAGGAGCGATTGGCAAAGACGCTCTCGCCCACCCAAACCTACTCGGACGTTTTTCTCGTCAACGCCCTGATCAACACGGGCAAGCGCGACGAAGCTCGTGCCATCCTTGACGAAGTGCTGACGCTCTCAAAATCGCGCTTCGTTCGGCCATATCACATCGCAAGTATTTACAACCTGCTCGGTGACAAGGAGCAGGCCCTGGCGTGGCTGGAAAAAGGTTACCAAATTCACGACCCGGGATTGACCCTTCTGAAACTCCAATCTTCCACTATTTGGAAGAGTCTCCAGGACGATCCGCGCTTTCAGGACATCTTGCACCGTGTCGGTTTTTAGTTGGCTCTAAATAACGCAGCCGTTTGATATTCAAACCGACTGTACGAACTGGATCTGATCTGACCGCTACGGAGGGACCTATCATGAGAACCTCTTGGGTTATGCGGATAATATTTCTTTCGATCATGTTAGGCTGTGTTGGGCCGGCTTTCTCACAATCTTCAACGGGCAGCATTTCGGGAACCGTAACTGATCAGAACCGTGCGGTTGTACTGGGCGCTACAGTTATTGGAAAGAATACCGCGACGGGATTCGTGCGTTCGGCGGTAACGAATTCATCTGGCCTTTACCGCCTCACAGACATTCCACCCGGACAATATGAAATAACGATCGAAGCGGCAACCTTCAAGAAGCTTGAACGGAAAAGCATCACAATCGATGTGGGTCAGAGCGCTAACATCGATGCAGTTCTGGAGTTGGGCGCGATCGAAGACTCCGTTATCGTCAACGAAAACGCGTCGATGCTGAATTCCAGCACTGCCGAGGTAAGCACGCGCTTCGACAGCCGTCGCCTCTCTGAACTGCCAATCTCCCCGAACCGTAGTGTTTATAACGTACTTCTGTCCACACCCGGCGTCATCCAGCTAGCAAATGGCCAAGCGACTTTCTCTGGCCCATCTTTAGCCGCGCAAAATCCTGCGATAGGTCTGAGTTTTTCAGTAAATGGCGGACGGCTTCGTTCGAACAACTTTATGCTCGACGGCCAGGACATGAACGACCCAACGTTCACCGGCGCCGAGGTCGCTCTAAACAATCCGGATGCGATCCAGGAAGTCAGTATCATCACAAATCAATTCAAGGCTGAATACGGTCACAACGCGGCGTCGATCGTAAATGTCGTGGGTAAATCCGGCACGAATAACTACCACGGCTCATTGTTCTGGTATCACAACAACGAGCATTTGAATGCGTGCAATAACCTCGACAAGGTTGCCACAGGTGCTCCGACCGGTTTTTGCCATAATGACGCCGCTAGCGACGCCAGAAAGCGGGCTCCACGACGGAATGAGAATCAGATCGGCTTTACTTTCGGCGGCCCGTTGACACTTCCGGTGTTTGGTGATCGGGAAGACCGGCATGTTTGGAAAGGTACCGATAAAACTTTTATTTTTGGTGATTATCAGCGATGGTCGGATCGGTCTCTTGTGTCTGGACCCACCTTACGTGGAGCCCCGACCGATGCCGGGCGAGCCGTATTGCAATCAGTCGTCGGCGATCATCCTCAAGTTCAGGCTCTTCTGAGATCTGTGCCCGCAGGTATACCAAACGGCACCTTCGCGCAATTTACGATTCTGGGGCAGCCACCCCAGCGCGTGGAGCTTGGCGATTTCACTGGTTCGTCGCTGTTTGTATTTGACGACCACCAGGGCTCGTTGAGACTTGATCACAGCTTTAACGAAAAGAATCAGTTCTTCGCTCGCTACCGATTTGATTCGCAAGACTCGTCCGGAGGGGGTCAGGTGACACCTCCCGGGCTGACAACGGTTAACGAATCGAGATCATCGGCTCTGGCGATCGTCCTAAACACCGTTCTCACGAGTAGAGCTTCGAATGACGCCCGACTCGCATGGTTACAATTCAGTTCGCGAGGCGATGCTGAGTTTCCGTTATCAAAGACGATCCCTGCAATGACTATCGTGGGCTTGGGGATAGTTGGAGCGAACCCTAGCACGTCAATAGGATTTCCGCCCACTTTGCCCGGCTTTAGAGAGCATGACACCTATCAAATTACTGATGCCTTTTCATATGTCACCGACAGCCACAGTATGAAGTTTGGCGTTGAATTGCGCCGGACGGATGCGAGGCTCCTGGGCATTTTGAATACGAGGGGAAACTTGATGTATAGCACTCTCTCGAGTTTTGTGAACGATTCCGCCACATCGGCTACCAAGAACTTCCTGCTGGCGGGCGGCGCGAGTGAAGGTTTTTATCGCTGGCATGAGTTCTATGCCTTTGCTCAGGATGAATGGAGGATCCGGGATAACTTGACCTTGACTTTTGGAGTTCGCTACGAGTATCCGGGTCACCAGTTCAGTTACTTGAGAGAACTAAATGGCCGGATCCTGGCTGCTAACGGCAACAGCCCGGTATTCAGGCTGGGCCCCATTCCGGAAACCGATGCGAATAATCTGATGCCGCGGGTTGGCTTCAATTGGAATCCGCGCACGGGCAAAAAGGGGATCATCGGCTTTTTTACGGGAGGAGACAAGCTCGTGGTCAGTGGCGGTTATTCGCGAACCTATGACCCGGTCTTTATGAATCTGATCGTTAATATGGCTGCCTCGTTTCCCTTCGTTTCTACTCCAAGTTTTTCCCCAAGTGGGGCCTACGTGGCTATCCGAGATACGACGGTACCGGATTTGTCTCAGGCGAATCTTTTCACCAGAACGGTCGTTTCGGCAGACATTCGCTCTCCGGCTACAGATCAAATTACTTTTGAGGTCCAACGCCAGCTAGCGAGAGACCTCGTAATGAAAATCGGATACATACGGACTCGCGGAACCGGCTTATTGCAAAATATCGACGGAAATCCTTGCCTTCCGCTCCCGACATGCACTCGCGTGAATCCCAACCTGGGAATAATCGGCTTGACAACAAATTCTGCCAGCTCTACCTACGACGCTCTTCAGGCAAGTTTGACAAAGCGCTTGAGTCGTAATTTCAGTGCCGGCCTGCATTACACATGGAGCACGCTCATA
>DASQPD010000025.1:0-5602 GCA_035644135.1 Pyrinomonadaceae bacterium
GCCATGGAAGCTTTGTTAGGTTTTTCTCTCGACTTTTGGGACTATGCAACATTCCTGTCGCTCTTTTTTCTTACCGCCGTCGGACTCGGATTCGTTGTGTTTATGCTCGGTCTTCCGGGAAGAATCGCCATCGCCCGCAACCATCCCGAAGCCGAGGCGGTCTATCTGATGGGCTGGGTCGGCTTCTTGGCAGTCGTGCCGTGGATTCAGGCGCTGGCCTGGGCCTTTAAGCCAACCGTCGTGATCGATGTCCGCTATATGCCAGCGGAGAGGAGAACCGAAACCGAAGCGACGATCGCAAAATTGACCGGTAAATCCCCGGCGGCCATCGCGGCACCGGAAACGCAGCAAGGAGAGTCAGCGCCATGATGGTTGCTCTTCTCGTTCTAGCATTTGCGTCACTCGTGTTTTGGCTTGTTTTTTTTCGATTCAAGCTCATCAGACTTGCGCCTGGCTGGGGAGTTATTTTCGGCTTCTTTGTTGTCCATTTGTTGCTTGTTTTCGTGATAGGCCTCCGATTCGTTACGCCGAATTCGGCCAATGCAACTGTCGTTCAACGAACGATCCAGCTCGTTCCGCGCCTCCCCGAGCCGACGCTTGTCGACGCAGTGCTTGTCGAGGAAGGTGCCCCGGTCAAGAAGGGCCAGACTCTGTTTCAATTCGATCGCCGTCCCTACCAGTACAAAGTCGACCAGATCTCCGCGCAGCTCGCCGCCGCCAAACAGAACGTCAAGGTGTTGAAGGCAGATGTCGAGGCGGCGGCTCAAGGCGCGCGGAAGGCCAAGGTGGAGTTAGAGTACACTCAGTATCAGAAACGGATCTTCGACAAGCTGGCACAGGAGCAGGCCGTGCGCGAAGAAGCAGTGGAAGAGTGGCTGACCAAAGTGAACGCGGCGGAGGCAACCAACGACGCGGCGCTGGCCCAACTCGAACGTGCCAATCTGCAATACAAATCCGAGATTGACGGTGTCAACACAACAGTTGCCAACATGGAAGCGCAACTTCAGCTGGCGCATTATTATCTGGATAATACCACTCTGACGGCGCCGGAGGACGGTCATATCATCAATCTTCAGGTCCGACCGGGAATGGTGGCCGGCACATATCGAGTCGGCGGCATCGCCGCCTTTATCGCGGATGCAGACCGCTATCTGCTCGCAACATATTTCCAGGAGAACCTCAAATATGTGAAGCCGGGCCAGCCCGTCGAAGTTGCACTCGACCTTTATCCCGGTCAAATCTTCCGTGGGACTGTGGACAGCATCTGGCGCGGCAATGGCATAGGACAATATTTGCCAAGCGACGACATTCCGAAATTCCAGCAGCCGCCGCCAAATGTTCCCCAAGGGCAATACGCAGTGAAGATACGACTTGACCATCCTGACGAATCCAAATTCCCAATAGGCGCGCAGGGTTTGGCTGCAATCTATACAGGCGGTGAGCATGGCGCATGGGCCGTACTTCGAAAGATCTCAATCCGCGCTCATTCCTGGTTCAACTGGGTCTACCCACTCGACATCTAGAGGAGCGCGCAGTTCTTCAACCATCGAGTCCGTCAAGCGAGCCTGTTATCCTCTCCTCGTATCGATCGTTGGAAGATCAGCCTCCACGCCTGAGGGCGAACAATTGAGACATTGCAGGCCGATTGGAGTTCGCTTGCCATGATCAGATTTTTACGGCGGCTAAGCATCCTTCTTGGCTTGTCGTTATCAGCTCCAGACACTGCCAGCTCGCAGACCAGCAAGGGAGGAAGCGTTCCGCCCTCACCTGCCGCGGTCGCAATCGGTAAGAGCGATTCCGATAACAATTGTGCTGGTTGCCCTCGTATGTCGAGGCCGGAGCCAAGGGCGTCACCTGGATTCTAAGCAATCTTTTCCGGTTTCTCGCTGACCTCACGGCGTTTCTCACCCAAAAAACTCACATCATGCAGTTACGCGGATGATCGGCGGGTTTCCGGATAAAAAGTTACGGAGAAACACAATCGATTACTTGAAGACGCTTAAATGATTTCCCATTCAGCCTTGAACTTTCAGAATTACCGAGCTGGTAGCCCCCCGCGATAATTCTCACGCATCCAAAAGGCGTGGGTTAGGCGAGAAGCAAGAGCAATTGGAGATGTTGGCATGTTGGCATCGTCAATCAAATGGATACTCGTCATCTCAGGAATCTCGACCGCCGCCGGCGGCCTCGCGGCGTTACTCCTTCCGCAGACTACTCTTAGGTTGGTATTCGGCGCAGACAATACCAGTTCTCTTACAGAATTCTTTGCCAGGCACTGGGGGGCTCTGCTTTTTGTGGTTTGCTCGCTCACAATTTATGCGGCCTTTTTCCCCGATACTCGCGGGCCGATTTTAACGGCCGCAGTCTTCGAGAAAGTCATCATCTTCGTCCTGATCTTCTTCGGTAGCCTGACGCGTACGAACATGATGACAGCGATCGCAATGATGGATGGCTCGCTTGCCGTTCTCTTTACCGCATATCTACTTGGACTGTAGAGCGAGCATACTGAACCTTGAACTACTGGTGCCTACTTGGTTGATTCTCGTCGTAAACGGCGGACACCGAAAGGACGGAACGATAGATGATCATGAATGTCCGACTTCGAAAACGAGATGGGCAAAATCTGATACTCGACTTTCTAACTCAAGAGTAACCGCTCACCAAGGCCGGAGAGACGTCATGACCCGCATTGCACTCTTGCTAAGTCTCGCTTTCTCTATGCTCACGATCGTACCGGCTGCCGGTGCGGACACGTTCGAATGTCCTTCTCCATTCAAGCCGAACACTGCAGCCAAGCTCGAGCAGATTGAAGGCCTGCTCCCTGGCACCAGCGCAATGTCCGATATAAACCAACTCAATGCCACTATCGCAGCTCTTCGGCGCGACGGCATGTCAAAGCGACTGATAGTTGATCACCTTATCGGAGCCTACTGTCCAATGGTTGCTCGAGAAGCCTCGTTGACCGAAGCGGAAAAGGCCGCGCGTGTCGCGCGCTTCTCCGGCCAGATCACGCGATTGGTCTATAGCCTCGAGAGTGGTTTGGACATCATCATCAACGTGCCGCTCACGCCTGACATTGTCGATGCGGTTAACGACACAGCAAAAAAGCAGGGCCTTTCGGGTCCTGCCTGGATCGCGATGACAATAGATGATGCACTACAGCAACAGAGTGTAGCCCGGCGTCAGTAGGATTCATGTCGTGCAAGGCAAACTAGCGAGCCCACTGGTTCATTTGCAGGCACGTTTGCAAACTTACATAACTTGGAGTGCCTCCGATGCTCTCCTGCGGGATGCATTGTGCCTTGCTTGAAGCCGGATATTTCGACCACCGGCTCCCAAGTTGCTGCTGTGCCCGTTTTTCATCCATTATGCAGGCCTTTACCGATTGAGTGTTCGAAAGTCCGGCCGTCGCGGCCAAGTCGAGTTTACATGTCCGTGTAACGTCAAACACCGGCACTCCATTGGCAACTGCGACAACCAGCTGTGAACTCAAGGCGATCATCGAGACTGAAATAGGCATCCTCGTAACTCCCTGTCCTATTTTCTCCGGATGGTATCCGAAAGAGTACTTCAATGGGAACGGACTGCTCTCGTCTATGCGAAATCGGACCTGCAGCGCAGACAGTTCAAGATAGCCAGCCATATCAAGCGGCCGTAAATCGTTGAGGCTCAATCGACCAGCGCGATCAAGTCGGGACGTGCGCATGAACGCTCAGACGAGATGCAAACCGCTCCGTCAGCACCGGACCAAGCACTGATGTGACAACCACAAGCACAAGCACGACATTGAACATACGGTCGTCAAGCAGGCGCTGGCCGGCTGAGTTGAGCGTGTCATGGGCGACCAATGTCGCGGCAAGCGTGGCAGCGACCTGTGGCAGTGTGAGGGCGACCAAACGGTTAGTCGTTCATCCGGACTATAGCCGAACACGTGACCCACGGCCCAGGCGGCGATCCACTTGCCGACAAGCAGGGCGCCGACAATACTGGCGACGAGGAAGAAGTCGTCGAAAATCCCAAAAAGAAACTTGATCGGATCGATCAAGAATCCGGTAACGGCGAAGAAGATGGGAATGAAGAACGATTTGCTCAAAAACTTGAGCTTGAGACTTGCCGGCGCTCTTTGTGCTGAAGCGTTGATGGCGAGTCCCGCGAGGAACGCCCCGACGATGCCCGGCAGCTGGATCGCATCCACAAGCACGCCTGCGATTGCCATAATGCTCAGCATAAGCACGAAGTAAGCGTCCTCCTCATTTTCCACTCGCTTAAGCACGTAGGCTCCAAGACGGCTCAAGCCGAACAAGACCAGCAGGATATAACCAACGATTTCCGCTAGAAGGATCGCGAGCCCCGCCGGCGAGAAGCCGGTCGTGTAAATCGAAACGCAAATTGCAAATACCACGAGCGACAGGGTGTCGGACATCACCGTGGCGCCGACCGCAACTGTTACCGACTCCAGGTCTCCGAGGCCGAGTCGGCTCACGATGGTTAACCCAAGCAGTGTGTGCGAAGCCAACAACGATCCGATCACGATCGCCGGAACCACGCCGTAGCCGAAAGAAAGCCCCACGATGGTGCCGAGCAACAGAGGAAACACGGTTGTGGCGATGCCAAGGGCAATCGAGCGGTGACGGGCTCGTCGAAACAACGCGAGATTGATCTCCAAGCCTGCGAAAAACATCAGGAGCAGTTTGCCGAGCTCCGCCAGGAAATCTGCGACGGGCCGGACCTTGCCAAAGATGTCGAGAACATACGGTCCGACGATAACGCCGCCGAGTAGCAGCCCCACAGTTGAAGGAACGTGAACTCGGCGGGAAAGGCGAGGGATAACGACGAGCATCACCATCCCTACCGCGAACTTCGCGAGCACCGGCATGGTGAAAAGGTAATCCCGGAGAAAGTTGATCATTTATCAACGGCACCTCTCGGCGCTGCGCTAATGTCGTCAAACGCGATTGCGGTTAAACTATCTCAAACCGCCTGGCGCTCGCCTATGCGAACTCAATGTCGCTCTCTGGAGAAGTTGGCCGAATCGCCGCCAATACGCTATGCATAATCGGCACTTTGATTTTGAGATGATCGACCGAGATTTGCCAGACTGCGGCGTATGTCCTCGCGAGGCTTCCTGCATTATTGCGGCTTGCGCCGCCCCGTCATTTGACGGGGAACAGCAGCGCGACAGAAGCCCGCAGTTGCCAGGTCGGAGTGCCGGTCGGACGTATCGCGTTGTAATAGCCGGCAATCGACGCGTTCACTGGTTGGTCACCCACTCTGAAAACTCGACCGAAGCCGCCGCCGATCGGCACAGTCCATTGCTGGCCCGATGGCGCCAGCCAGTTCGAGGTGATGATGGGGGCTGTGGTCAAGTACCAACCGTGCGCCATGTTGTAGTTGAGGAAGGCTGAGCGAGGAAGGCGTTGACGGGCGGTCGCAGCGGATTGCCCCCGATCGACCACTGGTTATTGAGCAATACGCCGATCACCCAATGTCCCGGCGTAGTGAGGAATACGGCTGTTGGTCCAAACAGGAATTTGCCTGTCCCGAGGATAGGATCGTTGGCGGACGGAACGGTGAAGACTGGACCAACGCCCCAGATGAGTTT
>DASQPD010000026.1:0-6814 GCA_035644135.1 Pyrinomonadaceae bacterium
ATCCACCGGAACTGTTTGACTTCCACCCACTCGTTCGAATTCCCGTTCCTGCAGAACTCGTAACAACGCAACCTGCGTCTCTGGCGGGAGTTCGCCAACTTCATCGAGGAAAATCGTTCCTCCATCAGCCGATTCAAAGCGCCCGAGACGCCGCTGAAATGCTCCTGTGAAGGAACCCTTTTCATGGCCGAAAAGTTCGGAGGCAACCAGCGCCGGCGGAATAGCCGCGCAGTTCACTCGAATGAAGGCGCGGTTCGAGCGCTTGGACAGATTGTGAATTGCGCGCGCAATCAGTTCTTTTCCGGTCCCGGTCTCACCTAATATCAGGACCGTAGAATCAGTGGGAGCCACTTTTGACACTTGCGTCAGCACCTGGCGTAGTCCTTCGGACGAGCCAACGATCTCTTCGAACATCGAAGAGCGTTCGAGTTCTTCTCGTAACACGAGATTTTCATTTTGCGTCCGTTCCTCGCGCCGTTTGCGGTCGTCAATATCCGTTCCCGTTGCATACCAGCGAACGAGGCGTCCCTGTTCGTCGCGGAAGGGGCTGTATCGGACGATGAACCAACGATACCGCCCATCCTTTCCGCGCGCGCGAGATTCGATTTCAAACGGCTCGCTACGTTTCAAGCCCGTTTGCCTTTCATTATTCAACCGTTCCAAGTCGTCCGGATGTACCTTTTCAGCGTGAAAGCTGTCCGAATTGAGGTCTTCCGGCTTAATGCCGGTGTATTCGAGAAACACCCGATTCGCGTAAAGACGGGTTCCATCGGGTTCCATCACGACGATGTTATGAGGTATGGCATCGGTAATTTGGCGAAGCTCGCGCTCGTCTTGCCTCAACTTCTCTTCCGCCAGCTTTCGATCCTCGATGTCGGTGTTGCTGCCAAACCACTTGACGACATTCCCCTGCTCGTCGAGTAGGGGAACGACACGAATGAGAAACCACCGGTAGACTCCGTCATAACGTCGAATACGCGTTTCCAGCTCGCCCGGCTTGCGTGCATCCATGATAGCCAGCCACTCCCGGACCAGTCTGTCCAGGTCTTCCGGGTGAACAACGACCTTCCATCCCCACCCCTCTCCTTCCTCAAAAGATAGACCCGTGTAGTCATACCAGCGTTTGTTGAGATACTCCTTGGATCCGTCAGGAAGACTGGTCCACAAGAAGGACGGAACCATGTCGATAATTGTCCTAAGCCTTGTTTCTTCCGAGTCAGCGAGCTGCGCATACGATTCCTTTGTCTCGTTGCACGTCTTGTTCAAATCCTCTCGATTTTGGTACTGCCTGGACATATCACCATTTTGTTGCTGTCCAGGCGGGACTACGAGCATTTCAGACTCAACCACCTTTTCCGCATGGGCCGTGACGGCTATTTTGTGATGAGATTCCTGAGCCTTCATGACTTCCACATCCTCTCGTCTTGCTGCATAGCTTCTCTCATCTCTATACGCCGTTTCAAGCTAGCGCTCACAGGTACAGATTTGTTGGATTGCGCTGATATAGGAAACTGTTTGCGATGGATATTTCATGCTTCGAATTCCGTTAATTGAACCTTTAGAGCTTCGTCCACGTCCTTTTCAGTCGGAATGCGACGGATTCGTTCGGTCGGAATATCTTTATGACGCCGAGCCTCATATTGTTCTTTCGTAAAATAGAGGAAGAGACCATTTTTGAGTTTGTAATGTTCTTTGCCGACAGAGTGATGTGGAAAAATCGTTTGAAGTGTGTCTGCGAATTTGTGGATTTGAGGTTTATGGACCTTTTGTTTTCGGAGATGCGATGTGAGAGCATCGTTTGTGACGTAGACGCGCCTAGCGCCAGTTCGCACCGCGCGCAGAGCAAGATAAATGGCTAGTAGCGCGTTGTCGGACAAATGTTTGATAGTTTTCTTTTTCATATTCGTGATCGAATTAAGAATGAGTTTACCGAAGCCCTCAACAAGGGTTCAGTTTCCACATATTCATTCACCGGCGCAGAAATGGTTATGGTATAGACACGTGCATTCTTGAATACGGTGTAGTTGGCAACGATATTCGTGGCCGACTGAGCGCCAACCGTATAAGTGACGCGATATTTTTGATAGGGCCCTCGCTTGCCAGACAGGAGGCGCAAACCCTTTTCGAGAATAATTGCCGTTGGATATTCACGTTTTGTTTGCGCGGCGCCCAATTCCAACATCTGGTTCAATTCACGCAGCGTCGGGTCATGCCCGTTGTACGGGCTGACCGAAACATTAATGCTGGCACCCCTATGATTGATGGCCTCTACACTAACGCCTCTTTTGCCTTCGGTCACGGTCCAGTCATTCGGCAGCGCAATTTGAAATTGGTCAGGTCTGTTTCGATAGATGTCCCGGTCACCGGAACGAGTTTGCCCGAAACAGCACGCGACCGTCGTTAGCAGCAAAAGAAGAGTGCAAGTACATTGTCGGTTCATCGGCAGCTTTCTCCATTGAAAGAAAGCAATCCAACACACTAATTCGACGGCAAACGTTAAGCAGCAAGTTAGCCGCGCATCACACGATCTTGGATTGCCTGATGGGCGCGGCGATAAGCCTCTTGTCGCATTGCAGATTCGTCCATCGTGAAATCAACCCAAGGCGAAGCGACCCTCAAGAAGCGAGCCATTGTGTCCAACTGTTCAAACGGCACGTTCGTGTCAGACCGGTCTTTCAGCATTTGTTGATATTCCCACTCCGCGAGTTCTGCAACGGCACGTTTCAAATAGTGATGGAAAGAAACGCGCCCGATAACGAATTTTAGGACCAGAGCCGCTAGCCCGAGCCAGATGCCGAAGAAATATCCGATACCGATGATGCTACCGTAGGTGAGAACAAATGTGATTCCCATGTAGATTGTTCGGCGGTTCATATTGAGAAAAAAAATAGGCCAACCTACAACCATTGAATGGTTCTGGAACCACCGAAGCAAAAGAGAAAGAAAGAAGGCTAAGACGACGATTATCGAAAGAGCCGCCATGATTGTATTTACTTCTTTGCCTGTTGTTCGTATCGAATACGGTCTTGTTCGAGTTCACGCGCAATTCGAGCACGTTCAGTTCGGTCCTGAATCATGCCGTGCACAAGCCATCCAGCACCGGCACCAACTCCGGCCGCAAGCGCTCTGAAAGCCGAGCCCTCGACACCCAGCGCGGATACAATTGCTCCCGCGATAATCGCGCCAATTGCGCCGAAGAGGATCTTCATGTGGCGAGACCTCCAGCGGGGAGAATAGTAATCCCGTCGAACATACTAAGTATCGATCAAAACGGCTCAATATACCTCCAAAGGCGGTGTTGACCATCATCCGAGGGCCACCAAATCAGAACCACACATTTACCCCACTACCCGATTTTTCGGAATGAGTCAGGCCACACAGACGGACTTACGCTGAAAGCGTTAGCTAATTGCAGCCCAGGGTTGCTTCAACCCTGGGATCCACGAAGCCAAAGAATCGTAACGCTGAAAGCGTTGGCGAATCAGGGGCAAGGTGCGTTTGCGAACTCCTTCAGAGTTGGCGAGTAGTTTGGGTGGCACTAGAAATCCCAGGGTTGCCGCAACCCTGGGCTCGAATTAGCCAACGCCTTCGGCGTAATGAGTTCTGCTGGTGCTTCACTACTCGCACGCCGATGCTCCAGGCTGAGTTTTCAGCAAACGCCGAAAAAGCGGCCCCGAGGTAACACGAAAACCCCTGTGATTCAGGGGGAATTGCAACTGGCACTCAGCGTGCAACCGTTCAAGTGTGGCACTTGAGAGCAAACGAACATGACCTTAAGAATCGAAAAAGATTCGGATGGGCAGACGACGACGCTAAGGCTGATTGGCCGCATGCGGCGGGAGCATATAGAAGAATTGAAAGCGCAAATAAAGGCCGGAGGTCCGAGCGTCACGCTCGACTTGAACGAAGTCAGCCTGGTCGACTTGGATGTCATTCGCTTCCTCGCAGCATGTCAAACAGAAGGCGTCTCCCTCGTCCAGTGTTCCCGTTATATAAACAACTGGATCGCCAAAGAGCGGTTCAGAGGTCAATAAAGTTCGCGGAGAATTCAACCCGCATATCTTAGTTAGTTCGAAAGTGCGTGCGGATTTCATTTCAGGAATATCTATCTATTCGTTTAGGAGAATCAACGTGTCATTGAATCTGCTCCGAACCTCTTACGCCAAATACCTAATTCTCTTGATTCTGGGTGTTGCACCTTTTGCATCGGCTCAGGATAGAAACCTTCCGCCGGATGTAAAAATTTCGGAGGGATCAAAACTCGATAAGAGTCAGGCCGGATATTACCGGATGAAGATTGGGAAAATTGACGTCATTGCGCTTACCGACGGAACTATCGGCGTTGACTTTCTCCCGCTTCTGACAAATACAAAACCCGGTGAAGTGGAAGGCCTGCTGGCCAGGGAATATGTCAAACCAACGTCTGTCGAAGCCTCGATGAATGCTTACCTCATAGAACTGGATAATAAGTTAATCCTGATTGACACAGGTGCCGGAGAACTTCTCGGGCCAAAACTGGATAAGCTTCCCAATAGCTTAAGATCAGTTGGCGTCCAGCCCGAGCAAATTACCGATATACTCTTGACTCATATACATCCGGATCATTCGGGTGGTCTAACGGTTGGCGGGCGAAGAGTTTTTCCAAACGCCACGGTTCACGTCAATAAACTCGAACTGGATTACTGGACCAATAAATCGCTTTGGGAAAAAGCTCCCGAGCCAACAAAGACCTTCTTTCAGCAAGCCGATCAAACTGTTACCCCATACATCAAGTCAGGACAGGTGAAAACCTTCGACGGGGAAGTTGAGTTATTCCCGGGACTTCGCACTGTCGCGGGTTACGGGCACACACCCGGACAAACTTACTACGTGCTCGAAAGCAACGGCGAGAAGCTGGTGTTTTGGGGCGACACTTTACATGTTCAGGACGTGCAGTTCGCAGACCCCTCCGTTACGGTCAAGTTTGATGTCGATCCAAAAGCGGCAGCTGCGCAGCGAAAACTTGCTTTCGCCGACGCCGCGAAGAATGGATACCTTGTCGCTCTCGACCACGTTTATTTTCCGGGCGTCGGACATGTTCAGAAAGAAGGCGACCACTTCAGGTGGATTCCAGTGCCATATATTAACGATTCACAAAAAGCTCGATGACGATATCGCGGCACGGAAAACTGAGAATCATGAATCCTCGCTGGCGTGTACGCTATGTATGGTCTGATCCATTGGTTCACTCGGGCAGTCCATGTTCCCTCACTCGGGAAATCCATTCGCGTACGTAGGCCGGGCAGTTTCGAAGTTCGATTCCGTTGGCCTCCGCAACGGTAAGCGCCCTGACGGCTTCAAGGCTCACCACCGTGACCTCTGTGAGATCTAGCGCCAGTCTGCCCTTTGCTGTCTTCTCGTTCTCTATCAATTCCTGCAACACCTCGAAGAATGCACCGTCAATGCGTCCACTCACTCGGAACACGACAAAACCACCCGGAGTAAGAACCCGATCAATTTTGCACCTCATCGCGTGTCTCCGCTCCAGGCTCGTTGCGATCTGGCTTCACGCTCGTCACGACATTGCGCGTTGCTCCAGCCAGTCAACGTAGAGCTGGCGCTCCGCGAACAGCCACGATCCGTCCACCTTTGTGAACGTGTCGAGATAGCGCAGCGAGGCAAGCATCAAGCCGCGCTTGTTGCCCTCGACGGTAACGTGATGCGCAAGGCAGTAGGCTTCCCCCGTGGCCCGCTCGTCGGTTAGCGTGAAAATGGTGCTCTGTCCGACGAAGTGCGTGGTGGCGTCGTACTGGTTCAGCTCTGCGAAGACTGGAGCGAGCGCTTCGCGCGAGTGCAGTTCCTGTGACGGTGTGGGATCTTTGGCGTTCATGTACACCACGAAGTGGGTGTCTTTGGTAAAGAGGGCCATCTGACCCTTCGCATCGCGACGGTCGGCGCAGTGTGCATAAGCCTCGACAAGTTCCCGGATCGCGAGGCGGTCCGCAGCCTCGTTGGGTGAGATAGTGACGTGCTTTCTCATGAATTGGTTTCCTGGTAAATTTGCTGCGGGCAAGCTGCGCCGGTTTCAATCTACTTGTTCACATTGATCTTCATGGCTTGCTGTCCTTAGGCAAACTTTGAAGCAAGGAATGCAAACGGGGAAAAGGCGTGCCGCATTGCCTCCGAGAACGGCGTGCTTTTCCAAATGATTCAACTCGGAACTCTCCAAGATCCGTTGCTTCGCGTTTACGGCCAGGTCTCGGCGCAGGTACGGAAAATCAGTACCAAACAGAACTTGATCAATCCCCGCTACACCGCGCAGCATGCGAAGCACGAGATCGCTTGCCGCAAGAGCCGTATCCCAATACACGCGGCGGAACATATCAGCAGCGCCGCCTCGTTGCTCTCCGCCTGCGATGAACCCCATCTCATCGATTTCCAAGTCTTGAGGGGTCATGCGTATCGGCCAAGAACCAGTTTGGCAGCTCGGCCCGCAATGGTCGGTGCGTCATCGGGTCCTCCCGACTCGATGACGAGGACTTGCGCGCCGGACGCGGACAATTCCGCGGCAAGAACCGAACCGGCCGCGCCTGCTCCCACAACGATGAAGTCGTAGTGACTCTGGATTTCTTTATTCGATGTGTCGGTCATTGTTGAATCTCCCGATGTCTAAAAGCCGAATTCCGCCATGGCAAAGATCTTCGCCAAAGGCCTCATTCAGGACTGAAATAGCTTCTGGTCAATGAACGTGTACAGCCTTGACACGCGACCATCACGCTCTTCGAGGAAGTCTGTTCCCGTGTAGTGGAACGGTTGACCTGGCATCCCGCTTCCC
>DASQPD010000027.1:0-77047 GCA_035644135.1 Pyrinomonadaceae bacterium
TTGTTCTCGGGAAGGTGTATAACGGTATGGACTTGTACGATGATGCAATTCGACTGAGTGAAAATTCACTACAAACCGACCCTAGTAACCAACATATGCTTTGGATTGGCGGATACGCTTATGCTAAATCCGGTCGCCGCCGCGAAGCTGAGGAAGTCATTAGAAAATTCGGCGATATAGAGAAAACGCAGTATGTCGTGCATACCTTTGTTGCCTCAATTTATGGTGCTCTGGGTGACAAGGACAAGGCCTTCGCCGAGTTGGAGAAGGCGTTCGGCCAGCGGGATGCCTGGCTTAAGTGGATAAAGAGTGACCCAATGATGGATCCCTTGCGCGACGATCCACGGTTCATTGCCTTGCTGAAGCGTTTGAATCTCGCGGAATGAATTTGGCTCAAATTAAGGAACGCGCCGCAATCTGCGCCAACAAACTCTTGATTTCCGGATCGGCGTTCCAAGAGTTGGAATGGTTGAGGCGGTGAAAAGAACTGGCTGATTCTGAGGTGACTTCTCTAGTGAGTGAGTATGATTGGTCAATGAGACTGCTCTTTGTAGAGCCCAAGAAGAACTCAACGCGTTTTCTGCAAGTCTATAAATAACTGCATTTAGGGGACTTACGAGCAAATGCTAAATTGCTGAGCCAAGCGGGCGACAAAGGCTGTATTACGCTGGTTTATCAGCAGCACTATTGGACAATCGAGCTAACCGATGGACCATCGAGCTAACCGAAATCTTCGCTGTAAACACGTTCATCTTAATCGATTCCGGCCCGCGTTGGCCAGCAGTAACGCCTACAAGCCAAAGGCGCGCCGAAGATCTCACATACCCGGGCTTTCGCTACGATCAAACATCAAGATTAGCTTCCTACCCATAGGGCCAAGGTCTTAGGTGCTGGTCTCGGCGACGTCGTCGACATTCGTCGCAAACGACGGCGATGAAGACGTGGGTCTTCCTTACGATCAGGCTACCTATACGAGCGACTTCAGTGTACCGGTCATTTAACCGCGCATAACCGAGTCTTGATTCTGCTGTTTAAGAAACTTGCCTTCCTTGTGAAGTTCGTTTCTGACGCCACGAAGGAGATCTTGCGCGCGAATTTCGCGCGGGGTACGAACGACGGCCTTCAGACAAGCGTAGCGCAGTACGTTCACAATGCTGCCGCCGGGCAATTCGTAATCGCTGGCTAGCTTGCGAAGATCCACATCGGCAGCGAGCCGGTAAGGTTTGTCCTTGAAATTGTCCTCCCATAAGCGCAGCCGCTGTTCGAAGCCCGGCAAAGGAAAATGAATCATTGACTGGAAGCGCCGGGCGAATGCATCGTCGAGGTGCGACCTTAGGTTCGTGGCGAGAATAACGACTCCGGGAAAGTCCTCGATGCGCTGTAGCAGGTACGAGACCTGTTGATTGGCGGCCCGGTCATTGGCGCTATGCGATTCGGTGCGTTTGCCGAAGAGCGAATCAGCTTCATCGAAGAAGAGAATCCAATTCTGATGTTGCGCCTGATCGAAAAGACTGGCCAGGTTCTTCTCCGTTTCTCCGATGTACTTCGAAACGATCTTGGATAGATCAATCCGGTATACAGAGCTGCCGGTCACTTTTCCAAGGAGGCAAGCCGTCAGTGTTTTACCGGTACCCGGCGGCCCGTAAAACAGACTGCGGAAACCTGGCTTGATACGTTTCTTCAGCATCCAGTCTTCCATGATCGTATGCTGATGCCGGACCCATGTGGCGATGTCTTCGATCTTCTGGTACGTAGGCGCGTCCAAAACGAGATCCGCCCATTCGTAGAGAGTGGTCAATAGTTGGGCCGGAAACTCTGGACTGAAAGGCGGGTGATAAGCGCGTCCGGTGGTGAGGCGCTCCAGGTATTCGGGCGTCAGTTGCAGGAGCGAGGAAAGCCGAGGCTCCTCTGGGTGGGGTTGATTGAGCCGCAGAATGTTGTTGATGTAAAAATAGTGCTCATGGCTGAACAGGGAGTCGAAGCGCAACCGCTGCTGGATGCTATTCCCAGCCAATAGAAACATTGCTGTCTCGCCCGTCGGTAGGAAGCCGCCGTGAGCAAGCCCTGTTAGTCCGCCGAATTCCGTAAATCGCCGCTGGATAGACTGGTTCTGAATGAAAAAAGGATCCAGGACATCGGGCCTGACGTGCGGGATGTAGCTAAGGATGAGCACCAATCGCTCCGGGCAACCCATGTCGAATCTTTGAACGACACTTGCATAGTAGGACCCGCAGCCATTCAGGTCAGGCGGCTCGATCTCACGAAACGGGTCGCCTTTCTGATTCCCGGCGGCGTGCAGCTTGAATCGTAGCTCCATGGTCTGACGGAACCAGTCGATCTCGTTCCGAATGCAGACCGCGTTGCTCGAAAGCGTGTCAGCGTCCATGGCACTACCAGTCGACGTAGAGTGGTTGCGGCATCCAGGAATTATAGATTACTGAGACGGTCCACGGGATTTGGTCGACAAGCACGTCAACGGTTTTGCGTTGAATTCGTAGTTTCCATTCCTCGTCGCGGCGTTCAAGCTTGCCTTCGCGTCTGAAAAAAGTTTCCTGAAGACCCGATATAGACGTGTTTGAAATGGTCGTCCAGTTTGCGATCATGGCCCGCAACATCCGTTCGCAGTTCGCGCGCTCCTCTTCTGTGGGTTCTATTTCGCGATCTACCGCAGTACTGATTGGGACGCCACACAAAATCTTGTTCAGGGCAAGCAGCGGCTCGGGTGCTGACGTGCTGCCGTCAACCATGTATTGCAGCAGATGCACAGCGCGAGAGACAGCTCCCCGATCACGCAAGGTAGTTCGCCCCTCCTCGTCTATCCGCAGTAAGTTCAGAGTTTCGAAAAGGTGTGGAAGAAAAGGACTGGTGAGCACGAGTCCGGCATTATTAATATAGACGGGCTGACCTGTGTCCTTCTTCTCTTCCTCAACTTCCATACTGAAGGCCATCCGGCACGGCTCCCGCCGAGGAACCGTTAGCGGGTCATCGGATCGACGCCGGTCCGCATCCTCCAAATTGTCCATCGGCGAGCGCTGGGTTGGCGACAAGGGCTCCCACGATGCAAGCAAGAGTTTTCGCTTACCCCGAAGAACGGCATGCAAACCAACATGACCGGCGGCGCGCGCGAGACGGCTGGCGCATTCCAACATCCGTGTCCCGACACTCATATCGTCGGGAGCCTCTGGCGACGACGACGCCCGATAACGCGTTGCGGCATCCTGAAAGAAAGCCGCGACCAGCCCTTCAACCGAAAGGTCGGCATTTGCGGTTCGATCCAAATACCCCAGTACAAAGCCCCAGAATGCTTGCCGGTCAGCCGGCGCCCGGCAGCCGGACGGAATTGCTTCCAACCAAGCCGAAGCCAACAATTCCGCAGTGTCCAGCAAGCTGCGGTGCCTTTGCGGCTTGAGCAGATAACTAAGACGTGCCAGCGTGGATTCAGGGAGGGTCTTTGCCCAGTGCTCCCGCACACGCGAGTCCTGCGCCTGCCGGGTGACAAAGCTGTACACATCCTCTGGAGACTCTTCCAGCATCAGTGTCAGCGTGTGGCTGAGAGCGTCGGCCGAGAGCAATTCCAACTCAGGTGAAACAGCCTCCTCGCGGGATTCACTTTGAAGCATTGGCTTCCGGCTTTCTTCCAGCAGCAATGCAAAGACATCTTCACGACTAACCGCCGGCTTGCGAATGGTCAATCGTCGGGAACTCTCGTCCGTGCTCGCCGCAGAGGCTTCGCCCCCGGCCAGCGGAAGGTTTTCGCTGTCCGCCCATTTGCTAGCGGCCTCACCAGACAAGAGTTCACGGGCTTCGCCGGCAAGCGGCTCAAACAGCTTCATGAGTACTCGATCGAAGAAACTATCTTGCAACGCCTGGCTTTCCTCAAGGCGAAGCACCTCACCGAGAATCACCTCGTGCACCCTCTCCGCGGAACATGAACTGGGAAGGCCTGCGATGGCGCGCGTCATGGCCTTCAGGTTCGGCACGTCACCTGGACGCAGCAGATCAAGCAGCCGGTCGAAGTCCGGTGTGCTGTATTGCGGAGTTATAGCGGCCAGCAGGTCAGGCGTGTCGCGGAGCGCGCGGCAAAAATGACGAGCGTCTTTCGGATGCCTGGAGGCGAGCGTGTGAAAGAGCGTGAACGGAGAGTGCTCTCCGCCAGCTGTCCGCCCGAATCGCACTTGGTTGACGAGGGCAGACTTAAGAACGTCGACATTCCATTGCACAGGATCGCCGGCGAACACAGTCTCGATTGTTATCCGTTGAGTAACGGCAGACGCAGCGAGTTCTTCCAGGTCGAGAGGGTGGCCGTTCAAAATGGCCGCAAGCAATCGAGCATAGAATGCTTGTTTGTCTTTAACCCTGGACGCGAACGAAGACAATGCTGAACGGAAAGGACTATCGGGGTCCTTTGCTTCTGTAAGAAGAGCGCGTAGGAGTTGCACAATGCTGTCGTCGGACATCATTCGTACACCGCGCAAGATCGTCTGAAGTTGCTTACCAGGACTTTCCCCCGTGAACACCGCGTACAACAGGGAACGTGGTAATCCAGGAAGGAAAGAAAGAACACTCGCGGCCGTCATTTTGGGATTGCGAAGCAACGCGCTCCAGGGCAGTACGCCGTAGCGCAGATAGTAGCGAATGGCGTCGACGTGGTCATACCGGGCGAAAGCCGGTGGCGTGTGGATTGGTGAGCGCGACAGGTCGGATAGATCCTGACGAATCGTGTCCACCGCCCGAACCAGGGAAGACTCGGCCGTCCCCACCGTCTGCTGCAACGCTTCGGCCAAGGTGTCAGCTAACGAGACCGGGGATGCCACGACGCCTTCCGCGACAACTTTAACGATTTCTCGAACCATAGCTCGCCGATTCCAATGTCCTGACACATCAGAAAGAAGGTATTCGAGCGTCGCCTTCCAGAACAGGTCGTCGATACCAACGCGCTGACCGCGACCGGCAGGTGCGACTTGCGCACCAACACTGCGAACGACTCCGGCAAATCCGAGGAGGAACTGCTTTTGCTCGGGCGCCAGTGCCGCCAGCAGATCCACTGGGCGAAAGAGGCTCAACAGACAATCAACCAGGGTCGGCAAGCCCGACTTGTAACGACGGGCGAACTGCCAGATTAGCTGTCGGGCCTTGGCAGCATCCTGTGACGCGACAAGACGAAGCAGCGCGCTCGCGTCTGATCTTCTTTTTCTTAGGTCGCCTGCGGCATCGTGCCCAACATCGAGATACGACTCAAGTTGGGTCACAGCGTCGCTAAGCCTGAGACTCACACTGCCTTGCGTGGATATAGAATCAACGCTGTAAGCACGTTGTGCGTCTTCAACAGTATCTTGCGTGTCTGACGGACCGCGGTATCCGCTTTCCTCGAGTTCGGAGATCAACTCACCGATAACTTCGGGCAGCGACGATTCCAGTGGGCGATTTCCTGCGGCTTGCCGCAATCCGGATTGGACGATCGCTACGATCTCGGTATAGTCCAGGCCTTCGCTCTCAGCCACCTCTTCAAATAATGACTTGATGAAGCTCTTGCGGTTGAACTGCGAGCCGCGCTCCTGCGACAGGTAACCCAAAGTCAGAATCCAGAGGGAGCGAGCAAACTCGTTCCCGCCGACCATAGCGACAGGCTCGACTCGATGCATCGCTCGCAGGTCGGTGAGATAGGAGAGGATCAGGGGGGCGTATTCGGGTTCAAGTAGATTAGCCAAACGTCTCAGCGACTGTTCTCCAAGCTGGAAGGCGAGACTCTCAATCACTCGCCCGTGGCGTCCATGTTCTCGAATGACTCGAACCAGGCCCGCAGGATCACTCTCGGCGAGCCCCATCCAACATTCTTCAAGGTTAAACTCTGCGGCAAGGTCAGTGAATGGGGTTCCATACAGCAGATAATACTCGAGCAGTTCCAACGGCGAAGCGGCCTGGGCTTGCGGCGGTTCATCAGGCGGTTTCGGTTCCTCTTTGCGATGGGCCTCCGCGGCCGGGCTGTTATGAGCAGCCTCGTTCGCTGTTACTTCGTAGCTCCGTTCCTCCGGTTGGCTACTGGGCAGCGACTGATCAGTTCGGACGCGCGCCTCTCTTGCCGCATCTAGATTGAGATCGTGGGTTATCTCGCTGACGATCGCAGGCAGAGAAGATTCGAGTGGCCAACTCTTCATCGTTTGTTGTAGGCCCAGGTCAAGCGCCAGCACGATCTGCTGGTAGTTCACCCCTTCGGTCCGGGCAATGCCCTCGAGCAACGACTCGACGAGGGCCTTGCGGTTAAACTGCGAGCCAGGTTCTTGCAGCACGTAAGTGAGCACGAGTATCCAAAGGGATCGAGCAAACTCGTTCTCGCTCAGCTCGACAACGGGCTCGACTCGGTGAATCAATCGCAGGTCAGTGAGGCATGTGATAATCAGCGCTGCGTATTTCGGTTCCAGCACCTGGAGCAAACGCCGCAGCATCCCTTCTCCAAGTTGCAGAACGATTCGTTCCAGCGTGCTTCTTTGATAAGCGTGCTGCTTGATGACCCGGACTAGACCGGCACACTGGCCTTCGGCCAGCTCGGAGACGAGTTGCTCGAAGGAAAAGACAGAATCTGAGGCCCAAAACGGCAAGGTTCCTTCCCGCAAGTAATACTCAAACAGTTCCAGTCGTGAGGCAGACAACGTTTGCGAATAGTTGTCGGCAGTTGGGCCATTGTGTTGCCGGCGCAAAGCTTCTTCCAATGCACGTCGTAGTTCGGAGTTGAAACGTTCAGGCACGACCTCCTCGAATCGGTCGAAGGGCACGTCACCGAGATCCAGGTCCAGCCTTGAAATCCTGATTTGCCAGGCCTGCTCGCCCAGGTCGTCAAAGACGCGTTCCATCACCGGCAGGAGATATTGCCGGTTGAAGTCTCCCATACGCGGTTGCAGCGCGAGCGCCAGCTCCTCCGAAGTGACCTCAATCGCGATGGTCTGCTTTCTAATATTGTGTTGTAGCCTCAAGTGCTTGCTTCTCTTTGCGATGTTAGATTGGAGATGGCTCCCGGCAGCAGTCTAAAGCGCCTTCACTCTTCCCGAAACCCTCTATCGTGACGCTGGCAACGTCGCAGAAATCTTCGCAAACGAGCTGATGCAGAGATGACTTGCCCCAGCCTGCGACGGCGGAGAGCGAATCGCCAGGCCCAATAAAGTGACTCGAAATGTCGCAATTGATGCGGGCGTAAGAAGCAATATTCCGTCACGATATGAGAAGGCGTATTTTGGCGGATCACCTCCCGCACAATGGTCTTGTAGTTTTCATCGTACTCCTCGTACTCGGGTGCCGAAACGACGGCGGTGATCGTGAAACTGTAATCAAACCGTCTCGGGTAGTGAGGCTCAACCTGCTCGCCTTGATCGCCACGCCACCGGTAGTCGCCTTCAGTCGTGTTCGACTCGTTCTCCGGTTTTGACCGGCCAAATCGGAGGAGGGAGTGTTCGACGATGTAGAGCTGCTGGCAGCACCGCTTCAAACGCTGCATCAAACCGACCAAAGCGCCGGCGTCAACGCTTTCCATGTCGGGATACTTCCAGACGAGGCGCCAATCACTTTCGGAAGGAGACTTGCAAACCAGCGTGACGGCCTGGT
Source organism: Pyrinomonadaceae bacterium (assembly GCA_035644135.1). Classification (GTDB taxonomy): domain Bacteria; phylum Acidobacteriota; class Blastocatellia; order Pyrinomonadales; family Pyrinomonadaceae; genus PSRF01. The sequence continues at coordinate 7,594 of DASQPD010000027.1, forward strand.
CGCCCGGTAGAGAGCCCACGCGAAAATTCTCAATCTCTCCGGCCGCCCGGAGGAATGCCGGCGTCATTGTTTGGCTGCGCAGCGGCATGATTGTTAGCGCCGGACGAGAGTCCAATTCATCCGGACGCTCTTGCCTTGTTGCCAACGAAGTGATGGGGATGAAATGTTCTTCTATGAAATCGGCGTGGCGTGGCAGCGTTCGGCCAATTGACGCCTCGGCCTCGGTCGCAACAATCTCCAGCGCATGCTCGTCGAGAACTTCCGTGAGCGTCCCGGGATCGAAGGCATCCATCCCCAGTTGAATTCTGCTTTTGATCTCCATGCCGGCGATATTGCGGATACTGGGCGGGCCCAGGTAATCGAAACCGCGTCCGCGATTATGTGTACTGGCAACGAGGTGATGCAGGAAGGCAAGTTTCGCCCGCATCAGGCTTTCCTGAGAGTCTTCATCAGGCTGCTCGCAATCGCTCAATACAGAAAACGAAGACGCGTTCAGCTCTTCCGCATAGAGCGCTAGCAAGAAATCTAGAAATCGATTGCGGCGGAAGACGAAGTTATCCTGGCTGCGAATGATGCGACCCAGGCCAGCCTGGTAATCCTCCTTGAGCAGTGGCTCTATATTCGGCACGAAGGGGGTCAGATACTGGAAAAAGTAGGTTTGCCGCAATTGATATTCGATGGAGTACAGGTCTCTGACGTGAGCCAATTGGGAGAAGTAATCGGCTAGCAGTTGCTCGAAGACGAGCAGGTAGCCTTTCAACTGCTTTACCTGCGCCTGGCGCATGACCGGCGCTTCTGAGGGAAGGCCGTCCGCATTGATGCCGTAAACGTTCGGATATTGATTCTGGATCGAATAATACCGTTTGACGTCGTGATACTGCCCTTTCGGTAAGGCGAAGAACTCTTCGTATTGGGCCACCAGCTTGTAGGTGCGACGCCACTCAGCCCACAATTTATTCAACTCGCGCTGGACTCGCACGGGGTTGGGCTGGTACTCGATGCCCTTCTTGAACAATTTGATTGAAAAGCCGCCGAGCTTTGTTTCCGGCTGGGTGAAGAGTTGAAGAATACCTCTTGTGGCTACTGGAATCCGTTGGTCTCCGCTGTAGATCGTCTTTCTGTCGCCAACTTGAACCGTCACGCCGGTGACGGTGGTGACGCCTTTGCTGCGCGCCATGACTCCAGCTAGCTGTTGCACTCCAATTTCACTCACCTTCGGCTGGAGTTGATCGTCGGCGATGAAACCATTGCGGAGCGGCGGGCCGTTAAAGATTTCGTCAGACGTCTTGCCGAGATCAAGCAGCTCATTTAACGACTGGCGGCGCAATTCCGGCGCGAGAAAGTTGCCGAGGTTGAAGAAAATGCCGGCTAGAATCGCCTCAGGCACGAGTGCGCCGCTGATTGTTACCCGGGCAGTAACGACAGTGCGTACCGGCTTAAGTATGAAGATGGAGTGGACATCCTCACACAGGTTTCGGTGCCGGTTATAAACGCGGCGCACGCGTTGGCGAATTGCCTTGGGTTGAAATTCAACATCGCAGACACAGGGGTCGGCATTGGGAATATAGAGAGCGACCTCATAGAGACCATTGACGGCCCTCGAAGGAACAGAAAAACGATAGGGCCACAGCCAGACATTCGCGACCTGAGGTACAAGATCGACGATGAGCTTGCGGTAGTCATTCTCTGTGAGCGGATTACACGGCAGTATTCGCCGGGGAATGAAAAGCGCCTGCCGTCGTGGATTGATCTTGCCGTTTGGTTTGTCAATCAGCAGATCTTGCAGGGGAAACTCCGCACGATACGATAATTCCGTCAACGCATAGCAGAGTTGTTCGAGCGTCGTCACGCCTGGATCGTGCTCGTTGTAATCCGTCCATATCTTTCCGGCCAACTGCTGAATGAGAGTGGTGCCTTCTATCTTCAGCGAAGCATAGTCCAGCCCTTTGTTGGTCGGCTCGTCCGGGTTGATCGTTAAGGGTTCGGTCATTTGACTAAGTTTCTGTGAAGGGAATGTTACGTCGTAAGGGGAATGTTGGATCTCCGTCACCCCGACTTGATCGTCGGCTACTCGTCGCAGGTGCAGACCGGAAGATCCAGCGACGGGTCATAGACTGTGGCTAGCTTGCATAGGGCGAGCGCCGGTGAGAAATCTGGGAGTGATAAACAATCTCACGCGACGCACTAATCGTCTTGCTGATGTTTCCAAACAGGTATCGCCACCTTCGACAACTCCGCCGTCAAGCAGGGACACGACACGGCATGCCACGCAACCTGCAAACAATCTTGTAAGCACTTGAAGGGCCGGCCGAAACGTTGCCGTTCAGGACTGCCTTACTGCTTCCACCTACCTAGATTTTCGTCTTTCTTCAAAGATCCCATGTATTTCGACATCATATAAGCTGTGGCGAGGGCCAGAGGAGCTACGGCCAGGTGACGAGCATAACCGCCTTTGAAAATTTGTTGCCCATACCTGAGCATGTTAACTCCCTTCACATAGTCGCCCATCCCGAACAATCCGGCTCCGTGTTCCGCCCCGAAAAATCCTAATGGTTCAGCCGTATGTTTAGCCAGTGCCCTGGTCCCGGCAAAGTATCCTCCAAGACCTCCCAGAAACAGTTTTTTGCCCCAATCGGATCCTCCGCCTCCGCCTTCGCCATCTCCATTCCGCTGAACGACGGGCCCCGAAGTGGCAACGTCTGGTTTTAGCTGTGCAACTTGCGGCGCGTCGATACGGTTGTTCAAGACGTTCTGAAACTTCGCCTGCGCAACGACTCCCGGGCTGTTATTGGCCATCATCTGGTGTGAATTCACAGATTCGACCCCCGGGCTCTTGTCGAAGAGATTCTGATAATTCGCCACCATGTTCGCTTGAGCGCTGTCGTTCAACGTGCGCTCCACTTCCTGCGACTGGCTTGTTACAGGCTGGGATTTCTTTATCTGCAAATTGCTGGCGGGGCTTTGCCCTGCCCGTTTTTGTTTTTGAACGAATGTTTGCATGATGCAATTCCTTTCTCTTTGGAATAACCAAACCGTTTGCAATTGCTACTTCGGCGTTGAAGGACTCACCCGAAGGAGAATTAAGATCGCGCATTTGCGCTCTTTCATTACGGCGGGTGAATTGGCTCTAACGAGATCAAGGCGTAGTGGAACGCTTCACGGAGTTCAGCGAACCGTTCAGCCGGTGCGGTTGCGGTCAGGATAAGCCATCGATCTCCGTCGCGAAGCATGCGCATGACAGAAACTCGTTCCGCTGATTTACATAACGCCCTGATGTCGTCCACACGCTCGCGATGGACCTCCTCAACATCCAGCCCTTCGGAGCTAGCCAGGCGTTCGATTAAAACTTCCGGCTCCTCTGCGCCGGCATTCCTGGAAACGACCATAACAACAGCGCCTCGATCTCCGAGGGCGGGAGCTTCCAGAAACAACGAGCAGATTCGCAGAGCGTCAGGCGCCGGATCAACAGGTAGCTCCCAAATCGGCTGCCATTCAACCGGAACCAGTGAATGACGCTTTGACGCCCAATGACTCGAAGCCCCCGCTCGGCGTCCACCTGTAGGCTTCGTCCTGAGGTTTGAGTTTTATCGGCTTATGTGTCTCGCCAAACTTGCTAACTTTGCTTATCTTGCCCGGAACGAAACCCCCTTCTTTATTCTCCTTTTCCTGTTGCTTCTTTTTTTCCTCCTCGGTCATGCTTGCGTTCGGGGGAAATAGCCAGTTCATCAAGCCTCCCAAAGGCCAGACACATTGAACATGCCCGAGCCTCCCCCTCGCAGATCCGTCCGGTTCGCCTGCTTCGGATTAGCCTGCTTCTGCACCGGCGCAAATTTCCCATTCAGAATCTCGCCTCCTTTAGAGAATATTTCCTGCCGCTGGATCGGAGTACGTTGTGTCAGCTTGCGCAGCAGTTTTTCCTTTGCTAATGCCTTGTCCCACTCGGTCGGCTCCGGCGATATGCCACACGGTTTGGACAATGAGTGGGCCAGTTTCGCCTGCGCCACCACCCTCGGATTCTGGTTGAGCGATTTTTGAAAATGGAGCTGTGAGTGGACTTTGGAACTTTGGTTCAGGCTCTCGTCCAACCTTCTTTGAACCACAGCCGCGGGACGAGCATCAACAAACTTAGCGGCAGCTCGGCTGTTACGTCTTTTGTCAAAGGAGCTATTGGCAACTGCTCTACTTTGATCTTGCGGCTTTCGCTGAGCGTATGCGTTCATGTTGGCCACTCCTTCCCGTGCGTCTCTTCCGCTTCGGAATCGGCGAAGATAAATTCCGGCCTTCTCTCCTCAATGTCGTCCGCCGGCGACCGCATCTCATATTTCCGCAAGATTGCCATAACGGCTTTGGAGAAATTGATGTAGTTGACGATCTATCCCTTCCATCTCCCGCCGCTCCTCGAGTCGTTCGCCCTGGGCCTGAAGCTGGTGCTGGTTGTGCGCACCAATTTCACGGGCCGCGAGTAGTGGAAGGATTGGTTGGGGAGGAGGTGGATTATTCATTGCTACCGGCTGTTGGTAGAGAGGTGGTGGTGCGAACTGAGGATTTCGCTCAGCTCTTCTCCTTTCCAGCTCTGCTTCAGCCGCTTGACGCTCTGCTTCCGCCTGTTGCTCTCTCTCTCGTTGGAGACGTTGCCTTTCAGCTTCGATGGCGGCCATGCCGGTTTGTTCGGCGGCTTGCGCAGCCGCAGCCGAGGGGAATGTTTGACCGGTGATCAAAGTGCTGCGATATTGCGTTGGATTAGTATCCGGAATGGCCATAACTACGCGCTGGGCCACGAACGGCTTCGCCTGCGGACGAGCAGTATCTCTCGAACTGCTTGTCTCTTTTCCCAAGCCCTCATCGCCTGGACGCGACAATTCCCCGGCGTGATCGTGCCCCTGATCTGTTTCCGCCGCCCGAGCTGCAAGTGCTCCCATGACATCGGCCTCATGCTCCAATGCCGAATCGTCGTTGATCGCCGTGCCCCGCATCTGTGTGGTGGCCCGCACCCGCCCCTGTTTTTGCTGCACCAAATGCCAGGCTTCGTGCGGAAGATGACGTTCCTGGCCCGGGCCTACGTGAATGTCTTTCCCTTGCGTTATGGCAAGTGCTTGAAACTGTGCGGGCCTTGGGGAGTTATATTGGACCTTCACATCATCCATTGAGAGGTTAGAGAGACGTTCGATTCCAGTCTTGAGATGATCAGGCATGCCAGTCTGATTTTCTTTTCTTCCAAGCGGCGCACTCGTGCGAGAACCTCCATTCAACATCTGCTTCATCTGTGCGACGTGTTGAACTTCCGGGTTGAGATTGGCACTCTCCTGCAAATCACCCAACCGGTTAGGCTGCCGAGTGGCCGCGAGTGAGTCTTCACCCTTTCGCTGGCAGGTATTGGCGACAGCTCTACTTTGCTGCTCTGCCTTGAGTTGCACGTATGAGTTCATGGCCTCGGTCCTTTCTAATTGCGTCTCTCTCGATTCCGAATCGCTGGAACATCAATAACAGACTCATTCCATCTCACTCCGGCCGCTCAGGCGGCGCTAATCTGGTGCTGCTGGGCCGAAGTTAGAAAATACCAATCCAGATACTGGCGCGGGGGCTCATGTTTCAGGTTGATTGAGATCATAAGCTCGACGTAAGGACGCGTCCGGATAAACTCCGAGATGTCTGCTTCCGAAATATAGCGACCGCCCTGAGCCGCTCGTGCCGCGTCGTAGAACCAGGGTGACAGATAATCAACAAGCTCCTCATTCAATCGCTTTATGGACGCACCCGTATCGCTTGACCCCTGAAACAGTACGACTGTGTTCACGGTTATGCGCACGTAGATCGGATTGACGACGTGCAGTTGAATAAAGGGACTGACGAATCCTTTCAGGTAGGCTTGAATCTGAGCGAGCATTTCGGTACAGGCGGCCGGCACGGTCGGGTCCGTCACCGCAATACCGTCAGGTCCCGGTACAATCACGAGAACCACACTGCCCGGGACATCAGCTTGTTGAGGATCGCGAGCGGGCAGCGTCTGCGCCTTCCAAACGGTTGGGAATCGCTCAAGCACTAAACGTTCATAGTCCCAGTCGAGGATCGCACGTTCCTTGTGACGCAGGCGCTCGCCCACGCGAATCTCAAAAGTGCTGTTCGTTTCCGGAGGACGTCCGCCAAACGACGCCATCGGCTGGATGACACTGGCGATCGCCGACAGATCTTCGACGGAACTGGTGATCGTGAATGGCGGCAGCGGTTTCGCAAGATTCTCGCCGCTGCTTTCATTCTTGCGCCACGTCGCGAGCACGGAGTGCGGATAGATGCCGGCGGTCTTTGGGAACTGGTCCGGTATCTCTGCCACAGAAGCTCGCAGCCACTCAGTGTCGGCTGAAAGCAGTGTGTTGTTCGCGGGATCATATGCAGGCAGATCGAGCGTGATGATTCCCGAGTTTTGCAACCCATTGGTCTGGTCGGCAAGAATATTCGGCGGCTTCAAGCGGTGCCATTGGTTGCTCGATAAGTATTCCCACGCGACCGGTGGAAGATTAACCGAGCGATCATCGCCGCTGGCGGACATCTGAAACAGCAGTGTCAGCGTTTGCGGCGGAACCAGCGAAGTGAACCCGAGGTACAAATTTCCCGGCTCGGAAAAACGAGGCAGCAGCCAACTCGGTTTTTCGTGAGATGGCGAGAGCTGTTCGTATCCCCCGAAAGGCCCCAGATGAAAAAACAAGCCACAGGCCTCCTCGGTGCTGAGAGACGGACTAACGCATTGCGCACAATAAGTGACGGTAATGCTCGTGGCCTGGGGCAGGTAAGGTTCGTTCGGGTATCTTATTGTCTTCTTCAGACTCAGGCACTCATGCATACACTTTTCAAGACAAGTCGCGTACTCTGAGTCCAGTTGCTGCTTGCAAATTAGCAGGCCGTCAATCAGGCACTGCGTATCTTTCCCCTGGCAGTTGTTGACGCAAGCAAGAACACAAACTATCGCATCCAGTATCTTCGTCGAATTCTCTATGCATTCCCTCACGCATTCGGGCATTTGCTCTTGAAGGCATGCAGCGAGTCGCATGTTGCACCCGACAACGCATTGTTCCGGCTCCGGCAAGCCGGGGCAGGTTTTCAATCTTGTAATGATGAGCCGCAACGTCTCTTCTATGGGCAGTCCTCTGGATTCCTCAAGACATTTTTCCAGACATTGGATGGACTTCTCCTCGAGACACTTCAGGCAAACTGACACACACGTCTCGGCGCATGACGGGTCGGGCGGTGACGCCTGGGCGCAAGTGCCGATGCAAAGCAGGCAAGTCTCGATGCATTGCGCCGCCTCGAGTAGCACCAGGCATTCAGAGAGACATTGGTCTTTGCAGAAATTCGTGTCGGGCAGATCTTCGAGCACGGCGTTGAGCACATTCTGGGGAAAGAGGTCGTTGCCGAATGCATAAGGCGGCTCGGTTAATTCCAGCTTGATAGCGCTCTGGGAAAAATCGTAATAGGGCGGTGGCGTCGAACGGCATACTTTGAGCGTATTGAAATCCGTGACCGGGCAAAGTGGCGCGGCTGGTTGAGTCTCGTAGCATTCCGGCTTGCTGCGAAAGAGCAATAAGTCCACCGCCGTTGCCGGAGGACTCAGACAGTCCTGTGAGTCACTGAGAAACCATTCACCCGAGTTCTGAATGCTCATGCCGCCGTGAAACACCGCGTTGTTGAAAAGATTGCACTGTGGTTCTCCGTTCAGCCCTATAACGTAGTCCTTGTAGTATCCGGTGAATCCGTCTTCGTTGGGCGGGAGGTTGAACCAGTTTATTGAAATTCCCAGGTGATTGAGGCGTTTGGCAAAAAGTTCATCGTGGCGTATCAGCAAGTATGATCCGACGACCGGCAGGCCGCCAAACAGCGAAAAGGGGCCGCTTGGATCAAGCTCACCGTCCGTGCTCTCAAGTTGCAAGCCGGCCAGGCCACATACGCTGACATCGATCAGAAAAGTAGTAATCTCTAACTCGCCGAGGAGCGAGATAGGGTAGACGTCTGCCGTTCCGCCATCGCCGCATAGCGTGATCGAAACCTGACGCAAATACGTTTTCAAAGTGGGGAGGGAGGGAGCAGGGTCGGAGGCATAGACTATCGGATCAGCGGTGACAAGTGCAGCCGAACCGTCATCCGGCGCGTCTTCATCAGCGGGATTGTAGGCGACGATTGGTGGAACACTTGCCGGAAGCTCGAACTCTAAGCCAAAGCTAAAATTCCCTTCGCTGTCTAGTTTCATTTCCGTTGCGCGATAGCTTTCGATTTGAAACCAGCCCGCGGACATCGAAACGTAGAGCGTGAAAGCTTCGACGAGCACCGTCTCAAATATTTTCGCTTCGGACAGTGAAGTGGCGACGGCGAGGCTGTGGAGCAGCTCAATAAGCCTTGCCTGAGATTCAGGCGAGCACCGAAAACTGATTCGGCAAACTCGCCGGCCGCCGCTCATCCAGAGGTATTGAGAGGCAAGGGCAAATCCGAGAGTGGCCGCCTCCGTTACCTCCACGTCAGTCTGACTCACTTCAGTCTCGCCGAAAGTTGCCCAGGCGTTTTGCATCAGGGAAGCTTCCGCCACGACGATCTCGGAGGATAAGACGCGCGAAACAACCAGCGGCGAGCTTTGCTCTTGCGGAATCAGCTTGCCGCGAATGACGCGCAGCGTGCGCAACGTCGTCAGGAGGGCCTGCGTGACGAGGAGGTCTTTGTCCGATCCGTAAAGAATTTTGTGGTCGTCGCTATCCGTTCCCGCGAGAAACAGGGTGTCACGCGGCACGGTCGTGCTGAGAAAGTTCTCCTGGTCGGCAAGAGTAAAACTGAGAAAGACGCTATCGGGAATCGCAGCGCGAAAACTTTCACGAAGGACGTCGCGGTAATAGAAGCGTGAGTAGCGGCTGGAAAGAGTATTGATTGTGTCCTGGGCGGTTTGAAAGAGGGTGACGAAAGCAATATAGAGTGCGATCTGGGGCTTGTGGTCCCCCGCTTCCATGGTAGAGCTGAGATTGGTTTGAGCGAGCACCTTTAAGTTCGAAAGCGCATAGAGATACGAGCTCAAAATAGAGTTAACGTGAGGTAGAGCTTGAGCGATTTTTCGCGAGCCCGTGCCGCCGCGATAGATCGATCCATTCGGGCCGACGCTGTCAGCCTGCCACACCGGTGAAAGGCCCTCATAATCCAAACCAATACGACGACCGAGAGCGTCGGGCAGCTCGGCGCCTAAATCGTAAGCCTTTAGCTCCCGCAGTTGCTGGCCCAGGCCGTCTTCGATCTCGGTTACGATCGCCTGCCGAAGCTGTCGCATTATCTGGCCCTGTTCACTCAGGTCCAGGAATCTGAGTGAGAGATCCAGCTCGCGGGTGATCTTCAGGATGACGTCAAAGACTCCGCGAAGAAAATCTAATTTGCGATCAAAGGACTGCGTTTCGAGAGTCAGTCGTTCGAGACGGGCAAACTCGGACTCGATTTCGCCCAGGTCAGTCGCATCCCGGCTGGCGAGTATTACGACGGGATCAGTCGTGAAGAATGGCGTCCAGTCGCCGTCGATTTCGTTTCTGAGGTTGTAAAAGTTAATTAGGCTTCCGAACTTGACGGCAAAGTCGAGCAGTTCAGATGAGGATCGTCCATCTACCTTTGCATACTCCGCATCAAGCGCGGCCAAGCGGCGGTCGTACTGGCTGGTGGCGCCATTGACGACGATCTTTTTATCGTCCAGACCCATTGTTACGGGGTTTCCATTGGGATCGTCCCTTCCTGGATGTAGAAGGGAAACACCAGATTGTTCCGTGCGTTCGTTTTGCGAATGGTGTAGTTGACTGTAATAAGAACCAGACCGGCGACTGTCGCGTCCGGCTGCACGGCGACATCGTCAACGTCAATACGCGCCTCCCAGTAGAGAACGGCCTGACGAACCATGTCGGCCAACTGCGTCATCAGGGTGTTAGTGATGTTCTGAAAGACCATTTTCCAAAGCAAGCTGCCGTAGTCCGGTAGCATCAGGCGTTCGCCGGTAGCAGTGCAAAACAAGACCCAGAGACTCTCGCGTATATCTTGATCGTCGCTGACCAGATCGACGCTGTATGTCTGCCGCGAAAATGTAGGAGGGAAACTCCACCCTGTGCCCAGGAAAGAGCTCTCAGAATTTTCCATCGCTGGCTCACCCTCCAATCATGACTGTGGGCCAACCCATGGCGATGGTTCCGCCATGGGCGGTCTTGTCCCCCATGCGAGCTGCCGGCACGCCCATGATCTTGACGGTCATGGAACCCTTGACGATGGCGTCGGGCGGGCCGACGCAGATAGCCATGTCGCCGACCTTGGCCGCGGGGAGTCCGCCGATGAAGACGGTGGGCGCGCCGGGACCGACAATCGGGCCGCCCACGTGTGGAATCTGCACGGGGCCAACCGGCGTGTTCATGGGGCACTGGTGAAAGTCGACAAGTTTAGCTGCGGCGGGCATGTTGCTTCCTCCTGTCTCTTCGAGCACTCAATTGATCTTCACCATCGCACCCTTAACGGTCAGCATGCCTGACGAGGTTACCTCGGTTGTGACGAGGCCGTTGGCCGTGAATTTATTCTTGGCCTTATGCTCGATTTGCGTACCTTCCATCGAAGCGTTCACCTTCGCGCCGAGCGTCAGGTTGGCATTAGACTGAATCGTTATATTGCCTTTGGCCGTGATCTTAATATTCGAGCCGCTGTCCAGACTGATCCCGTTTTTCGAGAGCGAGATCGTGTTCTTGTTGTTGTCTTTAATCGAGACCTCTCCTGATGTGTCGTTCATCGTAACGGTTTGTTGGGGAGTCTTGATTTCGATAATTTTGTCCTTGTCATCGAAGCTAATTTCGAGATTGCCTTTCGTAACAATCGCCTTCTTGGTGTTCTTGTTTTTGTCGTCGGGCGGGTAGGGCGCAAGCGGCGCGTGCTTCTTGCTGTAGACACTGCCGAGGATCACCGGGTATCGCGGGTCTTCGTTCATGAAGCTGACCACAACCTCGTCCTCCTGCTCCGGAAAGAAGACAACCCCGGCTTTATTGGTGGCGTAGAACGTGCTCAAGCGCGCCCAGATGCTTTTGTTTGGGTTCTGAAGCAGTGGCAGGTTGACGAGCACTCGAAATTCTCCATCCGGATCGTTTGACACCTGCTTGACGATGCCAGTCTGTAAACCTCTAATCGCAGGCAACTGACCGGAGGCACCGGGAGCGACAATGTTCGTCGTTTCGGCGAACCATCGCGGCGACAGTCCGAAATCCACGGTAGTGAGCCACCTGCCGTCATTGATATTGTGGTGAACGCCGCTGATGAAAGCGTTGCCATTGAAGCGTTGGCCGACACCTTCGAGTTTGATCGTCTTCCCCGGCTTGGCCAGGGCGCTACCCTGGAAACGAACATACCCGCGAATCTTTGCCAGCTTAGACTTCAATAGTTCTGCCGCGGACCAGCTTCCCAGCGTCGGCTCCTCTATAGTTCCGCCGGTCTGTTGCGGGAATTTCTTCACGGCGAACACCTTCGCCAACTCCGCTGACGAGACGTTTCCGGGCTCTTCAACTGCCACCGCCGGCGGTGCAGCCTCCGCCAGTTTTTGATTAGCCACGTCCCATGTGATGCTCTTGATGGCTGACGGCTGATACTGCGTGGCCGCGTCCATCTCAGCATTGAAATCAAGGATGCTCTCTCCGAATTTGACTCTCAGAACTGGAGTCTGTTTCGTGTCGGGCTCTTTGACGATGACCTTACCCGCCTCCACTGTGACGACGAAACTATTCAGTTCCGCGCGCATCAGCATCAGGTCCCAGTCGGAGGCGTAGTACTGGACGATCTGTTCAAGCACGGGCTTCGTGGCCGCGACATCCTTCCCCAGCCCGTTGTTGGTGATGAGTTTTCCAATCAAGTCGCCATCGCGGATTTTCGGAAACAGATCGTTCTTCCGCTCCAACGTCATCTTGATCGCTTCATCGACGATGTCAATGATCAGCTTCGATCCTTGCGTCCGATTTATCTCAATGCTTTGCTTGACGATGATCCCCTTGAAGATCAAGCTCTCTTTTTGTGCGTAGCCGGCGGCGATTTCCAGTTGATGCCCCGGCAAGAAGGTATCGAGGTCGCTAATCTCGAAGTTGCTTTCCGCAGGGTCGCCGTCGAAGAGGATGATTTGCGCTTTTGGTACCTTGTTGATCGACACCCACGTATCAATTGATAGAACCTGAAACGTGCTGGGAATCTCCTTGCCCGCGACCTTGATGGTGAACGAGACAAGTGACGAGTCGCTGTTAAGAGGTGACGGGACGGTCATGTGGCAGCTTCTCCGAGCGGCGGAAACAAAAGCTGTGTACCGACAACCAGATTTCTGAAGTCGCTCAAGCCGTTCACGCGCGCCACTTGCACGTAGAATGCGCTGCTGCCGTAAGTGGTAAAGCACATCAGCGGCAGCGTGTCGCCGGCCTTAACCGTCAAAACGTGCGAAAGGTCAGGCGAAGTCTTATTTGCCTTTAGCGCTAACGCCGTTTCGTCGTTGAATCCGATGAAAACCGCTTGAGCACGTGCGCGCAAAGGCGTGCCGTCCGGCTTAAAGAGTGTGTAATTGAAGGCGAGCTTTGACAGGCGGCACTGGAATAGCAGTTTTCCCCAAGCGATTTTCAAATAATAAGGGCTGTGGATTGATCCTTGAAAGGTGAATACCAGGGCCTTGAATTTTTCGATTTGCTTGGTAATGCCGTCTTCCACAAAGGGAAGGACGCCCGGAATCTTGCTGGGAATTACACCCGTGCCGTCGAAAACCAGTTCAAACTCGACCGTCTCAGTTCCGATCTGGTTGAAAGTGAACAAGGACCCATTAGCTCCCTGGGCCTGGACCTTGTTGTAGCAAACCTTGTAAGAATGAGAGTACTTCTCCGGGTTCATGTAGACCGATAGTTCTTCTCCGGCCTGCTGAGTGAACTTGGGATCCTTGAAGGCCTTGATCTTCATTTTTTCGAGGCCGCCAGTGAAGCCCATATCATCGCCCTCCGAGGTTCTTCAGAATTTGGAGAGTCCGGCGCACGCAGTCGTCTACGATCTGTTCACGATTCACGTCGTCACAATCATCCTGCTCGATCTTCTGCTGGGGCACATCGGGTTCCTTATTGGTGTCACTGACCCGCATGTTAATGCCGATTTCGTTGATCTCCAGTGGCATTGAACTCTCCCTTTCAGAGTTTGCGGTTCGCCCACGCGTTTTCGAAGGCCAATAACCCGCCTCTGGTCCACGTCAGCGCTTTCTCAATTTCGGGCGAGTGCCAATCGCGCAATCAAGCCGGTGCTCAGATAAAACTGGTGATTGCCGAAGCCAGCGAACTCACGTTGAGGCGCTGAAAATAGTTGTAAGACAACTCGAGCTTTTCGGTCAGGATTTTATTGTCCAACGAGTCCATAGAGGAGACCTCCCAGCGAATGGGGTAGGCATTTACGAAGGCCCACGCAACCGCGGGCCAACCTTCTTCGTTCTGCAGCATCACCAGCACATTAAACGGGACGATGGGCAAAGATAGGGAAGACCCTATGGTGAATCCGAACCACTCCGCCAGAAACGAAAACTTAGTGACGACTCCTCGCTTCAAAACGAGGTTGGAGTATTTGGTGTGACGAGGAAGACGATGCATGAAACGGTTTTCGCCTCCCTCGATCACCTCTTCAACGTCGAACTGCGACTCTATCCCCGTCACTTCCTGGAAGCTGGCATCGATGTCAGCCAATACTGAACTGAGGCCGCCCGTTGCCAGATTCGCTGCCAGAGAACCGATCGTGACGGGGTCGAGCACCTTGACGCTGAAATGAAACGCTCCGGGTGGGTAGTATTCGTCGCCCATCTTTCCGCCTGTTTACGCTGTCGATATAGTCAAGGTCTCGAAAGCGACTTCGAGCGCCTCGATAGCCACCTCGTTGCCTTCTGACTTGAGATCGGTGCCCGTGATCTTGGTTGGCCAGGCGTTGTTGAGGGTCCAGGTCATCTTGGGAGCACCCGTCTCGTCCAGGAGATTGATAACCACGGTGCGCCGGGCAATCGTGTTCATCTTGATCTCGTTGTACCAATCCCAGAACTTGTTGTCGTTGACGAATATGCCCTTGCGCATCGTCACGTTGCCGACGCGGCCCAGCCCTGGCATCTTGATTGGATAGAATATCGGGTTGTTGCCGTGACGGTATTCGATCACTTTCGTCTCGGTTTCCAGGCCGTTCACTTCCGAAAAGGTGACCGAACTGTCTTCGCCGAGTTGTACCGAGAAATAAAATTTCGGCAGTGGCCATACATTGTCTTGAACTTCTCCAGCCATGACATCTCCTCTCGTGAGTTAGAAATCTGAGGTTGTGATTATTGTTCAGCGTGGTGGCAGTGTCTCAAGAGACCGCCTAGCTGACGCCTTCCATCTTCTGCTTGAACGTCAGCTCGATAAACTCGGCCGGACGTATCATCTGCAAAGTGACCTGCACAATCATGTAGCCATTGAGAATGTCCAGCCCGGTCATCGTGCTGCCGAGGCCGCACTGCACTGTGAAAGCGTCTGAAGCGGTTGCGCCCATTAGTCCGCCCGCCGACCAGACACCTTGTAAGAAGTTGGAGACCATAGCTGTGACGGTCACCCACGTATTGCCGTCGTTGGGAGCGAAGACAAACGTATTGAGCGCGCTCTTAATTGACTGCTCTATATAGATGAGTGTGCGGCGCACTTGAATGTAGCGGTAGTCGTTGCTGTTGCCGTCGAGTGTGCGCGCTCCCCAAACCACCGGGCCTCGTCCGACTAATTCACGGATCGCGTTGACAGCCTTTCCGTTAATCGGCGCGTTGAGGTCCCCCTGCAAATCATCGTTGAGCTTGAAGGTCGTCCTGCTGACGGCGCTGAGACTGACGTTGGCTGGCGCATTCCAGACACCGCGCGTAGTGTCGATATAGGTGTAAACGCCGGCCATCGCGCCGCTCGGCGGCAGCACGTCATTCTTGTTGAGGATGACCTCGTATATATCCTTCAGCACTGGCAGCGAGGCGGTGAGGTTTTGATTCAGCTTGGTTACCTTGTCCCAGTCTATGGGCGGGGTCGCCGCAGCCACTATGGCATTAATGTCAGCTTGAACCACGCCGTGCCTTGGGGGCTTGTAGAGGTTCGTGTTTTGCCATCCGAGAATTGTTTGCAGAGCAGTGTCACCGGCGCTGCTGTCAAGGGGCGTCAGATTGGTGAAATCGTAATCCGTAATAGGAATGACCGTCGTATGGAGAAACGGGAAATATGCCATTCCATAGTTCAGATCTTTATCCACGTCTAACCGGAATTGACTTATGACAGTTTCCATGGTTAGCGCATCGACAACCGTTTGAGAGTTGTAAACATCAAGGACCGCAACACGGTCCTGCAATTGGGCACACTGGGCCAGCATTTTGTCGACTACGCCCGTGTACTCCCCATTATCTGCCAACAGTATGGCCTCCGGGATGACGAGCATCGTCGGCCCCACTTGTTCTTTGACAACGTCCAGCCCCTCCCCCAATTTGGTGGGATCAATGGTATTGGCGGTAGTGGAGCCCGGCGGGAAATAGGAATCCACCGAAACTACATAGCAGACGCCTCCGCCGTTGGCATAGAAGAGCCGCATGCTGTTATAGAGGTTGAATTGGGCATCCGGTGGCAGGAGCTTGAAGTATTTCATTTCTCCTGGTGGAGTGGTCGGGTCGAGAACCGAGAAATCGTACTTGTGGGCCGTGATGTCTACGCCCGTCACTTCTTCAATTGTGTACGTTGCGTCATATTCTGAGCCGAAGATGGCTTGGTAATCAGCCAACGACGAAATTTTGATGGGCTTCATAAAGACCGGGTTCCCGGCAATTTCCGCTTTCTCCGTGTAGCCGATGAAGGCCGGCACTGCCGTCTGGACACCCACGATGGACGGAGGAAAGGCAGCGAGTTCTGTAATGTAGACGCCGGGTGTTCTTCTGGTTGCTGTGATTGCCATATGCACCTCGCTTTCAGTTTAGGGTTATAGGTGTCAGACATACACGAAGGTGTCTGAGTAAATTCTGGAGCAGGCGCTCCTCAATTGCCGGCATTCCGGGCTTCGCGGGTCCGCGCAAATTCGCTTGATAAGTTTCAAACACTTATTGATGGGCATGTCCCCGCAGACACACCTGCATGTTTGTGATTTGAGCTTCCGACAGTCTCCCTTCGAGCCTGGATTGATGCTTCCATCCAAACTGAGGCAAGCCGCGAGCTCATCCTGGAGCACCTGCTCGGCCGAAGCTACCGGTAGGTTTTTTACCAGGATAGTGTTCTGCGTCGTCGTGCTAAGCTCACCACAGAGCCGAAAACGGAATGTCGACTGTTCCATGAAAGGCAGCGGTTTTTTCGAAACGAACCGGTAGGCTTTTGTTTGATTTGGCAGGACAACGCTGCACGGTCCGTTGAAGAATATTCCCGGCTCGCCCTCGATCTTCAAGTTTTCGATTGACTCCCCGGCCGGAGGCACCACGAAATAGTTCCAGTAGGTCGCGCGCCGCTCAAACTTGAGTTCATAGGTGATTGATTCGATCTTCGGCTCCGGGCCAAATAGATCCTGAACCGGAAATAGCTTGGGTTTCTCGCCAGTCGGGCTGGTAAAAAACAGGCTTACAAAACAGAACGGCACTGGATACGACTCGGTATACAGCACTGGCTCTTCGTCCGGCGCAATTTCCGAGGTCGAGGGATAGGGAATTCGCCTCACGGTATATTTGTCTTCGGGCAGTGGCGAGAAGTCTAAATAGATCTTGTCCGTGCAACGACACAACACAAGGGATTTCGCGGGATCCTTTTTCTCATGCGGACCCTTGCAGTGAATAGCCTCTTTGCAGGTGATGCTGGCCGCATTCCCTTTCTCTAATAACGAAACCGGTACACACCTTGGCCTACAGATGACCGCGTCGCGCGATCCTTCCTCCGTCTGAGGGACTGACTGGACCTCAACCTCCTTTATGTGGTCCGTTACAACAACTCCAAGCTGAACCGGAACCACATCCAATAGTTCGTGCTCCTCGCCTGGGTTGAGAAGTATGTCTCCGTTCGCTGTCCGCCCGCGTGCCGCCTGATTCGTGAAATAGAAATTTTGATTGACCGGATTTATAGCGATGGGAACATCGGTGAAATTCAGGAAGTAGGAATTCTTGAGTGAAAGCACGAATGACAGTCGCGTCCAACAGTGCTTTGACCCGGGCGGCCATTCCTGCCGTTTCAAGTACTCAATTAAGATGTCAGAGCGGCGGGCGTCAAAGAAAATGGAAAAGCCTGTGCCTTCGTCTTTGAAGACCAGACCCAGACTCTTCATCAACTCGTGTGAGTACCTGGTGGGAAAGATCGTGAAGTCCGGGCATTCATGATTCGTGTAGTAGTCATGGCGGATGGCCACCTGCATCAGGCGCAAGTAGTAGAACTGGCGTCCGGGTTTTTCACCTTGAGGGCCGGCAAACTTTTTGTGAGGAGTTCGAAATCCATGCTCGAACGCTCGGTTGGATCCTCGCGCTTTCATCTTTTCTCCAGGCGAACTGAAGCCATAGTTACCTAGTCTTCATCATCATCATCAATTTCTGCTGCTGTTGCTGCCGCTAAAGGAGTCGCGTGCTTGATCGGCTTGTCATCGATCTCTCCCGGCGACTGGATGCCCTGCGCCGCAGGCACTTGCCCTTGTATCGCTTCACCGGCGAAGGGGATCATCCTGACCTTGTAGAAGGCCGACGGTAAATACTTCGCACCCATCAAGCCCATCAGATAGTTGAGGCCAGTTACCTCCAGGTTGGTCATTTCAAACGTGAGCTTGTCGATGACCGCGTCCAGGCCCGGAAGGTTATCGTGCGTGAACCAGGGATTCTGTTGAAAGAAGCTGATCGTCCGCGAAATCACGCCCAGACCTTCCGGGTAAGTCTTGTTGTAGAAGTTAGCCAGGAAAACGACGTAGAGATCGATGTAAAGAGGCGGCGCGATGATGGCGTATTGATCACCCTTGACTGGCGTAGTGCGATTGTAGGTGCTGATCGCCGTTTCGTATTGGATGTTGGCCAGAAACATCACCAGTTTATCCTTTGCGGCCTCGTAAGGATGGCCCTCGTGGTCCACGATGTTAGATAAAATCACCCAATCGCCCTCTATTGGATTCGCATTCCTAAAAAACTCATCCAACTTTTGTCGAATCAGCTCCAAGGTCGTCTGAATTGCGCCCATCCCCATCTCCTTGAACTTCCGCCATCGCCTGACAGAAGGAATGCGAGCCGTGGCAGATGTCTTCTGATGGTCAAATAACAAAATCTGCGCCCGCTAACAGTTCTCGATTGCCGTCGATCTCCGGAATCAAGCTACACGTCCATCTGGACGGTACCAGCGATGAAACGGCCGTCCTTAGCTTTAACACTGGCGCGGAAACTCTTTCCGGATTAGCTGAGGATGCGTCGCTGCGACGTCGGGTAAGACTGCAACCTTGGCGTGCGCACTCTTTCTGGAGCGCGGAGTATATAGAAACCGGTCTGGCATTTGTATGAACCATCCTTCATTAAATGAAAGAAATTTCGCGTGACTGATTATTCTTGGTGAAGTTGCAGACTATTAGGGGTGGTCCGGGAAAGAAAACCACTGCTTTTGACTGGATGTGAAGGAGGGAAAATTGGCTAGTTAGAGAATCTCATGTTCGTCGAGCGCTAAGAATTCCGACAGTCGAACAAAGCCCAGTGCTCGGGCGATCCTTTCGAGAACTTCTACCGACACACCCGATTTATAATTTTCGATGTGGTTGAGGTGCTCAAAGGAGATCTCCGAAAGATCGGCGAGTCTTTCTTGCGTCAGGACACTCCGTCTCTTTCGCTGAGTCCGAATCAGATCGCAAATAGCCCTGCGAACGAGTAACTCTCTTTCACGTACCGTGTAGTCAATCTCGATCCTGGACTTAGGTGTTGCCATTTCAATTTATGGTTCTAGTGCACGAAGGCAGTCTCTTAGATGAAGTGAGACTAGCACGCGTGTTCCGGGTTTCTTCAGATTGGAAGGAGGTTGTTTTAATAGACCCATGGCAGTGTAGTTGTTATGACGCGATTCGGTTATGGACGATAGTTCATACTTGACGATTTTTTGTGTTAGTTGCTCAACGAGAAGGCGAAAAACCGCGAGGGTTGAGAGCAATCTCTTAGATGAAGTGAGACTTCGCACGCGTGTTCCAGGATTTCTTCAGATTGGAAGAGGTTGTTTTAGTAGACCCATGGCAGTGTAGTTGTTATGACGCGATTCGGTTATGGATGATAGTTCATACTTGACGATTTTTTTGTTAGTTGCTCAACGAGAAGGCGAAAAGGCGAAAAAACCGCGATGGTTGAGAGCAATTGTCTCCACCTGTGGGCCCAAGCGAGCGTGATCTGGATTTTCGCGGCTGCCTGGCCGCGACGAATTCCTGCGAAACCTGGCCCTTAAATAAGTACAGACTTAATGTGGGGTGGAATCGAGAGGAGCTGGTTTGCCGAGGAAGCCGGAGCTGGGTTTGCCTATCAAGAATAAGCGAGTGCGCAGCACCGTACACGTGTTGTTTGGAACGGTTTCTCTGATGGCAGTCCTATTGATCCGGGCCGTTGTCATGGCCGATAGCTAATCTACGCGTTCAACAATGTATCTCTGAAAGTGCAGCAGTACCAGCAGTCAAGCAGCGGGCAAGCTGCTAGGCATTAACGAAGTTCGGAAAGACGTTGGGAGCCACGGATTGCTCACTAAGCGAAAGGAACTTCGTCCGTGAACGTAGGCAGGAAAGCAGTGAGGTGTCCACCAGATTTGCGCATCCTTGAAGAACACCTCAGGCTTTCAGAGTGTTGTTACAAGTTTCAACCCGATGCCCACAGACAGGGATACGTAATCCAATTATGAGGCCGGTATCAGCCCGCTGAAAATCTGGAAAGCCGGCCACGCAGGAGAAAGGATACGTTGGGCTGGTCCAAACCTATGTGCTCGGCAGTTTGAGTTTGAGTTTAATTCAATGAGATCTCAGTTTCCGTCCCAACACTCTCTCTGGAGGTAAATTGTTTCCGCAGTTTTCCCACGGAATCCATCTTGTCTGTAAAGCGGGGTGGCTGGCGTCGGTATATCTCGCTGCCAGGACCTCAAGCCTTGATTCGTCTGTGTTGCCGGCGTAGGCTGCTGCTTACAACTTCTTCATTCAGCAACTGTCTGGCCACCGCTCGCAAACCCTGGCTTTTCTCAGATAGATCAGGCCAGCCAGAGGTGAGTTGGCTATGCATGCGTTCCAACTGAAAAGAATCATTCGCTTTCGTCGACCGTTTTCAGTGCAAGATGGTATCGGCTGGCGGCCGAACAGTGCTTGCTCTTGCCCAAAGCAATCTAGGAGTTCTCTACCGTGACGGTCGCGGAGTCCCGCGGAATGAAGAGGAAGTGGTCAAATTATTTCGTTTGGCTGCTGGGCAGGGTCTCTCCGAGGGCCAGTACAACCTAGGCGTGTCATACGATGAGGCCCGCGGCGTCACACGGAACTACGCGGAAGCCGTAAAGTGGTACCAACTGGCCGCAGCCCAGGGCATGGCCCAAGCTCAGTACAACTTGGCTGCCAGTTACGCCAACGGACAGGGTGTTGCAACGAACTACGTACAATCTTATGTGTGGCTTACCCTAGCGGGACGCAGCCTGGAGCTAGCACGCCGTATGAGAAGTCTAGTTGCGCAAAGAATGACTACAACTCAGGTCGCCGAAGCGGAAAGGCAAGCAGTGAACTGGCAACCCAAGAAGGCAATCGCTGCCGAGAACTTGCAGGGTGTGGTGTTGCCTGGCGACAAGTAGTTCCTGAAACCAAGTGCGGGTCTGAATATCACGGGCCACATCCAGAAAAGAGTGCCGGTTCGGGGTCGTTGCTTGTTCATGAGACCACACCCCTGGGTGCTGTGCTGGCACGAGAATGAAGACCGTAGTCGGAAACCATCGTCTCCTCTGTGATAATGCCACGACTTCGTTCGGGTTCTTGTTCCGGTTGATTCTCTGCGTTTTGCGAAAACAGTGAGAGACTAGATGGATGGTGAAAAATAGTGGAAAGCAGGACACGAACGAAGACCGTAACGTGAGCGAGACGAAGCGCAAGCTTGAGGATGATGTTGATGCGTTGTTCAGGCTCCCATTGGCAGAGTTCACCGCTTCGCGCAACACACTGGCCGCTCGGCTAAGGAAGAGCGGGCGTGGCGATATCGCGGGGGAGGCGGACCGCGTTAAAGGGCTGGTCAAGCCTTCCATCTCGGCGTGGGCCGTGAACCAACTCTACTGGAACCATCGCGACGCATTCGCCCGGTTGATCGCGACAGGAGAGCGCTTTCGGAAAGCCCAGGCATCCGGTCTCGCCCGCAAGGTCGCCGACATGCGCGGAGCACTCGACGCACGACGCGAGGCTCTCGCACACCTTTCAGATCTGGCGACTGAATCGCTGCGCAATGCAGGTCACAGCCCGACGCCGGAAACAATCCATCGCATTACGACTACCCTCGAGGCAATCTCCGCATACGTTTCGCTTCCCGATGCCTCACGTCCCGGGCGTCTGACCCACGACGTGGACCCTCCGGGTTTCGAGTCACTCGCCTCATTCATCCCAGGCGCCGGCATGACGCAGTTAACAGAAGAACCGGCGCGGGTCACGTCCTCACAGAAGTCAAGCCGTGCCGCCACCAGCACGCAACGAAAGACGGCGTCGGCGGGCGATGCGCGCAAGCTTGAAGAGACGCGTCAGGCAAGGACAGCTGCCGCGAAGGCTTCATTGCAGGAAGCCAAGAGATTGCTTACTGATGCGCGAGCCAGGGCACAGAGTCTGGAGGCAGCGCAGAAAAAAGCATACGCACAGGCGAAGGATGCTGAGAAGCACAGGCGTGAAGCAGAGGAGCGCTTCGAGAAAGCAAGAGCCGCGTCGGAAGATGCGGCCCGACGTGCGCGAAGCATCGCGGCTGAAGTAGAAGAGGCGGCGAAGGTGGTGGAAGACGCCAAGGGCACGGTCGAAAACGCATCCAAAGAGCTCGAGTTAGCGTTTCGAGAAAAGTGAAGTTCGTTTGATTTGGTGTCTTCGTTTCGTGTTACTTCGTGGATCATTTTGCGGGCTCTTGATTCGAAAAACAAACGAATCCACGAAATAACACGAATCGAAGAACGAAATCACACGAATCGATTGATCAAGCTGCACGAAAATTTCACGATCGGCCGGTCGATC
Organism: Pyrinomonadaceae bacterium; assembly: GCA_035644135.1. Taxonomy (GTDB): domain Bacteria; phylum Acidobacteriota; class Blastocatellia; order Pyrinomonadales; family Pyrinomonadaceae; genus PSRF01. The sequence goes on from DASQPD010000027.1 coordinate 29,797, forward strand.
TGGCCAGTCGCCGTTCGACTTACTGATAAAGGAGTCTGATTTTGCTACACCCTAGTAAAAGGAGTGAAAGATGAGTAGTGTTCGAGTACTAGTAGGCACCCGCAAGGGCGCATTCATTCTGACCTCAGATGGAAAGCGGGAAAAATGGGACGTTAGTGGCCCTCATTTTGCCGGATGGGAGATCTATCACGTTAAAGGTTCGGCCGCGGACCCGAGCCGCATTTACGCGTCGCAAACCAGCGGTTGGTTCGGGCAGATTATTCAACGCTCCGACGACAGTGGTAAGACGTGGATCCAACCTGGAACGCCGGCCGGCGAGCCGACTACGACGCCCGACGGCATGCCAAAGGGCGAAAGTAATAAGTTTGTTTACGACACTTCAGCTGAGACCGGCAAACCGCTTACTACGCATCAATGGTATGACGGCAAGCCGCACGCTTGGGAGTTTAAACGAGTCTGGCATATAGAACCTTCGCTAGACGATCCGGATACTGTTTACGCGGGCGTTGAGGATGCCGCGTTATTCCGCTCGACCAACGGCGGTCAGACCTGGCAAGAACTTCCCGGATTGCGCGGCCACGGTACGGGATCTCTTTGGCAGCCAGGCGCTGGCGGCATGTGCTTGCACACCATTCTGTTGGATCCTGGCAATCGGGAAAGGATTTTTGCGGCAATCTCTGCGGCGGGTGCGTTTCGCAGTGATGACGCCGGCGTGACCTGGAAACCAATCAACCAGGGACTATACTCGCAATACATCCCGAATCCGACCGCGGAGGTGGGTCACTGCGTTCATCGCATTGCGATGCACGCCTCGCACCCAAACGTGCTGTTCATGCAGAAACACTGGGACGTCATGCGCAGCAACGACGCAGGTGACTCGTGGCAAGAGATCAGCGGGAACCTGCCGACCGATTTCGGATTTGTGATTGACGTTCACGCGCATGAACCCGAGACGATCTATGTTGTGCCAATCAAGAGCGATGGAGAACACTATCCACCCGAGGGTAAGCTGCGCGTCTATCGCAGCCGAACTGGCGGCAACGAATGGGAGCCGCTCACCAAAGGCTTGCCTCAAAGCAACTGCTACGTAAACGTGCTGCGCGACGCGATGGCCGTTGATTCGCTTGATTCGTGCGGCGTGTACTTTGGCACGACCGGTGGGCAGGTGTATGGATCGGCCGATGCCGGGGAAACCTGGGCTCCTATTGTTCGAGATCTTCCTGCGGTGCTTTCAGTAGAGGTCCAGACGCTGCCATGATTCTGGTTGTAATCCCACCACACTTGCGAACGCTTGCCGGCGTCAGCGGAGAAGTAGAACTCGAGGTTGGCGGCGAAGTGACACGACGCTCGATCCTCGATGCACTGGAGGCCCGCTATCCGATGCTGCGTGGGACAATTCTCGAGCACGTCACGGGAGAACGCCGGCCGTTTCTGAGATTCTTTGCCTGCGGCGAGGATGTGACCCACCAACCGGCGGACGCTCCGCTGCCCCAGGCGGTCGCATCAGGAGCGGAGCCGTTTTATATCATTGGCGCAATCGCCGGCGGTTAAGTACATCCGCGATTTAGAAATTAGAATTTAGAATTTAGAATTTTGTCGCGTGGTTACTTGAGTTGTTTTCGTGTGCTTTCGTGGATCTATTCGATTGATTTGTGGATCTTTCGTAGACACTGGGTGGATGACTTACACGAAATTCTAATTTCTAAATTCTAAATTCTAAATTGCGGCTTCTGCCCGGTGTCATTCCGGCTGAGGCTTGCTATCTCGGTTGGCAGGAATCGCTGACGCTGCTTGGAAAACTAGTCGAGGCTGAAATTCCGGATCAGAGTTAAACTGTCGTTGGATCTACCACGTTTCTCATAGATACTGGCCTCTGGACTCTTCGCGTAGTTCTCCAAGGGTTTATTCGAGACAGTGCCGACTAAGATCCGACCAGATATCAGAGCAATCACACGACTGGTTCCGCCCAGCGGAAATCTTGTGCAAGGCCAATCAGAGTTGGCCATCAACCCAGCACTTGCTCGCGCTGCCAACGATGCGATTTCCGCCAGTCAAAACCATTATGGCCCTGCCGAAGGTATCATCGAACTACGCAATGCCGTGGCGCAAAAGATATCCTTATTCAATGGCATCGAGGTTGACCCGAAGGTTACACCGCCTGAGTTATTAATCACTCCCGGTGCGACAGCCGGCCTCGTTGCTATCGCTCATATCCATCTGAAAGGTACTTCTGCCCTCGTCTTCGAGCCTTACTATCCGTACCACCGACGAATTGTTGATGAACTAGGCGGATGCACAGAGGTTTTACCATTGCAGGGTGAGAGTCTGGAATTAGATGAAGATGAATTGCGCGAACGCTGCCGTAAGTTGAAAAGTCGGCAGCACTTTCCGCTGCGCGCCATCATCGTCTGCACTCCAGCAAATCCTACCGGCGAAGTCTTTAAAAAAAGCGAACTCGAGACGGTTGCGAAGGTCTGTCAGGAATTTGATCTCCTCTGCATCGCGGATGAGGTTTATGAGCATTACGTGGTCGGTGAGAGAACGCACGTTTCAATTGCCACGCTCGATGGAATGTGGGAACGGACGATCACGGTCAACTCGTTCTCCAAGTCGTGGAACATCTCAGGCTGGCGACTCGGCTACGTTTATGGACCCAATCGACTCGTTGGCCCTCTTAATAATGCGAACAACGTTTTCTATGTTTGCTCACCGACGCCGCTTCAACGGGCGCTCTCCGAGGTGCTGATGTCAGACCCGCAGTACTACTCAGAGTTACGCAAGAGAATTAACCTCAAGCAACAGGTTGCCGCCGAAGCGCTAGAGCAGGTGGGATTTCAGATCTATGACTCAGGATCGGCCTTTTACATATGGGCACGCATCCCAGCGGGCTTCCAGGATGCAACGCGGCTCAACGAGATGTTGATCAGTCAAGCTGGGGTGGGGGGAGTGCCAGGCAGCGCATTCGCCGACAGTGACGTCTACGACTACTACATGCGTTTCTGCATTGCGCGTGAAGACGAAATGTTGCAAGGTGCGCTCGACAAAATTCAGAGCGCGCTTCGGCTTACTTAGTCTGGCGTCAGAAAGGTGGGAACGCAGACCAGACTTTGCTGATTGGAGAATTGGAATGAAGGCAATGCTCAGGCAAACGGCAATCCTTGTACTCATCGCGCTGGCTCCATCTCAAGCGTCCGAAGCTTTCGTGCACACTTCAAAGTCTGCGAGTGAAGGGCATCATTCTTCAAATCTTGATCCGCTAAGATCTTTCCAGCAATCAACTTTATCCGAGCAAAAAGCGAAGCCTTACCGGCTCCTGCGCGTTGGCTTGGATTAATCGGTGAGTACGGGCCGGACAACGGCATTCTCTATATTCTCGAAAAAGACGGAAGACTCTACGCCTTGTTTGAGAGAGTGGAACTCGACCCCCTTGAAGAAGTCTCACGTAATCTTTTCAAGTTTCCGCCGCAGGGATCACGCGCGGGCCAGCAACTTGTTTTCACGCGCGATGCACATGGACGAGCAAGGCAGGTTGAATCCGAGAAGGTTCTATACAAACGTCGGCAGATTGAACCGGAAGAAGGCGCGAACCAACTGCGCGTCAAGCCTCTGCGCCCGGTCCCCGAATTACTGAAAGAAGCGCACTCCGCAGAGCCGCCGAAAGAGAACGGAGCGTTTCTTCCGGCGAACCTGGTTGAACTGACGAAACTCGATCCAACGATCAAACTCGAAATCCGCTACGCTACGACAAACAATCTATTTGGCACCGTCTTCTACTCGCAAGCACGCGCCTTCATGCAGCGCCCTGCAGCAGAGGCACTCGTCCGCATTAACCGCAAGCTGCATCAAGCCGGTTACGGGCTGCTCGTTCATGATGCGTACCGGCCCTGGTATGTGACCAAAGTGTTCTGGGACGCGACGCCGGACGACAAGAAACTGTTCGTCGCCGACCCGTCTAAGGGGTCTCGTCACAACCGCGGCTGCGCTGTTGATCTGACGCTCTACAACTTGAAGACAGGAAAGCCAGTGGAAATGGTCAGCACTTACGACGAGACCACCGACCGCGCACATCCCGACTATCCCGGCGGCACTTCACTTCAGCGATGGCACCGCGACCTTCTCCGTTCTGCGATGGAAGCAGACGGGTTCACGGTCTTCGAAGGGGAGTGGTGGCACTTCGACTACAAAGACTGGCAAAAGTACCCGATCGGCAATCAGCCGTTTGAACGGATAGGCAGATAGACCTAATGCATGCTAGCCAGTTGGTTAGAGACGTTTAACTCTTCGCCAGCGCAGCGGATCCAAGACGCCAAGGGAGTAATCGTCGTAACAGGCATGGACGCGCGCCTCTATTGGAACAGCACGTTTTGGGGTGATGGTGTATCTGACAAGCGAGCCACAGTCGCCCGTGCCCCGCCCCATTGTATAAACCACCAGCTGTTTCTTGGCGGGATCGAATGTGGGTAAGCCCTCTATTTCTCGAGCCAGGCGGGTGGAAATGTGCCCGTCATCATCATCGCGCTCGTAGGTCTTGAGTTTCAACAACCGAGCTGGTGTTGAAGACTTACTGGCTTCGTCGTAGTGCATAAAGATATAGCCGCTTTGGTAGGAGCTCTCCGCGACGTTAATCACCACGAGATACTTGTCTTGTCCAAGACTGTGAAAAATCAGGCCGCCTTGCTCTGAGTTGTTGTCGATTCTACTACGCTTCCATTGTTGCTCTAACTCATCAGGCCATCGCAGCACTTTTCGCCAGGCCTCCCTGTCTCTTGTGGTCAAATTCGTCTTACTCGGTGGCGCCTGGGCCAGGCACATTGAGGCGGATAGCGTCAGAAGACAGCAACTGAACAAGACTTTAAGCTCCACAATAATTCTTCCTTTCACAGTCCGCCTATTTCTTAAATCACGACCTCGGGGTATTCGCACCAATCTTCTTTAATCTTGTGGTAATCGTTCTCTTAAAAGCATGCTTATCTCTTCCATTCCGTTGCGGTCCGCGTGGTCCAGCGCCGTCATTCCCTCACTGCCCCTGTGATTGGCATTCGATGCTTTCTTCAGTACCTCGCGGACGACTGCGACAGCTCCGGATCTTACGGCATGGATCAATGTCATGTCCCCGTTCGCGTCTTCATTATTCGGATCTGCTCCCGCATCGATAAGGAGGCGCACGATCTCAACGTTGCGACTGTAGACTGCATAGGTAAGAGGCGTCCACCCTTGTGTACTCTTCCAGTTGACATCCGCACCGGCCTCGATCAAGACCTTCACGATGTCGGGATACTCGTTGACGACAGCAAAGGTCAACGCGGTCTCCTCTTCGCTGGTTACTACATTTACATCAGGGTTATGTTGAAGCAGCAAGAGGACGTTTTGCAGATCCCCTATCGAAGCGGCTTCTATGAGCGCCGTTCGACCAAGCTCGTTCTTGCTGTCGATCTCGGCTCTCATATCCAGAAGCAGTTTCAGGACGCTTGTATTCCCGGGGCGTCCGCTCGCAGCGATGAGCGCATTGTCGCCGGATTTGTTACTCGCATCGACCGCAGCGCCTTCATTCAGCAGAAACTGAACCAGCTCATGATTTCCGCTGCCCGCTGCGAGAATCAAAGGCGTATCGCCAATCTCGTCTCTACAGTTTAAGTCGACGGGAGGTGCTGAATCCCGGACGATGTGACGCGCCTTCTCCAAATCCCCAGCTTCCGAAGCTTCAAGAAGCAACCGTTCGCCATTCGCATCTGGCATAGCAATCTGCCCTATGGTATCCGGCCACAATGGCCATAGTACTGCCGGCACTCCTGCGGAGCTGTAAACTTCGCGTTATTCTGGCATTCGCCCATAGTGAAACCGGTTCCGTAAACTCTGGGAGGACACCTTGCAAAGATGTCAGGCGGTGCGTACCTGATCGTACACCTGCAGCGAAAGGCTTTAGCAGCGCAGAACTGGAATGGCGGCGGTATCTGTGGAATGATCCCGGGATCCAGAATTGACGCGACGCGGTAAAAGATGCAACTGATGGCGAAGGCCAGTGCGGACGCTTGCGCCAACGCGCGAAGTGCGATCTGGGATGTCAGTACACCATACTCAAGGGTTTCGGCCATGCCGCAGGCGTCGATTTTGTTTACGGGATCCGCAGCAGCGAACATGTATTTGTGCAACGTCGTCGGACGATCGATGCTTCCCGCGTAGGGATCCATCGTCATGAACCGGCCGCGATCCTGATTGTAGTACCTCGCCCGTTTAAAATAGAGGCCGAGATCAGGATCATACTGCTGCCCGTAGTAGAGATAGTTATTCGGCGTGGTGCCGGTTGATGAAATCAGCACCCCGAACGCATCATAGGTGTAGGTGTCCGTGACCGCGCCATTACTGTCAGTCAACATCCTCACATTCCCGTGCCCGTCGAGTCCGTAGAAGCTTATTTGCCAATTGCCATTCTGCTGCTGGCTTTGGCTAATAAGACGGTGACCATAGGTGTAGACGCGCTGCACACTGCCGTCAACAACTTCCTCCACCACTTGAGAGTAACCGGTCGAATTGAGATTATCGACGAGGTATTTTGTTGTCACCCCATCCACCGTCTTCGAAACGCGGTTGCCATCACCGTCGTACACGATCCTCACGGCGCCGTTATTAGCACTCTTGACACGGTCCTCGTAGTCATAAGTATAGGTAAGACCGCTTCCAGCCCTGGTGTTGCCATTCGCGTCGTAGGAGTCGGTCGTTAGGCGATCGTTCGCGTCGTATGCGGAAGTGGCCGAAACGACTGCGGCCAAACTTGAAATCCGCGAAAGACGATTGCCGACCGCATCGTATGCGTAACCCACGGACCCATTGCCCGCAGCCGGGGTCGCGCCGGTCACCGTTTCATTGGTCAAGCGGTAGAGTGCGTCGTAGGTGTAGTTGACGATCCTGCCGTTGTTCTCCGTGACCGAGAGGCGACGTCCGGTGGGATCCAGTGTGTGTGTGTAACCGGCCAGCGTTCCTCCCTTGCTGTGAGTGAGTTGCATCAGCCGGTCGAGGGCGTCGTAACTGTAAGCTGACTGAACCCCATTAGCGGCCGTCGATCCAAGAACATTGCCGACCCCGTCGTAGCTGTAAGTGGTTGTGCCGGCAGCAAGGCGGTTGTCCACCACCGATTCAAGGCGGTTGACGGCGTCGTAGTTGTAATTGACCGAGACGCCATCCAGATTCGAAGAACGCATCGAGGCGAGATTGCCGGCGGCGTCATACGTGTACACCAGCGAGCCCTGCGGCGTCGCTTTGGTTAAGAGGTGGTGTCGGGCATCGTGCGTGTAGAGAGTTGTACCGTTCGCGCCGGTCATGGCGGCCCGATCACCTGCCGGTGTATATGAGTAGCTGGTGACGGGTTCACCCAAACTTGGGTCTGGCGTTTTGCTGATGAGCCGGTTCATCGAGTCGTGGTTATAGGTGGTTTGCTTGCCCTTGAAGTCGGCCCGCGTTACGCGGTTGCCGACCTGATCGTAGGTGTACAGCTCCGCCATTCCCAGCGGCAATATTCGCTTAATCAGCCGGTTAAGGGCGTCATACTCGAAGCGCGTTGTGTGGCCCAACGCGTCCGCAGTCGACAGCAGGTTGTTAAGAACGTCGTAGCTATTTGCCGTCGTCTGGTTCAAGGCGTCCGCCACCGCAGACAGGTTGCCAACTTCATCGTAAGTGAATCTCGTGGTCCGGTTCGCCTGATCGACTTCCGTCAGCCGCCGGCCCACACCGTCGTAGGTCAGCTTGCTGGTCCTGTTGTCAGGATAGATGGTTTGGATTAGACGGTTACGAATGTCGTAGTCAAAACGCGTCTCATGCTGGTTAGCATCGATGAAGGAACTGCGCCGGCCAGCGTCGTCAAAGTTATAGGTGGTAACGTGGTTGAGAGCATCTGTTACCTTCGTTAGCCGCTCGCGGCAGCCGCAGCCTTGATCGTATTCGAACCGAGTGGTCTTATTCAGCTCGTTCGTAACCGAGATGACACGGTTCACCTCGTCGTAGGTGTAGTTGACTTCTGTGAGGTCGGGATTGATGACCTTAACCAGCCTCCCCGCCTTGTCGAAGACATATGAGGTGGTGTGCCCTTCCTGATCGGTTTCCGTCAGCGGCTGCCCACGGAAGTTGTAGGTATAGGTTACCTCGGTGGAATCCGGGAAAGTGGTCTTTGTCATCCGGTTCGCGGCGTCGTAAATATAAGTCGTGCGTCTGCCGGCGGCGTCTACCTGGGCCGTCCGGTTGTTGTTCGTGTCGTATTCGTGCCTGGTTACTTGATTGAGCGGATCGGTGACAGTGAGCAGATTGCCCAACGAGTCGTAAGCAAACCGGCTAACTCCTCCTCGCGGATCGGTCATGGTTACAGCGCGCCCCATTGTGTCGTAGGTATAGCTCGTCGTCCTGTTGAGCGGGTCAGTGCGGGTCATGACATTGCCATATGCATCGTAAGTAAAGCGTGTGATCTTGCCATTCCCGTCGGTTGAGGTCGTTGGATTACCACGGCTGTCCCAAACAAAAGCTGCACGGATACCAAGGCTGTCCGTTGTGCTTATTGGATTGGAGTTCGCGTCGAATTGAGTTGTTTGGACATTTCCCAGTTTGTCAGTAGCTGTCACGGGCATGCCATATTGGTTGTATGTCCAGCGAAGTATCTTACCCGCCGGGTCAGTGACTGATGTCACGTTACCCTTGGCATCGTAGGTCTGACTGGTGGTCTGCTGAAGCGCGTTCGTCTCCGTCAATTTGTTACGGTTGCTATCGTAGGTGTACGTGGTGGTGTGGTTGAGCGCGTCGGTCTCGCTCAGCACCAGACCGCTCGCGTCATACTTCGTTGTGGTGACGCCTGCGTCAGGGTAAGTCGTGATGGTCTTATTTTCGGCGAGGTTGTAGGCGAAGCTTGTCGTGTTGCCGACAGCATCGGTTATCGAGGCGAGTCGCCCATCCGGATGGTAAGTCAGCGCCTCGGTATTGCCGCGCGAGTCGATGGCGCTGAGGAAGAAGTGCCCAGTGTCGTAAGTATAAGTAACAGGCGTGGCGATCCCGGGCAGCTGGACGCTGGATAAATCTCCCGCAACGTCATAGTTGTAGTGAAATTCCTTGCCATCAGGATCCGTGATCTGAGTGATGCGGCTTTGCGCATCTCTCACGAATGGCACATTGAGACCGCCGGCGCTGCTCGTTATACCGTTGGCGCCGAAGGTCAGCAGATTCCCGTTCAAGTCTTTGATCGAATTCAACTGGCCGTTGGCGGTCATTGTGTAGACGCGCCCGTAGGGGTCTGTATAAGCGAACGCCGTCGGACTGTAAGTTGGATCGAGAGACAGGAAACAGACTACCCCGCTGCCGGAGTTGATAAGCAGGTTGCAACCGTTTGAAGTTAGCTTGCCGAACACTCCCGGTTCTGGAGTGTAAGTGGGTTGATAGAAAAAGCTGAAGGGGAAGCCGAAAGATAATGGAGTGAATTGGAACGTGACACGTCGCCCCGTTCCCGGCTCGGTGATAGTAACATCGTTATCGGGGCTGATTTCGAGCCGTGGACCGGAAACCGCCAGCGACCAGCCGTGGCCGAAATCGCCGCTTCGTGCTCGCTCGAGACTGTCATATTTGCGCGCGATCGTGATTGGCAGGCCCGACACCGGCACGGTCAGATCGGTAATTGAGAAGGTCAGTCTACCCGGCTTGTTCTCTCCCGTTACCGTGATCATCACTTGGCTGATCTGTCCCTGCCCGTTCGAGTCGGTGGCAGTTACGCGGATTACATAGTTGCCATTTGCGATCAGCGTCGTGTCGAGTGTAGCGAGCGTCGCTCCTGGTCCACCTTGTACTCCCGTGGCCAGGGTGGTGATCGCGGCCGGGTCGGAAGCCGGCCAGTATTCAACTGTGGCCTGTGTAAGGATCACTCCCGCCCCGACCGTGATTGGCACACGTCCGGTGATTGTGCCTCCGTTCGCGGGACCGCCGATCCAACCTTGCACTACTGGTGGCGACTGTGCCGTAAGAGTCCAGGTCATCGGCACCACGTTAGAATTGATATTGATGGTAGCTGTGCTGCGGACGCGAGCGCTGACACTGTCGGTGCCGGGATTCGTGCCCGCGTAGGTGAAGGTAGCGACGCCTGACGCGTTCGTCACCGCGCTGCCCGATGTGGCGTTCGCTCCGGTAACCGTGAACTCGACACCATAATTTGCCAGAGGGTTTCCGGCTGAGTTCCGCAGCGTCGCGCGAAGCGGCTGCAGAGAGCCAGTCACATAGGGGCCGACATTCGCTGCGACCAGCGAAAGTGTTGCTCCCGTGAGTGCCGGTGACGCATTGACTGTGATCACCACATCGTCGGTACCGATTCGATGAGTGTCGTTTGCCGCCAGGCGCAACGTGTAAGATCCCGCCGCGGGGAAGATCGCCCGCGTAATCAGAGCGTTTGGATCGTCGAAGGTTACGACTCCGGGGCCGCTCAACTGGCTCCAGAACGTTGTCAAAGTGCTTCCAACCGGGAATCCGTCGTCGCTTACCGTTCCATTAAGGCTGGCGGTGTTGGGTAGAGTGATCGTCTGATTTGCGCCGGCGTTGACGATCGGCGCCATATTGGCTGGGAGGACGGTGACGGTCACATCATCGCTGACGGTTTGTTCAGAGTCGCTGGCCGTAAGCCGCAGGACATAAGTTCCGGCAAGCGTAAAAGTGACGTCACTAACCGTCGCGTTGGCGAGGCTGAAGTCGACCTCACCCGGGCCACTTATCTTGGTCCAGGAAAGTGCCAGAGTGCTGCCGCGCGGGAACCCGTCGTCACAGGAAACGCCCTGAAGTTTCGCGGCATCAGGGAGTGTTACCGTCAGATCACTTCCGGCAAAAACTGAGGGACCGGCATTTGGCACAACCGGCAGCGTATAACCGCTTGTTCCCACACTGAGATCGTAAAGCACGGGACTCTCGCCGCTGGCAGCGCGCTTAAAGGCGACATTGATCCTAAGGTAGCGTCCTTTTGCTACGCTCGGGTCAGCTCCGTTTGACACCGTTTCGGCCGGCCCGAAGGTCACGCCATTCGTGCTGCTCGCGATCGTAACGATGAGCGATGCGTCACCACAGATTCTGGCCGTCCAGCCAATGCGACCCCATTCAGCACCGACAACCTGGCTATCGAATATCGTCGACCAGGTACCTGTGCTGGGAACCCCGGTCAAGGTGCTCCCGGTCATGTCGCTGTAGTTGTAGAGATTGCCGCCGAGGTCACGAGTGGTGAAATCGACTGCTCCCACACGCGTGACACCGTCCGCGGCAAGCGGCCCGGCTTGCGGGTCGATACGCGAAACTGTGCGGCTGTAGTAGTTTGTAGCCCAGATTTTTCCCACACTATCGACCGCAACGCCCGTGGGACCGGTTCCCACAGCCACTGTGCCAATATACGTGCCGTCGTTCCTCAGATGGCCCACGGAGCTCCCGTTGAGCGAGTGTGCCACCCACACATCATCATTCCTGCCGATAACGCAGCCTTGTGCGTAGGCAAACCCCTGGTTATAGGTGCCGATAAGTGTTCCGTCCGGGGCGAATTTACGAATTTGGCCGGGCCCATAAGAGGTGTTCCAAACGTTCCCGTTGCTGTCGGTGCAGAGACCGTAACTGGGATGGCTGTAGCCCTTCCAATTCACGCCGTTTGGTCCCGTCAGAGGCAGGGACGGGTCCCAGCGAAGCAACGGGTTCGACGACCAGATAACTCCTGCCTTATCCATGAGCCCGCCGTAACCTCCGTAACCCACTGTCGGCTCCGCTCGTTTAATTTGGCCTGTTCTGCCATCGACCAAATCGAAGCGGCGGCCGCTGATTCCGCTTACCCAGATGTCGTTGTCCTTATTGACCGAAACGTGTCGAGTGCCGAATGAGTTGACTTTTGTGTAATGGATAATGCACTCGTCAGCAGCGGTCGAAACACCCCCGTTTGTATTTGCGCCGCCGGCATTGGTCCACGCCCGCACGTCTCCGTAGGCATTGGAAGTATCAATCACACCGTTGCCGTTTCGGTCCACGCATTGTCCATTCTCTACCAGGCCGATGTGCACAACGCTATTGCCGTCACGGTTGGTGGCCCATACGCTGCCGTTGAGGTCGACGGTAGTGCGCGAAGGATCCTTAGGTTGCCCAGCCGGAGAGGTGAAATACTCGCCAATGACCGCCCCGGTGTCAGTATTAATCTTAACCAGAGTTCCCTTTGTCGAAACTGCCACCCAGATGAAGTCGAAGTTTCTCGCGGTGTCATCGAGCTGGATCTGATTGGAAACCGCATGCGAAACATTGATTAGGTTGCCCTCGTCAAAATCGGGATTCAGTGTGTAAGTGCGTTCAGTGTAAGTTTTCGGTCTGACGACGATGCTCATTTCATCGCTCACACTGAGCTTTGAATCGGAAGCAGTCAGCCGCAGCACATAAGTACCGGCCACCGTGAAGGTGGAGAGAGTGCTCAAGGCATACGCGTCGTTGAATACAACCGCCGTAGGACCGCTCACGAGGGTCCAGAAGGTCTCAAGGGTCGAGCCACGCGGCAAACCATCATCGCTGGCCGTGCCGTTCAGGATCGCAGTTGCCGGCAGCGTGATCTCCTGATCAGGACCAGCATTAACTACCGGCGGTTGGTTTAGCAGCACGGTGACAATCATGTCGTCAGAGACGGTGAACTCGGTGTCCGTGGCAGTTAGGCGCAACGTGTAGATGCCTGGATTAGTAAAAGAGGCACTAGTGACCGCTGCGTTAGGATTAGCAAAAACGACGGTGCCCGGTCCGCTAACCACGCTCCAGGTGGAAGTCACGGTGCTGCCGTGAGGCAAGGCGTCGTCAGTAACCACGCCTCTCAGCGCGACCGGATCGGGAAGTTCAATGATTTGATCCGGCCCAGCATCGACGGTGGGCGGCTGATTGCTCGTAATGACTACGACAGTTAAGGTGTCGCTGCTACTCAGTTGACCGTCTGAGGCCGTTAGCTTCAATACATATGTGCCGGGCGTTGTAAACGTGGCGGTTCCAATTGCATTCGTAGCGTTACTAAAAACTACAGGACCGGGACCGCTCACTTTGCTCCAGGCCAATTGTAGTGTGCTTCCCTGCGGCAGTCCGTCGTCGCTGGCAATTCCGTTTAGACTTATCGTGTTGGTTGGTAGCGTTATCGACTGGTCTCCGCCGGCATCTACCGTGGGCGGGCGGTTAACGGGCGGTGGGGGGACGTCGCTTTCAGTGATCTGAAGGATTCCATTTCCGTTTACAAACAGGTAATTGCAGGACACGGTGCCGCGCACCCGTCCACTACCTTCGATTGTGATCGTTCCCTGCGGTGCTCGCACAATGCCATAAAGGACCCCATTTCCGCTTACCTTCAGCGCGTCGTTTGCGTCGGCAAGTCCCGTTGCAATCTTGAGGAGCAAGCGACGAGGGTTGTCAGCGGCGCCCAGAGTTGAGCCCGTAAGCGTCACTCGGTTCTTTACAGTAAGCACAATTGGGCCCGCCAACTGGAGCTCGCTGCTCCCAGTAAGAGTCAGCTCTTCCAGGTTGTAGATCGTCGGCGCCGTAGAGTTGGACACGCCGAACACGAGCACATTTCTTCCGGCAACTGTGAAGTTTCCGTAAGTGCCGGGCGGCACACCTATAGTTCCAGTACTGCCGGAGATAGACAGGTTTCGCAGAGTGGCAGGATCGCCGATCTGCCCGCCGGCATGGTTTAGCGTCACATCGCGGGTTCCCGTTGGAGCCGGAGGTGTGGAGACGTTTTCCAGCTGGATTGGGTTTGTGCGCGCCACAACGTGGCGCAGTTCTGCGCTACCCTTTATCGTAATCGAATAGTTAGAAGGTTCCGGATTCTCGGTACCAAGCAAGGTTCCAGCATATGAGGCCGGAGCACTGTGTAGGACAACTGGCGTGCCTGGAACGAGCAGGTCTGACGTTATTGTATCGGTGCCATCGAGGGTGACGTCTTCCGGCATTAACTGCCAAAGCGATCCTTCAACGCGACCGCTGTTGAGCAGAGTTACACTGTGTCGCACCACGGCGATCTTGTCATAAAGCTGCTTTACTGTTGGGATGGGATTTATACCCGCCGGTGAGAACGCGACCTGCTTGAATTCTGTTCCTTCGGCAATCTGTGAGGAGACAAACTGCAGACCGTTCCAACGCAGGCGCGTGATAATGCCCGGCGATTCCTGCGCAACGAGGATGTCGCCTATTGCGCCGGCAAACGCCCCATCGCTCGCGCCCCACAACTTTCTACTCGACGTATCAACTGCGTAAAAGTTCTCCTGGGCCGGCACGATGTCGATGTCCTGAGGATGTATGTCGAGTTGCAACGTGGTGGTTTGGCCCAGTGTGTCGATCGCATAGACTGCCGACTGGTCTTTGGCTCCCGCCAATATTGTGCCGGCCCACGGCCCATACCTGTCAGGATCATCTGGCACAACTGTTACTCCGGCCAGGCGCGTACCAAGACTTGCCAGCTTTGTCGCACCACCCGCGGAGTTTACGCGCCAGACACCACCAAGAGTTGTGACTACGATTAAATCGCCGCCGAACACACCCGTTCTGTCGACGTAAAGACCCCCTAGCCCAATCTCATCAGGCAGGGTGACCCAGGGATTCTGCACGGAGGCGCCTGAGGCGTTCACTCGCGCGATAACTCCGGGCACACCAGTGCTGGTTAATAACTCACCGGCGAAGAACCCTCCGCGGCTCATTCCCTGATCTTCGTCACGTGTTGTAGCAATGAGGAGGCCTCCGCTTAGTTGAGCAACGTTCGAGAAGACGGAGCGGGTACCATCAGCTGCGATCAACTCGAAGTTGTTCGGTTGCCCTGTCGGACTGTTGGCAGAGAGCAGCAGCTTCTTGCTGGGTTGGTGGTAGTCAAGGCCCACGTAGTCCTTGAACTCTCCTGACACTGGAGTAAGCACCACGGTCCAGTTGTCTTGTGGTAATGAGGACCGCAGAAAAGCAAACAAGCTTGTTTCAATAGTTGCGAGCGTCGCCATCAATTGTCGCGTCGCCACTCCCGCGCGACTCGGCGCGCTGGCAATCAAGGTGAGGATCGGGGCTGCCATAACAGGAGGAGTACTTGCCTGCATCCACAGACAAACGATCAGCAAATATGAGACAGCACGACCGGTGGGCTGAGCAGTCGCTTTACAAATCGACGATTTTGTCTTTGTTGATCTGTGGAACATTGAGGATTCCTTCCTGAGGTTGTGCCCAACGACTTTGAGGGGCGTTGTTTTCCTGCGGGGTCAGTTACACGCGTGGTCCTGCCCTATGATTAGAATCTGCCAGACTACAGCGGCCCTGGACCAAATCATCCAGGAAGAGATGTTCTCAAAAACTAAGGGCTAGAGTGCCCGCCAGTTGAGAGGGGTTCTCGCTACTCGACGACACGTTTACCGTTCCGGTGCCGGCAGTCACGCTGGCAAACTCGCCGGTACCGCTTTGAATCGTAAGCTGCAGCGCCGAGGCCGAAGCCAATGTCCCGTCCGCATTTAGAGTGAGCGTGCCTCCGGTTACGGTCCCGGTCAGGTTACCGCGCCCATTCGACGAGGCATCGGCATTCTGAGGAAGGACAGTCATCGTCCAACCGCCGCCCGTCACGTTTAAACCGTTTCGTAGAAGATTAATTTTGGTCATGCCGGGTAGATCACCGGTCGCGCTTAGGTTGATTGCGATCGCATCAGCCACGGTCGAAGCAGTCTGCGACCCGCTCACCGAGTCGTTGTAAGCGGCCACGGCTTTAACCGCGCCGAGTGAAATCAGCGTTGCCATGACTACCAACGCGAATCCGAGCGCCAGGTGTTTCATTGGAGACCTCCAAGACCAATTGACTAAAAATCAAACGAATAGCGGACTGCGGCGTTGATGCCGCACGATCTACGGCACAACACTAATTGAAGCAGGTTATGAGAACTAAGAGTTATACCTGAGGATGCTGATCTAACGTTTCAGTTGTTGTCGTGATCCCGTCTAAGATTGGAATCCTGAGAGGCAAATCAATCCACTTTATGTTTTCCGGCAACACACTAGACGACTAACGATCAGAATGCAAGCGTTATTCATTCGGCCCGAGCACCCGTCTCTCTGAAATTGTTTGCGCCTTATTTACGCTCAAGCTCAGCGCAATTTTGGAAGTGGAGGTTGATTCTGATCGATAACACAAGCGCGACCTTTTTTTTGGACTGAGCCCCTAGATTGAGACACTCGTTATAGGCACACTTAGCAGAGAAAGGAGCTGCAAAGTGGCAAAGAGACGGGTGGGACGGTATTCGAATGAGTTCCGGCGGATGTGCGTAGAGCGGATGAAGCAATGCGACGACATCGTGGCGCTGGCAGCGGAACTGGACATTCATCGGCGGCTGTTGTACCGCTGGCGCGATCAGCTCGATCCGGTCGATAAGGGTGAGTGGCCGCCACCACAGAATTCGCGAGAGTTGACGCTGCGCAAAGAGGTCAGCCAACTCAAGCGGGTGCTGGCAGACAAGACTGTGGAGCTGGATTTTTTCAAAGGTGCCTTGCAAAAAGTCGAGGCTCGACGCCAGCAGAGCGACGACTCTGGCGGGAAGGCATCTACGACCAAATCCGGGAAGTGATGTGCTTGCAAGGCAGCGTGAGTATCGAGCGGATGTGTCAACTGGCCCAGGTGAGTCGCGCGGGCTTTTACCGATCGTTGCAGGAGAGCCAGCCGGTGGAAGAAGAGATGGAAGTGCAATCAATGATTCAACAGATCGCACTGGAACATCGGCGCCGCTACGGGTATCGGCGGGTCACAGCCGAACTGCGGCGGCGCGGCATGATCGTCAACCACAAACGCGTTTCGCGGCTGATGCGGGAAGACAACCTGCTAGCCGTGCAGCCGCGGGCCTTCGTGGTAACGACTGATTCCAAACACGAGTTGGAGGTGTATCTGAATCTCGCCCGTCGCCTGAAGTTAACCGGGATCAATCAGCTCTGGGTGGCGGATATCACTTATATTCGGCTGAAGACAGAGTTCGTTTACCTGGCAGTCATCCTCGATGGTTTCTCTCGTAAGGTGGTGGGCTGGGCGTTGGAGCGAACCCTGGCCACGCGGTTACCCAAGGCCGCATTGGAACAAGCAATTGCTGAACGTCAGCCGCCGCCAGGCTTGGTCCATCATTCCGATCGCGGCGTGCAGTACGCCTCAGACGAATACGTGCAGGTGCTACAAGAACACAAGATGATTCCCAGCATGAGTCGACCCGCGAATCCGTACGACAATGCGAGTTGCGAGAGTTTTATGAAGACGCTCAAACGGGAAGAGATCTACGCTAACGATTACGTGGATCTCGATCACCTGCACACGAACATCGAGGCGTTCATCGAACAGTACTATAATCGCTGCCGCCTGCACTCGGCGCTCGGCTACCAATCGCCGGACGAGTTCGAGCAGCAACTCGAGTCCACTGCATCGTCCGCCGGCGCGACCATGAGTTTTTTCAGGCATGGGGAGGACTATCGATCCGATGGTGCGCAGGCGTTGCGGAGCGCAGATTTCAATAACAAGGAGCGGCCCGCAGACCGCCCCTCAGACCATCGGTTTCGATGAGTCTCCGGCTGGTTATTCCTTGGCGAGTTGCTCTCCAGCAGAGCTCGCCTCCGCTTCACCAGCCGACGGAGATTCTGAATGAGAAGAGGTAGTTTGAAAAGAAAAATCTTTGGACCGCAAGTGTGCCAATTGAAAACTGTCTCAACAGAGGGGTTCACCCCATTTTCGTGTGGCCAAATCGTGTCCAGAATTAACAGCACGCAACTGCAAAGACGCGAAAAGAACGAGCGGGGACGGCAATTGTTGGAAAAATCCTGGTGGCTGCAACCATATCAAAGGCAAATACTTAAGTTCTTGCCGGGATGCTGATTCAGAAAATTAATTGCTATTATTTCAGCCGCATCTTAAGGATGATCACGTGATTTATTGAAGACCCAAAGTCCATTCAGGATTGATCAAAATGTCGACTGCTGAACTTCCTCTTTTGAGAAAGCTAGAACTTTTACTGGAGGTCACGAACAAGACCAGTCGCTCGCAAGACCTTCAGGAGTTGCTCGACCTGGTAATGGACACCCTATTCGTACTCGTTTCCTGCGACGCAGCCGGGATCTACCTGCTTCAAACTCCCGAGTCTATAACTGGAGAACTTGTAGAACATCCACATGTACTTCATACAAAAGCACTGCGCGGTTACGATTCGAAGGCTCCAACGGACATTCGTCTGATGAGTAGCGAAGGACTGATCGGCCACGTCGTCGAGACGGGTCAGCCGATCATTTGTCCGGACGTCAGACGAGATTCACGATACGTCAAGCTGCGCGACGCGACTCGTTCGGAGATGGTCGCACCGATCGTTTCCAATGATGAGGTCATCGGCGTCTTTGACCTCGAGAGCAATAAGCTGAATGCTTATACGAACGAAGACATGCGAGTACTCTCTTTGCTCGCATCGCAAGTCGCCATCATCATCGAAAAGATGATGCTCCTCAAGCAACTTGTGGAAAAGAAGCGGCTCGAGGGGCAACTCGAAGTCGCTCGGCAAGTCCAACTATTCTTACTCCCCCACCGCACACCGCACCTCGAGAACTTTGACATCGCCGCATACAATTATTCGACGGAAGAAGTGTCCGGCGACTACTACGATTTCGTGAGAATTTACAAGGACCAACTCAAGTTTGTGATCGCGGATGTATCTGGGAAAGGAATACCAGCTGCCCTATTGATGGCGTTTCTTCGGGGGAGCTTGCATTCCGCGATCCAAATCGGATACGCCACAAATGTCTCGATGACAAAGATGAATAATTTGCTGTGGGAGTCGACGGAGCAGAATCAGTTCGTGACCGCAGTGCATGGTGTTCTTGACTCCTCGAACCGAACTTTGGCCTTTTCGAACGCCGGGCATAATCCACCTCTATTATTAGATAGCGATGGGGACGCGCTCTACATGGACCAGGGCGGCCTACCGCTCGGCTTATTCAAGGACACGCGATATCATGAGTATTTTCTCCAGCTTGAAGCGGGACAGACCCTCATCTTCTACACCGATGGAGTGACCGAAGCCGCTAGCACTAGCGGCGAAGAGTACGGACAGGAGCGGCTGGCTCGTATTGCGCGCGAGGGAAGTCAGCTCGGCGCGCGCGAGTTGATCAACTATATTTACGCCGACATCCTTCAGCATACAGAAGGGCAGCGTCCGACGGATGATGTCACTTTCGTCATCATTAGAGCCCTGGCACGTAGCTGATCCGCTACTCGAGCGAGTCATGAACGAAGCAACGTTGCAAGAAGAAACTGGTTTAATGTTGTGCCCGGGGTAGACTAATCGTTATTGACAGGCCACCGTCAGGTGCGTTTATGGCTGTTACGTTGCCGCCGTGTAAGCGTACTGCCCGTTCGGTGATTGCAAGGCCGAGACCGGTGCCTCCACTCTGGCGGTCGCGCGCGTCGTCGACGCGATAAAAAGGACGAAAGATTTTGGAGAGCGCATTCTCGGGTACACCGGCGCCGTGATCGCGAACTGTTATTTCGGCAAGAGCTTTACCGTCGTTGTGCGCTCTGATCGTCGCGCCAGCGTGGCCGTTGGCGCTTGCCTTGCGCGTTTGGAGCTTTATCTCGACCTCAGTTTTTTCAGCGGTGTGTTGAACCGCGTTACGTACCACGTTTTCGATCGCTGGGCGAAGTAGTTCCTCGCTACCCAGGATCATGCACTTCTGGCTAGCATCGACCCGGACTGACCTCCTGAGGCTGCGAGCTTCGAAATCCGCATCTTCCGCGATATCCAACACTAACCTCCCCAGATCAAAACTTTTCTTGCTGATCTCCTGGTCGCCCGTTTCCAGCCGCGTAAGGGCAAGCAATTGTCCAATCATCTCATTCAGATTTTCGGCTTCATGTTGGATTCTCGCTAGTGCGCTCATGGCTTCCGAGCCGGAGCGCTGTCGCGCCAGTTCAAGAGCGACGTTCAGGCGCGATAAAGGCGAACGCAGTTCATGTGAGATGTCACCCAGCAATCGACGTTGCGCCTTTAAAAGAGCCTCGATCTGTTCCGCCATCCGGTCAAAATCCGAACCCAGCGAGGCCAGCTCGTCGCGACGTCTTCCCAATGATGGTCCTACGCGAGCTCCGAGATTTCCGCTGGCTAGTTCGTTGGTAGCTTTGCGCAGCTTTGTTACCGGCGCCGTCAAGTATTTTGCAAGCCCGTAGCAAAAAGTGGCCCCGATCAAAAACATTGCCGCCATATGCATAATATGGCTATAGCCGAGCAGGTGCGGACGAGAAGCCATCTCCGCAACCCACACATATTCACCTCCACGCGCAGTCTTCACGGGTTGGGCTATCAGCTGAGGAAACGAGTCTCTGAAACTTTCTGACCCATGAGTTTGCGATACGTTCTGAGCCAGTTCCATGGCCCCGGCCGGCATCTGCCGGCCTGACAATTCCTTAAGACCCGCTCCAAAAAGAACGGCACGCATTTCGGTTTTGCGTTCCAGCTCCTCCAGATAGGCCGCAAGCCCGCTCTGCCCGTCGCGTTCATAGAAATCCGCAGCGGCCTGCGCATATCCGGCAGTCAACAAATTTGGTGTGTTGTGAACGTGAGGCTGGAAAGGTTCTGGCCTCACGAGTTCAAGGACCAGAAAGGTACTGACGATCATTGTCAGCATCGCCGCGCCAAACCACACAAAGATTTTTAGAAAAAGGCTGCGCAGCAAGACATTCACTCTCCAATCGTACTAATGATTTGCGCATATACGTAACCGACGCCGCGTATCGTCTTGATGCGATCGGATTCGCCGACGCGATGACCGAGCTTCTTGCGCAAATTGCTAATGTGCATGTCGATGCTGCGATCGAAGGGCGACGAACTGCGTCCCAGAACCGCCCGCGACAGTTCTTCACGCGTCAGTATTCGTCCGGCAGCGCGAAGTAACTTCTCTAAAACGTCATACTCAACCGCGGTTAGATCGATGATATCTCCCCCACGCCGGACGATTCGCGCGCCGGTTTCCATTTCCACATCGCCTACAGCAACTCGGGCCGTTTCTGTGCTCTCCGTCGAACTGCTGCGTCGCAAGATCGCGCGAATACGTGCCGCAAGTTCACGAGGGTTGAATGGCTTTGGCAAGTAATCGTCCGCACCAATCTCAAGCCCGACGATACGATCAATATCGTCCCCTCGGGCTGTAAGCATCAGTACGGGTATTTTCGAGGCGCTCCGTATTTGGCGCAGAACATCGAATCCGTTCAATCCCGGCAGCATCACATCGAGGACGATGATGGAATGCCGCCCCTCGAGCGCACGCTTCGCACCAATGTCACCGCGATGTAGAGCTTCGACGTGAAATCCGAGTGATTGAAGGTACTCAGTCACCAGCCCGCATAATGCCACGTCGTCATCGATGATTAAGATTTCTTCCATGGTTCAAGAGGTAAAGCTACTTATTCTAGTCTAAGAACGAGCACCGGTTTGTAAAGAAGTGTAAATAAAAAGTAACAACGTAGGAACGTGGTACTGATTCAATTTCGAATAGCGACGTAGTCGCAGTGGTACGGACTTCATCCGGCGTTGATTGAGCCAAGCTTCTGCGTCTTCCATTTACAAAACTTTACACCAGACCGACAACTCTTTACGTCACTCCGGCAGAGAGGAGCGTATAAGAACGTCTAGACAGAATCAGTTGCCGCGAGCGCGGGCATTGCGCCCGCACTGAGCGCGCAACGCGAATAGAACACGTTTCGTTTGATGACCGGAAAAACACTAAGGAGAGTGAAGATGAGAAACCGAGTATTTGTGTTGATGAGCATCGTAGCGTTAATAACCGCGGGGACGATTTTCGCACTAGGAAAACGTGAAGCAGTAATGGCTCACTTTCAGCATCCTGGTGGTGGAATGCAACATGGTTTCGGACCAGAGATGTTGGATCATATCGCTCGCGAGTTAAACTTGACCGAGGCACAGAAAACGCAAGTAAAAGTGCTGTTCGAAGCAGGCCGTAACGCTATAGAGCCGATACATCAGAAGATGGACGACGTGCACAAACAATTGGAGTTGGCGACTGAAAATGGTCAGTTTGACGAGGCGCAGGTGCGAGCTCTGGCAAGTCAACAGGCGCAGTTGATGGCCGAGATGATTGTTGAGCACGAACGTATTAAGAGCAAGATCTTTAGCCTCCTCACGCCTGAACAACGCACTAAGGCTACTGAAATGCTCAAGCGACACAGCGAGCATTTCTATAACTCAGGATTGCACTGAGCATGAGCTTCGCCGAAATGAAGGCTCCCGCTTCAGCAGGAACTGACTTCAAGTGCACAGGGCGCGCTGCGCATTTCACGCGGCGCGCTCAGGCGTCACAAGGCTGAAGTCGATGTTGCGACTACACGAGCAGGAATAAGTTCCCCGTCCAAAAACTCAACGCAAATCTGATCAGCCGCCTGGACCACATGTGCGGCAGTCAGGATCTTGCCTTCCGCTGAAATCAAAACGCCGGAGCCAAAGCTCGGCAAACTGACCAAGCCTTTCTGCGGATCAGAAGATGGTGTTTTCTGTTGTACGCGAACAATAACTACTGATGGATTTACCTTGCCATTAACTCGCACTGATCCCCTGAGCGTCAACACGCGTCGAAATTCCCGAGCCGCAAAGGACGAAAATGAAAAGCATCAATCTACGACTCATACTGTTTTCTCCCCATTAGATTCAAGGCATCGACCTCCGAATTCGAATCACCTTTCAGGCTGCTGGAGTGTTCTGTCCGTTACGCGCGTCCTTCGCCCTGAAAACGGTAATGTAACTACAGGCGAGCGAGCGTTTGTTGACTTCGTTTCAGATGTTGGCTGAGGCATGCCGTTGACCAGTGAACCACCGGCGTATTTCATAAAGACGAGCTTGCTTGTCTTATGATTTATGTCTACGTAAACCACGTCACCTGATTGCATCTGTCCGGTTGCGATTAGGCTGGATAGTGGATAAACAAGAAAACGCTCGATGGACCGCCTGATGTGGCGCGCTCCGTACCTGAAATCGAGACCTTCTCTGAGAAGCATGTCCTTAGCCGCGTCGGAGCACTGCACAACAAAGTTCGCACTCACAGAATGCATGATGCGATCCTGCACGGTCTGTAATTCAAGATCGAGAATCTGCTGCAAGTGATATTCTTTCAACGGTCGGTAGACGACCACCTTATCGATGCGGTTCATGAACTCTGGAGAAAACTTTCGCCGGGCCGCTTCCAGCGCAGTGTGATAGATTTTCTGTTCCACTTCGTTTTTGCCTGTATTCAGCGAAACATGAGCTGGAGCAAAACCGATCCCGCCTGAGATCAGTTCTGATATTTCCCGAGCTCCGAGGTTTGACGTCATTACGATAACCGAGCGCGAGAAATCCACGTGGTGGTTGTCGCCCAGCGTTAACGTTGCTTTATCTAGAATTCCCAGCAGGAGTTGCCACAATGCGTCGGAAGCTTTTTCGATTTCATCGAAGAGCACGAACGAGAGCTTGGTGTCTTCCGTGTGAAAGCGATCCAGATTCTCTTGCGACAACAATGGATGGGTTTCGCGATGGCCCAGATATCCCGGAGGAGACCCGATAAGCTTTGCGATCTCGTGGCTGTGCTGAAACTCAGCGCAATCAATCTTGAGCACTGCGTCGCGCTCGGCCAGCAATATCTCGGCTGCCGCTTCTACAGTATGCGTTTTCCCTGAGCCCGTCGGTCCCAGGAAGAGCAGGGAGCCGAGAGGACGATCTGGCTGATTCATTCCCGCCAGGAAAATCTGATACAGGCTGCTCATGTAGCGAACAGCTCGCTCCTGACCCACGATGAGTTCAGATAGTTTTTCTTCAAACTCTTCGGCGCGAAGGCTCTTTAGCTCTGGGTCGAGAAAAATAGGATGTGACGTATTGAACTGGCCTGGCGACGAATTAAGCCGGCTTTGAATTGTAGCAATCATGATCAGCCCCCTTTCGAGAGGTTCTCAATTACTTTTTGGTGCGAGTTATTGCACTTTTAATCACGAGGTTCTGCTCTCTTCTTGCTCCGGTATCCTTGCCGTACTTCCTCCCCAGTTGGGACCATGTGGTTGTTATCCACCTTGGCCCCCACCGGAGTGGTTCGGACTTTGCGATCAAAACAAGCTGGCGACAACGTCGACCGTCTCAGCCCCTGTCGCGCTCCCAGACATGTTGCTCTGCTGGGTTTGGGCTAATTGCCGCCGGGCAGTTCGCTCGCCGCGAGACTCGGGCAATTGCGTGCCTTCTTGTTCACCACCTGTCCAAATCTGTTCAAGGAAGTATTGGTCGCCATACTTGTGGAAGACCAGAGTCGACTCCTTTTTAGCTGTAAGAACGCTCGCCGCAAAGGTCGACTGGAACACATTTGCACTGGCATCCCTACTGCTGACCGACATCACTTTGTTGTCAGATAATCCCGATAAACGACTGAAAGTATATTCGCCGGCCGGAAGCTTCTTATCACCGACATTAAAGTCAAACGGGATTTTAGCCCTGATTGGATTACTAAGTTGCGCGTTCGCGGATGCGACTGCCGCGCAAAGAGTGAACATCGAAACCAAGCTCAGCATTGTGAGCCTTTTGATAACTTTCCCTTCCATACAATCTCCTGTCTGTTTTCGGCGAGCGGCGGTCAATTGACTGCCCCAAACTGCGCCCACCTACGTTTACCTTTTCGAGACCAGGTTGGTTCTCTCCTTGTAATGATCCAGGCGGATATCAATCAACGAGCTGTCTTCAAACCTGACGAGCTCTTATCGCCTTCTGCTACTCCATACCGCGAGAGCAGGCAAAAAATTCCACGGGTTGGTGAGATTCAGTGGCGGGAAATAAATTGGTCGGTGAATCGGACTTATGCCTAATGGTCAGCGAAGACGCACCATGGACCAGTCGTTATAGCAGCTGATCAAAAACTAAGGGTAGCCACAGAGACACGGAGACACAGGGAAAGCGGGAACAAAGAGCGTAATAATTTGTTGCCATTCCAGATTGATTGTGATGCTTCCTCTTGCCTGTGGCTTTGTGACACTGTGGCGATTTTGCTTTTTTCAGCACCCGACGGCGGGCTGACTGAAAAAGTGAGTACGATCCACGAAATTACACGAACCAGCATGAAACCACACGAACAAGGCGCGTTGTTATTGGTGGTATTTCATGTTCTTTAGTGTGTGTTCGTGGCTCGTATGTCTTCTTGATCGGTGCCCCTGGTTTTTCAGGGCCTGTTAGGTCTCCGAGCGAATCGCCTTTATTGCAGTCACGTCTGATCGTAATTTTGCACTTCTTGTTTCCTCAAGCTCTCGCAGCTCTTTCTTCAACACTTAGGTTTTCAAACAAGAACAATGGCGCCGGGAATATTTCGGCGTCTTGGTCGGTATACGAAGCGGAGGGAATGAAGTAGTTGAATCGAGGCTGGCGAGCAAGGGGGCTAAAAAAGGGGTTAAACCAGCCTCGGGAGGTAAGCGCGCTTGTGAGGGCTTTTAAATTATTCCTCCTGACGGGTGCGCTTACTCCAACGTTGATCCAATTTGCGCTGGAGCTAAGCAAAACAGAATGCAATGGAAACCAGGAATGCTTAATAGTTTGAAGACAAACATGTCGCTCATCGCGATGATCGGTCTGCTGAGTCTATTTCTTACATCGTGCACTCAGAGTAGTGGAACGGAATACGGCCAGGGAAGTAACCCGGAATCTCAGACGAGCGCTCCGCCAACGGCAAGTCCAAATGCAAATATGGGCATGTCAGATATGAACATGCCCGCAAAACCTCCGATAGCGCCCAAGAAAATGCAGGCCGGCGCTGCTCCGAACCAGGTCGTTATTGAAAACTTTTCCTTCGCGCCGGCCACACTGACGATTAAGGCAGGAACAAAAGTGAATTGGATCAACCGTGATGACGTGCCGCACACCGTGAACGAAAATGATAAGCGCTTTAAGTCGGGCCCCATGGATACGGACGATCAGTTTTCCTTTACCTTCAGCGCTCCAGGTACGTTCAACTATTTCTGCGCCCTTCATCCGAAAATGACCGGCCAGATCGTCGTCCAGTAATCTGAAAAGGAGACACACCGATGTCTGATGAAGTGAACAAAGATCAGGAAAGCAACGAACTTGAGCGCCGCAGTTTTCTTAAATGCATGGCGTGGGCAGGTACGGGACTGGTTTGGGTCATGAGTGCGGGTGTCCTTTCATCTTGTGGTCTCGTGCCCGGCGCAAGACGGAAGGGCCAATTCAGCTTTGTCCAGATCAGTGACAGCCATATCGGCTTCAACAAGGAGCCGAACCAGGACGTAACGAAAACCTTCCAGGAAGCCGTTAACCGGATCAACGCATTAGAGGATCCACCAGCTTTCTTAATTCACACCGGTGATATCACTCATCTTTCGAAACCGGAACAGTTCGACACGGCCACCCAGGTCCTCAAGAGCGCGAAAGCGAGCCAGGTTTATTACATCCCCGGCGAGCATGATGTCTTCTCCGATGACGGAAAGATCTATCTCGAGCGTTACGGCAAGGGGACCCAGGGCAATGGTTGGCAGAGTTTCGATTATCAAGGGGTGCATTTCATAGGGCTCATCAATGTCTTAAACCTCAAGCAAGGAAGCGGAACCGGGCTCGGAGGCAGCGGACTGGGTCAACTGGGAAACGATCAATTGGAATGGTTGGAGAAAGACGTCAAGGGACTCTCAAGCAGCACACCGATCGTCGTCTTCGCCCATGTCCCTTTGTGGACTGCTTACCCTGAGTGGGGTTGGGGCACGGAAGACGGCGCCCAGGCTCTCTCTTATCTCAAGCGGTTTGGATCGATCACGGTGCTCAACGGCCACATTCATCAGATCCTGCAAAAGGTAGAAGGCAACGTTACCTTCCACACGGCGCGTTCGACGGCCTTTCCGCAACCCGCACCCGGCACAGCGCCCGCGCCTGGTCCAATCAAGGACGTGCCGGCAGACAAACTACGCAGCATGCTGGGTTTGACGGCGGTGACGTATGTCTCGAACGATAGCCCGCTGGCCGTCGTAGACTCGACGCTCGGTTAGCTCAAAAAAAATACACCAGCTGTCTCCCCGACCCGCAATACATGACCGGAACCAAAGGAGAAGTTTGATGAACCAGTTCAATCCAGTGAAAAGACCCAGCACTAGAATGGGAAAGCCCACGGTGTTACTTACTTTGATTTCGTTGTTGCTGGGCCACGTTGCAGCGCTCACTAACAAGGCTGTTGCGCAGCAGATACAGCCGCCCGCGCCGTGTCACCCGAATCCAAGTGCCACCCAAGACATGGCTACGGTTCGTAATCGCGACGATGTTAAGAACCTTCCTGCTCCGCTGAAAGATCGGCTAGCAATACTGGCGGGTCGCCCGCACAGTATTCTTCCTGTCCAAGCCTTCGCAGAAGCTGACAAGCCCAGCCAACTCTTCCAGTACTACCTTCTGGACACACACGGCTTTGAGCCGAACGTTTTCACCAGCAGAATTCCGGGCGTCAATGACGCGGCCCAATTGACCGTCACTGGAGCCGACTGTGGTCTGGACACCATCGGTGTCGTCCGCTTAGTGCTCGAACCGAAGCCCGATTTACCTACCGACCCAAATAACCCGCGAGCGTTCATAGATGTTTTTACAGACATCTCCGGGCTGTTCGTAATTAATAATGAATCAGGCTGGTATGAAGGCTGGATGATCCACGACCTCACGGTGCCGGCTGTAGCCAGGCCGCGACCGGACGGCCATGCCCAATTCGGCACAATCACCAAAGCCGATGCGGATGAGCTCGCTGAGATGGGACGAGGCAACAACGTTCCCGGTCATATATTCACGATGGATGGGAAGGCGGTTCATTTCCCTAGCGAGGCCGATCACTTTCCGGATAAGCAGACGAACGTTGTTCCACTCCAGATGAGTATGGGTACGTATAACTCTTTCCAGCAGAGCGACGCTCACTCTTACTGGGAATTCAACTACCTGGGAACCAACTGGATACATCCACTATATGAGTTGCCCTTTACTGGTGGTTTTCCGGATAGCTTCGGTGGCAAACCGGATGCCTTCCAGGATGGAGAAATCGGCGCACTGCAGTCGATCGTTCCCGGCTCTGGGCCTGCTGGGGTGAAGAATAGTCCCGTCACGCACGGCGATAATCCGAACCTTCCGCGTGATCCCGATAAATTTGACGGCACCGTCGATGCGCAACGGGAATTTCGCCAACGAGGTATTCCGAGCGGCTTGGCGAATGAGATCTTCCTGGATGTCTACGAAAGGCCAGTATCGTTTGAACCTCACGTAACCAGCTTAGAGAGACGTTTGAATGACGCCTATGCCGCAGAGGTTGCGCGGGTGGCCCAGAATGGCGATGGCGTAATCTCGGCTCTTGAAGGTGATATCGACACGCCATCCGATGGTTTTCCCGACAATGAGCGTCTGTTCCTGGCGCCCACGGTCTTCAACCGCTTTGCGGTAACAAGAGAGATTAACGACGGTTTGCTGGCACCACGCTTCGCGCCGAGCCAACGAGCCTGGGTGATGACGGGTTTCCGAGTGAGCGTGGATCCCGCCGTTCCCGCCTCGGCCGGCCGGGATTCCGACGATCGTTGATTACTAATTCGAGAATGCGGCGACGGGATCCACCATCTGTCTCGTCGTCGCCTTTCGCGAATTAAAAAATCAGAGCACTACTCACCCGCGTTGCTAGCTTGTTGACTGTTGCCTGGTTTCGGAGCATTATCGTTGCCTCAATAGTTTTCCAAGCTGGTTCCAGCGCCTGCGGTCTTCTCGCATCCCTCCTGAGCAGCGCAGCCTATCCGACGATCAACTGCGCTTCTTCTCCTATTAGAAGTGTTTTTTACCGGCAAGGAGCTCTCCCATGTTTTCGTTGCTGAATTCAATCCTTCTCACTGCTCACTTGTTAGAACGGCTACTTTTGACTCTTCTAGCCCTGTTGCTGTTCACGGCCGCGCCCCGGGTCGTAGCGCAACCACCGATTCGCAATGAACAACAACGCGGGCTTGGTCTAGCGTCAGCTACCACTGAAAAGCGGGTAGCGCTAGTCATTGGCAACAGCCATTACGAAGCGTCGCCGCTGCGTAACCCTGTTAATGATGCCAACCTGGTCGCCGCTACGCTCCGCGAGATGGGCTTTGACGTCATCGCGCGCACTGATGTAAGCCTTCGCGAGATGCAGTCAGCGGTCAAAGAGTTCAGCCGCAAGATCCATAACGGATCCATTGGCCTTTTTTACTATGCGGGTCACGGGATGCAGTCCGGGGGTAGTAACTTTCTGATTCCAATTGGAGCGCAGATTGAAACCGAGGGCGACGTAGTGTTGGAAGCGCTGGATTTGAACTCAGTTCTGACGCAGATGGGTCAGGCACAAAATCGGCTCAACATAGTCATTCTCGACGCTTGTCGAAATAATCCTTTTGTGCGCGGAGCGCGCGGAGGCTCGCAAGGTCTGGCTCAGGTCAGTGCCCCTGCCGGGACGTTTATCGCGTATGCCACCGCGCCAGGCCAGACGGCCAGCGATGGCAAAGGCCAAAACGGCCTGTACACTCAAGAGCTCATGGCAAATATGCGCACCCCTGGATTGGCGATCGAGGAAGTTTTCAAACGTGTTCGTGCAAAGGTAAGACAAAAGAGTAACGGACAGCAGATTCCCTGGGATGCTTCTTCGCTCGAGGGCTCGTTCTCTTTCGTGCCCGGGGCCGGTGCGGGCGGCGCACCGCCGCCTGTAGCAAGTGAGTCGTTCGCGACCACACAACCCACAACCTCGCCTGGCTCATCTCGTTCCGCCACTATCAGCTTCGATCTGATTGAAAGCAACTTCCAAAGCAATCTGCTGGACGAAGTGATCAAAGACGGAGAGTTGTTCCTGGCAGGCCAGCCCGATCATGTGCGTGCCAACTTGCGCGTAGGGCAGAGTTACTTCCGCAAGAACCGGTATAGTGATGCGATGCCGTACCTGGAAAAGGCTTTTCTCGCTGGTGAATCGATCACCCTTCCCGTGAAGCGACATCGCAAGCAGTTGGGCGTCTATGACGCGCTCGAAGATGGCAACATCAATGTCACCTCCACCGGCTTGGAAATGCAGTTCGGAAGCGACACCTATAAGGCCGCGTTCGCGCAAATAGAAAGATTGGAAGCGCAAACTGATCCGGTCCGAGGGATGTTGATTTACTTTAAAGGGACCGTTGTCAATAAGTCCGGCAAGACGGAGAACAAGGACTGCAAACTTTTCGCTCCGACCGCAGTAATTGTCCAGACGCGGGGAAACGCCGGCAACCCGGCTCCAATGGCGATCGTAATTTCCCCTACACGGACAAACACCGGCAACTCGGCTCCGGTGGCCATTTGTAAGAATTGCGAATCGTGGACGACGGAAGTCGTCAAGTTCATTAATCGCAGCAAGAATTCTGGGGCAGCCAAAACCAACTAATAAGAGACACCGTCTCCAACAAGTACTAAAGAACGCCCTCGGCGTGATGATCGCCTTCGGCGTGATGAATATCTCCGTGGGCACCCCTACATAAAATCAGAGCAACTACCCCCGAGAGGGTAGTGCTCCGTTAGCGTGTTGCTGCGAAAGAAAGGCCGATCGCTGGAGAGTTATCTCGAGGCGATGAGGTCATCAGTACCACTTCGCGGTAGCGGGTCCGTGTGCTTAAAGATCGCGCTGCGCTTTATTTACCCGCTACCAGCGACGGGTGGAAACTTGGCAATGGAGCATGAATTATTCGATTGCTGTGGCCCCTCAATACGGTACCGAGAGCGAAGCGACCGGATGCCGGCACTCAACCGCCGCTTTAAGAATGCTTGCGATTATCGAGTGCCGGCATCCGGTCGCTTCGCTCGCGGTACCGTATTGAGTGGCAATCATGTTGGTATCCTTTCTCATTCGACTGATGAGCACTACCCCCCGAGAGTGCTACCTTGACTTCCTTCCTTACGTGAAACAAGATCTGTTCGCAACTTGGAGATTGGTTTCGACTTGTTGGTTTATGCGCCATTTTCCGCGAGCAAATCTTTGAGTAGCACAATTCGACTTTTGAAGTGGCTATCGTCTTCAATAGTCCTCGGAACCGTCGCTCGGACTCCTGTTCCGGGCTTTTTACTTGCTGTCCGGTTTAGCTGAACGAATCTGTCTTCAGCCGATTGAGCAGCCGCGGGAAGAAATGGCATGTCGGGCGCTGGGCCAAAAAGGGGAAGACCGCAAACTCAACCTCCTTCAGAAGACGCGACGGAGCGGAGGCGAACGGAGGAGGCCTTGCGTAAGAGTGAGGAGCGATGGCGATCTGTCTTTGAGAATTCGGCCATTGGCGTTGCGCTCACCGATCTGAATGGCCGCTTCCTGGCCACAAATCCCACCTACCAAGAAATGCTGGGTTACACGGAGGAAGAATTCCAAACCCTTTCATTTCTCGAGATTACGCACGAGGACTACCGCGAAGCTAACGGGGCTCTGGCTGCGGAACTGCTGGAAGGAAAACGAGAGCAGTTTCAAATCGAGAAGCAGTACCGGCGTAAGGATGGCAGTCTTGTCTGGGTAAGGAACAATGTCTCTCTGGTTCCGGGCACCGAGAGAACGCCGCGATTCATCATGGCGCTCTCAGAGGACATCACTGAACGGAAACAGGCAGAAGAAGCCCTGCAAAAAAGCGAGGAGCGAGTCCGCCTTATTCTTGACTCCTCCGCTGAGGGGATCTTTGGTTGCGATCCTGAGGGCACCTGTCTCTTCTGCAATCGGGCAGCAGTTCGCTTGCTCGGTTACGACCAACCCGTCGAATTGCTCGGCAAGAACATGCATGCGCTGGAACACCACACTCGCAAAGACGGCATCACCTTTCCCATCG
This sequence comes from Pyrinomonadaceae bacterium, assembly GCA_035644135.1. Taxonomy (GTDB): domain Bacteria; phylum Acidobacteriota; class Blastocatellia; order Pyrinomonadales; family Pyrinomonadaceae; genus PSRF01. The sequence continues at coordinate 61,637 of DASQPD010000027.1, forward strand.
ACGAGTGTCCCATTTACGTGGGTTTTCATAAGAACCTTGGCGTTCATATTGACGATGACATTTTTTGGAGAAAGGATGGCACCAGTTTCCCGGTAGAGTATTGGTCCCATCCCATGGTTCGTGATGGCAAAACCGTCGGAGCGGTCATAACCTTCTTTGATATCACTGAGCGAAAAAAGGCGGAAGAAGCGCTGCGGAAGAGCGAGCAAAGAAAATGCAGTCTTCTCGAGATCAACAATGCCATCATCAACAACCTCACGCAAGAAGCGCTCTTTACTTCGGCCTACGAAGCTATTCGCCACGTTGTCTCCTTCGACCGGGCTGCTTTCCTTCTTTACCGCCCGGAAACGAAAACCCTGAGGCTCCTCTCTATGGACAACGACGCTGAGTCTGAGTTCTTCCGTCTGGGAAAGGACTATGATCTGGAAGAAACGCGCATTTCGGCATGGGTTCTTGATCAGCAGCAGTCGGTTGTGCGTGGTGATCTCGAAAAGGAACAGCAGTCCCCCGGCGACCGGCGTCTCGTCGCTGAAGGTATTCAGTCCTATTGCGTCGTACCACTTGTGGCGATGGGCAAGAGCATCGGCACGTTTACAGTGTGGAGTGAGACTAAGAACCGATACTCCGAGGCAGATGCCGAGTTGCTCCAGGAAGTTGCGAATCAGATCGCATTAGCGATCGCAAACATGAAATCGTATGAAGAGATCACAGCGTTGAAAGCAAGGCTCGAGAAAGAGAATATTTATCTTCAGGAGGAGATTCGCACCGTACATAACTTTGAGGAGATCGTGGGTAGCAGCCCAACGCTTCTTGAGCTGTTGCGCCGGGTCGACCAGGTCGCCCCCACGGATTCCAGCGTGCTCATCTATGGTGAGACGGGGACCGGGAAGGAACTGATAGCGCGGGCCATCCATGACCGGAGCGCGCGTAAGAATCGTCCCCTGGTAAAGGTGAACTGTAGTGCCATCTCCGCGGGTTTGGTGGAGAGTGAACTGTTCGGGCACGTGAAGGGTGCTTTCACCGGCGCCTTTGAGCGGCGCATTGGCCGCTTCGAACTCGCCGATGGCGGGACAATTTTTCTTGACGAAGTGGGGGAATTGCCTTTGGAGACCCAGGTTAAGTTACTGCGGGTTCTCCAGGAACGTGAGTTCGAGCCTGTCGGCAGCAACCGTTCCGTGCGCGTTGACGTGCGGATCATCGCCGCCACAAATCGGAATCTTGAGGAGTCTATTAGCTCCGGCAAGTTCCGCTCGGACCTCTATTATCGATTGAACGTAATCCCGCTCGAAGTACCACCGTTGCGTGAGCGTGGCGCCGATATTCCTCAACTTGCGATGTTCTTCCTTTCACGATCCGCCCGGAAGCTCGGAAAAAGGATGGAGGGCATCTCACCGGCGGCCACTGAAAGGCTCATCCGCTACTCCTGGCCCGGTAACGTCCGAGAACTGCAAAACGTTATTGAGCGCGCTTTGATTCTTTCCCACGGCTCGATTCTCGAGTTAGACAACGATCTAATCAGCGTCTCTGCCTCCGAGGCCCATCGCGACAAAGCGGAAGGCGCGGAAGCAATGCACATTTCTGGGCCATCTTCTGCGTTTAAGACTTTGGAAGATGTTGAACGAGCCCATATCTGCGCCGTACTGCAACAAACTCGCGGCGTGATAGAAGGCGCAAACGGCGCCGCGAAGACTCTGGGTATGCATCCGAATACGCTGCGACACAGAATGGAGAAGTTGGGTATTAAGCGCTCCGCCCACCGCATATCGTAGCTCAACTACCAAGGGCTATCTCTTTAGCTACTAAATACAATAGTTCGGTTTTGCTGGTTGCGGTCTATCCTAAACCCGCCTGCACCTCAAGTTCTTACCTCTCCAATAATTAAAATGGGAAGCTGGAAGCGAGATTTCGCTGTCTTGCTGCGCGGCACGTAATCTGCACTCAGGGCAACTCGCGACACATTCCAAAGAGGGACACACACGAATGTCAGATCTGTTTCATCGAGTCAACTCGATCACATTAGAGAGGATATGCAACCATGAAAAAGTACGCGCTTTTAACGTTCGCCACCGTTTTTGGCTTGTTATCGATTACCCTGATCGCAATTCGTCCGAGCCAGGCTCAGGACAACACAACCAGAGATTTTGTTCCACCGACTGTGTTCCAGGCTGCTGGGCCAAACGCCGCCTCGATTCAAAGCTCGGTCGATGCGTACCGCGCTGCTCTGGGGAACCCCAACAACGGCAACGCGCCGGGGCCACTTGCAACGGGTCGCCGCGAGATCAATTGGGATGGAGGCGGTGGCGTTAACACTACTACGGCTCCAGTAACGCCATTCAACGTATTTCTGAACACGCGGGGAAGCCAGTTCACCACACCGGGAATCGGACTTTCGCAAGCACCTCCATCGGGGGGGCCGCAGGGCGGCCTCGCAGCGCTCTTCAACAATCCGAGCTACGGCACTATTTTCAAGGCCTTCAGCCCTTTGCGCCTTTTCACGCCGGTAGGGAGCAATATCACCAACGCATTGTTCTTTGTACCCGGTTCAAATGGAAATACTCCAGCAACAGTTAGTGGCTTCGGCGCAGTCTTCACTGACGTCGATCAACCGGATGGGAGTGGCCCCGGCGAAAAGCACGGCAACCGCGGAGCCAGCACGCTGATGGAGTTTTTCGGGGCCAACGGCCAGCTGTTGTTCAGCAGTTTTGTCCCGGCATCACCTGGCGATGGAAGTCTGTCTTTCTTCGGCGTCATTTATAACGACGCTCGGATCGCACGCGTGCGGATCACGACAGGAGACGCCGCGCCAGGTCCGGACGATGACATCAAGAATGACATCGTCATGATGGATGACTTTATCTATGGCGAGCCCCAAGCGCTTCCGTAAAACTACCAATACGAAAGGTTGAAAAAGGAGGTCCTGCACTCGGTAGGCGAGACAGCAGCCAACGTTCCAACGGCGCGCTGAACTTCGCTTACCGAATGCGAGGGGCAAGACCTACATGTAAAACGCACCGAGTGTAGTGCTCGCTCCCACGGGCAATGCGCATCGCAGGCCTTGCTCCTTCACCCCACTCAGACGGGGGATCTTTGCAAGCGAAAAGGCTGATATCAGACACGTCGTTCGGTAATCAATCGGCACTGAGTCCGCACGACATGCCACAAATTTCGAAGAGAGACCCTGAATGCTGAAGATCACAAGAGTTGCTCAGTCAGACCAGGAAGTTACCCTGCAATTGGATGGTCGGGTCGCCGGCCAATGGATGGAGTTATTAGACGAGTCTGCCGAGTCGGTGTTGGATGAAGGACTGCGGCTTACGCTTGATTTGAAGAACATCTGCTTCATCGATTGTGAAGGACTCGCGCTTATCAAGAGTCTGATGGGTCGCGGAGTTCGACAGGTAAACGCTCCGCTCTTTGTGGCCGATCAACTTAGAAAGTGTGAGGCTGCGGAAGGTGATTGAGCTCCAACGGGCAATGCTCGAATAACGCTACTATATGGAAGGCCTGCTACAGAGTTTTGAAGAAGCCGCACTGCCACATTTGGGGGCGGCATACAATCTGGCCCGCTGGCTCACTCGGGACGAAACGGATGCCGAGGACGTGGTCCAGGAAGCCTACCTGCGCGCCTTTAAACACTTCGGCAGTTTTCACGGCGGTGACTTCCGGCCCTGGTTGCTCGCGATCGTTCGAAACACTTGCTACACCTGGATGCAGCATAACCGTTCGCCCGAATTGATGATCCCCTTCGATGAGGAGGCGCACGAGATTGAGAGCGAAGATTTAAATCCGGAAGCCCTCTTACTGCAAAGGGCAGACACAGTAATGATTAGACAGGCACTGGAAGAGCTGCCGGCTGAATTTCGCGAGGTAATAGTGTTGCGAGAATTCGAAGGATTATCCTATAAACAAATCGCGGACGTAACGGAGATTCCTGTAGGAACTGTGATGTCGCGCCTTGCGCGTGCCCGCAAACGTCTCCAAGAAAGGCTGGCCAGTCACAGAGACAAAACGGTAACGCAAGCTGTTAGCTTGCGTCGAGCCATGGGCAGTTGAATCTGTCGGAATACGCAAGCTAACAGCTTGCGTTACCAAAGCGGCCCTTGTTGGACCAGACGTGCAAACTCATGCAACTCAACACCATTCAGATCGGATATGGCCCAGTAGTTCATGCCCGAGCTGGTCCAATGGATCAGGTTATAGCCCTGGCGTTGCGTCGTCTTTTCGCCTGTCGCGACAGCTTGCTCCGCCGGCCAGATATATAGATTGATATAATGCAAGCGGCGTTGGTAAACAAGTGTAGCCACAGTTCTGTTATTCAAGTATTCCAATCGACCGCCGTAGAGACGAAAATCCTGACTGGCAAAGTCTTTAACCGGGGGAGCAAAATCCACCTTGCCGTCGAACCAGGGCTTGACCGTATGCTGATCGGAAGAAAGCACATCGGTGAGATGACCAGGCATCTGTAATGAGCGGACGTGATCGGAAACGATCTCCTGGGCCAGAAGCTCATCGCCGGAGGGACGAATAGACCTCGGCACAAATCTCCACACGACCACACCAATCAAAAGCATGAAAGCCAGCGAAGCCCCCACCGTAAGCCAGCGCCAGCCGAATGCGCGCGGGAACACTTCGGACTTGGCCTCCTTGCGCAACGAGGACTGAATGCGCTTCTGCAGCTTCTCTGGCGCCCGATAGTAGAGCGAGTCGTCCTTCAGAGATGAACGCAACGTTGTTTGGCTGCGATAAGCGCGTGCGCAGGTTTCACATTCACGCATGTGCTGCTCGACCTCCAGACTTCTCGCCAGATCCAGCTCGCCATCTAAATAGCCATGAATCAATTCATCCGCTCTTTGACAACTCAACTTAAAACCTCCGCGTGCATCTGATTTGTAAGAGCTAGCTGCAACCTCTTGCGACCACGAGCCAGACGAGACATGACTGTGCCTAGCGGCAAATCCGTAATGCTAGCTATGTCTTTGTAAGACATTTCTTCCAATTCGCGCAACACCAACACTTCGCGAAATTCTATTGGCAATTCTTCCAGTGCTTGTCTGACCATCAGCGTGTCCGCCCTTTGTACCAGGAGGGCCTCTGGATCCAAATCTTTACTCTCAATCTCGTGCAACTCATCGTCGAGGGGAACACTCAATTCGGGCGAGCGGTTGTGCTGCATCCAGGTGTAGCAAGTATTGCGCACAATCGCCAGCAGCCAGGAGCGCCCGTCCGCACCATGGAAACCGCCGAAGAACTTAAAGGCCCTCAGGTAGGCCTCCTGCACCACGTCCTCAGCGTCCGTGTCATTGCGCGTCAGCCAGTGCGCCAGGTTATAGGCGGCGTTCAGGTGCGGTAAGACTGCTTCCTCAAAAGTGGCGAGTTTGTTTTGCTTCTGCAATCGCTCTTCCTGTTTGTACCTCTACGCCATCCATCATTAAGACCGGTTTCTCGCCACTTTTATTCCCGCCTTAACCGATCTTTTGTCCGGGAATATTGATCGCGTAAGGGCGGTATAACGGGTGAAAGCGCTCGGAGTCACTAAACGAGAACGGAAAACGCATTTTGAGATCACTTTGAGCTGCTGCAGTGGAATCCAGTCGAGGAGGAATTATGGCAATCAATGATCCGGTCAAGGACGAAGGAAGGATACGAGGCGATCTACAGCCTTTCGAGGAACTCTTCAAGCTTCATCACGGAAAGGTCTTTGCTGTGTGCTTGCGGATGACTGGAAATACTGCGGAGGCGGAAGATCTGACGCAAGAGGTCTTCGTTCAGGTATTTCGCAAGCTGGGAACCTTTCGGGGGGAAAGTACTTTTAGCACGTGGCTGCACCGCCTGACCGTTAATCAAGTGCTTATGTACTTTCGTAAGCGTCGCAGCAGAAGAGAGCAACTTACCGAAGACGGGGAAATGCCTGAGCTGACAATTAAAGGTCGAAATGTTCTTACGAGCATGCCTTTGCTCGATCGGCTTGCGCTGGAGGAAGCAATTGTCCAACTGCCGCCTGGATATCGCGCCGTCTTTCTGCTTCACGATGTTGAAGGATTAGAACATACCGAGATCGCACACATCCGGGGCTGCTCGGTAGGCACATCCAAGTCGCAACTGCACAAAGCCCGGATGAAAATGCGTTGTCTGCTCCGGAAAACAACTCATCCCGGCCAGCCTGCGAAAACGTCTCCAGGAGTCAACCTAAGATTAGGGAGATTATCTCCTTCCAAACCGCGGCCTCAAGCAGTCCTGCTACCAGCAAACTGATAGCTATCCACTCGCTTGCACATGAGCAGCTTTTGTTGGCCTCCCTCTGGACGTTCAGTAATGAATCTTCAGCTTCATCACAATTTTTTTGCTGCTGAGCGGGGAATATTAAGGCCTGCCGAACGGTATAGAGTGGTGCAATGGCACGGTTCCGTGAAGACGCGATCATACTTGCTGGAGTTCCGCATGTGCTTTAACGGCGACGATCACATCGAGTTCTTCGAATGAACATGGGACTCAAGGGGCGAGCGCCCATGTTCCAGAGTGGGTGGACTTGGAGCTTGATGGTCATCTCCAGGTCCACCCGCTCGCCACGATTATTCTTCTCTCGCGCAATACTTGCAACAAAAGCCGAATCAGTAGAACTGTAACCCTGCGTGGCAACCCTCCTGCGTCGCCGGAGCTCACGTGGCTGCCACTCGGCTTCTTTGGTACAGGTCGAATCACCTTCTGTTACTAATCTTTCGCCGGCTATAAATGCCCCGAAAGCGCGGAGATAGTTCGGGGGAATAAATTAGCTGCTGAGCAGGTCTTATCCAATAGCAGTTCGAGATGGCTTGCACAAAAAGTCATAACTACGGCCACGTGAAGTGCTCAGACAGTACCGCGAGCGAAGCGACCGGATGTTGCGCTTCAACTAACTAATTGACGGGGTGCCAGTCATGAGAATCATATCGGGAAGTCGAGTCTAACATCCGGTCGCTTCGCTCGCGGTACTGTACAGACCATCGCATGTTTTTGTGCAAGGCCGTTCGACATTGATTATGAACATAGCGATCCAAGATGAGGAAGGAATACTATGAAGCAAATTATTATCCGTATGTTTGTTGCTCTCATCATGTGTGCTGTAACGAGCGTTATCCGATTTACGAGCTTCATAGTCATTTCAGCCACACAACAAGTGCACACCGAGACCATCTGGATCTTGAGGCTGATCCTGGCTTCTGTCCTCTCTCCCGTCTTGTACAGTTTTCTTGATAAGCGCACTTCAAACTGGGCCATCCGAGCAAAGCATAAGCCCGAACCGAGTACAGTGATGCTCTCAACCAAATTAAATCACTGGGAATTGCCAATAGCACGACCGCTACGGCGGACGAAGCCTTGACCGGCCGCTTTTGGAATGGAGCCATTCAGAATTATTGGAACGAAATCTCGCAGACAGCATCGGTGGCGCATGGCTTGACGACAGCGGCGAACGCTCGGCTGTTTGCCCTTCTTAATCTGAGCTTCGCCGATGGGGTAATCGCGTTCTACGAGGCCAAATACACATATAACTTTTGGCGGCCAGTGATCGCCATTCGGGCTGCCGATACCGACAACAACTCGGAGACAGCGGCGGATCTGAATTGGCTTCCCCGGCTGGCAAGACCGCACCCGAGCCATCCTATCCAGGGTGCTCATGCCGTCATCAGTGCAGTATTGGTTCTGAACCTACGTAATCTGTGGATGAGAAATCAAACATGAACAATCCATGAATCCGTTGTATATTAAGTCCCAGTAGGTGAGACGGCGTGGCGACACAGGCAGACAAGCTGGCATCTGAAATCCGAGCTCTACCAGAGGAAGAGAAGCTTCGGCTGCTCGACGCTATCCTCACAGATCTAGACAAGCCCGATCCTGAAATCGATCACGTTTGGGCTGTTGAAGCGCGTAAGCGATGGACTGCCTATAAAGCCGGCCGACTTCCGACAGTTTCGTACGAAGAATTGATGGCTAAATACAACCGATAGTGAACGTCCGATTCCTCACACTCGCTCAGCAAGAAGTTGATGAAGCTTTCATCTGGTTTGATGAAAGGACCGACGGTAAAGGTCTGGACTTCCTCGATGAGCTCGACCGAGTTGTTCGACTTGTCAAAGCTTATCCGTTGGCATCACCAGAAATCGAGCCGGAAATTCGCAGATGTCTCTTCGCTCGCTTCCCCTACTCTCTAGTGTATGGCATCGACGATGAAACGATCGTCATCATCGCCGTCGCCCACTCTCATCGCGAACCTCGCTACTGGGTGGACCACCTCAGCTAACGAAGGTGATGCCACTCAACGCTTTTGAATGTATTGTTCTGAATCCCGCGCATACTTATTTTCAAACGAAGGGCGGCGTCTTTTAGTGGAAATTAATGGCACTCTGGCTATTTGCTTTTGCGTTTCGATGTAAGCTTCTTCGGCCGGCCGGGCTTGCGATTCTTCACGAGTGCAAGGTCCTTCTCGTTAATCATGTATGCCGTACCAAATTTACGACCAGGCAGCTTTCCCGACTTAATCAGGGCCTGAATTCTCCTTACGCTTAAGCCAAGCCTGTCTGCAGCCTCTTTGCTGGAAATTATCGCCACACCCGCAGTCTACCATTGCAAAAACTATTCGTCCAGGCGTTGCTTTTTGATTGACGAAGTCCTCAAGAATCCAATGACTACTAAATAATCGGAAAGGATGCGCATGCCGCGTTCGGAGGCGCCGCACCTTAGAGCAAGCGCTTGAGATGTTTCGCGCCCTTCACCGATGGCTGTGAAGAGATCGAGTTCGATGGCAGCTTTGATTGCCGCAGTGCGCTGATAGGAGTTGACCGTATCAAGGAACAGGGCCGGGGAGAGCCGGTTCATCATTAGCGATTGAATACTTGAGCGTTGACCAATGCGGCTGGAGGCTAACTTCAGAAGGCATCTGAGAAAATGTTTTCTCATATACAGAGGTCTACACCTCTTTAAATAGAGCTTTAAATGTGATCCTCGGATCGGGCCGGCGCCTTTCTTTAAACTCGGCCACCCATCCGGAGACGCTACAAATCAACTCGGCCTTCGGATCCTTCACGGGCTTCTCACTTGGCACTGGTGCCGCCTGCGACTCGAGGGTATTGCTTGCGGTTTCTTGCTTGATGATTCTTATTTGTGTCTTTCTACCAGTTTCCATATGTACGACCTCGATCACCTTCTCAGATAACGGAATCTCTCTCTTGTACTTACCTCGTTTCGTTTCTAAATATTCCCGAAGTCTCGAAGCGTTGGGTTCGCGCCTCAGAAAAGGAATCAGGCAGATTGACCTGGCGGCACGGAATAACGGCGCGGGTCAGACGGTAATTATCGATGAGAGGGATCAGCTCGGTCGTTAGGTTATGACGATCGCTAGGTTGCAGAGCATATGACTATGGCAGGCAACGGACTCAATAAATCACGTGAACGCCGCGAAGATTAAAGCCCTGTATAGCAAACCCAGTTATCTGCGTTCTAGCATGATCGGACTGCTGTCTGGTTTTGTGAGCAGCTTCGTTCTCGCCACGACACTGGAAAGCATTCCTGTCGCAGTTCTACTTGGATCGGTCATCGGTATCGCGTATGTGGTCGCCTTTCGCAACATACAACGCCTGTACATCGACAGCGTAATGACAGCTGCCGCCCTCGGCATACCGCTTTGGGCCTTTGTCAGCGTAGTTTTATTCCCTGTTATCAGTGGGCAGCCACCCCAGTGGACGGCCGAGGGAATGAGAACAATGCTGCCGCAGTTGATTGCATGGGTGTGGTATGGCGCTGTACTCGGCTTGGCTGCAGAGACTCTGTGCAGGATAACAGCTTCGTGGCCAGGTCCTGACTCTATCTTACCCAAGTCGCCGAGGGTACCGACAGAGCAGATTGTGATTCTCGGAGGTGGTTTCGCGGGCATGGCTACCGCTGAACGATTAGAGCGGGTATTTGGGGCAAATCATAAGGTAACCTTCACACTTGTCAGTGACACAAACGCACTGCTCTTTACTCCTATGCTGGCGGAAGTTGCTGGGAGCAGCTTGGAGCCTAACCACATTAGCAGCCCTCTCCGTACGAGTTTGCGGAGGACGCAAGTCGTGCGCGGACGTGTCGTCGGCATAGACCTGGAGAAGCACCGCGTTTTCCTGGCAATGAACGGACGCTCGCGCGGGCCCTCCACTCCAGGCGACGTCACTCACGAGCTCCTCTTCGATCATCTTGTTTTAGCTCTTGGTTCTGTCACCAATTATCCGAGCGCGATGCAGAACGTCAAGGAGTTTGCGCTTGACTTCAAGACCCTTCCTGATGCCATGCGCATTCGTAACCGAGTGATAGACATGTTCGAACGCGCCGATCGCGAATCCGATCCGGGCCGACGCCACGAGTTGCTGACGTTTGTGATCGCCGGCGGCGGATTTGCCGGCGTCGAGTTGGCAGGCGCCTTAAACGACTTTGCTCGCGGCATCCTGGCTGACTTTCTCAACCTTCGCGCCGCAGATGTGCGTGTCATCCTCGTTCATACGCGCGATCGTATCCTCCCAGAGCTGAGCGAAAAGTTGGGCCGTTACGCGCTTGAACGAATGACCGGGCGGGGTGTCACTTTTAAGCTCAATGATCGTTTGGCTGACGCGTGTGCGGACGCTGTGGTCCTTGAGTCGGGTGAAGAGATTCGAACGCAGACACTAGTATGGACGGCGGGCACTGTCCCTAACCCTCTGCTTCGCTTGCTCCCAATCAATCGGGATAAACGGGGCGCAGTGATCGTCGACAGCACACTGGCAGTGCCAGGCCATCAGGGATTGTGGGCTCTGGGAGACTGCGCCGCCTGCCGCGACGGCAAGACAGGCAGACCGTTTCCGCCTACTGCGCAATTTGCAATGCGTGAAGCGCGCGCGGTGGCCCACAACATTCATGCCAGCTTCAACGGAAAAGAGCTCAAGCCATTTCGCTTTCGCTCGCGGGGAGCGTTGTGCGTCATTGGTCACCATACAGCGTGTGCCGAGCTGACAGTACCGTTTGTGAGAGAGAAGGCAGTTCAATTCTCGGGCCTCTTTGCCTGGTTAATGTGGCGCGGAATCTATCTGAGCAAACTACCGGGACTCGATCGCAAAGTGCGCGTACTGACGGATTGGGTCATCGAACTCTTCTTTCCTCGCGACATCGTCCAGACGATTGAGCTGCATGACAGGGGGGCGCACGATGGAAACCTCATCTGAAATTCTCGCTCCAGCTAACATTGAAATCCAGCCTTTGGTGGGAACTCCGCTGGTGATTGCGATAATTATTTGCATCTTTACAGGAGTAATAGGAGGCGCAGCTTGCTCCGCTGTGGTTACTGTCTCGCTCCCAGCCAGCCTCATGCTTGGCGGGATCTACGGATTAGTTTTTGCTGTCTTATCCCACCGGCGTTCAGTGAGTCCCGGTGCTGGTTTGATCTGGGGACTTGGATTTGCTCTGCTGCTCTGGCTCGTTGTTCCCGCCGGAGTCGTGCATGTAATAGCGGAGGGGATGTCAGCAATTGGTAGAGTCGATTCCCTGCGTGCTCAGTTTCCCCAGTTGGTAGCTTATGTGCTGCTCTTCGGCATGCCTCTCGGAATGGTTCTCGGAATCTGGGGTGGCCTTCGAGTCCGTCCGACACAGTCAACCTTTAGCTTCAGGCGCGCCCTGGTTGCTGGTGGACTGGCCGGTTGCTTTGGCGGTTGGGTCTTCGGCAGATGGATGGATAAGGTCGATCTCTTTCCGGTCATCGGCGGACTGGTCAATTCTCACACTCGGGTGTCAGGTTTAGCAGTTCACTCATTAGTTGCGATGGTCATCGGCGCTAGCTTCGGCCTGTTGTTTCAGAGTGATATCCGCGGCTATGGATCTAGCTTGGGATGGGGAGTGACCTACGGAATTTTATGGTGGTTCCTGGGGCCGATGACGATTCTGCCGCTGCTCGAGGGTAGGCCTCTGGACTGGTCGTACCAACATGGTGGTGCGTTATTTGGTTCTTTCGTAGGACACATTGTCTATGGGCTCATCGTCGGACTGATTTACGCGGTCGCCGATCGGTTTTGGGTCGGGTTCTTTACGGACTCTGATCCAATCAATCGTGAGCCAGAAGGTCCAGGAGCGAGAACTATGTATTCGCTTGGGTGGGGAGCCGCGGCAAGCTTAGCCGGTGGCCTACTCTTCAGTATAGTCATGCTTGCCACAGGTGCTCTGCCACGTGTCGCTCGTTTGGTCGGCGGCACGTCGCCATTGTTAGGCTTTGTGGTCCATCTCGTGATCAGCGCAATCATCGGTATGAGCTACGGGCTGCTCTTCCGGCGTGAAGCTCCGGATAAGGGGTCGGGGGTGGCATGGGGACTGTTGTACGGACTGGTTTGGTGGTTCCTTGGGCCTTTGACCTTGTACCCGGTTCTCCTGGGGGGCTCATTAACCTGGACGACTCAAGCTGCAGGTCTGGCACTGCCATCGCTTATCGGCCACCTCATGTATGGTGCGGCAACAGCGCTTGCGTTCTTAGTGCTTGAACGACGCCATGATGAATGGGTGAGACTCGATCCGCGATTGGCCGCTCGAGAAGTTCGTTTGCGTAGACCAATCGGTACCCCCGCGCCTGCAATCTGGCTCTTTGTGCTGGGTTTGGGCGTACTGCTGCCGATACTCTTAGGTTAGTTAAGCTGATCAAGGCCACCGAGGAGTATCTACTTCTGCTGATTTGCCGGCAGGACTCTCTTTCAGCTCAATGCTTGCACGACTTGCACGATGACGATGCCTACACCAGCTTCTGATCGTTTGGCTGGGCCTCACTTATCAAACAGACCACAAAGCCAGATTGACGACCGCGGGAATATTTCCGAAGCCAAGTCGGTATGTTTAGATGGCGGACATTTTGAGTCACAACATTGGTTCGTCAGGAGGATACAGATGGGCGAAATGGACAGGCGCGGTTTCATAAAGCTCGCGGGTTTGGGCGGCGGGATCGTATTTGCTTCAAGTCTGGGTCTTAACACCCTTGGCTCAGTCCTGGATTATGCAAACGGCTATGCAGGCAAAAAGGTTGAAAAGGATTTCTACTTTGTCCAACTCTCGGATACGCACTGGGGTTTCTCGGGACCAAAGGTGAATCCGGATGCTGAAGGCACGCTTAAGAAAGCGGTACAGGTCGTCAATAGCCTCGAAGAGCAGCCGGATTTCATCGTTTTTACGGGTGACCTTACGCACACCACCGACGACGTCCAGGTTCGCAAAGACAGAATGGCGCAGTTCAAAGACATCGTTGGAAGACTAAAGGTTCCTACTGTTCATTTCATGGCCGGCGAGCACGACGCTTCGCTCGATCGTGGTGATGCGTATCAGCAGTTCTTCGGCAAACTCAATTACACATTTGATCACAAGGATGTCCATTTCATAGTCCTCGATAATGTCTCCGATCCGGGGGCTATCGTTGGCGATTCGCAGCTTAACTGGCTCAAAGCAGACTTGAAGCAACAGAAGCCAGATGCGCGCATTGTGGTGCTAACACATCGGCCGCTATTCGATCTGTATCCCGATTGGGACTGGGCGACCAAGGATGGCGCCGCGGTGATTGATGCGCTAATGCCGCACACGAATGTAACGGTGTTCTACGGGCACATTCATCAGGAGCACCACCAAATGACGGGCCACATAGCGCATCACTCGGCGAAGTCACTGATGTTTCCTTTGCCGGCTCCCGGCTCCGTGCCCAAGAAAGCTGCAATACCGTGGGACGCGAGCGCACCCTATAAGGGGCTCGGCTTGAGAAATATCGAAGCTCAAGTAAGGCAGGCGAAGTACGGCATAACGGAACTTAATCTTAGTGGAGGATAATTTGATGCATCGGAAAAAACGAGTCTTAATCGCAGGCGCTCTATTCATTACTGCGACGATCGTATCGGGGTTAGCTTTTTACGTCCGCGCGGATGCGCTCCCGGCGGAAAGAGAGATTCACATAACCGCGAAGAAATTCGAATTCACGCCTGACACGATCACCTTGAAGAAGGGCGAGCCAGTTGTGTTGGTGCTCTCTTCCCAGGATCGCAAGCACGGATTCCACTTGCGCGAGTTTGGGATTCGCGCGGACGTCAACCCGGGAGAGACAGCCCGTATTCAATTCACCCCCAACAAGACAGGCAAGTTCATTTTTTCATGTGACGTATTCTGCGGCGAAGGTCATGAGGACATGACGGGAACGATGGTCGTTACTGAGTGACTCTCTAGATGATTCACATTTCATTGACGTTCGACGGGCCGCGGTTGCGGCCAGCCGGGAGCGAGCTGAGGAGAAAGACGTGAGAAAAGTTCTGTTAGGTGCGGTTCTGATGTTAGTGCTATTGCTGCTATCGGCTCTCGCGGTAATGCGGCTCGGGTTAATGCCTGTGAATGCAGACGGGACCCACTCAAATCTTGAAGCGAGGATCATGCCCCTGGTGCTTCGCGCTTCGATCGCCAGGCATGCTTCCGCAGATACGAATCCTATTTCAGTCAACGAAGAGAATCTGAAGGCGGGAGCGAGCACGTATAAAGCGATGTGCGCGCGCTGCCACAGCACACCTGCAGGCAATCCAAGTGTCTACGGGCAATCGTTCTATCCGCCGGCGCCGCAGCTCCTTGGAGGAATGCCGAATTACACAGACTCGCAACTCTTCTGGACCATCAAGCACGGAATAAGGAATACCGGCATGCTGGCGTGGGGAAGCATGCTATCCGATGAGGAGATCTGGCAGATTGTAAGCCTCTTGAAGAACTCTCAAGATCTACCTCCGTCGGTTGAAGCCGAATGGCAGGCGCCGAAGAACAGGGCCGCGCCATAGTGGATCCTGAACTAGATGTGATCAAGTTTGGCGATGCTGGAAACAGATCAAATGTGGAGGACAAAACTGATTCGCTTTTGCGGGCTGGCCGCAATAGTCGCAGGAGTGCTGCGCGGAATTGCCTCTGTCATACCTGGCACGACTCCCCGAATCATGGCGCTGTATTTCTTTACCGATGTGTTCCTCCTGTTTGGAAGCATCGGCATATACGGTTTCCAGCATGAAGAAATTGGATTGACGGGTACTCTTGGATTTCTTCTGCAGGTAGTCGGCTCCCTGATACTAATTACACGTGATGTGGCAGTTCTCGGCTCCGGCGCCTATTTAGTTGGAGCGCTCATGTTTACCGCGGGTCTGGACTTACTTGCAGCTGGCTCCTGGAAAGGAAAGAGGTTTCCGCGCTGGATTCTGATTCTTTGGGTCCTCTCCACAATCGTAGGACCAATCGGATATTTTACCGCCAGCCTATCCGTTTTATTTATGGTCTCGGGAATGCTCTTTGGTATTGCTTTCGCCTGGGGCGGCATCACGGTTTTGTTCAGCGCTGCTACCAACTCAATAGTCGCTAAGTGCGACAATTTTTCAACCGTTGTCTGAACTTCAA